>NZ_CP175559.1:824086-1550672 GCF_047421495.1 Acidithiobacillus sp. M4-SHS-6 | reverse complement strand
GGTTTTGAACCATGGCGAGAAAAAACATCAAGATCCATGTTGAGCAAGGTTTTACCTTGGTAGAGCTGTTAGTCGCCATGGTCATAGCCTTGCTGGCGGCAGCGGCCATATTCGGCGTCTTCAACGCATTTTCACGGCAGAACAACCAGACGACGGCCACCCAGAATATGTGGCAACAGGGTCGTATTGCCCTGTACATGATGCAACAGGATATGGGTAAAGCAGGTTATGGACTGGAACCGCAGAGTTGCGCAGCAACCGTTCCCTCTGTTTCGGTAACATACAGTAACGCTGGGGCTGATCTCGTTTCAGCGCTTACAGTTTCTACAGGAAATACCGGAATCAATCTTGCCAGTATTCCATTGGGTACCGTAGCTCCGGGTGCCGATCTGATTAATTTGACGGCCCCTGCGGGCAGCGCTCTGACGACAGCCACACCCATTTTGCTCAAAGCGCAGCAAAATGGTGGGGGCTGTACAACTGCCAGCATCAATAGGGTGAGCGGCACCAGCATCACTCTGAACAACCCCAGCCCCTTTGCCGCCATTGCCTATGCTGCCAATACGGTCGCAGGCACAGTCACCTACAGCCTCGCCTCCGCCTCCAGCAATTGCGCATTGGGGAGCCTGAATCGTTCCTCAGGGGGCACAGCAGCGGTGCCCGTAGCCTGTGGGGTCGTCGCTATGTCCGCCCTGTGTAATTATCAGAATACCTATGGTCCGGTAAGCTGCATGGGCGGGGTGGACAGTAATGGCGACCTGCTGCAAAGCATACAACTCGCCTTGCTGATAGGCAGTGGTCGCTCTGATCGTCAGTTTCATGGCCCCTCCAGCTTTACCATGCCCGGTGGTGCAACGGTAAGTATCCTGAGTAATCACCGTTATACCCTCCTCCAGGACGTGATTCCCTTGCGTAATTATTATGTGGTGCCCCAATGAAGCCAATGAAGCGTCCTGTTCATTCAGAGGAAGGTGGAGCCATCATGATCGTCGTGCTGCTGGTACTGGTCGGTCTGACCATTATTCTGCTGGCAGCGATTTACATGACCCGTAGTGACAGCCTGGTTGCCGGAAACCTGCGTTTCCGTTCGGAAGCTGCTCAAAGCGCAGGAAGCACTTACCAGGCGACGTTAAGCAAGATACTGAAGTTCAGCGCCAGTAACAGTACGTATCTGCCTACGACAGATTTGACGAGCGCAGGAAACCCCTGCAGCAACGGGACCAACAACACCTGCTGTTATGTGCCCGGGCAGCAGAGTGTGGTGACCTTGACCAAAAGCCTGAGTAACGATGCCAACAGCACGCTGTGGTGCAATCCGACCCCAACCAACTTGAAAGATACGCAATTCGCGACTCGCTACGCCATCCTCGCTACCAGTAATCAGGGGAATACCATTGGCGTACAACCTTCTGCAGGCGTCAGCCTCAATCCGTCCGCACCCCCGCTAGTACGGCAAATGTATTATTACATCATACTGGTAGCAGCTGTGGACCCTAATGCCAGCCATACCCAGGTCATCCAGAGTTACACCGTGGCTTTACCGGCACAGTAGGAGTTTTGTATGAAAACCATCCCCTCCCGTAAACCCAGCAAGAAGTTGGCACGAATAATTGCTGCCCTTGTCGCCGGAAGTTTTACCCTGAGTGGCATCGCCTGGGCCGCTACCAGCAGCATTTCACCTTTTCCCAATGTGCCACTGGGAACCAATTTGAGTGTTGCACCCAACCTGATTTTCTTGCAGGACGACTCGGGTTCCATGCAATGGGACTGGATTGGCGATGGGGGGACTTATTTGCAGACTTTGGGGAATAGTTATAACTATCCGTACAACTCGTATTTCTTGGGATATGCCTTTCCAGTAGGTACGCCCAATGTATTCAATGTTGATTCGAGTTATTCAAACACATATGGAGATAATATTCCCTCTTTCAGCGGCAAGGATGTGTTGGCAGGACAATATCGTTCCACTCAAATAAACCCGATTTACTATAATCCAGCCATTACCTATCTGCCGTGGGCGTGTGCCGTACCTGCCAGCGAGGAAAACTCGAATACCTCACCCGTCCCAACGATGACTAATGGGGATGATCAAACCATTACCTGTCAGTGGAACTCACAGGTCAATCTGTGGCTGATGCCTGATGCGACACCAACCCATGTACTGCTAAATCCCTGGTTTCCCAATCGGGGCTGGCGTAATTTTGAAACCTGGAATGATAGTACCAATCCTGCGTCTACCACTACAACTAATGGTGGCTTTTCGGGAACGGGGGAATATCAGTATAATAATTACAATGGCACTACCTGGTGGTATGTTTCATCAAGCGGGCAGATTCAGTCTTACAGTGGGCAGTACATAAATAATTTCTTTGAGCGTAATAAAAAAAAGGATTATTGTGCTAATCAATACTGCTATTATTACTGTGTGCAAGGATATAAAAGCTGTATGTCTAAAGTCCCATCTAAGCAATATGGATTTTGGCCTGCCGTATATTTCAATTACGCCCAGAGAATCTCCTCTAATACACAGCACAACAACCCAGAAAACATCATTGCTAACTATCAGAAAGTAGAGATTTGTCCTTCGCCAGTACCGAATATACCATTACAAAGCTCTCTTTCCGGTAATGGCAATACCAAGGTGTCCAGCACCATCCCTGCTTGTACCTATCCAACCCAACCATCCAGTACCAGTGCATATCCCTATACGTATTACGATAGCTCGACACAAAGTTATGTTTATGTAACTGGACCCAACCAGCAAATCAGCCGGACCTACACTCAAGAAATCCAGAATTATGCCAACTGGTATCAATATGCCAGAAATCATATTTTCCTGGCCCGTGATGGTATCAGCCAGGCTTTCATGTCTTTGCCCAGCGGTTTTCGGGTGGACTATGCGACGATCAATCAGATCACCAGTAATGGAAACAATTACTCGGGGGTCCCCTTTTATGATAATGGTAACTCCGGTGGCGCGGCATACTCATCATCTACCGGGAAAACTTTGGCTAATGGCTCAACTCAAGCAAATGCACCATCTGGCTCTACTGTGGGCACATTGCAGCATTTCGGTGCCGCCCAACGCAGTTGGTTCCTCAGTACCTTTTTTGGCTACCAAACACCAGAAGTGGGGACGCCCTCACGTCAGGCTTTGACGGCTATTGGTAACTGGTTGATGCAGCCGGCAAGCGTCAGTGCTGCACCTTGGGGTGCCAGTGCTGGGGCAATATCCGGTTCTCCCAGAGATAAGGTATTGACCTGCCGCCAAAACTTTACGGTATTTGTAACTGATGGTGGGTGGAATAATGACAGTTCTGTGTCAACGCCAAATAACACCGCTATTAATAATCCGGATCAGGTTGCTGGGCCAACCATTACAGGCGCAAATGGACAAAGCTACCAATACAAACCAACGCCCCCTTTCATGGATCAACCTGGAAGTGCACCTACTGGCAGCGGAGGTACGGCTTGTAACGGTAATGGTAACTGCGAGGGTTCTTTAGCCAATATTGCTTTCTGGTATTGGGAACACCCACTGCAAACATTTGGCAGTTCCAATACCAATTCTTCCAGTTCTTACGACGTTCCAACCAGCCCCAGCGACCCCGCGTTCTGGCCCCATATGGATACCTTCACGGTGGGATTGGGCGTAAGCGGCTACTTGAATTATCCCGGAGACCTCGCCCAATTGCAGGCTGGCAGCCTCGCCTGGTCAGAACCCTATCCATCTAATTCCGGCAATAACCCGGCCTTGATTGACGACCTCTGGCATGCGGGTATCAATGGGCATGGGAATTATTACAGCGCCAGTAATCCTACCGAGTTATCTTCCGGACTGACGAGCGCCTTGCAAACCATTGAGGCACGCACCCTAAGCAATTCATCGGTAGCGGTGACGGGTGCTCAGTTGAGCACCAGCAGCCTGGCCTTTGTGCCCAGCTATAACACGGGAAACTGGACCGGGGATGTCAAATCGTTTTTGTATAACCCGAACACCAACACCTTCAACACCAATTTCAATTGGAGAGCGCAAAGTAATATCAGTGCCCAACAAAAGTCTGCCGAACAGGATACGGGAATAAACTCCTCTTCAGCACCTGTTTACACATTTAATGGTTCTACTGGTATCCCCTTCTCATCCAGCTCTCTTAGCAGCACACAGCAGTCAGAATTAATGAATTCCGCTTTCATTCCCAGCAATGCCACCATCAACCAGGTAGTGGATAATATCCTGGGTAACACCAGCGAAGATGGCACTTTATTCCGCAACCGCAACGGCAAGGTGCTGGGCGATATCATTGATGCCACACCGCAGTATGTGGGAGCACCCAGCCAGAATTATACTTTTCCGGGTTATGGTGCCTTTGCCAACACTAACGCCACACGCATACCCATGCTCTATGTGCCGGCGAACGATGGCATGCTCCACGCCATCGATGCCTGCGCTACCAGCTATCCCTCTGGCGTCACCCCGCCTGCGGGCTGCAGCGGTAGCGGTAGCGGTGGCGCCAATGCCGGTAAGGAACTCTGGGCCTACATTCCCAATGCGGTCATCCCCTACCTGGATCAGCGCATCAGTGCCAGCGCCTTCAGCCATCAGTATCTCATGGATAGCACCCCTACCATCGGGGCATTTTGCACCGCTGGGACGGGAACCGGCAATACCGGTACCTGCACCGCTTGGGAAAGTTTGCTGGTGGCTTCTGAGGGACGAGGTGTTTCGGGCATTTATGGCCTGAATATCACCAATCCTCAGCCCTCGTCGGCAAGTGCTCTCGCCCCCTGGGAAATCACCCCAGGCACAACGGGTTTCAGCGCGATGGGGTATATCATTGCTTCCCCGCAACTGATCAAAACCCAAAGCATGGGCTGGGTGGTGGTCTTTGGCTCCGGTTATCAACCCACCCCCACCAGTTCAGGTGATGGGTACATTTATTTTGTGAACCCCAATAATGGGGCGTTACTGGCGACTGTTACTCTGGCTAATCAGGTATCGGGCCGCCAGCTCTCCGTTGCCGGTATTGCGCCTGCCAGCTTCAACGCACCGGGTTATGCCCAAGCCCTTTATGTGACCGACAATGAGGGCGACCTCTGGAAAATTGATCTGCCAGCCAATGCCTCGCCGCCAGAAGGGACCCAATCCACCAGTAGTCAACCCACAATTGGTTATGGCGGAGGACCCATGTTTGTGGCCGAAACAGGTACAGGTAGCACGGCTGTGCGGCAACCCATTTCCACCGCGCCCGTGGTATCCATGGACGCCCAAGGTCGAATTGGCGTCATTTTCGGCACGGGTCAGTGGCTTTTCTCCACGGATACCACCGACAACCAGACCCAAAGTCTTTATGGAATCTGGGATGTGAACCAGAACAACACCAGCAAGCGCACGACACCTATTCCGGAGAGTGACCTTGTGCAGCAGACCTTAACGACCACCACCGCTACAGCCAGCACCGGTGGCACCGCTTACAATACGCGGACGGGCAGCAGTTATCCGGTGCCATACAACAGCGCACCTGGTGGCAAAAAAGGCTGGTATATCAATCTGCCGATAACCGGAGAGCGACTGATAGATAACCCGCAAAACGTGTTTGGTGATGCCATCTTCACCAGTTTTGTACCCGGTGCGACAAGCACGAATCCCTGCCAAGGCAGCGGAAGCGGATCATCCTGGATCACTGCAGTCAATTTCAATTCGGGTGCCGTACCCAGCACCAACCCCTTTGGTTTTACCGGCAGCAATATCACTGTCAACAGTATTCAAGTTGCCGGTCAGGCTCCTCAACCCACGGTTACCTCCACCGCAACGGGTATGAAGCTGTTGTTGCCGGGCGTGAATGGCGGGAGTCCCAACGCTGTACCTTTCTTTCCGCCCTTTAACGCAGGTGCCGCCACAAGGGCCTGGACCAACCGATGAGTACAAGGATTCATAGCGAGGAAAGTCGATGAATGATATGGAAAGGCTGCAGAACAAGGGCTTTACCCTGATTGAACTGATGATCGTCATCGCCATCATCGGCATCCTGGCGGCCATCGCCATTCCCCAGTATTCCCAATATGTCATCAATGCTAAAACGACTCACGCCAAGAGCAATCTGCAAACCCTGAATACAGCAGAGCAACAGTATTACCAGGATTGTCGATCCTATGCGGGAAAGGTGGGTGATGCGACAGCTTTAACCAATGCAAGGACGTGTGGCGGAGTCGTTCTGTGGCCGGTTGCGAATTATGCTCCGGTTACCGCGAGTGCATCGGTTACGGGGAAATATTTTTCCTATTCCATTGCGCTGAGCAATAATAATCAGAAATTTACGATCACTGCCACTGGGATTCCAAATCAGTTTGATAATGCTACGGTTATTTTTACAACTACGGATAGTGGTCTGAACACTTGTTCAGGGCCTTATGGTTGTAGTGGGGGGAAGTGGTAACAGCGCGGGATGAAGTGGCAAGGTAGACGCGATCTATGCAAGAAAAGGATGTGGTGTCCAAGAATCTGTTCAAGCGCATCACCCTGGATATTGCCCGCATCCTCCTGGGCCTGGAGGTGGACATGAAAATGCTGGAAATTCTGTCGAGTAACCGCAATCTGTATGAGGTCGTCAAGGAGGAACAGACCATGTTGAGCGAAGTCTTGATTATCGAATTGTCCTCTTACGGGCTGGGGATGGAACACGGGATGGAACGTGGCGAACAGCTCCTGTTGAGCCGTTTGCTGCAAAAGCGTTTTGGCTCCCTGCCCCCTCTGGTTCTGGCGCGTCTGAAGCTGCCAGCACTACAGAACAGGGAGCCTGGGCCGAGCAGGTGCTGGACGGGCTGAACTTGGAGCAGATTTTTCCTGACGCCTGATTGCTGCTCGATAATGGATGAGACTGCCTGTATGACAGCGTCGATATGCACCAGATGGAATGCGCTCAGTCAGGCAGCGATATTGATATTCCGCAAGGCATCTGCACCACCTTTTTTTGAGGCACCCAATATTTCTACGCCGACGATATTGCCGTCTTTATCGTAGTCCAGGATTATGCCATCGGCTACTTCTTCGCTTTCCTGAATGGGCACCGAGGTCAGTTCCAGGTACACCGCATCAGCTTCTCTATCTACCCGCACTAGCATGGCATTCTCCTGGCGAAATAGGCAGTAATCACATGGCAAGGATCATCCGCCCGTGTCACCACGCGGAGCATCTTTCCTCGTTCCCGGTGACACTTGAGAAACGATTACTTGCCGTCCCGCACTTCTGCCGCATCAGGCGCAAGGATTGCTGCCTCGATCCATTCCATTTTGATGCAGCGCCGTTGCACTGCGAAGGTGGCATGCTCCGTCAAAGTCAAATCCATAATTTACACCCAGCACTTTACCAAATCCTTCGCTTGGAATTCAGTATACCTATTGACCATTGGCAAGTCTTGTACCCCGCGATCCGATGGCCTGACACTTGGGCCAGAATCGCTACACAGGTATGGCCCAGCTCGTATCAGTGCTATGGAACCGGCATCCAGCGTTACCAGCGGTAGGCCCGTGCGCAGCGATAGCTCCAAATAAGCAGCATCATAGGCTGACAGTTTATAGCGTCTGGCGAGGTTCAAGGTGTCTCCTGATGCGTGTGCCGATGTTGCATGGTCGGTCATGATCAGAGCCGTACGGGCATAATCCACACCTGCCGAATTGGTTTCCGGTACCAGCCAGAGTAACGTCACAGAAGCATCCAAGACAAAATTCAATAGCGTCCGGCACCGCGAATTTCCCTTTGGCGACAAAGCGTTTCACAGCGCAAACACCATTCCGTCATAGGCAGGCAGGATATCGGCCGGAAGTTCTGCGGCAAACGGCGCGTAATCAATATCGTGGGTCATGTGGGTAAAAATAGTCTGATCGGCGGCAATGCGGCGGGCCCAGTAAAGGGCTTCTTCCACGTTAAGATGGGTGGGATGGGCTTCGTAGCGCAGGCAGTCGAGGATCAGTATTTTCAGTTTCTTGAGCAGCATCAGGCTTTCATCGGGAATGCTTTTCAGATCGGTCAGATAGGCCACATCTCCAAAACGGAAGCCGAGAATGGGCAACTTGCCATGCAGGATGGGAATGGGCATGACCTGCAACTCGCCAAAGTTCATTACGTTCTGAAAGTGGTGCATGGACAGGGAAGGTTTCGCCCAGGCGGCATCGGGTGGCAGAAAACAGTAGCGAAAGCGGGTTTCCAGTTCCATGGCGGTTCTTTTGTCGGCATAACAGGGGATGATCATTTTCTGGGCGAAGTTAAAGGCGCGTAGGTCATCAATGCCGTTGATGTGATCCGCATGAAAATGGGTATAGAGCACGGCGCTGAGCTGTTGTACCTGGGCATCGAGCATTTGCTGGCGCAGGTCGGGGCCGGTATCTACCAGCAGGACCGTGTCACCCTGCTCTACCAGAATACTGGCGCGGCGGCGATGATTGCGCGGGTCGCTACTTTGACAGACGGGGCAATGACAGGCGATAACCGGTGTGCCGGCACTGGACCCGGTGCCCAGAAAGGTAATTTTCATGCAGGCACCGCTTGGGTAAAGAGACGATGAAAGTTTGCTGTCGTTTGCTGGGCCAACTCGGCCAGGGGTTCGCCGCGCAATTCCGCCAGAAATTGGGCGACATGACGAACATAAGCCGGTTCATTGCGCTTGCCCCGCATGGGCGTGGGGGCCAGATAGGGCGCATCGGTTTCCACCAGCAGGCGATCTGCCGGCAATTTACGGGCAACGGCCTGCAGATCCACAGACTTCTTGAAAGTCACAATACCCGAGAGGGAGATATAAAAGCCCAGATCCAAGGCTGCACGGGCAAAATCCCAGTCTTCCGTGAAGCAGTGGATGACGCCTCCCGCAGCGCGAGCGTCTTCACTGCGCAGCAGGGCCAGAGTATCGGCGGCAGCAGCGCGGGTATGGACAATCACCGGTTTGCCGGTGGTCTTGGAGGCGGCGATGTGCCGGGCAAAGCGTTCCTGCTGCCAGCGCAAATCGCCTTCACTGCGAAAATAATCCAGCCCCGTCTCTCCTACCGCCACTACCTTTTCGGCAGCAAGGGCCGCAAGCAGGGTATCCATACTGGGCGTTGCCCCCTCCGGCTCGTTGGGATGCACCCCGGCTGCGGCCCAGATGCCCTGATTTTCCGCTGCCAGCGCCTGCACCCGCGCCCAGTGCTCCTGCACGACGGCAGCAATCAGGATTTCCTGCACGCCAGCAGCACGGGCGCGTTCCAGAATTTGCGTCCGATCTTCGGCAAAATCTTCAAAATCCAGATGACAGTGGGAATCGACCAGCATTAGGTGACCTGTTGGCATGAATGACCGTGTTTATTGTGCACGGAGACTGACTGTATCCCCAGCCCCTGACGTTGGCGGGCGGCTTCGAAAAGACAGATGCCGGTAGCCACGGATACATTGAGACTCTCCATCGCTCCGGCCATGGGGATGTGGGCGAGATAATCACAAAGTTCACGGGTCAGACGGCGCAGGCCTTTGCCCTCCCCGCCCATGATCATGACCAGTGGCATGTTCAGATCCAGTGTATAGAGACTCTGCGCACCCTCGCCAGCCATACCCACCAGCCAGAAACCCGCTTCCTGTAAGGACGCCAGAGTGCGGGCCAGATTGGTCACGGTACAGACCGGTAATCGCGAGGCCGCACCCGCTGCTGCCTTGCGCGCCGTGGCATTGACCGGGCAAGCGTTGTCTTTGGGAAGAATGACCGCGTTGACCCCCGCCGCTTCGGCACTGCGCAGGCAAGCCCCGAGATTATGGGGATCCAGCACCCCATCCAGCACCAGTAGAAATCCCTGACCGTCCAGTTGCGCCAAAATATCTGTCAGGTCCGCTTCTGTCCGCTGAAGCAGCACGCCCGCAATGCCCTGGTGTTTATCCGCATTGAATTTACGCGCCAGTGCGCCAAGACGCAGTTCGTGCACTGGCAGGTTCTGGAGCCGGGCTTTTTCCAACAATGGCTTTAGACGCTCGTCGTCACGCCGCTCCGTTGCGATCCACAGGGCGCCCAACTCACCAGCATCCAGGGCTGCTGCTACGGCATGAATCCCATACAGCTGCTCTTCAGGCATGTGGCTCACCGCTGGGTTGCAGTAGCCCATCAGTATGCCGTTCTTCGGGGGGAATGAATGCCAGATCAATGCGAGCAAAAGCCGCTTGCTCACTTTCGGCCGGAAGCTGATCCCAACCCGGCAGGCTTCGGCAATGGGCCACCCATTCCGTTGGCCCGGTATGGGCTATCTGGGCAAATCCCCAGGCGGATTTTTCGACCTGATAAAACTTCACCGCTATGCCCTCGGAACTGAACGCTTCCCGGCGACCGGGAACAACAGACCCGAAAAGCGGGCCGTCCGCTAAAAACTGATCCCAGGTTTCCGGGGTCAGGACGCCTTCACGCAGAAACTCGAGACGAGGCACTGGCCAGACGCCCCGCCGCAATGGGCCGGTACGTTCGAGACGCCAGCCCAGATCCCCTGCCCACTGCAGCACCGCCTTTTCAAATGCCAGCCAGTCTTCCCGTGCTTGTTCCGGCACGCGCTACTCAGAAGCTGTCGAAAATGTCATCGACAATATTATCCGCCACTGCAAAGCCGGCACCGAGGCCAAGCCCCGTCATGACATTGCCCAAAAAGCCGCTACCCATACCTGGCTGGCCCTGCATGGGGGCATTCCAAGGACGTTGCTGCATGTTGGGGTTCATGCCCTGCATCTGCATCTCCAGTTGCTGAATACGCTGAGCCATCTGCTGCAGCATCATTCCGACATTCTGCTGCTGTTGCTGCAGATTCATGGCCAGACCGCGCAACTCCAGGGTGATTTCCCGGGTGGTCATATTATCCGGGGCCAGACTGCTCACGCGCCCGGCAATCTGCTGCAAGGCCTGCAAGTTATTCTGTGTCTGTTGCTGCAATTGATTGTACTGCTGTTCCAGCATTGTGTAGTCCATGATACGCTCCTCACAAGAAAATCTGATCATTAGATCATTAAACGCAGCTTATGTTCCTGACGTTTGCCAGGACAAAATCTGAAAAATCATTCCTGAAGACGAATACGACGTTCCCAGGCCTGCCAAACGCCCCGCGCCAACAAAACCAGAATAGGGCCGATAATCAATCCGATCAAGCCAAAAGCTTCCGCTCCCCCCAGGATGCTGAAAAACACCAGAAAAAACGGGGCCTGGCTTTGTGATCCGGTGAGGAGCGGCCGGACCACCAGATCGGCCACGGTAATGACAAAAAAGCCCCAGCCCAGCACCGCCAAGCCAGCAATCCAGTGCCCGGTGAAGGCCAGCCAGATGGTGGCCGCTCCGACCACCGCCGTCGCCCCAAAGGGTAATGGCGAAATGAGGGCCGTAGCCACCAGCCAGAGGGGCCAAAGGGTCAGGCCCGCCAGTGCATAGGCGATGCCGATGAACATGCCTTCGATGACGCCGACGCCAATGAGGCCGATCAGCACTGAACGGGCGGCATCCCGGCAGGCAGTCAGAAATCGGTCCCCCCGATCCCGCCCCCAGAGCTGGGTCGTGCCCAGGCGCAGGGTTTCAATAATCCGCTCACCGTGCAAAGCCAGTGCAAACACCGTCAGGGCAGCAAAAAAGGTGTGCAGGGTAAAAATCCATAACTGGTTGAGGGAATCGGTGATGATGCTGGCATGAGTACTGATGAAAGAAGATAAATAAGCCCCATTCAGCGCATTCAGATGGTAACGTAGCCAATGGCCGACATAAGGAATCTGCATGACCTCGGGAGGGACCATCAGCAGGGGGTGTCCGGACCGCCAGCGGGCAATCAGCAGGACCACCTGAGGCAGAATGGTATCGACAATAATCACCGCCGGGATGATGATGATGGCAATCCAGGCGATGGCATGGACCAAGGAACCCAACCAGCGCGGCAAATGAAAGGCTCTTTCCAGACGCAGTTGCCAGGGCCAGCCGACGGTAGTCAGCACTGCCCCCATCAATAAAGGGCCGGCGAAAGGACTCAGAGTGTAGGCGGCTCCTGCGTAAATCAGCAGCAGCAAACCCAGCCCCCAAAGGGCGTAGCGCGAATTTCCTTGATCTTTGGGCACCATCTCCCTCGGGGCAATTACCAGCTAGAGATCATCAGTGGAGTTGGATGCCGGCCCGGCTCCAGACCGGTTCCACCCCATCGGGCAGAGGCAACAGTTGGCCAATGTCCGCATGGCCCAGGTCCGGGCCATGAAAATCCGAGCCTACCGAACCCAGCAAACCCAGTTCCCTGGCCAAACGCCCCAGATGTTCCCGATCGCCCGCCGCCTGACTGCCGGAGCAGACTTCAAGACCAGATCCTCCCGCTTCACGGAAGGCCGTCAATAAGGTGCGCAAGCGGGTGGCGCTGAGCCTGTAGCGCCCAGGATGGGCGAGAATGGCAGAACCGCCAGCACTGCTGATCCAGCGCACGACTTCGGTCATGGGTATCCAGTCACTGGGTACATAGGCCGTACAACCACGGCCGAGATATTTACCGAAGGCCTCGCTGGCATCCGCACAATGGCCCGCCCGCACCAGCCAGCGGCCAAAATGACTGCGCCCGACCATGCGGCTTCCCGCCATAGCGCGGGCTCCCGCTTCGGCCCCGGGAATGCCGGCAGTTTCCAGCAGGCGGCTGATTTCGCTGGCGCGCCAGTCACGAAAAGCCATGATCCGCGCCAGCCCTTCCTGTAGCACCCCATTCTCCGGGTCCACAAAAAGCCCGACAATATGAATGCCCTGGGTTTCCCATTCGCCGGACACCTCGACTCCAGGAATCAGTTGAACACCCAACTCGACTGCCTTCTCGCCCGCTTCTGCCAGACCCGCCGTATTGTCATGGTCGGTCAAGGCCATGACCTGCACGCCAGCATCATGAACCCTCTGCACCAGATCATGGGGAGTCATGGTGCCATCGGAGGCCAGGGAGTGCATGTGTAAATCAATGGGTGAAAACATTTTCTGTTGCATCTAAAACCATTCCTGAGCATGGTGGATACACTCTGCTGCGGCATCCAGACTAATTCATGCTAGCATACCACGCAGTACTGCTTTGGACATCTCAGGAGAAAACCGTGGCCCTCATTCTTGACATCGCCGGAGCGCAGAAGCGCTTTGAACAATATACCCAACCGGTTCTGGCCGCTTTTGCCAGCAGCGGCATTGCCACGGGGGAACAAATTACGCCGCCCATGATTGTGGACGCCTTGCGGCAGTTGTTTGCGGTATTGGGCAATGATGTCGCCGAATGGGACCCCAGCTTGCCCGAAGACGAACCTGAACGCATTGCCGACTTGACTATCGGCCTGCTCATGGATCTGGCCACCTGGGCGGATCGGCTGGGCGAACGTCAGGCCAAAATTGCCCTGGAGATGATCACCGTCAGCATCGCGGCCTGGCTCTGCGCCCAACACGGTGCCCTGCATACCCTGGAACCTGTCGTCAATGGTCTGGCGGTACTGGCCAATAGTCACAATGATCCCGAAGCGCTCAAGCCCCTGGCGCAACTGATGGGAGAAGTGGTGACGGCCGCTTCGGCCGACTACGCGGCCGATCTGGACAGCGCCGATCCCCAGCGGCCCTGGCGGATTTTATTGCTGAACTGGGGCATCACCGCCACTCGCGCCCAGGATACCGCTGAAATGCGCAAGGCTTTTGCCGCCCTCACCCATCACCTCCCCGCCGATGCCAGCACCTTTTTTCAGGAGGGGTTACAGCAGGTCAACCGGGGCGATTTCAGCGAGGAAGTCAAAACCGTCATGGTCCAGGCCGCCAGTAACGCCGGGCATAGTCTGCATTGATTGCGGTTTGCTCATAGATAAAGGCCCGGAACGAACCAAAATGCCGCCGGGCCTTTGGGGATGCTGCGCAGAAACCTTACAAATCCTTGCCGTGTTTGGCCAGGAATTCTGCCACACCAGCGCCGGTGGGAGTCATGGCGGCTTTGCCTTTTTCCCACTGAGCGGGGCAGACTTCGCCGTGCTCCTCGGAGAACTGCAGGGCATCGACCATGCGAATCATTTCGTCAATATTGCGGCCCAGGGGCAGGTCATTGACGACTTCATGGCGGACTACGCCCTGAAGGTCGATCAGGAAGGAACCGCGCAATGCCACTTCGTCATTGAGCAGTACGTCATAATTACGGGCAATGCTCTTGGATAAATCGGCGACCATGGGCAACTGGATCTGACCGATACCGCCTTTTTCTTCGGGGGTGTTCTTCCAGGCCAGATGGGTGAATTGGGAATCCACGCTGCAGGCGATGACTTCGGTATTACGACTTTTGAATTCATGCAGACGATGATTGAAGGCCAGAATTTCCGAAGGGCAAACAAAGGTAAAATCCATGGGATAAAAGAACAGTACCGCATACTTGCCTTTGGTATGCTGGGAAAACTGGAATTTCTCATTGATGCTGTTGTCCGGCATGACTGCTGGGGCCACAAAGTCAGGGGCGTTTTTACCTACCAATACTGCCATGGGAATTTCCTCCTTGTCGGATGATGGGATAAAGTCCAGATTTGTACTATAGCAAATTCTCTGAAGCCTTGCCATCCGGACGCGTGCTGCCGACACTACCGGGTTATCCGCAAATGGTAGCCGTAACCAGTGGGCAGGCGTGCGACCTTGGGCTAGAATAAACGCCCAGATTGCCGGGGCAGCCCGGCACCCTTAAACCAAAAAGCCAAGGAGCCCGGCCCCCATGACCTACGTGGTGACTGAATCTTGTATCAAATGCAAATATACGGACTGTGTGGATGTCTGTCCGGTGGACTGTTTTCGCGAAGGTCCCAATTTTCTGGTGATCGATCCTGACGAATGTATTGATTGCACCCTCTGCGAGCCGGAATGCCCTGCAGCGGCCATCTTCCGGGACGATGACTTGCCCGAGGGACAGGAAGAATTCGAGGAAATCAATGCCCGTCTGGCCAAAGTCTGGCCCGCCATCATCCAGAAAAAAGCCGCGCCGGAAGACGCGGATGCCTGGCTGGATGTGAAGGATAAACGCGGTCTGCTCGAAGAGTGAGCGCCCCTAGCGCCCCCGCCGCATTACGCTCCCGGAGTTTTCAACGTCTCCTCGCCCTGGTGCGCCCCTATCGGGGGCGCATTGCGATCGCCATGATCTTTATGGTGATTTCCGGCGCGGCCATGGGGGCCATGGCCTACATCATCAAGCCTGTTCTGGATCAGATATTCATCCACCATCGGGCGAACATGCTGGTATGGTTACCCTTGGGTGTCATCCTCATTTATGCGGTCAAAGGCGCTGCCGATTACCTCCAGGCCATAAACCTCGCCAGGGTCGAAGAAGAAGTCCTGCGCGGCCTGCGCGAAAAGCTCTTTGCCCATACCCTGCGCCTGCCCCTGGAAGTGCTCATTGACCACAGTCATGGCAGTACCCTGTCACGCATGAGCCTGGACCTGACTCTGCTGCAACAGGGGCTTTCGGTGCTGGCACGATTTTTTTTGTCGACCTTTCAGATTGTTGCCTTGCTTTTTGTGGTGTTTTACATGAGTTGGCAACTGGCGCTCATCAGCCTCATCACCCTGCCCATCGCTTTTTATCCCCTGATTCGCTTTGGCCAGAAGCTCCGGCAAAGAGGAAATACTCAGCAGGAGCAGATGGGGGAAATCATGGATCAGTTTTCCCAAAGCCTGCGCGGGGTGGAAGTCATCAAAAGTCAGGGCGGAGAACCCTTCGAAGCCCGGCGCTTTGCCCGCCAGGCCCAGCATTACTTTACCTTGATGATGCAGATTGCCCGCATCCAGAAAGCCACGGTGCCGGTGATGGAAATGATCGCGGCTCTGGGAATAGCCGCCATCATTTATCTGGGCGGCAGTCAGGTGGTGAACGGCAATATGAGCACCGGGGCCTTTTTCAGTTTTTTTACGGCATTGGGTTTGATTTATGAGCCCTTGCGGCAACTGTCCTCAGCCAACAATCAGTTACAGCAGGGGTTGTCGGCGGCTGACCGCTTGTTTGCCTGGCTGGATCAACCGGCAGAAATCACCGAAAGCACGCCGGTTCCCCAGCCTTGGGGAACCTGGC
Source organism: Acidithiobacillus sp. M4-SHS-6 (assembly GCF_047421495.1). Classification (GTDB taxonomy): domain Bacteria; phylum Pseudomonadota; class Gammaproteobacteria; order Acidithiobacillales; family Acidithiobacillaceae; genus Acidithiobacillus. The sequence continues at coordinate 1,534,616 of NZ_CP175559.1, read as the reverse complement.
AATGTCACGATCTCCGCCTGCAACTGGGGGGAGAGCAGATTCTGCAAGGACTGGATATGAGCATCCCGCCCCTGAGCACCACGGCCATTGTCGGCCCCAGTGGCAGCGGTAAAACCAGTCTGGTGCGGGTCATTCTGGGTCTGCTGCCAGCCAGTGGGGGCAGCATCAGCGTGGCCGGGACGGATAAATCGCGGATTCCCGATGGCGATTATCGCCGCTATTTCAGTTTTGTGGCCCAGGAGCCGGTGTTATTTACGGGGAGCGTCCTCAGCAATATTGCCTATGGTGAAAGCCAGCCGGATCGCCAACGCGCCGAAACGGCCGCGCGGCAAGCCCATGCCTGGGACTTTCTGGCTCGGACCGGCGGACTGGAAAGCGTGATCCAGGGGAATGGCGCCAATTTTTCGGGAGGACAACGCCAGCGTCTGGCCATTGCCCGAGCCCTTTATCTGGACCGCCCAGTGCTGGTTCTGGACGAGGCCACCAGCAATCTGGATAGCGAAAGTGAAGAACGCATTGCCGAAACCCTGGCGGAATTGCATGGCCGGAAAACCATCCTCATTGTGGCGCATCGCCCCCGCACCACCCGCCTGGCCGATCAGGTCATCCGTCTGGAGCGGGGAAAACGCGTTCAGCCCTGAAATGCCATCGCAGATGGACATCCGTTGGGCTTGAGGTTAGAGCGGCGCATCATTCCAACGGCGCCGCCACGTCCAGCTTGCGTGCGGCCAGTGCTTCATCCAGCCGGCCTACGGGCAGGTGGTGTGGGGCTTGCCGTAATATTTCCGGCTGCGTCAGGGCCTCTTCACGAATTTGCGCCATGACCGCAATGAAACGGTCCAGGGTCGCCTTGCTTTCCGTTTCCGTCGGCTCAATCAAGAGACACTCGGACACCAGTTGCGGAAAATAGATGGTCGGCGCATGAATGCCGAAATCCAGCAGGCGTTTGGCCACATCCAGGGCGCGAATACCCGTGGCTTGCTGGAGATCACTGACCGAGAGGATGAATTCATGACTGGCCCGGCGTTCCGGAAAAGCCGCCTGGTAGCCCAGTTTCTGCAATTCCTTGAGTAAGTAATTGGCGTTGAGGGCGGCATAGGTGGAAACCCTTCCGACGCCCGCCCGGCCCAGACGGCGGATATAGGCATGGGCGCGCAACAACACCCCGATATTTCCGCCGTGGGCGCTGAGCTGACCGATACTCTGGGGTAAATCTTCTGCCGTCATCCAGCGCAGGGCGCCATTATCTGCCTTCATGACGGTGGGGAGCGGCAAAAAGGACTTGAGGCGCTCCTGAACGGCCACGGCTCCGGCACCAGGTCCACCGCCGCCATGGGGCGTCGCAAAGGTTTTATGCAAATTGAGATGCATCACATCAAAACCCATCTGGCCGGGCTGGACGCGACCAAGGATGGCGTTGAGGTTGGCTCCGTCGTAATACAGTAGCCCCCCGGCCCCATGGACATGCCGGGCGATTTCGGCGATGCGTCTCTCAAAAACCCCCAGAGTCGAGGGATTGGTGAGCATGATGCCGGCCACATCCGGACCCAGATGCGCATCCAGGGCCTCCATATCCAGATCGCCATCGGGCAGATTAGGGATTTCGATGACCTCAAAACCGGCCATTTGGGCGCTGGCCGGATTGGTACCGTGGGCCGCCGTGGGAATCAGCATCTTGTTACGGGCCTTATCTCCCCGGGCGTGATGATAGGCGCGGATCATGGCCACCCCAGCCAGTTCCCCCTGGGCCCCCGCTGCCGGGGTCAGGCTGACGGCGGCCATGCCCGTCACCGCAGCCAGCCATTCCTGCAGCTCCCAGAGCACCTGCAGCATGCCTTGCATGGCCGGAGCTGGAGTGTCCGGATGCAGTCGGGCAAAACCCGGCAAGGAGGCCATGGCATGGGCAATGCGCGGGTTATATTTCATGGTGCAAGACCCCAGGGGATAAAACTGGGTATCAATGGAAAAATTCTTTTGCGACAAGCGCGTATAATGCCGCAACACATCCAGTTCAGAAGCATTGGGCAAATTTAACGGGATCTTGCGCAGCAGCTCGGCGGGAATATCAGCGGGGCTTTGCGGTGCGGGCAATACATGATCATGGTCAAAAATACTGTCCGGCCTGATGTTTTTTTGCACGGGATGATTCATTGGGCCTCCAGAACGCTGCGCAGGGCGTCGCGATAGGTCAGCAGGTCGGATTCTTCCAGCAGTTCCGTCGTACAGACCAGCAAGTCTCCTGCTTCACCCATGTTCCACTCCTGCAGGGGGAAGCCTGCGAGCAGGCCATGTCCCAGCAAGACATCGCGAACCTTGCTGGCGGATATGGGCAAGCGCAGCACCCATTCATGGAAAAAGGGACCAGTATGGGGAAAGCTGACTCCCGGAAGATCTTTCAGCCATTCCCGCAATTGCAGGGCGCGAATATGGCAGGTATGGGCGGTTTCCTGGAGGCCATGGCTACCGAGAGTCGCCATGTGAATGGTGGCGGCAGTCACCATCAAGCCCTGATTGGTGCAGATGTTGCTGGTGGCCTTGCCGCGCCGGATATGCTGTTCCCGAGCCTGCAGGGTCAGGCAGTAACCTTCCCGACCCTGGGTATCGACGGTTTTGGCTACCAGTCGCCCGGGCAATTGCCGCACATGGACTTTGCGACAGGCCAGAAAACCAAAATAGGGGCCGCCTCCGGTCATGGGGATACCCATGGGTTGCCCCTCCCCCACGGCTATGTCTGCGCCCTTTTCGCCCCAATCACCGGGAGCCTTGAGCATGGCCAAGGCCAGGGGATTCACTACCGCAATGCTCAGCAAGCCATGGGCATGGGCCCAGTCCGTGAGCTTGTCCACGGCTTCCAGCAGACCGAAGGCATTGATCTGCGGCACTATCAGGGCCGCCGCATCGCCCGCTTCTGCCGGTAATTGCAATAAGCCGGTCCGGGCATCATAAGGCACGGATATCATCCGAATCTGCTGCATACCCAGCACCGTATCCAGCACCTTCCGCCAGCTGGGCAGAATATTTTCCGGGACGAGAATGCTTTTTTCGCTGCCCTGGATGCGCAAGGCCATCAGACAGGCTTCCGCCAGCCCGGAGGCACCATCATAGAGGGAGGCATTACTGACCTCCAGCCCCGTCAGGCGGGTGATGAAACTCTGGTATTCATAGAGTACCTGCAGGGTACCCTGACTGGCTTCGGGCTGGTAGGGCGTGTATGCGGAATAAAACTCTCCCCGGGCGGTAATTTCCCAGACGATGGCAGGAATATGGTGGGCATAGGCGCCCCCACCGGCAAAACACAGCAAAGGGGTATTGGTCAGCGCCCGACTTTCCAACTCCCGACGCAGCGCCCTCTCGGACAAGGCTTCGGGCAACATCATGTCCTGTACCTGCAGGCTGGAGGGGATTTCATCAAAAAGTGCATCCAGGCTGCTTACGCCGACGGCAGCGAGCATGGCCGCCGTCTCCTCTGCATCATGGGGTATATAGGGCATTCGCCTTAGGCCTCCTCGATAGCGCCGTAAGCCGCCGCATCCAGTAGCTTTTCATAGGCAGATGCCTCGGCACTGACCACCATGATCCAGCCCTGCCCATAGGGGTCCTCATTGAGCCACTGGGGGTTGTCACTGAGTCCTTCGTTGCGTTCCAGCACGGTACCATCAATGGGTGCATACAAGTCGGCTGCAGCCTTGACCGATTCCAGCACGCCACAAACGGTACCGGCCTTTACGGTTTTGCCGACTTCGGGCACTTCGACATATACCAGATCTCCCAGCATTTCCTGGGCATGATCGGTAATGCCGATCCGGTAACGCCCTCCGCCCAAATCTTCCACCCATTCATGGGTGTCGCTATAACGTAATGATTCCGGAATTTTGCTCATGCCCTCAACACTCCTCAGGAAAAGAAAAAGTAGCAGCGCCCTGGCGCCAGAAAGGCGGCTTGACCACCAGGGCTGGCTTGCGGACACCACGAATGACCAATTGCAGGATGCTTCCCGATTCTACCGGCGCATTGACCCGCGCCAAGGCGATACCACACTGCAAACTGGGTGAAAACAGGCCGCTGGTGACTGCACCACAAGGCTGCCCGGCAGCATCTTCCAGTACATAAGCATGGCGAGGAATGCCAGCGGACAAGGCAATGCCTATCAAACGCGGACCATCGCCCCGCGCGATTTCGGCTTCCAGCGCGGCGCGGCCCAGAAAATCCCGCTTTGGATCCCGTAAATCCACCGTCCAGGCGAGATTGCTGGCGTAGGGGGATACCTGGGTATCCATATCCTGGCCATATAAATCCAGGCCAGCTTCCAGGCGCAGGCTGTCCCTTGCCGCCAGCCCCGCCGGCAAAATTCCGGCCGCGAGCAGGCGGTCAGCCAACCCTGGCAAATGGGTATTGGCGGCAATGATCTCTACGCCATCTTCGCCGGTATAACCCGTTCTGCCAATGAAATAAGCGTCCGTTTCCAGGGCAGTAAATGATTTCATGGACTGCAGGCCCGGAAGTTGCAGCAGGCCGGCCACTTGTGCGCGTGCCTTGGGACCCTGCACGGCGAGAATGCCCAGATCGGGGCGTTTTTGCAGCGTCGCCTGCCATCCATGCTGGTCTATCAGGTCCTGAAAATGTGCCGTGTCGGCGTCGGCTCCTGCTGCATTGAGGACAATCCGGTAGGCATCAGCACCCCGATGATAAACAATCAGATCATCGAGGATGCCGCCATCCGCCTGTAACAGGGTGCTGTACAGGGCTTTCCCCGGATGCGCGTCCAGCTTGGCCACATCGTTGGCCAGGGCATAGCGGAGCAGGCTGCGGGCATCCCGGCCTTCTACATCCAGCGGACGCATGTGGGAAACATCAAAAAACCCGGCCGCTTCACGTACTGCTTTATGTTCCGCCAGTTGGGAAGCATATTGCAACGGCATTTGCCATCCGGCGAAATCCACCATACGGGCACCGTGGGCCAGATGCCATGGGTACAGCACCGTCTGTTTGCTCATGAGAAGCAGCCTTTAGTCGCGGAAGTTAGTGAATTGCAGGGGTAGGCCAAAATCTTCGGAGCGCAGGGCGGCGATAGCCGCCTGCAGTTCGTCGCGACTTTTACCGGAAACCCGGAGCTGGTCACCCTGGATACTGCCCTGGGCCTTGAATTTGCCCTCCTTGAGGTATTTGATCATGCGTTTGGCAATTTCCGTGGACAAGCCTACTTTCAGGGTGAGCACCTGCCGTTCCAGGCCTCCTGCTGCCGAAGCAGCCTTGCCGATATCCAAGGCTTTCAGGTCCACCCCGCGCTTGACCAAGCGGGCTGAAAACAGGTCTATCATCTGACCCAATTTGTATTCATCTTCGGCCAGTAAAATGATTTCCTTGTCTTTTCGTTCAATAGACGCCTTGCTGCCCTTGAAATCATAGCGGGTGGCCATTTCTTTTTGCGTAGTATGCAAGGCATTGTCCACTTCCTGCATATTCACTTCAGAAACCACATCAAAACTTGGCATAGATCATTTTCCTTACACTGACCTGCTTTGGGGAAAGATTCAACGAGAATGGAGCAGATGCCGGGTGGCATGGGGCGCATGACGGTGCCCGTCGCGACTTCCGGCCCGACAACCCGGGCAATCCGTCACCCAGCGGGATCCCTGGGGCGTGATTTCCTTTTTCCAGAACGGAGCACTGGTTTTGAGGACATCAATCAAAAAGCGGCAGGCATCGAAGGCGGCGGCACGGTGCCGGGACCAGACTGCTACCAGCACAATATTCTCCTCCGGCTGCAACGCACCGTAACGATGGACGATAAGGCTATCCAGGATATCGTATTTTTGGGCGGCATCGCGACTGACCCGCTCCAGTTCCTTTTCCGTCATCCCCGGATAATGCTCAATTTCCATGGCGAGAATGTCGCTGGCATCACTGTAATCCCGCACGGTACCCACAAAAGTCACCAGCGCCCCGGCTCCCCTTGATTCAGGCATTCCAGCACATTCGGCCGAGACATCGAAATCCTCAGCCTGAACTTTAACCTGCAAGGTCAACCTCCTGTTACCGGTGGAAAAAATGCGACTTCATCTTCATCCTGAACTGACGCAGCAAAAGGCACATGCTGCTGATTGAGGGAAGCCAGTAAATGCGCATCATGCAACTCCGTCCCAGCCTGCCCCTCAACCATGGTCAACACTTCTTCCACCGTAAAACCTCCTGGCGGACAAGGCAACTGCATTTCCGTCATTCCGACCCGCTCGCGCACGCTGGCAAAAAATTTCACATGAATCATTCGCGGTATCCATTCCGAAGATGGCAAATGATAACGCCCGCAGGCCCTGCGCTTCAACCGAAAACACCTTCATCCCAGCACCATGCAGATTTCCTTCTGCCGATTTTGCCGGCTTTTGAAGCTGCTCCCTTCTGGTATATAGTCTGCCCATGGAAAACTTCTTGAGTCACTATCTGACCTTTCTCGCCGAAACCACCACGATTGTGGTCGCCATTCTGATCGTTGTCGGGGGGATTGCGGCCATAGCCCTCAGCAAGCGCAGGCCTGCGGCAACGGGCCAGGTGCAGGTGACGGATTTACGTCGCCAGATCGAACAATCTGCCGCACATATTGAAGCCCTGCGCCTCGACAAAAAAGCCCGCAAGGCTCATCAGAAAGCGCTCAAAAAAGCGCACAAAACCCAAAAAACTGAAAAATGCACCTATCTGCTGGAATTCAAGGGCGATATTCGGGCTTCGGCGGTGAGCGCCCTGCGTGAGGAAATCACCGCCATCATTCAGGCCGCCCAAGCCGGCGATGCCGTGCTGATCCGCCTCGAAAGTGGCGGTGGCATGGTCAATACCTACGGTCTGGCGGCCGCCCAACTGCTGCGCCTGCGTGCCGCCAAAATCCATTGTACGGTGCTGGTGGATGCCGTCGCCGCCAGTGGCGGTTACATGATGGCCGTCACCGCAGACCGGATTGTGGCCAGCCCTTTCGCCCTGCTGGGCTCCATTGGTGTTGTGGCGCAAATTCCCAATTTTCATCGCTGGCTGCAGGATCGCCACATTGATTTTGAGCAGTTCACTGCCGGTAAATACAAGCGCACGGTCACGCTATTTGGCGAAAACACCGAAACCGGCCGGGCCAAGCTGCGGGAGGAGCTGGAAGAAATCCATACCCTGTTCCGTGAGTTTGTCGAACGCTTCCGGCCGCAACTGGATCTGGAGAAAGTAGCTACCGGTGAAGCCTGGCTGGGCAGCAAGGCCCTGGAATTAGGCTTGGTGGATCAGCTTGCCACCAGTGACGAGATCATTGTGGATGCCGCAAAAAACGGCAAGCTACTCCAGATCAGCTATCAGCGACCCAAAAATCTGCCACAAAAACTGGGGCTCGCCGCCCAGCAGGGTTGGGATAATTTCTGGTTCAAGTAATTTTCCAATAAATCAGAACTTACTGATAAACAAATAAAGTTAAAAACCTTGTCATCCCGGTCAGTTATCCTATATATAGCAAGAGTGCTCACCAGCAGTATCAGGAAATTCTCAAAAATCTGGCCGCGTCTTGGTCATCTGCGGAAGTTATTCACCAGGAAATAATGCTCATCATGCACCATCATGCTATTCATGGATTCAAGTAATAATAATATTGGGTCTTAACATCCGATATTGTCGATAAAAAATCCGTTTTTCTTGCCATGAAAAGCAGTGTCAGTCTCCCCTTGGTATCATTTTCTGCTAGTATTGCCGTATGACTGAATTTATGGAAGCCAGATTACAGCGCTTTCCCGAATAGCAGGATCCGTAGAACATGTCCCTGGATACCACTCTCATTGGGATTCCCGACGCCGCCGAAGATCCTCCTCATGGGATAGAGGTCTGTCCGGATTGCGGGCTCATCCAACGGTTACCCCCCCTTCAGGGACGCGGCAAGCTCGCCTGCCCGCGCTGTGGTCATGTCCTCGAACGCAGCGCGGGGCGCAGCATCAATGCGGCTCTGGCCATGACTTTATCCGCCCTTTTTCTGCTGATACCCGCCAATTTTCTCCCTCTGCTCTCCGTCAATATTTTTGGCGTCCATCATCAGAGTGTGCTCGCCTCCGGCATCTGGGGCGTCGCGACACAGGGCTGGCCCCTGGTAGCCCTCATCCTGGCGCTGGAGTTGCTCATTCTGCCCTTTTTTCGCTTCAGCACCCTTGCCGTGGTATTGCTTGAGCTGGATGCCGGACATCATCCGCATTGGCTGGGCAGAATGTTCCGCTGGTCAGAGTGGCTGGACCAATGGGCCATGCTGGATGTTTTCCTGATCGGTTTTGGCATTGGCTACGAGCGGGTTGCGCCCTTTTTGCCCATCGCGGTAGGCACCGGGGGCTGGTGTGTGGTGGGTCTGGCTTTTCTCAGCATGTTGACCAGGGCCACCCTGGAAAGACGCGAAATATGGCGGCGCATCGGCCCCGTCATGGAATCACTGGATCCCCACCAGAACTATATTGGCTGCGGGCATTGCGGGATGCCGGTCCATGCGCAGATGGAAGGGCGAAGCTGTCCTCGTTGTGCTGCCAGAATTTGGCGCTATAAGCCCCAGGCGACCATGCGTACCCTCGCTTTTGCGCTGGCCGGTTTTTTTTGTTACCCCTTCGCTTATCTGTTCCCCATGGAGTACAACTATCAGCTCGGCAAAATGGAGGGATATACCATCATGACGGGTGTCGTGAAGCTCATTGATGCACACTTTCTGCTCTTTGCCGTCATCATTTTCATGGCCAGCATCGTGATTCCCTTCTTGAAGCTTTTTTCCCTGAGCTGGTTCTTTATCTCTGTACGCATTCATTCCGTGAAACGACTGCGACTCAAAACGGAAATCTATCGCCTGATCAAAACTATCGGACGCTGGTCCCATGTGGATGTATTTACGGTGACCGTGTTTCTCCCATTGATGCACTTATCCGGACTGATTGCCGTTTATGTGGGAGATGCCCTTCCCGCCTTTCTGGCGGTTGTCGTCTTGACCATGATTGCCACCGAATTATTTGATCCCCGTGCACTATGGGCGGCATTTCTCCAGAAGTCCCATGAATAGCCCTTTGCCGACAGCCAAAACACAACGCTCTCGCTGGCCGGGGCTGATCTGGGCAGTGCCGCTGGCAGCGCTCGCCATCGTGGCCTGGCTGGGGCTAAAAACCTATATGAGCCAGGGGCCCTCGGTGACCGTGGAATTTCCCACCATGGGCGGCATCAAGCCGGATCATACCGTGGTGAAATATCGCGGGGTGATCGTGGGCCATGTCACGGCGGTCAAACTTTCCCAATCCCTGGGCGAAATATCCGTGACCATGCGCTTCGATAATTACATGGCCCATCATTTGGGCAAGGGCACCCGTTACTGGATTGCCGGTGAAAAAGTCAGTTTTTCCAATCTGAGTTCTCTGAAATCCCTCATCGCCGGCCCTTATATTGGCATTGACCCGCAACCCGGCCGCATCGTGCATCATGTGCTGGGCTTGCCTGAAGAACCCGTTCTGAAAAGTGAATCCAAAGGCATCACTCTCATTTTGCATGCTCCGGAAAAGGGCAACATTTCACGCGGGGCACCCATTCTCTTCAGAGGCAAGCAGGTCGGCGAAGTGCGCGGTGAAGCCCTGCAAAAAAATGGGAAGGGTTTCGACATTTACGCCTTTCTCCCCGAACAATATCTGCATCTGGTCAACTCGCACAGCCGCTTCTGGAGCTCGGGCAATATTGCCATCAGCCTCTTCGGGACCCGTCCTGGGGTACATGTACCGGCCATTCCGGCCTTGCTGAGCGGAGCCATCAGCTTTTCGACCCCCCAAAATGGCAGCCCAGTGACAGAAAATGAAGATTTTCCGCTTTATGCCAACGCCGCCGCAGCGGAAAATGCGCCCCGGGAAAATGCCGTAGCTTACCAGATGCAAATGCCGGGCGGTCCGCAGGGATTGAAAGTCGGCGCTGCCGTCATGCTGGAAGGCGCCCGTGTCGGCAGCGTCAGCAGCGTCCACATGTTTTTCGATGCGGATCGACAGGCACTATTTACCCATATCCAGATTCTCATCAATCCCGAGGCCATCCCGCTCAGTCATGGTCAACACTGGGATATGGCGCATCCCGCTGCGCAAATGAATGGTATTCTGCGTCACCTGATTGCTCAGGGACTCCGGGCACAACTGGGCACTACAGTGCCGTTGCTGGGTTCCCAGGTCATTGACCTTGTCATGGTCCCGCGGGCCAAAGCAGCCCATTTAATACCCGGACAGCCTCCGGAGATTCCCATGGTCCAGTCAGCGGAAATTCAGGACACGATTCGTCAGTTGAATGGCATTCTCGACAAAATTCATGCCCTGCCGCTACGGCAAATTGCCGGCAATCTGAATCGACTCACCCATAATTTGTCGGCCTTGAGCAGTTCCCCGGAAACCCGGGAGACCTTGCAGCATGTGCAACAGTCCTTGGCCCATCTGGATCAGCTGAGCAAAACCGCCGATACCGATCTGCCCGCCATTCTGAAATCCCTGAAGAGCGCCAGCAAGGAGGCCGATGCGGCCTTACAGGCCGGCAATGCCCTCTTGCGAAACCAGGGTGCCGCAGCCAATGGTCCGGAATCCACGACCCTGCCCCGCGCCCTGTATGAGTTATCACGTACCGCCCAGTCATTGCGGGAATTGACCGATTATCTGAACAGTCACCCCAATGCCCTGATTTTTGGGAAAAGACCATGACCTTGCAGAAAAAAATCCTGTTGCTGGGATGCGCCCTTGCACTGGCGGGCTGCGCATCCACGCCTACCCAATATCTGACCCTGTCCGCACCAACACCCCTGCCTGCCCATCAAACCTTGCAGGGTCGGGGCTTGCCGGTTCTGATCGCCCATGTGCAGATGCCTGCGGACATTGATCGGCTGTATCTCACTACCCTGCAGGGTCAATACCGCCTGGAAGTGGCCAACCATGTCCGGTGGGCGGCTCCTCTGGGCGGAATGGCGCAAAAAGTAATGGCAGAGGATCTGGCCGGTGAATTACCGGACCACAGCGTGCTCATGCCCGGCGATCCCCTGCCGCGAGGTCCCTATCTGCTGGTCACGGTCAACATCCAGTCTTTCCTGCCCAGCAATGACGGCCAGGTCGTCTTGCGAGCCGACTGGTTCATTCAGCACATACCTGACGGTCAGATCCAGGCGCGGGGACGCAATCAGTTCGATCAGGATCACATTGCCGCCAATCCCGAGGATCAGGCGGCGGCCATGAGCCAATTATTGGCGCGACTCAGCCGGGTCGTGGCGCAACACCTGTCATGAGAGGGACTCCCAAAAGCGCTGGTGGCGTTCCCCATCATGCAGCCTTAAAACCTCCTGAGGCTCCATGCTATGGATCAAGAAAGCTCTTTCCTGGGCCGGCGTGGACGACGGGATTTGCCCCCAGATGCCTGGCCCTCGGGCCGCACTCTCTCAAAGTCGATTTTGCGTTCATCCAGATTGACATTCACCACCCGAATATCGATGGCATCTCCCAACTGGAAAGTTTCCTTGCTACGCTCCCCGATAATGCGATAATGCTGGGCATCGAAATGAAAATAGTCTTCGCCAAGAGTGCTGATGTGGATGAGGCCCTCCACATAAATATCCCGCAAGGCAACAAACAAACCAAAACCCGTCACGCCGGTAATAATACCGGTATAACACTCGCCAATTTTATCCATCATGAACTCGCATTTGAGCCAGTTGACCGCCTCACGACTGGCCTCGTCGGCACGCCGCTCGGTCATGGAACAATGTTGACCCAATTCCTGCAGCTCATTTTTGGCCAGCCAGCGTGGTTCATGGCTACCCGCATCCAGCAAGGCCTGGATACCGCGATGCACCACCAGATCCGGGTAGCGACGAATGGGTGAAGTGAAGTGGGTATAAGCCGGAAAAGCCAGGCCAAAATGCATCCCGGTATCGATGGTATAAAACGCCTGGGACAGGCTGCGTAAAATCACGGTCTGGATCAGGCTGGCATCACTGCGCTCGCGGGTTTCTTCAATGATCCTGGCAAGGTCCGCACTACGGGGATGTTCCGGTAGCCGCAAGGGGACTCCCAGCTCTCCCAGAAAACGTCGCAAGTCTTCCAGTTTGTCCACCGAGGGCTCTGGATGGACCCGATACAACATGGGCAGATCATGAATCCGGAAATATTGGGCGGCGCAAACATTCGCCGCCAGCATGCATTCTTCAATGATTCGATGGGCGACATTGCGGGTAACCGCGACAATTTTTTCGATGCGCAACTGATCATTGTAAATGATGCGGCTTTCCTGGGAATCAAACTCGATGGTGCCGCGCCTTTCCCGGGCGCCGGCGAAACTTTGATAGAGGCGGTGCAAGGCCTCCAGATGGGGGACCATGGCCGCTTCCTGGGCACGCAGGGCCTCATCCCCTTCCAGAATGGCAGCCACCTCATCATAGGTAAAGCGGCGCTGGGAACGCATCACCCCCCGGGCAAAGCGAAAACGCTGCACTTCACCGGCACTGTTCATCTCCATTTCGCAGAGCATGCACAGACGATCCACATGGGGATTCAGGGAACACAGGCCATTGGAAAGAATTTCCGGCAGCATGGGAATGACGCGACGGGGAAAATACACGGAATTTCCCCGGGCAATCGCCTCCTTATCCAGCGCTGACCCTGACTGCACATAACTGGCCACATCGGCAATGGCGACAATGAGACGATATCCGCCGGGAATGTCTTCGGCAAACACCGCATCGTCAAAATCCTTGGCATCCGCACCATCGATGGTGACCAGGGGCAGATCGCGCAAATCACGCCGACCCGCTTTCATGTCTTCGGGCACCACTTCGGAAAAACCGGCGACTTCCGCAAGCACTGCCTCGGGCCATTGGTAGGGAAGCCCGTAATTGCGTACGGCAATTTCGACTTCCATGCCCGGCGCCATATGCTCACCGAGAATCTCCACGACAACACCCTGGGGCATGTTCCGTCCATCGGGATACTGGGTGATTTCCAGGGTCACTATCTGACCATGGACCGGCGTCAGTTCACCGCCCTCCACGACACTGAATTCATGGGGAATACGGCGATCTTCCGGAACCACATAATGACTGCCTCCATCCGCGAAATAGCGCCCGACAATCTGCTTCAGTGCCCGCTCCAGGATGCGCACGATGGTGCCCTCGATGCGTCCTCGCCGATCTTCACCCACTGCTCGACCCAGGACGATATCACCATGAAAAACCTTGCGCATTTCCCGGGGCGACAAAAACAGGTCCTTGCCCCCCGCTTCGGGAATCAGAAAACCAAAACCATCGGGGTGGGCGCTGACGCTCCCCCGAATCAGCTCCATGGCCTCGATGATGCCATAGGCTCCGCGCCGGTTACGCACCAGCTGACCATCTCTTTCCATGGCCCGCAGCCGGCGCCGCAGGGCTTCCTGATCCTCTTCCGCGATGTCCAGTTCTGCAAAAAAGTCTTCCAGAGTCAGGGGTTGGCCGGCTTCTTCCAGATACTGCAGAATATATTCCCGGCTGACGATGGGTCGTTCATATTTTTCCTTTTCCCGCTCGAACATGGGATCACGTTCACTGAGTGAGGCGGGCTCCTGGTTTTCAGGCATTGACAACTACTCCTTAATCAAAGATCATTCCGTCCACGCCGAGGTGGCGGAATTGGTAGACGCGCTAGGTTCAGGTCCTAGTAAGCGAAAGCTTGTGCTGGTTCGAATCCAGTCCCCGGTACCAAAAGCAAAGGGCAGACTTTAGGGTCTGCCCTTTTTTATAGGCGTCGTTCACAACTGCTCAGCGAGAAGAATGGTATCTTCCCGGTCAGGCCCTGTGGAAATGATGGCCAGTGGCCGTCCCGCACGTTCGGCAATGGCTTCCAAATAATGACGAGCAGCCTGGGGCAGATCTTCCCAGCGTCGCACCCCGGCAGTGGATTCCTGCCAGCCCGGATAAGTCTCGTAGACGGGTTCGCAGGCCGCCAGAGACTCGGCACCAGAAGGCAGATCATCCTGAACCACTCCCTGCACCCGGTATCCTGTTGCCACGCGAATTTCCGACAGGCCATCGAGCACATCCAGCTTGGTCATGCACAAGCCCGTCACCCCGTTCACCCGGCAGGCAGCCCGTAAGGCGACCGCATCAAACCAGCCGCAGCGCCTTGCCCTGCCGGTGGTTGCGCCGACTTCCGCGCCTCTTTCCGCCAGAAACACGCCGGTTTCATCGAACAGCTCCGTGGGAAAGGGACCCGCCCCTACCCGGGTGGTGTAGGCTTTGGTGATGCCCAGCACATAGCCCAGTTCTGCCGGCCCTACCCCGCTCCCGGCCGAGGCCCCACCGGCTACGGTATTGGAGGAGGTCACATAGGGATAAGTACCATGATCCACATCCAGGAGCGTACCCTGGGCACCTTCAAACAGAATCCGTGCGCCTTCTGCCTGCAGGCGCGCAAGGTGCACCGACACATCCACCACCATCGGCGCCAACCTCTCGGCCAGTCCCAGATATTGATCGAGAATGGCATCAAAATCTTCGACTTTCTGCTTGAAGTAATGCTGCAGCACAAAATTGTGGTAATCCAGTGCTTCACCCAGCTTCGCGGCAAAACGCTCGCGGTGAAAAAGATCGCCTACCCGCAAGGCACGACGTGCCACCTTGTCTTCATAGGCAGGGCCAATCCCGCGCCCGGTCGTGCCAATTTTGGCGGCACCCTTGGCATGTTCGCGCGCAAGATCGAGGCTCTTGTGATAGGGCATGATCAGCGGACAGGCATCGGATACAAAAAGCCGCGCCTGGGCATCGGGCACAGCCGAATGCAGCTCATCCAGTTCGGCAAAAAGGGCCAGCGGATCCAGTACCACCCCATTGCCGATGAAACAGGATACGCCGGCCCGCAAGATGCCGGAAGGAATGAGATGCAGCACCGTCTTGCGGGCACCGATGACCAGGGTATGTCCGGCATTGTGCCCTCCCTGAAAACGCACCACGGCCTGACAGCGCTCCGTCAGCCAGTCCACAATCTTGCCTTTGCCTTCATCACCCCACTGGGTACCGATGATCACCACATTTGACTTATCTGTCACGGAACACTCCGCCAATAGCATGGAAAATAGATTCAGCGCGCATGCAGGGGGCTAGGCACCCACCCCCCGGGAGTCTGCTCCAGGCGCGCATCAAAACCCCGCTTGAGCAACTGCACGGCATCGGGTGAGGTGCCTGTCTGAAAATCCTGTATGACCACATGCCCTTTATGGCGTTCTTCAGCAATGGTCTTCCACAAGTCGGGATCAGTCCCGGCAGGAGCCCAGACCTGCAGGCTTTTACGGGATTCCGGCAGTTCTCGCAGCAGTGGCTTCAAATCCAGACTGAAACCGGTGGCTGGACGCCGCCGCCCAAAAGCCGCACCGATATCATCATAACGTCCCCCACATGCCAAAGCCTCGCCGCGTTGTGGACCATACACCGAGAACAGCAGGCCGGTGTGATAGTGATGACCACGAATTTCCGCCAGATCACACTGGATGTCCAGATCGGGGTAGCGTGCGCGTAGGGATTCCCAGACAAAATTCAGGTCTTCCAGGGCCTCGCCAATGGCCGGATACTGACCCAGTTGCTGACGCGCCCGATCCAGTACGGCATGACCTCCCTGCAAATGGGACAAGGCATCAAAATCGGCAGCAACAGTCTGTCCACTGCCATGGCTTTGCAGCCAGCTGCGTACATCCGGCCACGCCTTGCGTTCCACCAGACGCAGCAAGTCACTGCGTTGAGCCGTAGCCAGTCCGGCGGCATCCGCCAGCGCCTGGGGAATGCTGACATGACCAATATCCAGCAACAGATGAGGCACACCACAGGTGCGCAAACTTTCCACCATCAGGGACAGTACTTCCAGATCCCCTTCTGGACCACCCACGCCAAACAACTCGGCTCCCACCTGAAAGGGAGCGCGGCTTCCGCCCAGCAAATCGGGACGTGCCCGCAGCACCGTTCCGGCATAGGAGAGGCGCCGGACCTCACCGGAAGCAGAGGTTTGGGCATCAATGCGGGCCATCTGCGGAGTCATGTCCGAACGCAGCCCCACCAGACGACCGCTATCCTGATCCAGCAGCTTCCAGGTCTGCAGATCCAGATCAGCGGCACTGCCCGTAAGCAGACTTTCCAGATGCTCCACCAGGGGTGGGGTAACCTGACGATAGCCCCAGAGCGCATAATGATCCAGCAAACTGCGCCGACAATGCTCCAGGGCTTCCGTGCGGGCAGGCAGAATATCCTCGAAACCGCTGGGCAAAAGCCAGGTCGGATGATTTTCTGTGCGCATTATTTTCCTGCCCCATGCAAGGAATGCCGAAAATATTTGAAAAAGGGTGAATCGGGATTGAGTACCAGCACGGTTTTGTCGCTCAGGGCGTGACGATAGGCTTCCAGACTCCGGTAAAAGGCAAAGAATTGGGGATCCTTGCCATAGGCATCCCCATAAATGGAAGCCGCCTCGGCATCACCCTGCCCCTTGATTTCTTCCTGTTGCCGATAAGCATCGGCCAGAATGGTCGTTTTCTCCTTTTCGGCATTGGCGCGGATCTCGGCAGCATCGCTTTTACCCTGGGAACGATAGGTATTGGCCTTCTGGATTTGCTCCGCCTCCATGCGCTTATAAGTCGCTTGCAGCACTTTTGGTGGCAAACCCACCTGCAAGATGCGCGCGTCGAGTACATCAATGCCCAGGTCTTGCAGGTGCTTGTTTACTTCAGACAAGACCGGAGCAGTAATTTCCTGCTGACTGGCAGCAATGAGAGACTCCATGGACATCGTCCCCACGCGACTGCCCAGGGCTACCCGAAGCGCATCGCCAATCTGGGCCTGGGCCTCAGTCTGATCATGCAGACGGGCATAATAAACACCCGGATCAGTCACCCGCCATTCCGCAAAAAAATCCAACAACACCGGTTTCTTGTCTGCGGTCAAAAAGCTGACCGGTTGCGGGCTGTAGCTTTGCAGACGTTGGTCAACGTAAACCACATGTTGCAACACGGGCCATTTCAGATAAAGACCCGGCGCTTTTTCAACCCGCAGTACCTTGCCAAATTGCATCAACAGGGCGTTCTGAGACTGATCTACCGTATAAAAGGTCGCAGAGGCCAGAAGCAGCAGAGCAAAAAACAGGATGACCACCGCCCATAACCAGTTTTTCATGACTGCGCTCCTGAAATGGGCAGTACCGGCTGCTGACCGGGCGCACTGCTTGTTGTGGCCACCGGAGCTGTACTGCGGGTAGCGGCGCTGACCGCTTCGGCAGACTTCGTAGTCGCACTGGGCTGAACGACCGATTTCTCAGGCATATGTAAATCAATCACGGCTTTTCCATGGCTATCCATAATGATTTTTGGCGTGCTGCCGAGAATGTCCTGCATGGTATGCAAATACATGCGCTCACTCACCACCTGGGGATTTTTCTGGTACGCCCGCAGCAAGTCGGTAAAGCGCGCAGCGTCGCCCTTGGCATGATCCACCACCTTCAGCTTGTAGGCCTGCGCGGCTGTCAGTATGGTCGCAGCTTCTCCTTTGGCCTTGGGGATAATGCTGCTGGCATAGGCTTCTGCCTCACGCCGGAAGCGGGCCATATCCTCCCGGGCTGTCATTACCTCGGTATTGGCCGATTGCACGGATTTGGGAAGATGAATACCGATGATCTGCACCGCATGAATGGTCACGCCGGAATGAAACCTGGTGAGCAGTTTCTGGGCACCCTGTTGAACTTTCTGTGCCATGGTGCTCTTATCCCCTTGCAGCAAATCCTGCATTTGGCTTTTGCCAACAAGGTCGCGCATGGCAGACAAGGCGCTGTAGCGAATCAACTGCTTCGGGTTGCTCGTGGAAAACAGGTAGTGACTGGCGTTACTGATCCGATAGTCAACGGCAAAATGCACATCCACTACATCACCATTGGCAGTCAGCATCATGCCCGGGTTGAGGGTATCCACTGCGCCACTGTAGCCCAGAACCATCCGCTGATTCTCGGCGGTCCTGGATAAGGCGACAGTTTCGAAAGGAAAGGGCCAATGATAATGGATGCCTGGCTGAGCGATACCCACTTCCTTGCCAAAACGCAGTACCACCCCCTCCTCATTGGGGCCGACCACATAAATACCTGACCCCAGCCAGAATAAAACCAGAATGCCGATGAGAATGATGGGCAGACGATGCAGCCAACGCGGGTCAAACTTCGGCCCTCCGGAGCCGCGCCCCTTTCCGGAACCCAGCAGACCGCCCAGTTTTTTTAATTCCTGGGTGATTTTCTGAATGTCAAAGGCTGGCTTCTGAGCATTGGGACGCCGTCCCCAGGGGTTATTGTTGTTGTTTCCGTTTCCGCCCGGATCACTCCACGGCATACCAATCTCCTTCCTTGATCAACTCCGGTATTGTAGGGGTGGGCTCTGGCGCCTGACAACCATGTCTCCGCATTTGTGCCCGCAGACGACGCCAGGCCAGATCATCAATGTCAAAAACCATGCGGATTTTCCCTTCCGCGTCAAAATCCTCTTCAAGCACCGTAGCCACACGATGCAGGGAGGCACGCCAGGCCCCTTCTTCGGGATTCAGGGTCAATTCGACCCGCAGCATGGCACGACCCACCTTCTCCAGAATGGCCTGCAGCAGCGCATCCAGGCCCGCCCCACTCTGAGCGCTGACATTGACCGCCAGCAACCTGCCGGAAGCATCATAAATGCCGCCGCCGGGTTCTCCCGTCCGGTCTACCTTATTGAATACCACCAGTACCGGCAATGCATCGGCACCGATTTCCCCGAGGACGGATGCCACCGCAGCCATCTGCGTGTCCCGATCGGCGGCACTGCCATCCACCACGTGCAGAAGCAATTGCGCCTGATTGACCTCTTCCAGAGTCGCCCGAAATGCAGCAATCAAGTCCGTGGGCAAATCCCGCATGAAACCCACCGTATCGGCGAGCAGCACGACATCCTGCCCAGCAATCGGCAGGCGGCCAATGGCGGGATCCAGGGTGGCGAACAAGCGGTCCGCCGCATGATTGCTGCGCTGGGTCAGGGCATTGAAAAGCGTGGATTTCCCGGCATTGGTATAACCTACCAAAGCCACCGTCGGCACCGGTGCCCGTTGCCGGGCCCGGCGCTGGGTCCGGCGGTGCGCAACCACCTTGAGCAGTTTTTGCCGCAGGGACTGAATCCGGTCGCCAATGAGGCGGCGGTCGGTTTCCAACTGGGTTTCGCCGGGACCACGCAAGCCGATACCTCCCCGTTGCCGCTCCAGATGGGTCCAACCTCGGATCAGACGGGTGCGCAAGCGGGTAAGCTGCGCAAGCTCCACCTGGAGCTGCCCCTCATGGGTACGGGCACGACGGGCGAAAATATCCAGAATCAGCCCGACCCGATCCATGACCCGGCACTGCAGGGCGCGTTCCAGATTGCGTTCCTGAACTGGGCTCAGGGTCCGATCAAAAAGGACCAGATCAGCCGCCGTTTCCCGCACCTTTTCTGCCAGTTCCTGTACCTTGCCGCTACCAATGAAGGTCGCCGGATCAGGACGGCTACGGGCCACGGGAAGAAGTTCCAGCACATCCGCATCACAGTCTGTGGCCAGATGAAAAAATTCGGCCCCATCATCGAGATCCACTTCGCCATGCAATATCACATGAACCAGCAGAACCCGCTCACGGGGCACATCCACTGCAACTACATTATGGGTCAGGATCAGGCCTCTTCTTCGGTCAGGCTGGCTGCTTCGCCTTCTCCTTCTGGCAGGGGCAGGCGCACATCGCGACCTGGAACCACCGTGGAAATGGCATGCTTGTAAATCATCTGGCTGACATTATTCCGCAACAAAACCACAAACTGATCAAAGGATTCAACAAACCCCTGCAGTTTGATCCCGTTGACCAGATAGATGGCGACGGGAACATGTTCCTTACGCAGCAAATTGAGAAAAGGATCCTGAAGGATCTGTCCTTTTTGTTGACCGGCCATTTTTTATCTCCTTGACTATGCTTCATGGCGCTTCTAGGGTAATGAAAAGCGGGTGAGAGACCGTTTCCACTGCATGCAACTTAGACTAGCTCAAAAAAGTCGGGAAAGCCATGCTTGTCAGCCAGACAACTGCATGATCGTTCAAGTTCAGCAAACGGCAGCGATGCGCCTCAGGATGGCTGGGCATGATTGACCTGCAGCCCGCTTGCCATTAGCTTAGAAAACAAAAGCACCAAGATTTCCGAAACACCCAATAGCTCCGGTTGTCGTCCTGGTGGTCTTCGACAGCGGGATGCTCATTAAAATTCAAGGAGACGGATCAGTGGAAAAAACGGCCATCAACGACAAGGCACTCCGAAGCCGTGTGAAATTACTGGGCAACCTGCTCGGTGAGGTGTTACGTGAACAGGCCGGTACCCGCGTATTCAATGCGGTTGAGCAGCTCCGCCAGGGCTATATCCGCCTCCACAAAAAGGAAGACAAGCGCTTGCGGGAACGCTTGGCCCGATTCATTGACGCGCTTCCCCAGGACGATCTGGTATTGGTCATCCGGGCCTTCAATACCTATTTCAGCCTGGTCAATATTGCCGAAGAAGAATCCCAGCACCTCCAACGCCGTCGTCTTCTGCAAAAAGGGGATGGGCTCTGGACGGGTTCTTTTGAAGAGACTTTCCGTGCCCTCCAGCAGCAGGGCATCACCTCCGGCCAGATCCAGTATCTTCTCGATCAGACCCATTATCTTCCGGTTTTTACGGCGCATCCCACGGAATCCAAAAGGCGCACGGTCCTGCATGGACTGCGCCGGATTTTCGTGGTCAGCAAAAAACTGGATGATCCAACGCTCAGCGACGAAGAAGAAAAAGAAGTCACGGATAATCTGCGAGCACAAATCCAGATTCTCTGGGAAACCGAAGAAGTCCGCACCAATAAGCCGCAAGTCCAGGATGAGGTCGAAAACGGTCTGTTTTACTTCCGTGACAGCCTATTCAAGGCCGTACCCATGACCTATCGGGCCGCGCGGCGCGCGGCGCGGCGGGTGTTTGCCAATGATGACATCGACATCCCCGCTTTCATTCGTTTTGGCTCCTGGATTGGCGGAGATCGGGATGGTAATCCCAATGTCACTGCCGCCATTACCAGTTGGACCCTGCGCACCCAGAGCGTCGAAGTTCTCAAGGAATATCAGCAGCGCCTCAACGGATTATATCAACTCTTGGGACATTCCAGCCGCTTTTGCGGAATTTCGCCCGTCCTTCTGGCCTCTCTGGAGCGCGATGCCGATGATTTCCCGGAATTGGCCGAGTGGGTGGATCAGCGCTTTCCCAGTGAACCCTATCGCCGGAAGCTGCGCTATATGATGACCCGCCTGGATCTGCGCCTGCGGCAACTGGAAAACGGCCAGATCATGAATGAATCGGCAGGCCCTGCTTATGCTTCGGCAGAAGACTTTCTGGATGATCTGCTGCTCGTCCGCGACTCCTTGCGTGGACACAATGATGATTACATTGCGGATCATGATATCCAGGACATTGTCTGGCTGGTACAGACCTTTGGATTTCATCTGGCCAATCTCGATATCCGCCAGGAATCCACCGTGCATTCCCGCACCCTGGCCGAACTTTATGCGGATGTTCCGGGTTTTGCAGGTTATCTGGAACTACCCGAAGAAGCGCGGCAGCTGGCCCTCACCGATGCGCTGCGACGGCCCGGCCCCCTGGTCGAGAAACATCCGGATTTAACCCCACTGGCGGCCGAAACCTGCGCCATGTTTCGCTGCATTGCCCAGCTACGCCGTGAGGTCAGCGCTTCAGGATTCGGCAATTATGTGATTTCCATGACCCATGAAGCCAGTCATATTCTCGAAGTGCTGGTGCTGGCCAAGGAGTTCGGCCTGGCAGGTTGGTCAAGGCAGGGGCTTTACAGTGAAATTGCCGTCACTCCCCTGTTTGAAACCATTCACGACCTGGAACGGATGGATGCGGTTGTCAGCACCCTCCTGGACAATCCCATTTACATGGAAATCCTCAAAAGTCAGGAAGATACCCAGGAAGTCATGCTGGGATACTCCGATTCCTGCAAGGATGGCGGCATCTTGTCTTCCAGTTGGTCCCTGTATCAGGCCCAACTGCGCCTGGCCGCCATCGCCGACAAGCGCCACATTCAAATCCGCGTATTTCACGGTCGTGGCGGCAGCGTGGGTCGTGGCGGTGGTCCTACCTACGAGGCCATTCTCGCCCAACCCCCGGATACCGTGCGAGGGCAAATCAAAATCACCGAGCAAGGCGAGGTCCTGTCTTTCAAATATGCCAACCTGGAGACGGCCGTCTATGAACTGACGGTCGGCACCGCCGGCCTCATCAAGGCCAGCATCGGTCTGGTGCGTCCGGTCGAGGCAGATAATCCCGCCTACCTCGAGGTCATGACCGATCTTACCCATCTGGGAGAAAAAGCCTATCGGGATCTGACGGAAAACACGCCGGGTTTTCTGGATTATTTTTACGAAGCCACCCCACTCAATGAGATTGCCCACATGAACATTGGCTCGCGACCTTCCCACCGGCAACGCAGCGACCGTTCCATGGCTTCCATTCGCGCCATTCCTTGGATATTCGCCTGGGCTCAGTCCCGTCACATTCTTCCGGCATGGTTTGGCCTGGGTTCTGCCATCGCGCAGTGGCGGGCGGATAAACCCGAACGCTTGGTAATACTGCAGGACATGTATCAACACTGGCCTTTTTTCCGGGCGCTGATGAGCAATATCAGCATGGCCATGTCCAAAACCGACATGGCCCTCGCAGGAGAATATGCCGGATTAGCGCTCGATCAAGAACTCGCCAGCTCCATATTCCAGAAAATCCGTCAGGAATTTGAACTGAGCCTCGGAGAAATGCTGGCCATGGCCGGCACCGAGCAACTGCTTTCCGACAACCCCGGTCTTGCTTTCTCCTTGCAGCGGCGCAATGTCTATATGGAGCCTCTCAATCATATTCAGCTGGCCTTGCTCCGGCGTTATCGCAATGAAGATGCCCCCCCCGAGTTTCGCGAAATCTGGCTGGACCCATTGCTGCGCACCATCAACGCCATTGCCGCTGGGCAACGCAATACGGGCTGAATCCACTCACCATGCTGCTACCGGAATTGATTCTGGCTTCCACCAGCCCCTACCGCAAGGACTTGATGCAACGGTTGCAAATCCCCTTTCGTTGTGTCGCCCCCGAGGTCGATGAAAGCCCCCATGCCCAGGAAAGTCCGCGACAACTGGTCGAACGTCTGGCGCTGGCCAAGGCCCAGACGGTTTTGGCGCGTTATCCGCAGGCCCTGGTTATCGGCGCTGATCAGATGGCTTATTGCGCCGGAAGGATTCTGGGGAAACCCGGGTCCAGCACCCAGGCCGAAACACAACTGCAATGGATGCAAGGCCGCCAGGTGGAATATCTCACCGGCATTGCCCTGGCGGACGCCGACACTGTGGAGCAGTTTTGCATCCCCTATTATCTGCATCTGCGCAGCTTGAGCCCCGACGCCATCCATCGCTATGTGGAAAAGGATCAGCCCCTCGACTGCGCCGGCAGTTTCCGTTCAGAGGGCCTGGGAATTGCCCTGGTGGAAAAAATGGAAGGCGCGGACCCCACTGCCCTGATGGGCATGCCCTTGATTGCCATTGCCGATGCCTTGCGGCGGCGGGGTTATTCCCTGCCCTAGTCGGCGGGTTTCTTCAGACAAAGACCGTCCACAAAAAAGGGCAACAATGTTGCCCTTTCTGCCGTCAGCCCATCATAAAGGGATCAGCCCCAGTCATCGCCGCCATCATCCATGCCAAAATCATCATTACTGGCAAGCGGGTCATCTCCCCAGGAATTGTCGGTCAAACCCAGGCTATCGTTATCTGCAGCATTACCTTGGCTTCCGGCCCCATCATGACCACCCAAAAGACTACCGGCAAGGGCCTGCCCTGCGGCAAGACCCGCACCCACTCCGACTCCGGTGGCTATTCCCGAAGCCAGACCGGAACCCCATCCGCCGCCTTGCTGAGGCATTCCGCCCATTGGCCCGTTGGGATATCCTGAACCTGGACCATTAGGCCCATAGCCGCCGTTCATACCGCCGAAAGGCCCCTGCGCTGGCCCGCCCCGATACAGGAGTTGGGCATTCTGACGCCGCCGCCGCAGAAACAGGGAGATGACCGCCATGAGCAGGACCAGACCGACGAAAAACACCAGGGCAGAACCCCAACCCCCTTTTTTCGCCACAGCAGCCTGATTCGCCCCGAGATTATGGCCTTGCAACTCCTTCTGGAATTTCTGCACGACTTCGGGCTTGACAAAAGGCAGGCCCGGGGCCAGTTGCTCGGCCTTTTGCAAGGCGCTCGCCGCTCCTGACCATTGGCCCTGGCGGGCCAGAACCTGCGCTTCCAGATATTGTGCCTCGGCAGAATTCGGATGGGCTTTCAATACTTCCTGCATCATATTCTGTGCTTGGTCCAGACGACCGCCTTGAATGGCCTGAGTCACCTGAGTGACCGAAGGTTCGGCCCATGCCAGCGGCGCCATCATCAGGCTGGTCAGCAGCACCGTTATTCCCAAAAACTTTTTGTTCATTCGCTCCCCCAATATTAAAGTGTTACCATGTATAATATGGGTTCAAATCTTGAGAGAATCAAGAGTCGCGAAAGCGCCACAAAAACAATCAAACCCTCTCAAGAACCGGAAAACCCAGACACTGGTCACCTGAATGCTAAATTTGACAGTTTGAGAAATCGTCGCCATTATACTGACCGGTCGGTTCAGGCCTCCGAGAGGGTTATTTTTCGTGCACAAACCACTTCCCAAATCCATAGCCGCCATTCTTGCCATGATGTTGGGCAGTAGCCTAGCCGCCTGCAGCTTTGAACCCAAGCTCCGGGTTCCTCCAGCGCCTGCGGACAAGATGCCTTACACCGCCGGCAAATCGCCGCAAAAAACCGTTGCTCCAGGGGGACTCGCAGGAGAAGCCCAGGATTTTCAGTACGGCACGGAACTTCATGAAGAATGGTGGAAACTGTTTCGCTCCAAGGCGTTGGATACCCTCATCGCCACCGGCCTGAAAAACAGCCCGACCATTGCGGCTGCCCAGGCGCAAATGCGTGAGGCACAGGCGACGGCACGCGAAAACGCCAGCATTTTCTATCCGCAAATCACCGGCAATCTGCAGGCCAATCGCAGCAAAGCGGCCGCTGCAACATTTGGTCGCCCCGGCGGCTTTCATTATTCCCTGATCAACGGATCCATAGGGGTTTCCTATTACCCGGATATTTTTGGCGTCAATCGTCTGGTTTATCGCAACAGTGAAGAACTGGTGAAATACCAGCAGTGGGAACTGGAAGCGGCGAAATTGACCTTGACAGGCAATATCGTGACCACAGCGATAGACGAGGCAGCCACGGAAGAACAGATTCAGGCCACCAAGGCGATCATTGCCAAGGAAAAAAAGCTGCTGAAATTGACGGAATATCAGTATCAGGTGGGTGCCATTGACTACAGCACGGTCATGACCCAGAAAAGCCAGACGGCCAGCGAGTCGGCCACTTTACCACCCTTGGAGCAAAAGCTGGCCGTTTATCGCCATGAACTCGCCATACTGGTGGGAGCATTTCCTGCCAACGTCAAACGGCAGAATTTCACCCTGAACAAATTAAAACTTCCGGAAAAAATCCCCGTCAGCCTGCCCTCAAAACTCCTGCAACAAAGACCGGACATACGCGCCGTCATGGCCCAGATGAAAGCGGCCAACGCCCTGATCGGCGAAGCCCGTGCCCAGTTTTACCCGACCGTACAACTCAGTGCTTCCTTCGGTAATGCCGCCAGCCAGCCTGGTATATTTTTCGATCCGGTGAGCAGCATCTGGAGTCTGGTGGGTGCCGTATCTCAACCCATTTTTGAAGGCGGCAAACTGGAAGCCCAGAAAGCCAAGGCCCATGCTGCCTATGACGTGACATACGCCAACTACCGGAGCACCATCCTGAATGCTTTTGATCAGGTAGCCAACGGCTTGCGGGCCATCGAACATGACGCCCAGACCCTCGCCGCCCAGCGTGAAGCGCTGCAGGCGTCCCGGGAAGCCCTCAAACTGGCCCAGGCCAGCTATCGCGCTGGCGCCATTGATTATCTGACCCTCTTGACCGCCGAAGTGCAATACAGCACCGCCAAGATAGCGGAAATCAAAGCCCAATCGCAACGCTATCAGGATACTGCGGCGTTGCTGGTCGCCTTGGGAGGTGGCTGGTGGAATCACCCGGATGTCACAATGGTACCCAATCCCGACCCCAAGCATTCTTAAGCATTTTTGACGGAGCGCAGCCATCCCCTGCGGAGACGGAATATGAAAAAAGCATTTGTGATTGTCATTATTGGCCTGCTGATTGTTTTTGGCGGAATTTTCGGATTCAAGGCTTTCGTCGACCATAAAATTGCCGAGGCGATGGCGCATACGCCGGCGCCGGTGGTTACCGTCAGTGCGGCCCGGGCTGAAATAACCCACTGGCATCCACAGTTGCGTGCCGTCGCTTCGCTGACAGCCGTTCAGGGTGTGGATGTGACCCCGCAAATTGCCGGTAATGTGACCGCCATTCACTTCCATTCCGGTCAATATGTGCAGGCCGGGACCCTCCTGGTACAAATTGATGACTCCAATCAGTTGGCGGAACTGGCCAGTGATCAGGCCCAGTTACGTCTGGCCGCCAGCAATTTGCACCGCACCCGGAAATTGATTGCCACCAAGGCCGCCAGCCAGTCCCTCTTGGATTCCGACCTGGCCAGCTATCAGATCGATCGGGCCGCCATCAAGAACATCCGGGCAACACTCAACAAACTGGCCATTCGCGCGCCTTTCAGCGGTTATCTGGGCATCCGCCAGGTGAATGTCGGTCAATACCTGACGCCGGGCACCAAGATTGTGGATCTGCAATCCTGGAGTCCACTCTATGCCAACTTCACCTTACCCCAGAGCGACCTTCGGAATATTCAGGTAGGTACTCCCGTACAACTAGAAACCGACGCCCTGCCCGGTCAGACGTTTTCGGGCAAGGTCACGGCGCTGGGTTCCTCCATAAACAGCAGCACCCGGCAAATTGACGTGCAGGCGACCATCGACAATCCCAAGAACCAGCTGCGTCCCGGTCTTTTTGGTCAGTTGACGGTGGTGCGCAAGCAGGAAGAAAACGTCCTGGTCATTCCCGTATCGGCCATTTCCTACAATACCTTTGGAGATTATGTCTATCTCATCAAAAAGGAAAAAAAGGCGGACAAAACCCAGGAGGTCGCTGTTCAGCAGGTGGTCAAGCCCGGCAAGCAACGTGACGGTATGGTCGAAATCCTTTCCGGACTGAAGCCAGGCGATCAGGTGGTCACGGCCGGTCAGGTCAAACTGGTCAATGGCAGTCTCGTTACCATCAGTCCCGACAAGCAAGGCTAGCCCATGAAATTTACTGATATTTTCGTTCGCCGTCCGGTACTTGCCACGGCCCTGAGTCTGGTGATTTTCCTGCTGGGCCTGCACGCCTATACCATGATGACCGTTCGGAAATATCCGGCCCTGGTCAATACCGTGGTGACGGTCACCACCGCCTACCCTGGAGCCAATCCGAGCACGGTACAAGGCTTCATTACCGCCCGTCTGGAAAAGGTGATCGCCAGCGCCCCGGATATCAACTACATGACCTCCAACAGTTCGGAGGGCAGCTCGACCATCACGGTGTACATGAAGTTGAATTACAGTCCCAGTGCCGCCGTAGCCAACATCCAGTCCAAGGTGCAGCAGGTGACTGACCAGTTGCCCACGGGCAGTCAGTTACCGGTGATCAATGTCACCGTCGGCGACACCACGGATTTGATGTATATCGCCTTTTACGGCGACCAGTTGTCGCAGCAGCAGATTACCGACTATTTGTTGCGGGTCGCCCAGCCCCGCCTGGCTTCGGTACACGGCGTGGGACAAGCCCAGATTCTGCCTCCCGGCGCCGGCAACGGAAATACCTATGCCATGCGGGTCTGGTTGAATCCCCGGAAACTGGCGGCCCTGCATATCACCGCTGCCCAGGTTTCCCAGGCATTGACCGCCAATGACTTTATCTCCGCTGTCGGCCAGACCCGGGGTAAAACCGTCCAGAATACCATCGTGGCCACCACCAACCTGCACAATGTCCATGAATTCCGCAATCTGGTCATCAAGCAGTCCGGCAACACCCTGATTCGTCTGAAAGATGTGGCGCATGTCGAGCTGGGTGCCCAAAACTATGACTCTCAGGCATTTTATGACGGGAAACCAGCGGCCTTTATCGGCATTCAGGAATCGCCCTCCGCCAACTCCCTGGATGTGGCCTCGGGGGTCAAAAAATCCTTGGCGCAGTTGAAAAAGGGTCTGCCCCCCGGCATGCACATGGCCATTCCCTATGATGCCAGCACCTACATCCATGCCTCCATTGATGAAGTGATGATGACCATCGGCATCACCCTGGCGGTGGTGATACTCGTGATTTTCCTCTTTCTCGGCTCGGTACGGGCCGTGGTCATCCCGGCGGTGGCTATTCCCCTGTCCATTGTCGGTGCGGGATTGATCATGTGGTCCCTGGGTTTCACCATCAACCTGCTGACCCTGCTGGCGGTGGTGCTGGCCATTGGCCTGGTGGTGGACGATGCCATCATCGTCGTGGAAAACGTCCATCGCCATATTGAAGAAGGCCAAAAACCCTTTGACGCCGCACTGCTCACGGGGCGGGAACTGGGCGGTCCCATTATCGTCATGTCGACATCCTTGATCGCCGTATTTGCGCCTATCGGCTTCATGGGTGGGCTCACCGGCAGCCTGTTCGGAGAATTTGCCTTTACCCTGGTGGCCGCCGTCCTCATTTCCATGGTCGTCGCCCTGACCCTCTCGCCCATGCTCTCCAGCAAGGTGTTGAGGCCCACCAGGGAACACGGCTTAGAACATTTCATCGACCAGCGATTTGTCGGTTTACAGCGCTTTTACGATCACCTCCTGCATGGCGTGCTGAATTTCGTACCCGTAGTGATGCTCTTTGCCATTGTCGTGTTTGGCAGCATTTACTTCCTGTTTTCCACCTCCAAATCGGAGCTGGCTCCCCAGGAAGATCAGGGCGTTGTTTTCAATGCGGGAACGGGTGGACCGACCATCACGCCAGATCGACTGGTCCATTACGGCAAACAGATTCTCAAGGTTATAAAGCAGTATCCAGAGACCAAAGCGACTTTCATGGTCACGGGCATCTCCGTCGGTAGCGGTGGCGGGAGCAACAGCCTCTTTGCCGGCATGCGTTTGACCAACTGGTCCGACCGCTCGGTCACCGCCATGCAGATCCAGCCTAAATTGCAGCAGCAATTGCAAAGTGTTCCGGGTCTGCAGGTGGCCTCCTTCCTGCCCCCGCCGTTACCCGGCTCGGCGGGAGGTCTGCCGGTCCAATTCGTGCTGCAAAGTCCGGGCAGCTATGAGAAAATCGATCAGGTTGCCGACGCCGTCATTGCCAAGGCGTATCAAAGCGGCATGTTCTTTTACGTGACCAAGGACTTGCGCATCGACAACCCGGAACTGGTACTGAAAATCCATCGCAACATAGCGGCGAATCTGGGGCTGACCATGGCGGATATTGCCCAGGATCTGCAACCCCTGCTGGGCGGCAATTATGTCAATCGTTTCGCCATGGAAGGCCGCAGTTACAAGGTGATTCCGCAAGTTCCGGACAAGTTCCGCAGCGATCCGGAAGTCCTCAAGGACTACTATATAGCCACGGCAACCGGGCAGATGGTGCCCCTGTCCACGGTGGTGTCTACTGAAATCAAGGTAGAACCCCAGTTTCTGCCTCAGTTTCAGCAAATGAACTCGGCCACCATCCAGGCCGTACCCAAGCCGGGGGTGACCATGGGCCAAGCACTCACGTTCTTCCGGAGCACGGCTGAAAAAATCATGCCCAAGGACTTTTCGGTCAACTACGCCAGCCAGTCTCGCGAGTACATGCAGGAAAGCGGAGGCTTGCTGATGACTTTTGCCCTGGCCATCGTCCTGATCTACCTGTTGCTGGCAGCCCAGTTTGAAAGCTTCCGGGATCCTTTGATCGTGCTGATTACCGTCCCCATGTCCATCAGTGGCGCTCTGATTTTTGTCAGCCTGGGCTTCGCCTCCATCAACATTTATACGGAGGTAGGGCTGATCACCCTGATCGGCCTGATTGCCAAGCAGGGTATCCTGATTGTGCAGTTTGCCAATGAAATTCAACGCCATGAGGGCCTCGCCAAACGCGAGGCCGTGGAAAAGGCCTCCAGCATCCGCCTGCGGCCGATTCTGATGACCACCGGGGCCATGGTGCTGGGGGTATTGCCCCTGCTCCTGATGCATGGCCCCGGCGCGGTCAGCCGTTTCCAGATGGGTCTGGTGATTTTTACCGGGTTGTCCATCGGTGCGCTGTTTTCCCTGTTCGTGGTGCCGGCCATGTATATGGTCCTCGCCAAGGATGTCCGGGGTAAGACAGAAACCAGCACCGAGCTTTCCTGAAGCCGTCAGGCTGAGAGACCCAAGCCGGATGCCTTGAGGGGCATCCGGCCTACTTGACAAAAAAACGGGTGAACAGAAGAATGCTGGAATACCAGCGCATTTGAAACGGCGCGGATCATTCATAAGGTTATTTTCATGATGAAGAAGGGTTCCCCCCGCAGTGCTCATCCGACGCAGGGGAAGCAATGACTGCCCGACGCATTGATGGCAAGGCGATTGCCAAAAAGTTGCAGGCGCAAACCGCCCAAAAAAGTCTGAATTTTCTATCCATCCATGGACGCCCTCCCGGCCTTGCCGTGGTGCTGGTAGGCAATAATCCCGCCTCGGAAGTTTATGTCCAGAAAAAGCGCGACACCTGCAAAAGCGTGGGAATCCACTCCCTGGCCGTCAATTTATCCGCCGATACCAGCCCCGATGAACTGCTGCAGAAAATTGCCGAATTAAATGCCGACGACCGTATCGATGGCATCCTCGTGCAGTTGCCGCTGCCCGCCCAGTTTGATCCTGAAGTCATCATTGAAGCCATTGCTGTCGAGAAGGATGTGGATGGTTTTCATCCCTATAACGTCGGCAGACTGGCCCTGCGTGCCCCCCTGCTCCGCTCCTGTACGCCGGCAGGCATCATGACCCTGCTGGAAGAAATTGGCACGGATATCCGGGGAAAGGACGCCGTCATTGTCGGCGCCTCCAATATTGTCGGTCGCCCCATGGCCTTGGAGTTGTTATTGGCGGGGGCCACCGTCACCGTTTGTCACCGTTTCACCCGTGATCTCCAGGCCCATGTGGAGCGCGCTGAAATCCTGATTGCTGCGGCCGGTAAACCGGGTCTGATTCCGGGTCACTGGGTGCGCGAGGGCGCCATCGTCATTGACGTGGGTATCAATCGCCTCGCCGATGGACGCCTGACGGGTGATGTGGAATTTGCCGAAGCCGAAAAGCGGGCGTCCTGGATCACGCCGGTTCCCGGTGGGGTAGGTCCCATGACCGTGGCGGTCCTTCTGCAGAACACCCTGGTGGCCGCCGAGAATCGAATGCGGCAGCACCATGACTGAAAATCCCGAGACAAGCTCCATAGATAATCCTCGCTCTCTCGACGATCCGGATCTGTATTTCAATCGGGATCTGAGCATCCTCGCCTTCAATCAGCGGGTATTGGCCCTGGCTGATGATCCCCGCGTACCCCTATTGGAACGCTTGCGTTTTCTGACCATCGTTTCCAGCAATCTGGATGAGTTTTTTGAAGTGCGCATGGCCGGATTACTGCAAAGGCGTAAATTTGGCGCAGGACCACTGGGTCCAGACATGCTGGGTCCCAACCGGGAAATTGCCGCGGTGGCGCAAATGGCCCATGACATCATCCGCGAACAGTATCTCTGCCTGAATCAGCGCCTGCTCCCGGCGCTGGCCAAGGAAGGCATCCGCCTGCTTCGCCGCCGGGAATGGCGGGCTGCCCAAAAACGCTGGATCAGCAATTACTTCCAGACCGAAGTCATGCCCATGCTGACGCCCCTCAGTCTCGATCCGGCCCATCCCTTTCCCAAGGTACAGAACAAGGGATTGAATTTTGCCATTGTTCTGGAAGGTCAGGACGCCTATGGACGCCGCAGCCCCATCGCCATCGTCCAGGCCCCCCGGATCCTGCCCCGAATCATCCAGATTCCTGCGCAGCTGGCTGGCCCCAGTGATTTCGTCTTTCTCTCCTCGGTCATCCACGAGCATGTGACCGCGCTGTTTCCGGGCCTGAAAGTCCAGGGCTTCTATCAGTTCCGGGTCACCCGCAACAGCGAACTGTTTGTGGATGAGGAAGAGGTGGACAACCTCCTCGATGCCCTGGTGGACGAATTACCCATGCGGCCCTTTGGTGAGGCCGTGCGTCTGGAAGTGGCCAGCAACTGTCCTCGGGAAGTGGTGGATTATCTTCTCAAGCATTTTGAACTGGCGGATGATAATCTTTATTCCCTGGCGGGTCCGGTGAATTTATCCCGTCTGGCGGCCATTATCGACATGGTACCGCGTCAGGATCTGCTTTTCCCGTCCTTTGTGCCCGGACTCCCCAGTACCTGTTCCCGGCCGGAAAACCTCTTCGCCCAGCTGCGCGAAGCGCCGATTTTGTTGCATCATCCCTATCAAAGTTTCAATCCGGTCCTGGATTTTGTGCGTCAGGCGGCCACGGATCCCCAGGTCATCGGGATCAAGCAAACCCTGTACCGCACCACTCCCGACTCTCCCCTCATCGATGCCTTGATTGATGCGGCCTTGGCGGGCAAGCAGGTCACCGCCGTGGTCGAGCTCAAGGCGCGCTTTGATGAAGCCAACAACATCCGCATGGCCGAACGCCTGGAAGAAGTCGGGGTGCAGGTGGTGTACGGGGTGGTCAACCATAAAGTCCACGCCAAGATGATTCTGGTATTGCGGCGCGAAGAGGAAGGTATCCGTCTCTACGCGCACTTGGGTACGGGTAATTATCATCCCCGCAATGCCCGGATATATACGGATTTGAGCTTGCTGACCGCCGATCCGGACATTACCGCCGACATGAACGATTTGTTCATGCACATCACCGGCATGGGCAAGGTGCCGCAATTGCGCCGCCTCCTGCAAAGTCCTTTTACCCTCTTCGACGGGCTCATGCAGGCCATCGCAGCGGAAACCCACAGAGGCAGCGAGGGACGCATCCTGGCGCGGGTCAACGCCCTGGTGGAGCCGGAACTCATCCGCGCCCTGTATCGAGCCTCCCAGGCGGGGGTGCACATTGATCTGATCGTGCGCGGCGCCTGCGCATTGCGCCCCGGCATACCCGGCGTTTCCGAACATATCCGGGTGCGCTCCATTGTCGGACGTTTTCTGGAACACAGCCGGGTTTATTATTTCGGCAATGGTCAGCATCCCCGGTTGTGGATTTCCAGTGCGGACTGGATGGGGCGCAACCTGTTCCGTCGCCTGGAAATTGCCGTACCCCTCAATGACCCGGATCTCCGCGCCAGAGTCCTGGAAGAAACTCTGCTGCTTTATCTGCAGGATGATTGCAATGCCTGGCAAATGAACGCCGATGGCAGCTATACCAGCCTGCGGCAAGCGGCCAGTGAAGACTGCCACTCCGCCCAGGAAACTCTGCTCAAGCATTATGATCGCAGTAGCCATCATGTCTGAAAAGACACCGATGATCCGAACCCTGGTTTTGAACAGCAAGGGCGGTGCGGGAAAAACCACCGTGGCCACCAATCTGGCCAGTCTACTGGCCCTGCATGGCTCGGTACTCCTCGCCGATCTGGATCCCCAGCAATCTTCGCTCTACTGGTCCCTGCGCCGCTCTCCCCGGTTACCCAGACTGCAGGTGCTGGCAGATGCCGAACGGGACTTCCGGGATTATCCTTGCTGTGATTACGTGGTGATGGATGCCCCCGCCGGCCTCAAAAAGAAGCGCCTTGAAGATATGCTGGGAGAGGTGGAAGTCCTGCTGGTACCCATTGGTCCTTCTGTTTTTGATCTGGATGCCAGTCGGTTGTTTCTGAAAAAGCTCGAAGAAATCAAACGATATCGCAAAGGCAAAGTACGGATGGGGGTCATCGCCAACCGGGTCGATGCCCGGACGCGAGGTGCCCAGCATCTGCAGTCGGTGCTGGCCGAATGGAACCTGCCGGTGGTGGCCACCTTGCGAGATAGTCAGATGTATGTGCGCGCCGCCCAATCCGGAGCGGGCATTGCCGACCTGCGTTCGGCGGAAAATCGTCGTGAACTCCCGCAATGGGCGCGCATATTACAGTTTGTGAGGGAGAATGGTGGTGGAAGAGGAACTTAAATTACAAATCATGGCCGATACTCCGGCCGCCTGGAAAAATATCGTCGCCCATCCTCTGCTGGCCATCACCCCAGCCCCTCCCCTTCAGCTCCATGCCTTTTATTTTGACAGTCGGGATAATGCCCTGCAGCGGGCGCGTCTGGCTTATCGGATACGCCGCGAAGACGATGCCTGGGTAGCCACCCTCAAGGCCAGTGGCCAGTCAGCGGGAGGGCTGCACCAGCGTCCGGAATGGAATATCCGTGTCGAGAGTAATGCTCCGGATCTCGGCGTCTTCCAGGACAGCGAGGCTGCAGCCTTGCTGGCTCCTTACCGGGAACTGTCCCTGCAGGTCATTCTGGAAACGCGCTTCGCGCGCAACGAAAGCCGGGTCACCTACAATGACAGTGAAATCATCGTCGCCCTGGATCGCGGTGAAATTATCGCCCGTGGCCAACGTGAACCCATCCGCGAAGTGGAGCTGGAGCTGGCCCAGGGTCATGCGGCGGCGGTACTCGAAATGGGCGCGGCGCTCTGCCAGGATCTGCCCCTGATGCCCGACCAGGAAAGCAAACTCTTGCGGGGGCTGCGTCTTGCCGGACTGCTTCCCGACGAAAAACCGCGCGACAACGCCTTGCTCCTGCGTCGTCGGGAAAATGCCGGGGCGGCATTCAGTCGGATTCTGATCTGGCAACTGCAGCAGATCATGCATGACGTCCGCAAACATTGGGCCAAACCCGATGTGGAGAGTTTCCATGAACTGCGCAAAAGCGTGCGCAGCCTCCGGGCAAACCTACGCTTCTGCCGGGTTCTGGATCCGGCCGATCCCCTGCAACCTTTCCGTCAGCCCCTTCAGGAATGGTTTCACCAGCAAAACCCGCAACGCGATTACGAAGCCCTGCTGGGCTACTGGGCGGAAATCGCCGCCGCCCTGGACATCGAGCCCGCGCATCTGCGGGATGTGCTGCAAGCGCAGATCCCCAAAGCATCAGGACAGTTGTCACAATTAGTGTCCATCCTATTGAGGATCTGGGCCCTTTTACTCCGCCACCCCCTGAATCAGGACAAAACCCTGCAGGATTTCTGCGAAGCCCAACTCCATCGGGAATACCGCAAACTCCGGGCTTCGGGCAAGAACCTGGCCGAGCATCCAGAAGCGCTGCATCCCCTGCGCATCCGCATCAAGAATTTTCGTTATGTGCTGATGACTCTTGCGCCCCTGTGGCCGGGCAAGGATAGCAAGGCCCTGCTGAAATTATTGGCCACCCTGCAAGGCATCGCTGGCGAGATCCACGATGCCGACATGGCCGGTCAATACCTGAAACCCCTGGCAGGTCAACGCAAATCGGGGGTGGCTTTCCAGGCCGGAGCATTATGGGGTTTCCTGCTGGGGCGGGAGGCACGACTACGCAAAAAGTTCCACAAGTACTGGTTGCGTCTGGAATCCACCGCCCGGCCCTGGGATATGTGATTCAGGGCCAAAATAAAAACGCAGCTGCAAATTTAGGCAGCGCCCGGATAGGCACGCTGGATGACTTCGGCCAGGTCCCGGGACAGATGGGGCTTGGCGGCCAGCTTTTGCAGGGCCTGGGTCATGGCTTTCTGGCGGACCTCGTCATAGCGCTGCCAGCGACTGAGGGGGGTGGCGAGACGGGCAGCGGTCTGGGGGTTGATGTCATCCAGGCGGCGAATCTGCTCGGCAAAAAAGGCATATCCCGAACCATCGGCGGCATGAAAGACCGTGTGATTCATGGTGAAAGCGCCCAGCACGGCGCGCACCCGGTTGGGGACTTTCCAGTCAAAGGCCGGATGCACCAGAAGATACTGCACATGGCGCAAGGCATCGGCGCGCGGGGCCATGGCCTGAATGGCAAACCACTTGTCGATAACCAACGGATGATCCTGCCATTTCTGATAGAAATCCATCAGGATGTCTTCGGCATCATGGAGGGGATGCTGGACCAGCAACTGGAAAGCCGCCAAGCGATCCGTCATGTTGTCGGCCTGCACATATTGCTGCCGTGCATGCAAGGTCATGTCGTCAGCGCGGTGGCGATCACTGTACACCAGATAACTCAAGGCCATATTGCGCAGGCGACGGCGACCGATGGACAGCCCATCCCGTTCATAGACAGCCGCCAGATCGTGATACAGATTCAACCATTCGCCGTGAAAATGGTTGCCGATGATGCTGAGCAGGGCATCCCGCGCCTGATGAATGGCATCCACGGCAATGACCGCCATTTGTTCGCCCACATAATCTTCGCTGGGCAAAGACAGCAATTCCGCACGAAAGGCCGGATCCATGGCACCGTCCTGCAAGGTTGCCGACAAGGCCCGTTCCAGGGCGGATGGCAAGGTCTGGACCGTGCCTGGGTTCTGCACCCCGGCTAGGATGCTTTTCAGAGCCAGCTCCTGGATACTTTCCCAGCGATTGAAGGGATCATCATCCACACAGGCCAGAAAACTGCGGGATTGATCGTCCAGAGGGTTTTCCAGACGCACCGGCGCGGAAAAACCCCGCAACAACGAAGGAATCACCGGATCGGGCATATTCTGAAAAGTCCAGGTCCGGGTCGCCTCCTCCAGTACCAGCACCTTCTCCCTGGCACCGCTGATATCCAGGGCGGCCTTTTCTCCCTGGGTGTTGATCAAGGCCACGCGCACGGGAATGGGCACCGGCTCTTTCAGAGGTTGACCCGGGGTAGGCGGCGTACTCTGAGACAAGGTCAGGGTATAGGTATGGGCCTTGGGATCATAGACGCCATGGGCTTTGACCAGAGGGGTGCCCGCTTGGGCATACCAGGTCCGAAAGCGGGACAGGTCCGCGTGGTTGGCATCTTCCATGGCCTCCACAAAGTCCTCGATGGTCACCGCATGCCCGTCATGTCTTTCGAAATACAGATCGGTGCCGCGCCGAAAACCTTCCTTGCCCAGCAAGGTATGCAGCATGCGCACCAGTTCCGCGCCTTTTTCATAGACCGTGGCGGTGTAGAAGTTGTTGATTTCCGAGTAAGCATCAGGACGAACCGGATGGGCCAGGGGGCCAGCATCTTCCGGAAACTGGGCCGCACGCAGGCGACGCACATCCCCAATCCGCTGCACCCCCCGGGAATTCATGTCGGCGCTGAATTCCTGATCCCGAAACACCGTCAAGCCTTCTTTCAGACTGAGTTGAAACCAGTCCCGCAAGGTCACCCGGTTACCCGTCCAGTTATGGAAATATTCGTGGGCAATGACCGACTCAATGCCCTGATAATCCGTATCCGTAGCGGTTTCGGGGCTGGCCAGCACATATTTGGCATTGAAAATGTTGAGGCCCTTGTTTTCCATGGCCCCCATGTTGAAGCTGTCCGTCGCCACAATCATGTAGCGATCCAGATCATATTCCCGGCCATACACGACTTCATCCCAGCGCATGGCGCGTTTCAGACTGTCCATGGCTTGGCTACAGGCATTCAGATCCCGTTCGGCCACATAAATTTCCAGCGCCACCTGACGCCCGGACTGGGTGGTAAAAGTATCGCGCATGGCGGCCAGGTCGCCGGCCACCATGGCAAACAAATAGGACGGCTTGGGATAGGGATCTTCCCAACGCGCCCAATGGAAACCTTGCGGATCATTCCCTTGCGCCACACAATTACCATTGGCCAGCAAGACCGGACAGGTTTTTTGCGGAGCGTGCAGGGTTACCGTAAATCGGGCCAGACAATCCGGGCGATCCTGGTAATAGGTGATACGCCGAAAACCCTCGGCCTCGCATTGGGTCAGAAAATGCCCTCCGGCATGATACAAACCGGACAGGGCCAAATTGGCGGCAGGATGAATGCGCACCCGTGTTTCCAGGACAAAATCCTGTTCCGGTTGAAAGAGGGTCAGGCCCGATCCATCCACCGCATAGCCGGTTTCAGGCAAAGACTGACCATCGCGGCGAATCTCCAGCAATTCCAGACCCTCGCCGTCCAGATGCAGGGCGCTGGCCGGCTCCGGACTCTGCCGCTGCAGATGCAGACGGGCGGTCACTTCCGTATTTTCCGGATCCAGACGGACATCCAGGGCGATATCCGTAATCAGGTACGCCAGAGGCTGGTAATCGCTCCGATGAATCAACGAGTTATTTTCTGACGCCATCATCAATGACAGGCTCCATGGTCCAGACTGCCGATATGCCGCACAAAATCCGCCAGACTCTGGCTATCCATGCCGTGGGTCAAAACGGCCTGATGCTGGGCATTACAATAAATCAGGGTAGGAGTGGCCACTTCGCCACTCTCACTGAGGAGCTTGGTATTGTTTTCCACCGCCGCCAGGGTGGCCTGATCAGGATGCCGCGCTGGCCGAATACCGCCCTCTTCCGTCGCCTCGTCAAAGCCCTTTTCATTGGCCGCCATGGCCGCTGCAGGATCACTCGCCTCCAGAATCGCCACTGCTTTGGCGGCACTGCTGGGTTTCAGGAAGGCGACGAGCACATACCGGACCCGCAACTTGCCCGCCGCAATGAGCGGTTGGGCTTCTTCATAAAACTTGTGACAATAAATACAGTTGGGGTCCACAAAGGCGGTGATCTCCGGTCCCTTGCTCCCCAGCACAAAGCTGTCGGCATGGGCGGCCTTTTCCGCCAGGGTGGCGGCTGTTGCCGGCTTGGGAATGAGTCCCAGCTTGATCATGTCGGCATGGGCCGCATCCTGACCCCGCCGGTTCAGCACGGGTCCGGCCACCAGATACTGGCCATCGCCAGTGGCATAGGCAATGGTGGAGTGCCCTTCCATGGAAAGCTCAATGCCGGTCAAACCGCCGGGGCCGGGAAACACCTTTTCCGCACTGGCCTGACCGTGGGTGACATCGTTAAGGAGCTGTTTGGCACCCTGAAGGCTCAAGGGACGGCTCAGGGCAGCGTCGGGATTGACGGCAAAGCGCTCAATGACCGCCCCCGTCAATCCGCCAACAATCAAAAGCCCCACAGCCAGCGCAATAGACGATTTATCCATGAATGAAGGGGTATCCTATGTATTCGGCGAGTGATAGCTTGGGATTGTAAACCGCTGTAAACGTCAAGACCAGCACAAGCCGCGCTACGCACCCATCAAACGACTCGCCGCTTGCATTTGGGGGAGATGGACTTAGAGGTTCTGGCCCAGACGCAGCAGACCCACCACCTTGCCCTCGATCTGCAGCTCGTCGCGGGTCAGATCGACTACAATAGGGGAAAAATCCGGATTTTCAGGCAATAGTCGAATTTGCGTTCCCTCCCGCTGCCAGCGCTTGACCGTGACCTCGCCATTCACCCGGACCACCACCATCTGGCCATTCTGGGGAGTAAAACCCGGCTCCTGGCGCACCGCCAGGATGTCCCCATCCAGAATGCCGGCGTCACGCATGCTCATGCCCTGCACCCGCAACAGATAATCCGCTCCCGGCGCAAACAGGCGGGGGTCCACCGGCAATTGTCCCTCGCGGAACTCCTCGGCGAGCATGGGATGACCAGCCGCCACCCGTCCCAGCAAAGGCAAGCCCGGGGAGGGCGGATGGCGGCTTTCCTTTCCGTCTTCCGGCAGGCGAATACCCCGGGCGGTGCCCTGCCGCAGTTCCAGATAACCCTTGCGGGCCAATGTGCGCAGATGGGTTTCGGCGGCATTGGGGGAACGAAAGGCAAAGGCTTTCATCAGTTCCGCACGGGTGGGTGGCAGATTGTCCTCCTCTACCCGGCTACGAATCCAGGCCAGAATTTCTGCCTGTCGAGGGGTCAGTGCATCCACGGCTTGTCTCCTTTACTTTTTCCCCAAACAACGCACAGATCCGGACACTTCCACAGCCATGGCCGACTCACCCGGAGCACTGGCCACCGGTGTCTGCACCGCCATCCTCATCATCGGCACCGGGCCAGGAGTAACGTGGGTTGATGAGATACGCACAACATCCAGTACACTCTGGCTATATCCAAAATCCCGGCAAAAATCATGGGCGTGTGCTTTGAAACGCGTAATGGCTTGCTTGGCGGCTTGCGCTTCGGCAGCCTGACGCGCACTCTCGCTGGGTTCGGTGCTCATGGAAATCAGCTCCAGACGGGATTGCAATTTACCCAGAACATGATTCAGCTGTGACGACTGAGGACCACGGATCTGCAATATCTGTTTTATCGTCCAGCCAGTGGGTTTACCGTCACCATAATCGCGCTGCGTATAATAATTCAGAGTCTGCGTCTGCAAATGCTGCTCAGCGGCCAGTTGCTGCAAGGCCCAATGCATTTTGGTGTTGACCTGTTGCGCCAAATCCGCCGCATTGGGTCCACTGGCACTGGCTTGCATTTGCGCCAGCATGACCGTATTTGCCACATGATAGGATTGCCGGACTCCCAGATGGATTAACTGTGTCCCCGTATCTGCCGATGCCAGCAATGAAAAAGGCAACAGCAACCACAGTGATAATTGCATGCGTTGTTTCATGTTTCCCTCACTCATCAGGTCCCCAAACGAAAAATATCAAGAATACGATCACGACGCAGCAAGTGCGCAAAAAATAGCCCCACATGACCTATCCAGTAAGCCCATACGAGATACACTAACGCTTTGTGTAATGGGATCAAACTCAATAGAAGCGTCCCGGGGGGCGTGCCACCCTGGGGCAAGAAAAAGAAAATGATGGTGCCCGTCAACGCCATCCAGCTGATCAAAAGCAAACCAAGCCCATGTATCAGGGCAGCCAGACCGGGAGCAGGACCCGGAGGGCGGAGGCGACCACGGTACAGATCACGAAGATCATCCCAAATAGGTTGCCAGGGTCCTCGCCAAGGGAAGAATTGCTGGCGCATCTGGGGAGAGGTGGCAATCCAGAGCCACTGCCAGAGCAGAAATAGCGCCGTTGTCAGGCCTACCCAGGCATGAAAACTGAACAGAAGCTGCGTGACGCTGGCGTAATCCGCATGTTGCCAGTCCGGTGTCATCCATAGGGAAGTCAGTAATTGCAGAGTCACGCCGATGGCGATCCCCGCATGCAGCCAACGCGCCTCCCGCGGCCACAGATTTTGCTGCCTTGATGCAGAACTGGAGTCGTTCATCAATCCTTCCCTGATCTCAAAAAATATGCATAAGATAACAAGCTACCTGACTTCAGGAGAACTTTCGAGAGTGCATTCGCGGCCGCATGGCGGTCTCCAGCCTCTCCCTGGTTTGGAACCAAAAAACTCGCCAAGGAAACCATCAGGATACCTGCCATGCGATTGTCCTGAAGGGTTTCATTGACTATCTTTTATTCAGAATCCGCACCCGGATTTGTGGGGAGAAAATTCCATGGCTGGCAAGTATATCCGTTTTTTCAGGGAGATACGCATCGAAGATGTACCCTTGGTAGGGGGCAAAAATGCTTCGCTGGGGGAAATGTACCGGGAGCTCACCCCGCAGGGAGTCCAGATACCCAACGGTTTTGCCATCACCGGGAAAGCCTACCATCACCTGCTGGATCAGGCGGGGGCTTGGCCTGCTCTGCATGGGGCGTTGGATGGCCTCGATCCGGATGATGTTCGGGATCTCGCCCGGCGGGGCGCCCAAGCCCGGGAAATTGTCTACAGCGCGCCCCTTCCCCAGGATCTGCAGGAGGAAATCCTTGAAGCCTATGCGCAACTGCGCCAGGAGTATGGAGATAGCCTGTCTTTGGCGGTCCGTTCATCGGCCACGGCAGAAGATTTGCCCACTGCCAGCTTTGCCGGCCAACAGGATACCTACCTGAATATTTCCGGGGAGGCCGCCCTGCTGGATGCCTGCCGACGCTGTTTTGCCAGTCTCTTCACGGATCGAGCCATTCATTACCGCATCGATCAGGGTTTCGATCATTTCAAGGCGGCCTTGTCCATTGCCATCATGAAAATGGTGCGCTCGGATCTGGCCACCAGTGGCGTCATGTTTTCCCTGGACACAGAAACCGGGTTTCGGGATGCCGTATTTATCAACGCGTCCTGGGGGCTGGGTGAAAACGTGGTGCAAGGAACCGTCAATCCTGACGAATATTATGTATTCAAGCCCGCTTTCAAACAGGGCAAAAAAGCGGTGCTGCGCAGGGTGTTGGGTAGCAAGAAAATCAAGATGATTTATACCGAAGGGGATACCCGCCACGGCACCCGTAATGTACCCACCCATCGCGAGGAACAGGAACGCTTTTGCTTGAGTGATGCCGATATATTCGTCCTGGCCGACTATGCCATCAAGATTGAAGACCACTACAGCCAGAAAATGGGAGAAAGCCGCCCCATGGATATGGAATGGGCAAAAGATGGTCTGGATGGATCCATATATATCGTGCAGGCCCGGCCGGAAACCGTCGCGTCACAGAAAAAAGGGCAGATTCTGGAAACCTATGTTCTCGACGCGCGGGGAGAACGACTGGGCAGCGGCCGTGCCGTGGGCAGCAAGATTGCTTCGGGGCCGGTCCGGATTATCTCTGACGTTCGGCATCTGGGTGAATTCCGTCCCGGTGAAGTTCTGGTGGCCGATACCACCACTCCCGACTGGGAACCCGTCATGAAACATGCCGCAGCCGTCATCACCAACCGGGGAGGACGCACCTGCCACGCCGCCATTATCGCTCGTGAGCTGGGTATTCCTGCCGTCGTCGGTGCGGAAACGGCCACGGAAATATTGCATGATGGTGATGCCGTCACGGTTTCCTGTGCCGAAGGCGATCTGGGAATCATTTATGCCGGGCTCCTGCCTTTTACCGTCCAGCATACGGATCTTGCCGTTCTGCCCCGGCCCAGAACCCAGATCATGATCAATCTCGGCAATCCGGAAATTGCTTTCCAGACGGCCAATCTGCCCAATGATGGCATTGGTCTGGCGCGCATGGAGTTCATCATCAGCAATGCCATCAAGGCCCATCCCATGGCGCTGCTGTATCCCGAAAAAGTGAAAGATCCTCAAGAACGTCTGGCCTTGGCCAAATTGACCCAGGGCTATGCCCATGCCCAGGATTTTTTTGTGGAAAGACTCTCAGAAGGCATAGGCACCCTGGCCGCCGCTTTTTATCCCAAACCGGTGGTCGTGCGCATGTCCGATTTCAAAAGCAACGAATATGCGGCGCTGCTGGGCGGCCGCTATTTCGAGCCCGACGAGGACAACCCCATGCTCGGCTTCAGAGGCGCATCCCGCTACGCCCACCCTGCTTACAAGGAAGGCTTTCATCTGGAATGTCTGGCCATGAAAAGGGTGCGCGAAACCATGGGCCTGGATAATGTCATTATCATGCTGCCCTTCGTCAGGCGCGTTCAGGAAGCCGATGCCGTGCTGGCCCAGATGGCAGCATTTGGTTTGCAACGGGGTGAAAATGGTCTGAAA
Source organism: Acidithiobacillus sp. M4-SHS-6 (assembly GCF_047421495.1). Classification (GTDB taxonomy): domain Bacteria; phylum Pseudomonadota; class Gammaproteobacteria; order Acidithiobacillales; family Acidithiobacillaceae; genus Acidithiobacillus. The sequence continues at coordinate 1,491,008 of NZ_CP175559.1, read as the reverse complement.
ATTTATGCCATGTGTGAAGTTCCCAATAATGTGCTGTTGATTGACGATTTCGCCCAGCGTTTTGATGGCTTTTCCATTGGCAGTAATGATCTTACCCAACTCACCCTTGGCGTCGATCGGGATTCAGCAATGGTGGCCTTTGACTATGACGAACGGGATGAGGGCGTAAAAACCATGATCCGTCTGGCGGTGGAGGGTTGTGCGCGCAATGGCATCCATTCCGGTCTCTGCGGTCAGGCCCCCTCGGACTATCCGGAAATGGCGGAGTTGCTGGTGCACATCGGCATACAATCCATGAGCCTCAACCCCGATACCGTACTGAAAACCACCCTGCATGTACTGGAACTGGAAAAGCGAGGTCAACCATGAACATCAAAGCGAGGTCAACCATGAACATCCAACGCGTATTATTAGTGATTTTTGATGGTTTTGGCCTGAACCCCAATCGCGCTTACAGTGGCTGGGCGCAGTCCCATACCCCTCACCTCGATCATTATTTTGCCAGTTTCCCCCACACCGCCCTGCAAGCCTCCGGGCGAGCCGTAGGATTACCCGACGGACAGTTCGGCAACTCGGAGGTCGGCCATTTGACGCTGGGCTCGGGACGCATTCTGCTCCAGGATATGGTCCGTATATCCGATAGTCTTGGCGATGGCAGTTTCTCCAAGATTCCGGCCTGGCAAAATATACTCAAGGGGACCAAGCGCCTGCACTTGGTCGGCATGGTCTCTGACGGAGGAGTACATGCGCATATTGCCCATTTGCTGGAGATTCTCCCCCTGGTGGTCGAGGCCGGCGTGGAACCCATCATTCACATGATTAGCGATGGCCGGGATACTGCCCCGCAGTGCGCCGACCAGTTCGCACGGATTCTGGAAAAGCGGTTGCATGAATTGGGCAAGGGCAAGATCGCCACCCTCTGTGGCCGCTATACCGCCATGGACCGGGCCAATCACTGGGACCGCACGCAACAAGCCTGGGCGGCCATGATCAAGGGCGAAGGCCTGCAGGCCAGCAGTGCCGAAGCAGCCATCCATGCCGCCTGGCAGCGAGGTGAGGGTGACGAATTCATCCAGCCGACCATCATCGGCAATCCCCAGGAAAACCGTATCGGTGACCATGAACCGGTGTTTTTTTTCAACTTTCGCTCGGATCGCATGCGGCAACTGAGCGCGGCCATTGCCATGCCGGAGTTTTCACATTTTGACCGGGGATCTGAAAAAGCCAGAACGGCCCTGTGCATGACTTCTTATAATGACGAATACCCCTTTCCGGTCCTTTTCCCGCCGGAAATTCCGGAGAAGGTGCTGGCAGAAGTCATCAGTGATGCCGGACTGCAGCAATTTCATTGCGCAGAAACCGAAAAATATGCCCATGTGACCTATTTTTTCAACGGTGGTCGGGAAGAACCCTTTCCCGGAGAAGATCGTGTGATCATTCCCTCTCCCCAGGTCGCCACTTATGATCTCCAGCCGGAAATGAGCGCCGCCAAGGTTGCAGACCAGATTATCACCGCCCTTGAAGGCCAGAAATATCACTTTGTCATCGTCAATTTTGCCAATGGCGACATGGTCGGTCACACGGCCAAAATTCCGGCCATCCTCCGCGCCGTGGAAACCCTGGATCTGCAATTTCATCGGGTTGTCCAGGTCGCCCGGCAACAGGGCTTCAAGATTATCCTCACCGCGGATCATGGCAATTGCGATGAAATGGTCGATCCACTCAGCGGCGAACCACATACCCAGCATACGGTCTATCCGGTACCCATGCTGCTGATAGGTCATGAGGGCGCAAGACTGGGTATCGGCCGTGGAACAGCCGATATCGCCCCCACCATTCTCGATCTCATGGGACTTCCCCAACCCGCGCAAATGACCGGAAAAAGTCTGATTCTCAAGGATAGTCTGTATTGAAAATAAAAAAGCCGGCAGGGGGAGCCCATGGCGTTCACCCGGGCCATGCCGCCATGACCGGTATTCTCGACAACAGTCCGATGCTGCCCCTGCATTACCGGATATGGGCATTATCCACCGGGGGCACGCTGTTGAGCGGGGTATCCATGTGTTTGCTGGGTGTTACCCTGCCCCTGGTCATCCCCCGTTTTGCCATGCCCGCCAGCAGTGTGGGCATGGTGGCCGCGATGCTCATGGGAGGTACCGTGATCGGTGCGCTCTTGGGCGGCCACATTGCTGATCGCTGGGGACGCAAACCCATCATGATCAGTGACATGATAGTGTTGATGATTGCCGCATCCTTGGCGGCCCTTGCCCCGAATGCCGCCATCCTGACCCAGGCGGAACTGCTGCTGGGAATCGGCGTTGGCATGGATTTCCCGGTTGCCAGCAGCTACCTGGCCGAATTCATGCCCCAGGGACGGCGTGGCCGAATGATGGCGGCTTCCATTGCCATCCAGTCCGTGGGCATGCTGGCCGGGGCTGGCCTGGCTATCTTGCTGTTGCTGAATGCCCATGCTGGCGATGAAACCTGGCGCTGGTTGCTGGCAGCCGAAATCCTGCTGGTTCTTCCCTATCTGATCGGGCGTCTGAGTCTACCCGAAAGTGTGCGCTGGTGTATGAGTCATGGTCGTAACACCGAGGCCGCAAAAATTCTGACGCGCTTTGCGCCTGACAAAAAAGGCCATTTGCTGCAGATAGCCCAACAGCTCGGCAAAAAACGGCATCATGTGGCGAAAATACCCCCTGGCCATCATTTGGGCCTGGCCGCTTTATTTTCGCCGGAGTATCGCCGCCGTACCCTGCTGGTCACCCTTCCCTGGTTTTTCATGGACGTAGCCACCTATGGCATCGGCTTGTTCACGACCATTCTGCTCGGCAGCCTGCGGGGCAAGCTACCCGAATTAAGCTCCACTCTGAATCGAGATCTCGGCAATGCGCTGGACAGCGGCAAAGTGGATCTGTTTCTTTTGCTGGGTTCCCTGTTGGCTCTCTGGGCCGTTCCCAGACTTGGCCGCATTCATATGCAACTCATTGGTTTTGTGGGAATGATCCTGGGAATGGGCGTGTTGCTGGACAGCGCGCTGCACAACCGAGGAACGCAGAGCACACACTATTACCTTATTCTGGCCGGATTCATGCTCTTCAACCTGTTCATGACCATGGGTCCCAATGCCACCACCTTCATTTTACCCACGGAAATGTATCCTACCCAGGTCCGTGCCTTCGGCGCAGGATTTGCTGCAGCCGTCGCCAAGATCGGGGCGACCATCAGCGTCTTTCTGCTTCCGCTCATTCAAGCTCATTGGGGTCTATCAGTCGTTTTAGCGCTGATGATCCTGGTCAGCCTGCTCGGTCTGGGAATCACCTGGATTTTTCGGGTGCAGGGCCAGGGCAAAACCCTCGAAGAACATCATGGCCCCGAAGTTCCTCAGTAAGGATTTTACGGACCATCTCCATGGCCGGCAGAGTGGACAGAAAACCGTTCATTGCATGCGATGCCGGAAAAGCCATGAGGACGCGGCCATGGAACCCAGGGCGATAATGGCCAGTGGCCAGTATTGCGGCCAGAGCATGACCATATTATCCCCTTCCAGAAACACGCCGCGCACGATAATCAGAAAATAGCGCATGGGGTTGAGGTAGGTCAGATACTGGACCGCTACCGGCATGTTGGCGATGGGAGTGGCAAAGCCCGAGAGAATGATGGCGGGTACCAGAAAAATGAATACGCCCAGCAATCCTTGCTGCTGGGTTACCGCCAGCGAGGAAATCATCAGACCGATGCCGACCGCTGCCAGGAGGAACAGGGACAATCCCGCCACGAGCGCGAGCATACTGCCCACAAAAGGCACCTGGAACCAGAATATCGCCACCAGCACAATAAAAAGCCCTTCCACAGCGCCGATCACCAAACCGGGCAACGCCTTACCCACTAATATTTCCAGGGGGCGCAAGGGGGTCACCAGCAATTGGTCAAAAGTGCCCTGCTCCCGTTCACGCGCCACCGACAAACCCGTCACCAGGAGGGTAACGACCAGTACCAGCAAGGCGACAATCCCCGGCACGATAAACCAGCGCGACAGCAAATTGGGATTGAACCAGGAGCGCATGAGCAGTTGTGCGGGAGGATGCCCCCAGTGCTGCGCATTGGCCCAACGCAAGTCAAAGCGCAGCAGAACCGAGTTCACATAGTTCAGGGCCAGTGTCGCGGTATTCGAGTTGCGACCATCGACAATCACCTGTACCCGCGTGGGCCGATGCAGGAGCAGATCGCTGGTGAAATCGGGACCAATCTGCAGGACCAACAAGGCCTTTTCTTGGTTGATAAGCGGCGCAATCTGTCCGGCATTTTCTATGGTCGCGACCTGCTGAAAGGCCGATGAACCCTGGAACTCCGCCAGTAACTGACGGGAAGCGAAGCCACTGTCCTGATTGAAAACCGCATAGGGTATATGATTCAAATCAAAGGTGGCGGCATAACCAAATACCAGCAACTGAATCAGGGGCGGGCCAATGATCACAAAACGGCTTTTCTTGTCGCGCAGGAGTGCCAGAAACTCCTTGATCACCAGTGCCCAGATGCGTGCCAGCATCAGTCCAGTCTCTTGCGGGAGCGACGCCAGGTGACCCCCAGAAAAAATGCCGCCATGAGCAACAGTGCAAGACTGTTCCAGAGAATGATGGGCCAGACATTTCCGGCCAGAAAAACCGTTTGCAGGATACTGACAAAATAGCGGGCCGCGACCAGATGGGTGATGATGCGAATAGGCGCGGGCATGGACTGAATATCGAAAATAAAACCGGAAAGAATGAACGCCGGTAGAAAGGTGACAATGATGGCAATCTGCCCGGCCACAAACTGATTGCGGGCCGCACTGGAAATCAGCAGCCCCATGCCCAGGGCGGCCAGCAGGAACAGTGCCGAACAAAGCAGCAGTACCCAGAAACTACCGACCAGCGGGACGGCAAAAAGCCAGACGGCCAGAGCCACGGATAGCAGCATTCCGCCCATGCCCAGGACAAAATAGGGGATCAGCTTGCCCAGCAGTATTTCCCCCATGGTGACCGGGGTGGCCATGAGCGCCTCCATGGTACCGCGCTCCCATTCACGGGCGACCACCAGGGCCGTCAGCAGCGCCCCAATCAGGGTCATGATCACCGCTATCAGACCCGGAACCAGATAGTCCCGACTCCGCAAGGCGGGATTGAACCAGATGCGACTCTCACCAATCACCGGGATGCTCAGAGAGCTGCCAGCATTGAGCGCGCGCTGTTGCAGCCAGTTTTGCCAGACGCCCTGCAAGTAACCTTCCATGATGCGGGCATTGTTGGCATCCACGCCATTGACCAGAACGCCGATGGCAGCCGATTGACCTTGCAGGATCTGGCGGCTGAAATCGGAACGCAGCCAGACAATGGCATCGACCTTGCGCGCCATCACCGCCTGACGGGCGCGGTGCATACTGTCGTACATGATCGGCTTGAAATAGGGAGACTGTTGCAGACCGCCGATGAAAGCACTGGTTTCTGCCGTAGGCCGATCGACGACCACCGCAATGGGCAAATGCCGGGCATCCAGAGATACGCCATAGCCAAAAAGAAACAATAAAAGCACCGGCATTACAAAAGCTATGGCAATGGCCGAAGGATCCCGCAGAATCTGGATAAACTCCTTACGAATCAAACCGCGCAGGCGTTGCCGATTCATGATGCGCTCCGGATACGGCTTTCATGGGTCTGGATGAGAAGAATGAAGGCATCCTCCATACTGGGATCAGGATGCTCCGGGCTGCGGGCCTGGGCACGCACCTGCTCGGGACTGCCCTGGGCAAGCACTTCACCGAGGGACATCAATACCAGATTGTCGCAGTATTCTGCTTCATCCATGAAATGGGTGGTGATCAGAATGGTCACCCCTGATTCGGCAAGGGCATTGATCCGCTGCCAGAACTCCCGCCGCGCCAGAGGATCCACACCGGAAGTCGGTTCATCCAGAAAAAGGATGGGGGGCTCGTGCAGCAATGCGCAAGCCAGGGCAAGGCGTTGCTTGATGCCCAAGGGAAGATCATCCACATTCACATCGCCATAGTCGCTCAATTGGAATTCCTGCCGCGCCCAGTTCAGCCGCTCCTTGCGCCGAGTTCCACGCAAACCGTATGCCGCCCCGAAAAAAGCCAGGTTCTGGTCAGCGCTGAGGTTGCCATAGAGGGAAAAATTCTGGGAAACATAGCCAATGCGTGCCCGCGCCTGACTGCTGGCCTTGCGCATATCCACCCCGGCCACGCGCAAGGTTCCCGATGAGGCAGGCAACAGGCCACAAAGCATCCGGAAAGTGGTGGTCTTGCCCGCGCCGTTGGCGCCCAGCAAGCCAAAAATCTGCCCTTTCCGGACTTGGAAACTATTCCCTTTGACAGCCTCGAACCGCCCAAAAAACTTGCAGAGATCATGGACTTCAATGACCGTTTCTGCTGCCGAGTCCGTTTTCAGACCCGTCACGGATCGCGCCGCAGTGGATATTGGGGCATGAACGGGGGATAGTGGCACCTGGTCAGGCTTTGCGGCAGCTTCTGTGCGGGCGCCCAACAAATCCACAAAGGCGTCTTCAAAAGACGGCTCCACCGCCTGCCACTGCTCTTCTGGTCCCTCAGCATGGGCCATACCGCGGCACAATACCCGCACGCCATCGGCCAGAATACGGGCATCCTGAACATCCGGGCGCGACTGCAAGTTTTCGCGCAGGGATCGCTTGCTGAGGCCGCTGTGCTTTACCAGAAAGCAGCGGCCTTGGAGAGGGGCGCCAAAGGCCTTGGCCGTATCTTTTTTGAGGAGTTTTCCCTGATGGATGAGGATGAGTTCATCACAACGCTCTGCCTCGTCAAAATAGGCGGTACTCATGAATACCGTCAGCCCCTGTGCACGCAAACCCTGAATGATCTCCCAGAGTTCACGCCGGGCGATGGGATCCACACCGACGGTGGGCTCATCCAGCAGCAGCAATTGGGGTGCCCGTAACAGGGCGCAGGCAAGACCGAGTTTCTGTTTCATGCCCCCCGATAGCGCGCCGGAAATGCGGGTACTGAAAGGACCCAAAGCCGTCAACTTGAGCAGATCCTGCTGGCGGCTGCGGGCGGCTTCCCGAGGAATGCCCTGGAGCTCGGCATAGAGATCGAGGTTTTCCTGCACCGTCAGTTCTTCGTACAGGCCAAAACGCTGGGGCATGTAACCAATTTGATGCTGAATGCCACTGGCCCGACTCCGCGTATCCATTCCCAGTACCAGCACCGTCCCCTGGTCGGGCCGGAGTAGGCCGGTTGCCAGCCGCATCATGGTGCTTTTACCCGCACCATCCGGCCCCAACAGACCGGTAATGCTGCCCGCCTGTAGGGTCATGCTCAGATTAGTCAAGGCCTGAACCTGCTTTTTGCCATGCGCAAAATGTTTGCTGACCCCGGCAAAATGCAGTGGAGGAGCAGCGTCCGACACGATTCAGTTTTCGCAGGGATGGGCGGATAAGGCCTGGGGGGGATTATCCTTCAGCGCAATATGCACCGTGACGGGCATCCCCAGACGCAATTGATGTTCTGGATTGCAGGCATAAACCCGCATCCGGTAGACCAGTTCGGTCCGCAATTCCGTGGTTTGCACCGTTTTAGGGGTGAATTCCGCCGTTGGCGAGATGAATCCCACCCATCCGGAAAAGGTCTTGTTCGGGAATGAATCACTATAAATGCTTGCCTTCATCCCCAATCGTACCTTTCCCAGGGCTTTTTCCGGCAGATAGGCGCGGACCCAGACCGGGTTATCCAGAGCCAGGGTAAACACCGGGGTCTGGGGGGAAGCCATGTCACCGGGTTCCAGAATACGATCCTGCACCACGCCCGTATCCGGCGCATAGAGGCGGGTATCGGCCAGTTCCCGTTGGGCCAGGGACAAAGCGGCCCTATCGGCCTGCAACTGTTGTCGGGCAGCCGCAATATCTTGCTTGCGCGGGCCTCGCACAGCCAGGCTCAAGGCCTGCTGGGCATGATCCAGGTTGGCACGGGCTCTTTTCAGGGCCGCAGCGGCATTATCGAGATTTTGCCTGGGTACATATTGCTCGGCAGCCAGTAACTGCTGACGTTTCCAGGTGATTTCTGCATTACTCAAGCTTGCCTCTGCGGCGACGGTTTCCGCCCGGGCTTCGGCGATTTCTTCCGGACGTGAACCGGCCAGCAAACGGGCCAGCACCTGCTCCTGGGCAGCGACACGCGCCGCATCCCTATCCACCACGTCCTGAAAACGGACGGGATCCATTTCGGCCAATAGCTGCCCTTTGCTGACCCGATCTCCCTCCTGCACCCGGAGATCCCGGAGCCGGCCACTATCATTGAAAGCCGCCTGTATTTGCCGGATATCGATGTTGCCATACACCGTCAACTGATCGCTGGGCGGCAGCGAACGGGTCTTCCAGTAGATCACCCCGCCCGCAATGACGAGAACAATGATCGCTAGCAGAATTCCTCTTTTTTTGTGCACCGTCATGCTACGCATCCTGCCGCTTTAGTGAATTCAACAGTGAGACTCAGAACAGGTTGCGTGCGGCCTTGCTGACACCTTCGGCAGACATGGGATGCTGGTCGGCAAAACGGGCCATATCATAGGCGGTCATACCCGCTGCCAGGGCGGTGCCAATCTGGCCGATGAGGCTGCCGGCATCCAGGCCGACAATCCAGCCGCCCTTCAAGCGCAGCGTATCCGGCTCGAAAAACAGACGGATCTCGCCTTCCCGTTGCTCCAGAATTTGTGCCCGCGCGTCTTCAGCAAAAAGATAGGAAGCTTCCAACAGCGCTCCAGGGCCGGCCTTGCTCGGTGTCAGGCCGATGTAGGCAACCGCAGGCAAGGTAAAAACCGTCGTCGGTACCTGGGTAAAATCCGCATAATCCGTGGGCACATCCCCTGCCAGCATATTATGGGCGGCGACCAGTGACTGGCGCACGGCCGCATGAAACAGCGGAACACGCCCATTCACGTCACCCGCTGCGTAAATATGGGGATAGCGGGTCTGCAAATCAGGGCCGACGCGAATACCGTGACGATCCAACTCAATGCCTATGGATTCAGCACCTTCCGGAATCACTGGATGGCGTCCCACGGCGAGGACGACCACGTCCGCTGCCCGAGAGATTTCCTGGCCCTGATCCAGCCACACGACCTGACGCCGCCCTGCCCGGTCTTCTACTCGCTGTACTTCGACATTGGTATGGATCTGCAAGCCCGCCGGAAGCAAGGCCAGCAACTGATTGACCATGGCCGGATCCATGCCGGCAAGAATGCGTTCGCCTTTTTGCAGGAGGGTTACCTGCGTGCCGAGGCGGGCAAAAAAAGTGGCCGTTTCCAGACCGATGTAACCCCCGCCGATGATCACCATCTGCTCGGGCAAGCTCTGCAAGGCTGGGCTTGGTTTATAGAGATCATGGCTGGTGAGGCACAATTCCGCGCCGGGTAAGGGCGGAACAAACACATCCGAACCACTGGCAATAAGAATATGCGCGGCCCGGTAGGTGTCGGTCCCTTTATCGCTGTCCACCGCCACCGTATGGGCATCGAGCAGACGGGCGACGCCTTTGCACAACTGGATTCCTGGGGCAGCCGCCAGTTCTTCGGTATGTTGGGCATAGCGCCGTGCCTGAACGGCATCCTTGTGCTGCATCAAGGCGGTAAAATCCACAGTAACCTTCCCTTGAAGGCCAAGAGACTGAAAACGCTCCAATCCATCATATAAGGCAACGGTTTCCCGAATGGCTTTTGAGGGCACACAGCCCTCATACAAGCAGTTTCCGCTCATCACTCCCTTGGGATCCACCATGAGCACCTGACGCCCCGCTTTTGCCAGTCGAAAAGCTGCAGGATAGGCAGCTCCGCCAGCACCGATACACAACAAATCCACTTCCTGCACGGTTGTGTCTCCTTGGTCCGTAGCTTCGACTCTAAAAAGATAGCATGATTTACCGAATAGTTATATTCACACCATCCGAAGTTTAGACACAGAGCCTCCCTGTAGGTCCGGAATAGTGAAATCTATAGGAAACAATCGGAATACACGATATACTTTTTCAAAGTCGTTGAAAAAAGCGAGATCGGAGAGTCTCTCCGCTTCAAACGACGATTTTTGGTTATTCGAAGTTTCCTAAGGTCAAAACAAAACCATTTCCAAGAGTGTGTAATGTCGGAAAGCGTCCCCTTGTCGTCTGAAGTGTTGTCCCATGTCATCGAAAGAGAAGTTGGCGGCTGGCAGGGCAAACTGCGTCGCAACCCGATATTTCATTTGTTGCTGGCCTTTTTTGTCGGGATTGTTGCCGGACTGGGGGCCGTGGCTTTTCGTCGGCTCATTGGTTGGATGCATAATCTTTTTTTCTTCGGGCAGTGGTCTTTCTCTTTTAATGCCCTGCAACATTCTGCTGCCAGTGCCTGGGGTGCCGGGATCATTCTGGCGCCGATCATCGGCGGTCTTATGAATGGTCCTGGGTTGTCGGTCTGCCCATGAAATGGCGCTGGGCAATCCTGCGACACGCTTTGCACCGGGAACTGCTGCCGGCGGAGGAAGGGCCTGGACTGATTATTCTGGGGGTCTTCGTTGGCCTGTTTACCGGAGTCGGGGCACTGCTTTTTCAATATCTGATTGCCTTGCTACACAATCTTTTTTTTCAGGGGCGCTGGAGTATTTATTACAACGAACACCTGCCATCGGTGCCTGCAGCCTGGGGACCCTGGATGATTCTGGTGCCCGTATTGGGGGCCTTGCTGGTGACCATTCTGGTGCAACGGGTGGCCGCAGAAGTGGAGGGGGCCGGCGTCAGTCAGGTCATGGAGGCCGTCCATACGGATGGTGGTCGCATGCGGCCCATTGTGGCACTGCTGCGCCCCGTGGCCACGGCCCTGACCCTGGGTTCGGGAGGCTCGGCAGGGCGGGAAGGCCCCGCCATGCAGTTTGGCGCGGCCATTGGTGCCTTCATGGGTCACTTGTTCCCCATGTCGGACAAGCGCCGCATTCATCTGGTAGGTTGCGGGGTGGGCGCGGGTATTGCGGCCGTATTCAATGCCCCCCTGGGTGGCTGGTTTCTTGCCATGGAAGTCATCGTACCAGACTGGCGGCCTTGGACGGTGCTCTCCACGCTGGTGGCCACGGTTTCTGCCACCTGGATGACGGAAACCGGCTTGGGCAATTTTCATCTCTTAGCCTATGTGCCTACCAAAGCGATTTCTGGAAGTCTTATCCTGCCCGTATTTGCACTTCTGGGCATTCTGACCGGATTAATGAGCTTTTTGTTTATTCAGATGCTGACCTGGACCGAACAAATCAGTAAACAATATCTTCCCAATCCCTATCTGCGGCACATGAGTGGCATGTTGCTGGTGGGTCTGACGCTTTATGGATTATTTGTATTTACCGGCCATTATTATCTGATTGGGGGCAGTTATTTTGCCATATCGGAGATATTGACCGGGCAATTACATCTGGTTGGTTTTTTGATTCTGTTGCTGATTCTGAAAGGGATCGCTACCAGTCTGACCATTGGTACCGGGGGTTCGGGAGGAATATTTTCCCCTTCACTGTTTATCGGAGCAGCCATCGGAGCTGGTGCAGGATATCTGGCGGACGCCCTGCTGGGTTGGCATGGCAGTGTGCCGCTCTTTGCCATGTGTGGCATGGCGGGGATGGTGGGTGCCACCACCGGCGCCTTGCTCAGTGCCCCGGTGATGGTGGTGGAACTCACCAACAATTACCATATCTTATTGCCGGCCATGGTCACGACACTGACCGCTTTTGCGCTTCGCCGGGTCTTTCTGGAACAAAGTATTTATACCTATCCGCTCTTTAAAAAGGGGCTGGATATTCCTGAAAATCATTATGTGGTGCAGGAAAAGGTACCCACGAACGGTTCGTCCGGAAAACAGTAAGCAAGGAATCAATATTCCAGGAGGAAGGCGCGGCCTACTGCAAGGTGGATAGCAAGATCCATGATGAGCAGGCGGTGATGATGGCAGTCTGGTACCTGGATTTTTGTGCGGGACAATGATATTCGGGTGATGAATGTCCATCTGGATGATCGAAAATCGACTTTGAGAGGGTGCGGCCCGAAGGTCAGGCATCTGGGGGAATCCCGTCGTCCGCGCCGACCCAGGAAAGAAACTTCCTGATTGATACCCCTTTCAGGAATGCTTTTGGGGTTTCCGGACTTGTTGGGAAAACAAGGCCGTAGCCACATCGCGGGGATAGGTAAAAATGGCCGTCAGCATGAGCAGGGTGGCCACCAATAGCAGTACGGTAAAAATTTCAAAGCTGATCCATAGTCCATAGCCATCGCCGCAATGCTGGAGATGGCAATAGTTTTCGGAAAAATGCGTGGATACCCAGCCAAAGGCAAAAGGTGCCGCAGCTTCAAGGACGTAGCGCAAGGAAATCCGGATCCCTTCCGCCCGTCCCCAGAGTCGGGAATGCATGATGTCCAGCCGCGCCGCATCCAGGGTGGGGTTGGTGGCGCCCAATGCGGCTGATCCCATAAATAGCCAGATGAACTCCAGCATCTCTTGGTTGGTATGTAATGCCAGCAGAAAAAAGGGAATGGTGAGCAGGAAAGCGATTCCAGTGACCCATATTCGCGCGGTAATCAGTCCCTTGCGTAACAGGAAATCGGCTATCCAGCCACTGGCGACGACCCCGGCAATGCCGCCCAATCCCGCTCCCACAAAGAGCGTACTGGCGGCCATGGTATTGATATGAAAGCGTTGGGTCAGATACAGAATGCCAAAAGCCAGTAGCCCCGTAAAATAAAAATAGCCGGCAGAGGAGGCGGTAATCAAAATCACATTGGTGGGAATCCCGAGAATGGTCCGGGCCGCCCGAAACCAGTGCCATTGGGTCGGATCTTCCGGCAATATTCTTTTCCGGACCGGTTGAATGGATTTTTTGCGAATATCCTCAATGAGGTAGCGTTTTGATTTCGTACTGGCGTCAGTCATGTTTGACGGATGGTTTGCGGATTCCTGGGCCAGCTCGGCAGCAAGTTTGTCCATGTTGTCGCGCTCTGGTTCACGCATACCTTTCCCTAACAAAACAGTCAGCAGGACGGCCATGGCTGCCAGGACCACAAACACCATCCTCCAGTCACTCAGGGTGTTGATGGTGCCAGCCAGGATCATGCCGATGCCCGCTCCCAGTAACTCCCCGCCGACAATCAAGCCAAAAGCCCGTCCGCGCCAGGAAGGGGGAAATAAATCTCCCGAGAGTGAGGCGATGACCGGGCCTACGGAAACGCCGGCAGCTCCGGCCAGCATCTGGGTGATCAGGAACCAGTGGTAGCCGGGGCTGATGCCACTCAGCAGCATTGCCAGTGCCCAGAGCAGGATGAGCTTCATGAGTAAGGGAACGCGGCGCTGGCGATCCCCCAGAATGCCCACAGGAAGTACCACGGCAGCCCCGGTCAGGATGGATGCCGTCGAAAGCAGGCCGTAGGCGATGTTGCCGATATGGAGGCTGCTTTCCAATGCCGGTGCTACGGTACCCAGGGCGGCCAAATTGAAACTGGCCAACCCCTGAGTGAGAGCCAGCAAAATGATGGCTCGGGGTCTGGGGATGGCATTCAGCCAGCGTTTTTCCTGTTGCCGCAGGACTTCAACAAGTTTCAGTGAATTTAAATGCACATGATGGAGAGCCAGACCAGCGCTTTTGGGAGCCCCTTTCATGACAGGTGTTGCGCCACGACCCGGCTGAATCGCGCCAATAATCGGCTCATGGCCACTTCCAGGCGGTATTGACCCTGCAGGGTAGTGAGATAAAGCCGATCCATGTCCGCAGGCATCTGCACATGGACGATCAGTACCGGCAAGCCCCGACCTTGCAAGGTTTGATGGGCAGGCAGGTGGAAATATTGACGGAGAGCAGAGGGAGAAAATTGGCGGGTATCAGCAGAAAAAGGGCGGATAAGGTCATGGCCAGAGCCGCATTGATGCTGCGCCCCGCGCTGCGTTCGAGGACATGACCACAGCGCGGGCAGGCAAGCTTGCCGCGTCCCTGAAGGGGGGGTAACCGTTGGATGAGCCCGCAATCCGCGGCAGACCTCTATCCCATGAGGAGGATCTTCGGCGGCATCGGGAATCCCAATGAGAGTGGTATCCAGGGACATGTTCTAAGGATCCTGCTATTCGGAAAAGCACTGTAGTCTGACTTCCATAAATCCATCATAGAACAATAGTAACATTGACACTCCCAAGCCTGTGCTATACTTCACAGGAATTTTGTTGAAAAGGTATATAGAGGCCTTGCATGGCGGACCAACCAGACTTCGAACATCTCAGCGTAGAAGATAGTTTCCAGTCTTTGGACAGCACAGACAAGGGACTGAGCAGCACGGAGGCCAAGGAACGCCTCGCCCGCTATGGGAGCAATCTGCTCCCGGAAAAGGAAACCCCGCTCTGGCGCAAGGCTCTGTCCTACTTTTGGGGTCCCATCCCCTGGATGATCGAGATCGCCGCCGTCCTGTCGGCCATCAACGGTGACTGGAAGACCTTTTCTATCATTTTTGCCATGTTGCTCATCAATGGGGGCATTGGCTTCTGGGAAGAAAAGGGGGCCAACGATGCCCTCAAGGCCCTCAAAAAGGAACTTGCCCTCCAGGCCCGGGTTCTGCGCGACCAGACCTGGCAGAGCCTCGATGCGGCAGGGCTGGTTCCAGGAGACGTGATCCGCGTCCGCCTGGGTGACATCCTGCCCGCCGATATCAAGTTGTTCTCCGGCGACTATCTTGCCGTCGATCAGTCGGCCCTTACCGGGGAATCCCTGCCCGTCAACAAAAAAGCGGGCGAGGTGGCCTATTCGGGCACCATCGCCAAGCAAGGCGAGATGCTGGGCCTGGTCTATGCCACTGGCTCCCAGACCTTCTTTGGACGCACCGCCAGCCTGGTCCAAAAGGCGGCGCCGATTTCCCATTTTCAAAGGTCGGTGCTCACCGTTGGCAATTTTCTGATCCTCACGGCCCTTGCCCTTTCGGTCTTGCTCATCGTGGTGGAGCTGCTGCGCGGCCTGCCCTTCCTGACCCTGATTACCTTCATACTGGTCCTGGTCGTCGCCGCCATCCCCGTGGCCATGCCGGCGGTATTGTCCGTTACCATGGCCCTGGGTGCCCTGGCCCTGTCGCGGAGGAAGGCCATCGTTTCCCGGCTGACCTCCATCGAAGAGCTGGCCGGTGTGGACATTCTCTGTTCGGACAAGACCGGGACCCTCACCCAGAACAAGATCACGCTGGGTGACAAAATCCAGTTCGCCGCCCAAAGTGAACAAGAACTGATCCTGGCGGCGGCCCTGGCCAGCAGGGCTGAAGATGCCGATGCCATCGACAATGCCGTGCTTGCGGGGCTTCAGGACTCAAAAAAGGCCCTGGCCGCTTATCATCTGGACAAGTTCATCCCCTTCGATCCCGTATCCAAACGGACCGAAGGGCAGGTCCACGCCGACGACGGCTCCCGGTTCCGGGTCAGCAAGGGAGCCCCGCAGATCCTCATGGACATGGCCAAGCTGGCGGGTACGGAACGCAGCAAGGCCGAAAAGGTCGTGGAAGATGCGGCAGCCAAGGGCTTTCGTACCCTGGGCGTGGTCCGCTCCGACGATGAGGGGGCCAGTTGGCGCTTTCTCGGCATCCTTTCCCTCATGGATCCCCCCCGGACCGATGCCAAGGAAACCATCATCGAGGCCCAACAGCATGGCATCGAGGTCAAGATGGTCACCGGCGACCATCAGGCCATCGCCCAGGAAATTGCCGGACAGCTCCATCTTGGCACCCATATTCTCACCGTCGACGATCGCCTGTCCCAGTTTGCCCAGGGCGGCCCTCTATCCCCCCAGCTCGCCGATGAAATCGAGCATGCCGACGGCTTTGCCCAGGTGTTTCCGGAACACAAATATGGCATCGTCAAGGCCCTGCAACAGCGCGGGCACTTCGTGGCCATGACCGGCGACGGAGTCAACGATGCCCCCGCCCTCAAGCAGGCCGATGCCGGCATTGCCGTATCGGGCGCCACCGATGCCGCCCGGGCGGCGGCGGCCCTGGTTCTGACCGCCCCGGGACTGGATGTGATCGTCAAGGCGGTGGAAGAAGCCCGCCGGATTTTTGAACGGATGACCTCCTATACCCTGTACCGCATCGGCCTGACCCTGGACGTTCTGTTTTTTGTGGTCATTGCCATGCTGATCTTCAATGTGTACCCCGTGACCGCCATCATGATCGTGCTGCTGGCCCTCCTGGATGATATCCCCATCATGACCATCGCCTGGGACCACACCGCAGTGCAACCCACCCCCGTGCACTGGGAAATGCCCCGGGTGCTGACCCTGGCGTCGGTCTTGGGATTGCTTGCCTTTGGCGGTACCTTCGTCCTCTACCTGATTGCCCGTATCCACTTCCGGATCCCCGTGGCAGAGGCGGAGAGCATCATGTTTCTGCAACTCATCGCCGGCGGTCACCTGTTGCTGTTTTTGACCCGCACGCGGGGGCCTTTCTGGCGCCCACCCTACCCGGCTCCCGTTCTGCTGCTGGCCATCCTGGGAACGCAGATCTTCGGCATTGCCATCGTCCATTTCGGCTGGCTCATGCCGGCCTTGCCCTGGGCCGTGATCGGCCTGGTTTGGGCCTACAACATCGTGTGGATGGTGCTGGCGGATCTTGCCAAGTTGGCGCTCTACCGCCTCCTCGACCACCAGGCCAAACACCAGAGCCGCTTTTTGGAGACCCTGAATCGTTCCCTGCAGCCCGTCCTGGTCCCCATTGTCCACGAAGAGGCTACCGCGAAACGTCAACTGCACCGGATCCTTGGCGACCACACCCAGGAGCGACAAGCGAAGCCCGGAAAGGGAGCCCAGCAACCACGGACATAGACATGGAAGAGTAGTACCTGTGTAATCTCAACGTACCCGACTCCTCAGGAGACCATCATGACCCCCCAAGAACGCCTCAACGAAATCCAGCAGTTACTCGAAAGTCTGAAGGAAAGCTATCCGGCCGAAACCAACGCCTTCCTGACCTTCATGAACAAGGCCGAGGGCAGCCCGGCCTTGAGCGCCGCTCAGAAGGAACTGATCAACGTGGCCTTGGCGGTGGCCGCCCAATGTGAGTGGTGCATTGCCCTGCATGTCAAGGGCGCCCTGAGCGCTGGCGCCACCCGCGACGAAATCATGAGTGCCGGCTTCATGGCGGTCCTCATGCACGGCGGCCCGGCCTTGATGTATCTGACGCCGCTGAAAAACGCGGTGGACTCCCTGTTGCCAGAGGCCCAGCATGGATAGGAACCAAATGATCGCCATGCTGCGGGACATGCTCCGCGCCCGGGCCTTCGAGGAGGCCGCCGCCCAGGGCTATGCCCAAGGGAAGATCGCCGGCTTCCTGCACCTCTACCCGGGTGAAGAGGCCGTCGCCGTCGGGGTACTCCATGCGGCGGAGCCCGGGGACTATATCGTCAGCACCTACCGGGAGCACGTCCATGCCCTGGTACGGGGGATTCCCGCCCCGGAAATCATGGCCGAACTGCATGGCAAAAAAACCGGCATCAGCAAAGGCATGGGCGGTTCCATGCATCTTTTCGATGCCAGCCGCCGCTTTCTGGGCGGCTATGCCATTGTCGGCGAAACCTATCCCATCGCCCTGGGGGCCGCCTATGCGGTGGCCTATCGCCGTCTGCCGGAGGCCGTGATCTGCTTTTTCGGGGATGGTGCCGTCAACCAGGGCACTTTTCATGAATCCCTGAACATGGCGGCACTCTGGAAGCTACCCATGCTCTTTGTCTGCGAAAACAATCATTACCAGATCGGTACGGAAATTCACCGGCATTCGGCCATTACCGACGTGTACAAACGCGCTTGCGGGTATGGCATTCCTGCCGAGAAAGTCGATGGCATGGATGTGCTGAGCGTCCATACCGCTGCCCAAAAAGCCCTGGAACGGGTGCGCAGTGGCGACGGACCGCAGTTTCTGGAACTGGAGACCTATCGCTACCGTGGCCACTCCATGGCCGATCCCGGCAGCTATCGTCCGGGCGCGGAAGTCGACGCCTACCGGGCCAATGATCCCATCGCCGCCGCCATTCACCAAGCCCAAAGCGGCTACCCCAGCCCCGAAGCCATGGCGGCGGCGGGTCCTGACTGCATTACCCTTTTCTGCGACCATTGCTGCCAGGAAAAGCATCTGGATGAAGCGGGCATCGAGCAGATGCGTCAGGAGGTCCAGACCGAAATCGATGCCGCCGTCCGCTTTGCCGAAGAAAGCGAGGAACCCGACATGGAGGCGGCCTGGGCCATCCTGCAAGCCAACCGTCACTATGAAAATCTCCTGGAGAACCCGGCATGAGCGCAGAAATCTATTACTGGCAGGCCCTGAATCGCGCCATGGATACGGAAATGGCGGCGGACGACAGCATCATCACCCTGGGCGAGGACGTGGGTTTGTATGGCGGTACCTACCGGGTGACCGAGGGACTCATGGCCAAATATGGCGAATGGCGGGTGCGCGACACCCCCATTTCCGAGAACAGCTTCACCGGATTGGGCGTGGGCGCGGCCATGCTGGGTCTGCGGCCCGTGGTCGAAATCATGACCATCAACTTCGCCCTCCTTGCCATGGATGCCATCATCAACCTGGCCGCCAAGATTCCCTTCATGTCCGGCGGGCAGTTTGCCATGCCCCTGACCATTCGTATGCCCGGCGGCGTGGCCCGGCAGCTGGGCGCCCAGCACTCCCAACGCCTGGAACATACCCTGATGAACGTGCCCGGCCTGCGCATGGTCGTCCCCGCCACTCCCCAGGATGCCTATTGGCAACTGCGTCAGGCCATTCACAGCGACGACCCCATCGTCGTCCTGGAGCATGAACTCCTCTATTTCGAGAAGGGAACGGTGGTGGAGGACGACTGCGCCGCTCCTCCGATCCATCAGGCGGCGCTGCGGCGGCGAGGGAGCCATATTACCTGTATCGCCTATTCCCGCATGGTGGTCCTGGCATTGGCCGCCGCCGAGCAGTTGGCCCAGGAGGGCATCGACATGGCGGTGATCGACCTGCGCAGCCTTTCCCCCATCGACTGGGAAACCTGTGTACAATCGGTTCAGGAAACCCATCACTGCCTCATCGTCGAGGAAGACTGCCGTTTTGCAGGAGCGGGCGCGGAACTGGTGGCCACTTTGCAGGAACGGTGTTTTTATTTCCTCGACCAGCCCATCCAGCGAGTCGCGGGACTGGATCTTCCCACGCCCTTCAACGGGGCCCTGGAGGCGGCCAGCATTCCGCGGACGGAGGACATCATCGAGGCGGCCCGACGCCTCGTCAGCAGCGCAGGAGATCATCCATGAAAACCAGCATCACCATGCCGGCCCTGTCGGACACCATGCAAACCGGGCGCTTGACCCGCTGGAACAAAGCCATAGGGGATCCGGTAAAGCAGGGAGAGGCCATTGCCGAGGTGGAAACCGACAAGGCCATTCTCGATGTGGAGGCTTTCAGCGACGGTTATCTGGCCGGGCCGCTGGCCGAGATCGACACGGATATTCCGGTGCAAACGGTCATCGGCTACATCGTCGATAGCCCAGCAGAGGCCAAGGCTGCTGAAAACGCCAGTCAAGCAAGCAGTTCGCCCGAGAGCCCGGAAGTCGCCGCTCCTGCCGCTCCTGCCGCTCCTGCCGCTCCTGCCGCTCCCAGCGCTCCTCCAGCCAAGCCGAGCGTCAAGTCTCCGCCTCCGGCAAAGGGTGCCGGCGCGTCCCCCTATGCCCGGGCCCTGGCTCAGGACCTGGGCCTCGAGATCGGCCGAATCCGGCCCGGCCCCGATGGGCAAGTCCATGCCAGTCAAGTCATCGCCGCCGCCCTGGCACCTGTCGAGCCGGATTTGCGCATGGGGCCACCCTACCACCTGGTGGCCCCCAGTCCCCTGCGGGCCGCCGTGGCCCGCAACATGATCGGCACCCTGCAGACCCCGACCTTTCAGATCAGCAGCCGCTTTGCCCTGGGACCCTTGCATCAACGGGCCAAGGAACAGAACCTGAGTCTGACCCTGGCCCTGGGTCGGGCCTGCGTCTTGACCGTCGCCGAAGACCCCTGGTTCAATCAGGTCTGGACCAGCCAGGGTCTTGCCAAGCGGCAGCGCGTGGACCTAGGAATTGCCGTGGACACGGGCAATGGCCTGATCACTCCGGTTCTGCGCGATGCCGCCCAACGTCCCCTGCCGGAACTGGCCGAAGACTGGCGCATTCTGTTGGGCAAGAGCAAGAGCGGGCACCTCACCCCCGAGGACTACCAGGGTGCCAGTTTTTATCTCTCCAATCTGGGGATATTCCCCGAAATCGCACAGTTCACGGCCATCGTCCCCACCGGCGCGGCGGCCATCCTGGCAGTGGCCGCCGCTGGCCAGGATGGAAAAACGGACTTCACCCTGAGCTGCGACCACCGCGTCATTTTCGGTGCCGACGCCGCCCGTTTTCTGCAGCGCCTGGGCAAAAGACTGGCCGATCCCGCCTGGTTGAAATGATGCCAGTTGTCTTTCCACCCAAGTAAACAAGGAGTTTCATCATGACCTTACGCATTGGCATCAACGGTTACGGACGTATCGGCCGGATGATTTTACGAGCAGTTTATGAAGGAAAACGTACGGACGAGGTACAGATCGTCGCCGTCAATGATTTGGGCAATTCGGAGACCAATGCCCATCTCACCCAGTACGATTCCGTCCATGGTCGTTTCCCTTTCCCGGTGAGCGTAGAGGGCGACGCGATTCGCATCGGTGATGATCTGGTCAAGGTCATTGCCGAGCGTGACCCAAGCAAACTGCCTTGGGGAGATTTGGGCGTGGACCTGGTGATTGAATCCACCGGATTGTTCTCCACCAGAGAAAAAGCGGCCCTTCATCTGCAAGGGGGTGCTAAAAAAG
Organism: Acidithiobacillus sp. M4-SHS-6; assembly: GCF_047421495.1. Lineage (GTDB taxonomy): Bacteria > Pseudomonadota > Gammaproteobacteria > Acidithiobacillales > Acidithiobacillaceae > Acidithiobacillus. The sequence goes on along the minus strand of NZ_CP175559.1, from coordinate 1,470,117 downwards.
TACTGATCTCGGCGCCGGCAAAAGACCCCGTGGACCTGACCGTGGTGTATGGCGTCAATCACCATCTGCTTGACCCTAAGCAGCATGTCATCGTCTCCAACGGTTCCTGCACCACCAACTGTCTGGCTCCCCTGGCCAAGACCCTGCATGATTTTGCCGGCATTGAGCAAGGGACCATGAATACCATTCACGCCATGACCAATGACCAACGCATTACCGATGTTTTCCACAAGGATCTGCACCGGGCCAGAGCTGCCGGCATGAGCATGATTCCGACCACAACGGGATCCGCCAAGGCCATTGGACTGGTGATCCCGGAACTGGAGGGCAAGCTGGACGGATTTGCCATCCGCGTGCCTACTCACAATGTTTCCATCGTCGATCTCACCTGCCTCGTCAGTCGCCAGGTCAGTGTGGATGATATTCATCAGATCATGAAGTCCACCGCAGAGGGTCCACTCAAAGGCATTATGGCCTTCAATGAAAAGCCCCTGGTTTCCATTGACTTCAACCACGATCCCCATTCCTGCACTTATGAGAAGTCGCTCACCAAGGTCAAGGGCCAACTGGTCAAGGTCTGTGGCTGGTACGACAATGAATGGGGCTTTTCCAATCGCATGGTCGATGTCTCCTTGGCCATGATGGGGCTGAAGCCCTGAACCCAGAAGCCGGGTCGGGGCCGGGAATGCGGCACCTCCTCTCCTGGCCAGGCCCGGAATCCCTCGCTACGGAGGACTGATTTTGTCGGAAAGGATCCAGATCCTGAGTATCAACAGTGGTTCCTCCTCCATCAAGTTTGCCTTGTTTGCCTGCGATACCCGGCAGGAGGAAGAGCAGCTCGTGGGGGCAGTGGAACGCATCGGGCAAAGCGCTGGCCGCATCTGGCTGGAGCAAGGAAGCCAGCGTGTGCTGGACCGGATACAGGCTTTTCCCAATCAGGCAGCCGCTCTACAGGCCGTCGTGCATGCCCTCAGCGAAGTCGGAGTCCAACACCCGGATGGCATCGGTCATCGCATCGTTGCGGGCGGTCCCCAGCAGCGACAGCATGTCCGCATCGACGCCCAGGTACTGGCCGATCTGCGCAAGGCCCTGCCCTTCGCCCCCTTGCATCTACCAGCGGAAATTGCCGTCATCGAGGCCATCCAGCAGCTCTGGCCGGACAAGGGGCAGGTCGCCTGTCTGGATACCGCGTTCCATGGCAGCATCCCGGAACTGGCAGCCCGACTTCCCCTCCCCCGCAACCTCTGGCAGGAGGGCGTGCGCAAATACGGCTTCCATGGCCTATCCTATGAATACATCGTCAGCCGGCTCCCGGACCAGGGCAAGGCACCCACCATCATTGCCCATCTGGGCAATGGTGCGAGCATGGCAGCGGTAGCCCACGGACGCTGTATGGACACCACCATGGGCCTGACCCCTACCGGTGGTCTGGTCATGGGTACCCGCAGTGGCGACCTGGATCCGGGCATTCTCCTCTACCTGATGGCCGAAAAGGGTTATACGGCAGTCCAGTTGGAACGCCTGCTCAACCACCTGTCCGGCTTGCTGGGGGTGTCGGCCAGCAGTGGCGACATGCAGATCCTGCTCCAGCAACGCGCCGAAAACCCCCATGCCGAGCAGGCCATCGACATCTTTGCCTACAGTGCCCGCAAGTACCTGGGTAGTCTGATGGCGGTGCTCGGCGAGGTGCAACGCCTGGTATTCACCGGCGGCATCGGCGAACATGCGGCCGCCGTGCGCTGGGCCATCTGTCGGCCCCTGGAAGCCCTGGGCTTCCGCCTGGACCCCGAGAAAAATGCCGCCCCGAGCCAGGAAGCGCGCTGCATTTCCCGGGCCGAGAGTCCCATCGAGGTACTGGTCATTCCCACCGATGAAGACCGGATGATCGCCCGTCACACCCACCGATTGCTGGGCATGACCCACCTGCCCGCTACCCACAGCCCATGATGGCACCCTTGCCCGGAGGAAATCCTGATGTCCTATGCCCACTTCGATGATCTGCTGGCGGTCATAGCCCCGCTGCCGGATATTCCCGTGGCCGTCGTCGATGCCACCGAGGCCCATGTCCTGCAAGGCGCCTGCGAAGCCAAAAATCAAAGCATCGTCGAGCCCATTCTGATTGGCGATGCCGATAAGATCCGACAATTGCTGCTCCAGTTGGGCGCTGATACGGGCTCCTGTCCCAACTTTCAGATTGTGCCGGCGGACAGTCCCGAAGAGGCCGCCGACAAGGGCGTGGAAATGGTCTTGTCGGGCAAAGTCCAAGCCATCATGAAGGGACATCTGCACAGTGATGCCTTTCTCCATCCCATTCTCGCCAAACTCCGGACCGGAAAGCGCCTTTCCCACGTTTTCGTGACCGATATTTCCAGCTATCACAAACTGCTGCTGATTACTGATGCGGCCATCAACATCACCCCGGATCTGTTGACCAAAGCCGCCATCCTGCAAAATGCCATTGATCTCGCCCACATTCTCGATGTTTCCCATCCCAAGGCCGCCATACTGTCGGCGGTGGAGGTGGTCAATCCGGCGATTGTGTCGACCGTGGATGCGGCCTGCCTGTCCAAAATGGCGGAACGGGGCCAGATTACCGATGCCCTGGTGGATGGCCCTCTGGCCTTCGACAATGCCATCTCCCGCGAATCGGCCCAAATCAAGGGCATCCACAGTGCCGTGGCCGGCGATGCCGATATACTGGTGGTCCCGGATCTGGTATCCGGCAACATCCTTGCCAAGGACCTGGAATATCTGGCGGGCGCGACCATGGCGGGCATTGTCCTGGGCGCGAAGGTACCGGTCATTCTCACGTCGCGGGCGGACCCCGCCCGAGCCCGCCTGGTTTCGGCGGCGCTGGCAGCCTTGATTCACTATCACCAGGCCGGAGCGCAAGCGCAATGATCCCTGCAGAACATGGTTGTCAGCCCATCGCTACCCTCACCCTCAATCCGGCGGTGGATATCGCCTATGAAGTCCCCCACCTGATACCCGATCAGAAAAGCCATGCCCGGACGAGTCGTTATGATCCCGGCGGCAATGGCATTAATGTCGCCCGGGCCCTCAAGGAGCTGCTGGTCTGCGCCCACAGTTGCTGCATCGTGGCCGGAAATATCGGCGAACTCCTCCAGAAACTGCTGCAACATCAGTTGGATAGCACCCATTGTGTGCGCGTGGAAGGGGAAACCCGGGTCAATGCCACCATTTTGCAGGGTGATCCGCCCGCGCAATTTGAAGTGACGGGTATCGGGCCACTGGTTTCGGATCTGTCGCTGAACACCATCCGGGAAAGTTTTCTGGACCTCTGTCAGGAAGGATTCGGGGTGCTGACCGGCTCGGTACCTCCGGGGGTGCCCGATCATTTTTACGGCGACATGGTGGACAAGGTCCGGGCCGCCGCAGGCAAAGCCATTGTGGATGCCCATGGGATCCTGCTGCAGTTGGCCCTTCCCCATCAGCCCTTTCTCATTAAACCCAACCGCTACGAACTGTCCCTGCTGCGGCAACGGGAGTTACCCAGCCTCGAAGACGTCGCGCTGGAAGCCCGTGCCATCCAGCGCGACGGGGTTCAGTATGTCTGCGTCTCGCTGGGCGGTGATGGCGCCTTGCTGGTGGGACCTGATGGCAGCTATCTGGCCAAGGCCCCGCCCGTAGCCGTCAAATCCACGGTCGGCGCGGGAGATTCCATGGTCGCGGGACTGGTGGCCGCACTGGCCCGTGGTCAAAGCCCCGCCGAAGCCCTGCGTTTGGGGGTGGCTTGTGGCAGTGGCACGGCCGCACAACCAGGCACGCAAATTTTTTCTCACAGTTTGGTGGTTGACCTGCTCCAGCAGGTCAATGTCAAGACACTGGACATCTGACCGGAGATACGGAATATGACGGAAAGCAAGACGGATATTTTGATTGTTGGTGGTGGCCCCGCTGGAATGATGACCGGGATCACCGCCGCCCAATTTTCTCCCCACAAGAAAGTGCTGGTACTCCGCCCCGAGACCGACGCCGTCATTCCCTGCGGGATTCCGTATATTTTCGGTACCCTGGGCGGTACCGAAGAAGACCTGGCTGGACGGGCGCCGCTGTTGGCGGCCGGGGGGCAGATGCAGATTGGCAAGGTTGCCGGCATCGACCGCAACGCCCATACCGCCACCTTGGAAAATGGCGATCTCATCCACTGGGAACGCCTGGTCCTCGCCACCGGCGCCGAGAATTTCATCCCCCCCATCCCCGGCACCCAACTGGAAGGGGTCTTCAGCATTCACAAGGACTATGACTATCTCGACCAGCTCTTCAACACCCTGATTCCGCAGATCAAAAAACTGGCCATCATCGGCGGAGGTTTCATCGGGGTGGAGTTTGCCGACGAAATCCGCAAGCGCGGCATCGAGGTACACATCGTCGAAATGCTGCCCCATCTCATGCAGGCGGCCTTTGATCTGGATGCCTGCGCGGCCGTCGAAAAACAACTGCAAGCCCATGGCGTCCACATCCATACGGGTTGCAAGGTGGAAGCGCTCCTTGCCGGGGCAGATGGTCAGCACGTCGCCCAGGTCCAGATTGCCGGACAAGGGAGCCTGGAGGTGGATGCGGTGCTCATCGCCATCGGCACCCGCCCGCAAGTGGACCTGGCCAAGGCCATGGGCCTGACTTTAAGTCGGTCCGGGGGCATCTGGGTGGATGCCTTCCAGCGCTCCCGGGAGGATCCCCACATTTTTGCGGTGGGGGACTGCGCCCACAAGCAGGACTTTTTCACCCGCAAGGCCAATCATGCCATGATTGCTTCACAAGCCGCCGCCGAAGGGCGCATTGCCGGCATGAATCTCTATGGCCTGCACCAACTCCGTAGCAATGCCGGTTCCGTCAGTGTCTATGCCAGCGAAATCGACGGTCTGGCCTTTGGGGTGGCAGGGCTTACCCAACATCAGGCCGAGCAGGAAGGATTCCCCATCCTCAGCGGTGAATCCCGCCTGCCCGACCATCACCCGGCTTCCATGCCAGGCACCACCGAAATTTTCTGTCGCATCATTTTTGCCGCCGACTCCCTGCAAATTCTGGGTGGCCAGGTACTGGGCGGCGCCACCACCGGTGAACTGGTCAATACCATTGGCCTGGCCATTCAGATGCACGCCACGGCTCCCGACCTGGTCAGCATGCAGTTTGGCAGTCAACCCCGTCTGACGCCTTCCCTGCACCCCCTGGTAGCCGCCACGGGCAATGCCCTGCAAAAGCATTACGCCCTCCTCCACCCCTGCGTGGAAGATCCGCAATGAAGCCTCTGCCCAAACATCGCAGTAAAATCGTCTGTACCATCGGCCCCGCTTCCGATCAGGGCAAGACTCTGGAAGCCATGATCCGGGCGGGGATGAATGTCGCCCGCCTCAACCTGGCCCACGGTACTGCCGATGAACATCGGGCGCGGATCGCCCGCATTCGTCAAGCCGCAGCAAGGACTGGCCAGCGGGTCGCCATTCTGGCCGATTTGCCCGGTCCCAAAATCCGTATCGGCACACTACCCGCCCCGGTCACCCTCAAACATGGTGACCACATTCTGCTGGCACCCGGCGCTCCCGGCACGCCCCAGGCCATTCCCCTGGAATTGCCGCCCTTGGCCAAACCTCTGGTCAAAGGCGATACGGTCTACCTGAATGATGGCTTTCTGCAGCTGCGGGTGGAAAAGCACGACAAACAGGGCGTCTTTTGTCAGGTGATTGTCGGTGGCGAACTGCTTTCTCACAAAGGCGTCAACCTTCCCGGGGTGCATCTGGATGGTGGTGCCGTCACCCCTGCGGACCGGGAACTGCTGGCCTTTGCTCTGGAGGCCGGAGTCGATGGGCTGAGTGTGTCCTTCGTGGAAACGGCGGAAGACCTGCATGCGGCACGGCGTGAAGCCCAGGCCCTGGGTTTCGCCCCCTTTCTGGTGGCCAAAATCGAGCGCGCCAAGGCCTGGAAAGAGATCGACGCCATCATTGCCGCCACGGATGCCCTCATGGTGGCCCGCGGCGATCTGGGCGTGGAAGTTCCCATCCAGGAAATCGCCGTCATCCAGAAGCGTCTCATCCGCAAGGCGCGAGCGGCGGGAAAACCGGTGATCACCGCCACCCAGATGCTGGAGTCCATGGTCCACAACCGGCGGCCGACCCGTGCCGAAGTCACCGATGTCGCCAACGCCATCCTCGATGGCACCGACTGCCTCATGCTCTCGGAGGAGTCGGCCATGGGGGATTTCCCGGTCGAAGCCGTCAAAATGCTGGCCGAGATCGCCCGGATAACCGAAAAAAACCGGGCGGAGCTCCATCCCCTGGATGCCGGAGAACTCCAGGATGCACCGAGCGTGGAAGCCAGCATTGCCAGCAGCGTTCGGCACAGCGCCGAACGTCTGCATCCCCTGTTTGTGGTGACCCCGACGGAAACCGGCACCACGGCCGCACGCATCGCCCGCTTTCGTCTGCAACCCTGGATCCTGGCCATGAGCCCCCATGCCGCCACCTGCCAACGCCTCTGTCTGCACTATGGGGTCCATCCCATAGAAATGGCGAGCCCGGAACGGAGTTGGGAATATGCCGCCCGCCGCTGGTTGGTGGAAAATGGCATGGAAAAGGGCCTGATTTTACTCACCCAAGGCCCCAGCAAGGGCCACCCAGGGGGTACCAATCGCCTGGAAATCATTCATCTGGACACTTCTTACACACCCTGACAGGAGCGGCACTATGGACAGTTTGATCGAAGACATCATCGCCCGGGAAATCCTGGACTCACGCGGCAATCCCACGGTAGAAGTGGAAGTTTATCTCAGCAATGGACAACATGCCCGCGCCGCCGTCCCTTCCGGGGCTTCCACCGGCAGCAAGGAAGCCGTGGAGCTGCGCGATGGGGATACCCAGCGCTTTGGCGGCAAGGGCGTACGACAGGCGGTGCAGCACATTGAAGAAATCATCGCCCCCGACCTCCTGAATCTGGATGTGCGCGACCAGAAGGCCATCGACGAAACCCTGATCGGCCTGGATGGCACCGAGAACAAGGCCAAGCTGGGCGCCAATGCCTTGCTGGGAGTATCCATGGCTTGTGCCCGCGCTGCCGCCGAGTATTGTGATCTGCCCCTCTATGCCTACCTTGGCGGACCCGGCGCCACCCGCCTGCCCGTCCCCTGTTTCAACGTCCTCAATGGGGGCGTTCACGCCCACTGGCAAGGAGCCGATTTTCAGGAGTGCATGCTGGTTCCCTATGGCGCCAACAGCTTCCGCGAGGCCCTGCGCTGGGGAGCCGAAATCTATCATGCCCTGCAAGGCGTCCTCCTGGAGAAACATCTCTCCGTGGGCGTCGGGGATGAAGGCGGTTTTGCTCCTGCCGTGCAGTCCAATCACGAGTCCTACGATCTGCTGGTGAACGCCATCCGCCGGGCCGGTTTCGAGCCCGGGAAAGACTGCGGCATTGCCATCGACCCGGCCTCCTCGGAATTCTTCCAGGAGGGCAAATACCAGTTGCGCACCGAGAATCGCGCCCTGAGCAGTGCGGAAATGGTCGATTACTATGCCGAGATCGTCGCCAATTATCCCGTCGTCCTGCTGGAGGACGGTCTCGCCGAAAATGACTGGGAGAGCTGGAAACTGCTCAATGAAAAACTCGGAGGCATCATCGAACTGGTGGGCGACGACATTTTCTGCACCAATCCGAAAATCATCGCCCAGGCCATCAAGGACGACATCGCCAACGCCAGCCTCATCAAACTGAACCAGATCGGCACCGTCAGCGAGACCATCACCGCCACCCGCCTGGCCCAGTTCCACGGCTGGGGAGCCTTCGTCTCCCATCGCTCGGGGGAGACCACCGACGACTTCATTGCCGACCTGACCGTGGCCCTGGACACCGGCCATCTGAAATCCGGAGCTCCGGCGCGAGGCGAGCGCGTGGCCAAGTACAATCAGTTGTTGCGTATCGAAGAAGAACTGGGCACGGCGGCCAGCTTTGCCGGCAAGAGGGCTTTTGTACGCGGGGTACGGTTCTAGGAGACAAATCAAGGTTGCATCACCCATGGATTGCAATATGGCAGTCCGCTCTACTCTGCTTCCAGTATTCATCGCGGCAAAGCCGGCGGCGAGGTGACGGCAAAGGGGACCCAATGCTACTTTGGCAAAACCACCAAACAGGTGCCCAATACCGGCGCCCCAAGCCATCTGGAAGAACTGGCATTCATGTAAGGGGAATGGGTCTTGGCGCTCATCCCCTGGATTTATGTGCTTGGTCTGCTGGGGACTACCGTGCTATCTGCCTTGCTACTGGATCCAATCCATATCCTACTGTTACGGCGATTGACCCTGGTTTAAAATTCTGCACTCTACACACAGGATGAGCATGAGCATGAGCAAAGCGCAACACCATTTTCGACTCCAGATCGTCGATGTTCACGGCGAAATTTACAATGATCTGGCAACTTTTGTGGTCGTTCCGGGAGAGCTGGGGGAATTGGGGATCCTGTTTGGGCATGCTCCCCTGATCAGCATTCTACGGGCCGGTGAATTACGCATCACGCCCGTAAAGGGTCCTCCAGAAATTTTATTTATTGAGGGTGGGTTGGTCGAGGTTCAATCCGCAATCGTTACCGTCCTGGCCCACAACGGGATGCGCGTGTCGGATATTGATCCCAAGATCAGCCAGAGCCGGATCAGTGATGCGGAACGCGTTCTGAAAGCCCACCACGGAACAGACATGGATTTTGCTGTAGCAGAACTGGAGCTGCAGAAGGAGTTGGCCAAGCTCAGAGCATTCCAGCGCTATCAGCAAGCACAGCAACTGGGTAACAAACAGGTGTACGACTGGGAACGACCACCTCTGGAAGGCATCCCTGAAATCAACGTGCAAGCGCTGGAGGACTGATTATCCTTGTACAACAGGCAGATCAAATTCTTTCAACGGCTCAGGCCCGCAATGCCCTCCGATATTCCGCTGGCAACGGACTTTCCTGCTGGGCTTGTTTCTGGCCATGGGCCACAAACAGATTGATCACCTGCCCATGGGCCTGGATCAGGGTCACCACATTGGGATCATCGCTGCGCTCTTCAATCATCACGCCGTCGGGTAGCAGACTGACCTCCATCTCGACCTTATCGTGTTGAGCAAACAGTTCAGCAAAAGCCGGATCCCAAAAGCGCAGGCCAAAATTTTCGTGCAAGCGCTGCTTCATGGCGGGTACATGATCATGCAGCAAAGCCACCACTTCCGGATTCTGCGAACGGGTTCGGGCCCGAATACCATCGGGCCGCAATTCCAGATCACGCTGAATATGTTCATGCAAACTCAGCAGACGATGAAAAACCGCCTGATCGTGCTGATGGCGGGCAGCCCGTTCATGATCCCGCCCGCCCCCATGGGCACCTTGACGTAGCCCGTTATCGGGAAAGGCTTTCATCTTTCTGCTCCTCCTATATTCCGTTGAGGGTACCGCAAAGGCGATTGGCAGGAACCGCCACCTCCATCATTTTCGGTTTCGGCAAATCCAGTGCTGCCATGATCGCGACAAACTCTTCCCGGGATTTTCCGGCAAGGCGCGGATTGTTGCGCATTTCTTCGCCCACACAACTGACCCAGCGACCACGATAGTCATGACCCGGATACACCAGGGTTTCCTCAGGCAGGGTAAACAGTTTTGTGGTGATACTCTCGTAGAGAGTTTCCGCATCGCCGCCCTGAAAGTCCGTACGACCACAACCGCCGATCAGCAAGGCATCCCCGGTAAACACCCGGTCGTACCAGCGGAAACTCAACGATTCCGGAGTGTGTCCAGGGGTACTGAGCACTCGGATGACATCGTCACCCAGCACCAGGAAATCTCCATCCACCACGGTAAGATCCGCGCAATCCGCCTGGGCGAGCTCACTTAACACCACCTTTGCACCGGTTTGTTCCCGCAGTTGGCGGGCAGCGCTGATGTGATCGGCGTGCAGATGCGTTTCCAGAATATGGGTCAACTGCAAATCCTCGTCATGCAGAACCTGCAGAATGGGGTCACTATGATCTGCCACAGCATCGATAACGACCGCATCGCGCCAGGTACTATCCGCGAGTATATAGGTGTAGGTACTGCTGGCTTCATGAAATATTTGTCGAAAAAACATGACACTCCTCCCTGATCCATTGACCGTCGGAAACTTTCCTGGGCAAAAGTATCCCGCAGACGCAGGGGAGGCGCATTGAGAAAAATCAATTTTGACCGATTTAGTCGAGTTTATGATCCGGCAACTTGCCGGCAATATCCGCCAGGGATTGAGGCGCCAGTATTTCCAGTTGACCGCGCTGCTCCTGAATGAAGGCGTGGCGTTTGAAATCCGCCATGATCCGACTGACATGCTCCGTGGACAGTCCCAGAAAGGCAGCAAGATCGGGGCGCGACAGGGGGAAAGGCAGATGCCGCAACTGCGGATAGTGCTCCGCCCATTGCAGTAAAAAAGTGGCCAGACGGGCTTCGGCCCTTTTGGCACCTAATTCCATGATACGATCCTCACTGCTCTGCAAGGCTTGCTGCCAACGCTGCAAAATGGCTTCCCGGACCTTGGGAAGACGCTCCGACAATCTCTGCAGTTCAGCCAGGTCCAGCCTGCAAAGCTGGCTGGGTGCAAGGGCTATGGCGCCATGGCGATGATGCGCTTCCTGCATGCCTTCAAAACCCAGTAGATCTCCGCGATGCAGCAAGCGAATGATGACTTCCTGACCATTTTTCATGAACTTGACCAGCTTCACGGCACCTGCCCGCAAGGTATAGGCATAGCGGGCAGAATCCCCCATCCGATAAAGGACATCCCCCTGATGACAGGCGATATCCTCCACCTCCATACTCAGGCTGCGGAGTTCTTCCGGATTCAATCCCGCAAAAATGCTCTGGTCCCGCATACGGCACTGCAAACAATCTGCGTGTTTATGATTCAATGGTGTTTATTAGCCGGGGTTAACAACATGCCCCAAGTCTTCACTCCGGTGACCAGTATTGTGGATAGGCGCCTTTTTGTCCGGATTTTTTGCCAATGCCCATGGCGGCCATGCCCGCTTCATTTTTACTGGATTGCGGACCGACCAGCACACGAAACAAGTGATTGACGGAAAGTGTGCCCACGCAGGCTTTCACACCCAACTGCGTTACTTGCTGCCGCAGATTTTCGGCCATGCTGGCCTTCCCGAAAGCGCCGAGTTGTACATACCATCCGGCTTGTTGACAGGAATGCGCTATTTTTACCGGCTTGACAGGTGCCGGAACGGCTGTTGTCCCATTGGCGGAGTGGGGCAAGGATGAATGCTTCGCTACGGTGATCACGAGGGATCTGGCAATCGCCACGGGAACGGCAGGGTCCATGGCGGAACCCGTTGTAGCAACAATGGTTTTGGGCAGGGTCAGAAACACACTGCTAGCGCCGGAGCCGGGGGCCATGTGCTTACCTGGATAGTCGGTGGACCACGATTCCCAGAGAAATGACGCCGCCAGCAAGACGATCAGGACAAGCATGATGAACGGCAGGATACCCAAGCGATGGCGTTGTTTTGACACTACCGGAGTCTGACTGACGAGAGTATCTGAATCATCCATTTGTTTTCAGCGGTGCGCCCGCGCTCCCAAGGCCTTCCCAAACAGTACGGCCATACTACAATTTTGCCGGGCACAAACCTAGTCAAAAAAATGGGAAAGGTCGCCTTATGAACAAGCTCGCATGGTGTATATCCACCATGGTGGTGCATATGAACCAAACCCAAGTGGGTTATTTGAACCATCTGCACACCTGCAGTCACTTTATAATAATATAAGCTCATGTTTTTATACGGCATGAATCCAAGCAATTCACTCGGGTACGAAAAATGCTTTTCAGGTATTCAGTAACACCTAAGAAACAACCGTTCACGAGGAATAGCTCATGATTATTGAAGACACTTTACCTGTGCTTCTCAGTCGCCTCGACTTTGCCTTTATCACCTCCATGCATATTCTCTGGACTCCGGTGACCATTGGCATGTCCTGGCTACTTTTTTTCCTGGAAGTTGCCTGGCTGAAAACCGGTAATGAACACTGGTATCGCCTGCAACGCTTTTTTGAAAAACTGTTTATCGTCAATTTCGGAGCCGGTGTCGCTACTGGCGTGACCATGGAAATGGCTTTCGGGATTCTTTATGGTCCCTTCTCCCAGGCCGTGGGTCCATTTTTCGGGAACATCCTCGGCTTTGAAACCATCACCGCCTTCATGTATGAGGCTGGTTTCATCGGCCTGATGATTTTCGGCTGGGGTAAAATTGGTAAGGGAATGCATGCTTTTGCGACTTTCAACGTCGCCCTTTCCTCCAGTCTTTCTGCCATGTGGATTCTCGTCGCCAACGGCTGGATGCAGTCTCCGACCGGAATCGTCCTGAAAAATGGCTTGTTTCAGGTCACCAACTGGTGGGCGGCGATATTCAATCCGAACTTCAACATCGGCTTCCCGCACATGTGGGTTGCAACGCTCGAATTATCGCTGTTTTTCTTTGCCGCTGTCAGCGCTTGGTTCATTCTGAAAAACCGCAATGCCGATCTGTTTACCCGGTTGTTGAAGCCCACCTTGCTGGCTCTCATCATCATCACTCCCCTGCAGATATTCATTGGGGATGAATTGGGTCGGGAAGTCGCCCACGATCAACCCACTTCCCTGGCAGCCATGGAAGGACATTTCCATACCTATCTGCCCAATGGCAAACCCGATACCGCCTGGAATCTGATCGCCATTCCCGATGTCGCGGCAGGCAAGAACCTGTTCAGCATACAGATTCCTCATGTGCTGAGTCTCCTGGAAACACACACCTGGAACGGCACGGTCACCGGTATGGATCATTTCGCGCGCAACGACCGGCCCAATGTGTGGGTTCCGTTTTACGCTTTCCGGGTAATGGTCGCCATTGGCTTTTTCCTCTTTTTGATGGCCCTCTGGGGTAACTGGCTGCGCTTGCGCGGGAAACTGACGGCAGAACACCTCCGTAAGAATCCGCTTTTCTTGCGGCTCCTGGTGTTCAGCGGCTTTCTGCCCTATCTGGCCATCTGGACAGGCTGGTGGACCCGCGAGGTCGGACGGCAGCCCTGGGTAGTGTATAACCTGATGCGCACCTGGCAGGGTGTCAGCCACATGGGTGTCGCTGCCGAAACCTTCTGGCTCATTGGCTACATCATTTTTGAACTGATGGTTTGGGGTGGAGCCTGGTATTTCTTCACGCGGGTGATCAAAAAAGGTCCGGACATGAGCAGCCCGGTCATCGGTTCATCTGATCAGAATGCCCAGTCTTCAGGTGGCGGGATGGTCAAACCGAGCTTCGCTAAACCCATGATGAACAAACGGGACTAAGGACAGAAATCATGAATGAAATATTTCGTATACATAGTTCGTTAGGCACCTTCTGGTGGATTCTGCTGGGCGTGTTCTTTGTCATTTACATTGTGCTCGACGGAGCCGATCTGGGGGCTGGCGTATTTTCCCTGCTGCTCAACAATGAGAATGATCGGGCGGCAGTCATGTCCTCCATGTCCGGCACCTGGGATGCCAACGAGACCTGGCTGGTGGTTGCGGGGGGCGTCATTTTTGGGGCCTTCCCCCTGGTGTATGGGTCGACATTCAACTACCTCATGATCCCACTGATGTTTGCTCTCTGGGGGATCATTTCACGAGCCGTTGCCTTTGAGTTTCACGTTCACGCCAAAACCAGCCGCAAATTCTGGGGCTTCATGTTTGGCTTTGGCAGTCTGATTGCGGCACTATTTGCGGGCATCGCCTTGGGGGCCACTCTCCTGGGATTCCCCATGGGGACCGGCAACGCTCAGGGTATTCAGGTTCCCAATGATCCATTCGTGAATACGGTACCGCATTTTTCTGGAAATGCGCTGAGCTTCCTTTCGCCTTTCAGTGTCTGGACAGGCATTGGTGCACTGATTGCGGGTGGATTGGCCGGAACCTTGTATTTATGTGCCCGTTTTGAACAGAGTGATCCGATTTATCAGAAGGCGCACAAGACAGCCACCCTATTCTCTTTCCTGGCGCTGGCGGCAGTGGTCATCACCTTGATCTGGTCATATGCCATCATGCCCGATGCCGCCAAATGGACCGGCAGTGGCTGGTTCGGCTGGTTGATTCTGCTGATCGCCATCCTGATATCCGCCTACAAGATGATGACCAATCATGCGGCACACCGTGATTTTGCCGCTTTACTCTGGTGTGGCGCCATTGTGGTCTTCATGTGGGGTGGGATGTGGGCGACCAATTTCCCCTACATCGTTCCCCAGACCTGGACCATCAGCGCTGGAGCCAATCCTGCCAATGATCTGGCGATTCTGACCCTGTTCATGACCGGATTCGTACCCGTTATGATCATGTACAATGCCTATCAGATCTGGGTATTCCGTCAGCGGCTTACCCATCTGGCAGGGTACGAAAGTCATTAAGCTTACCTGGTGATGATCCATTTTGGAGGGCCATTCGGCCCTCTTTTTTTTCGGTTTCACATGGTCACATGGAAATGTTCTATAATTTCCATATAAAGTGGGGTTTGGTATCGTCCGGGCGACCAAGCTGTTTTCATCCATCACACGGAACCATGTAAGGAGTCTTGATGTGACAAAGACCAAAAAAGACCACCCAATCACAGCGAATGAAATCTCAACTCCCGACGACAAATATGCTGAGAAAGCCCATTACAAGGCGGAATTGCACAAGCTCCAGATCGAGTTGGTCAAGTTGCAAAGAGACATCATCCGCAAAAATGAAAAAATTCTGGTCATTCTGGAAGGGCGGGATTCCGCGGGCAAGGATGGGTCCATCAAAAGAGTGATTGAGCACCTCAGCCCCCGGGAAACACGGGTGGTTGCCCTGAGCAAACCCTCTGACAAAGAACAAAGCCAATGGTATTTTCAGCGCTACACCGAGCACCTGCCCTCGGCAGCGGAAATGGTCTTTTTCAACCGCAGTTGGTACAACCGTGCAGGCGTAGAAAAAGTCATGGGATTTTGTAATGACGATCAATATGAAGAATTCTTTGCCGAAGTAAACAGTTTTGAAGGTATGCTGGTGCGCTCGGGCATCCATCTTTTCAAGTTTTACCTGGATATTTCCCGTGACGAACAGAAGCGTCGCCTGGAATCACGCAAGGATAACCCACTCAAGCAATGGAAAACCAGCCCTATTGACGAAAAAGCGGTGAAGCATTGGCAAGATTACAGTGAAGCACGCAATATCATGTTTGCCCGTAGTCATTCCCCTTTTGCTCCCTGGATGGTAATCAATGCCGATGACAAAAAAAAGGCTCGCCTACAACTCATCAAGGGCATATTGAGTCGGCTCAGCTATACGGATAAGGATGAGACTGGCGTTTTGCCTGATCAGTCTATTATATTTGAATACGATCCTCTTTATCTGGAAAACGGTATGATTCAAGCCTGACCGAGCATCGTCCACAAAACTTGTTTACCCTTGTTTACTACGGAGGAAATTTATGTCGACCCTGGATTTGCAAGCTGCCCTGAGCCGTGCCCTGGCTATCAAAAATGAGGATCCTCTGGATGCGGCAACCATTGCCGCCGCCGAACAACTCAGTGGCAATGAAGGATTATCCCTGGATGCCGCGGTGGAGGTCCTGGGCAATGAACAGATGATCGGATTCATCGGATTTCTGAACGACAGCATGAACTGCGCGCAACTTTCCGCGCTCTGCGATGAAGAAAGCTTTGACGAGGAACAGGCGCGGGAATGGGAGCTCACCCGTCCGCAGTATCAACTGGCACATGAAATCGCCATCCTCAGTCACCGTGTAGAAAAAGCCCGGAATCAAACGTACTGATGGTTTCGCGCCTCTGCAGCACCATCGCCACCGACAGTCACGGACAAAACCCGCAAGTCGTGGTAATCTTCTATAGTCCTGAGTGAAGCCGAAACCAGGAAACGTACACATTTCTGTGAGATTCACCGGATACTTTGTGAAGGAGGTACCAGCATGTCTTCATTTATCCGCCCACCTTTGGGCATTCCCGTGGACAGCGCCAAACGCTGGACAGAAAACTACCAATTGGCGACCCAGGAAAGCGGCCGCCTTTTTCTGATGGCCGGTGACCAGAAAGTCGAACATCTGAATGATGACTTCATCGGCACCGGAGTGGCCTCCGATGACGCTGATCCGGAACATCTTTTCCGTATTGCCAGTGCCGCACCAGTGGGTTGTTTCGCCACCCAGATGGGACTGATCAGCCATTATGGCCGGGACTATCCCGAAATCCCCTATCTATTGAAACTCAACAGCAAAACCCACCTGGTGAAAACGGCGGAACAGGATCCTCTCAGCCTGCAATGGCAGAGCATGTCCCAGGTGCAGGATTTTGTCCGTCACTCCGGTCTGAAAGTGGTAGGTGTCGGCTATACCATTTATCCCGGCTCAGCCTATGAAGCGCAGATGCTGAGCGAAGCCGCGCGCCTGATTCAGAGTGCCCACAGCATGGGACTCCTGGCGGTCATCTGGGCTTATCCACGCGGCAAGGCGGTCGGAATTCGGGAACAGGATCCCCACCTGATAGCGGGAGCAGCGGGTTTGGTGGCCTGTCTGGGGGGCGATTTTGCCAAGGTGAATCCGCCACTGGACGATCAAGGCAGCATGGACGCCCGCCTGCTCGGCGAAGCCGCAGCGGCGGCAGGACGCACCCAGGTCATTTGCGCCGGCGGCTCGGAAACCGACGCAGAATCCTTCCTGAAACGACTGCACGATCAGATCCATCTGGGTGGCACCCAAGGCTGCGCCACCGGACGCAACGTCCACCAGCGCAGCCAGGCCGATGCCATCCGCTTTTGTCAGGCCATCCATGCCATTGTCGTCCACAACCAGAGTGTGGAAGAGGCCGTCAAATACCTCGCCCCATCGTGACGCTTTGTCTGCCCGGCAAGACCCTGTTTTACCCCTTGATTAACGGAGAAAACCGTGACGATCGCCTCCCCCTGCTATCTGCTCCCACAACTCCCCGAATCCCTCAGCGGTCTGGCTGATCTGGCGCTGGATTTACGCTGGTCCTGGAGTCACGCGGCTGATGTACTCTGGGCTGAGATCGCGCCGGAATTATGGGAACAAACCCGCAATCCCTGGCTGATCTTGCAGAACGTCAGCGTCCAGACCCTGCAAGATCTGGCGCACAATTCCGCATTCATTGAAAAACTGAAAGCGTTTACCGCACTGCATCAGGAACATCTGACCCAGAGCACCTGGTTTGAAGAAAACCATGGACAGCCCTCCTTTAACCAGGTTGCCTATTTCAGTATGGAATACGGGCTCTCCGAAGCCTTGCCCATCTACTCTGGGGGACTGGGAATCCTGGCTGGCGATTGTCTGAAAACGGCCAGTGATCTGGGGGTCCCCTTGTGCGGTATCGGTTTACTCTGGCAACAGGGATATTTCCGTCAAACTCTGGATGAAAAGGGCCGACAACAGGAATTTTATCCCTATAATGACCCGGCCCAGATGCCGGTCACCCCCGTTCGCGACAGCGAGGGAGAGTGGTTGCGCCTGCAACTGCCCTTCCCTGGTCGCAAGGTGATTCTGCGCGCCTGGCAAGCCCAGGTTGGCCGGGTGACCTTGTATCTGCTGGACAGCAATGATCCCCTGAATACCCCCGCAGACCGGGGCATTACCGCTGAACTCTATGGTGGCGGGCTGGAAACACGTCTGCAGCAGGAGATCTGTTTGGGTATCGGTGGCTGGATGTTGTTACGCAGCCTGGGGATTCAACCGGAAATATGTCATCTTAATGAAGGTCATGCCGCCTTTGCCATTCTGGCGCGAATATACAGCCACATGCGGGACCATGGCAGCCTCTTTGAATGCGCTCTGAATGCCACCCGGGCCGGCAACATATTCACGACCCATACCCCCGTTGCGGCCGGCTTTGATCGTTTCCCCGCAGAACTGATGATCCGATATGTAGAAGGGGCGCCAGAGGCTTTTGGGATCGATACCGAAAGCATTCTGGCCCTGGGCCGGGAAGACCCGGAAGATGCCCAAGCGCCTTTCAACATGGCGTGGCTGGCCATTCGCGGCAGCATCATCGTCAATGGCGTCAGCCGCCTGCATGCTGAGGTCAGCAAACAACTGTTTCAGTCCCTTTTCCCGCGCTGGCCCGAAGAGGAAGTACCCGTCACCCATGTGACCAATGGCGTGCACATGCCTTCATGGGATTCCGCCGAAGCCGATGCCTTGTGGACCACCAGTTGTGGTAAGCAACGCTGGCTGGGAAATTTGCAAAACCTCGAAGCAGATTTCCGCAAGACGCCTGACCGAGACATTTGGGAATTGCGCAGTAGCGCACGACAACAGGTGATTCGATTTGCCCGGCAAAGACTCCAGCAGCAGCTAGCCCAGGCCCACGCGCCGCTGGAAGAACAAGAGCGTGCCACACTTGTTCTGGACCCCAATACCTTGACCATCGGTTTTGCCCGTCGTTTTACGGCTTATAAGCGTCCCAATCTGCTGCTGAGCAATCCTGAAAGGCTGAGACAGTTGCTGACCAACTCCCGTTATCCCGTGCAATTGCTCATGGCCGGCAAGGCCCATCCCCAGGACGAAGTGGGCAAGGAGATGATCCAGGAATGGAGCCAGTTTATTCAGCAGCATCCGGAGCTGGCCAGTCACATCGTGTTCATTGCGGATTACGACATGCTGGTTGCCGAACATCTCGTCCAGGGGGTGGACTTGTGGATCAATACCCCGCGTCGTCCCTGGGAGGCCAGCGGCACCAGCGGCATGAAGGTGCTGGTCAATGGTGGACTGAATCTGTCGGAACTGGATGGCTGGTGGGCGGAAGCTTACAGCCCTGAGGTGGGCTGGGCGATCGGGGATCGGGCCGAACATGATGATGATCCACAGTGGGACGCACAGGAGGCTGAGGCGGTCTATCAATTGCTGGAAAATGACATTGTGCCTCTTTTTTATCAGGACCGTGATGCCAGCGGTTGCCCACAAGGCTGGATACAGAAAATTCGTGAAAGCATGAGTCGCTTGACCCCCCTATTCAGCAGTAACCGGATGCTCCAGGAGTATGTCTCCACGCTCTACGAACCCGCCGGCCGTCTCCTTGCCGCGCGTAATGAAAAAAATCGTATTGAAGCCATATGTCAATGGCAAAAAAGTATCCGTCAGCATTGGCCACTGTTGCGCTTTGATGATTTACATGTGCATACAGACAATAATCGCCATTATTTCCAGATCCCTGTGTATCTGGATGATCTGGATTGCGATGCCATCCGCGTGGAACTATTTGCCAACAGCCATGGTCAAAATCCGCCTGAAGTCATTCCCATGCAGCGCAGTGAGGCGCTGAGTGGAGCCATCAACAGCTACAATTATACGGTAGATATACCGGCAGACCGCAATCCGGGTGACTATACACCCCGCATCATTCCTTATCATGAAAACTGCCTGGTCCCCATGGAAAGCGCAGAAATACTTTGGTATCGATAAAAGGCCAGAAAATTGAACGGACAAATTCCAGATTTGCAAAACATTATCGAAACCGAAAAGAAAATGTTCGGGAAATACTTGTTACCGGTTGCCATATTACTCATTCTGATCGGTGTATTTGGCATTATCAGTCCAGTCATCCTTTCTGCCGTGACCGACGGCGTTATTGCCGCCATTCTGATTCTTTCGGGTGTCATCTGGATTTGGCATAGCCTGCAGATGCGTCAGCATCAGCTCTCGGACTGGCTGAAGCCTCTCCTGCTGTTCATTACGGGTGGGATCATGATTGCCATGCCGACCGCAGGTATTGCCGCCATTGGCCTGATGTTTGTATTGTATTTTGTTATTGATGCTTACCGAAATTTCACCCAATCCAAGATTTATCCAGGACACGGTCGGGGCTGGTCCATTTTCAGTGGTCTGGTGGATGTGCTGATCGCGCTGCTGTTCGTGGTCACCTGGCCACGTGGCTCCCTGATTCTGGTAGGCATCTTCGTGGGCGTCAATCTGATATTTGATGGGATTATTTTGCTGATGCTCCGCAATTTGAAAACCAGTTAAATGCAAGTCTCCTAGCGAAACAATCCAGAATCGTTAAACACTTGCAGCAGCCCAAAAAACCATGTACAACAAATATCCCTTGAGCGATGTGGTTATTTTGATTTGAAAAATTTTTTTGTGGCCGCAGTGACGGCCGGAATCAGCTTTCTGTTCATCATCGCGCCGCAACCCTTGCAGCGTGGCAATCCTGGGCTCCCCACAAAATTCGCTCTGTTGACCGCCAAGTCATTCGCAACAGGCGGAAGCTCCATCCCGCCCCGCTACCATTCTCCATCAGCGGCTGCGGGTCCGCTGTCCATGCGGGCATGGCAGCGCCTGGCCGGAATCTACAGTCAGGATGTGGTTTACGCGTCCAGGCAAACTGGCATTTCCCGCAAACTACTGGCGGCAGTGATGCATGTGGAAAGTCGCGCCAGCAATGTGGTCAGTGATGCAGGGGCTGTGGGACCCATGCAGCTGATGCCCAGCACCGCCTGGCGCCTCCTCCATGTCAATCCCTGGAAACCGCGACAAAACATCATCGGCGGTGCGCGCTATTTGCGCCGTCTGTTGACGATTTTTCATGGACACCTGCGCCAGGCCCTGGAAGCCTACAATGCCGGCCCTACCACAGTCGCCCAGGGGGTGATACCCATACCGGCACAAGTGTATGCCACACAGGTGATGGCGCTGGCTGCTTGAGCCACAATGCAAGACAGCCATGTCACTTTTCATCTCGGTCCCGATGGGTTATCAAAAACGTTTGTCGATTGAGCGCAGGGAACGCCCCTTGCCGGCCCGTTTACCGCGACAAAGCTCCAGGCGGTTTTTACGGATGCCACGGGGCAAGATCTGGGTTTCAGGCTGGATATACAGGCCTTGCAAACGGGCTTGGGCGGCCAGAGTCATCAATTTGACGCCCTTCCCTTTGGGGAGAGGCTTGATTTCCGCTACGGGGAATATCAGGCCATTCCCATCGGAAGACAGGCACAGTATTTCCGCAGACAGATCCGAAACGGGCAGGAGGGGCAGCGGGTACTCACCCGCCTCCAGGGACAGAAAAGCCTTGCCCGCACGATTGCGCCCCGTCATATTCTCCAAGGCGGTGATAAAGGCATAACCGCCACTGCTCGCTACCAGCCACAAGCTATCGGCCGGACCGCAGGCCACTGATTGCAGTGTCGCCCCACCCTGAAAGTCCACCTGACTGGAGGCGGGCACGCCATCGCCACGGCCGCCCGGAATCTGGCTGACCGGCAGGGAATAAGCACGACCCGTTTGATCCAGCAGCACCAACTGATCCACAGAGCGGGCTTCAAAAATCTGCAGGAGCTGATCCCCCTCCTTGAAAGTCAGGCCGTCCACGGCTATTCCGTGCCCGGCGCGACTGCGTAACCAGCCTTTGCGGGAAACAATCACCGTCACCGCTTCATCGGTAGCGGCCGCCACAATGGTTTGCACGGATTTGCCGGTGATGGCCGCATCTGCCTGCAACAGGGTCCGTCGGGCATCGCCGAATTTTTGTGCATCTGCGGTGATTTCTTCCACGAGCAACGCTCTCAGGCGTTCCTCATGGGCCAGTAAACCCGCCAGATAATCGGCATTGTCCCGTTTATCCTGCAATTCCTTTTCCAGTTCGATGCCCGCCAGCCGGGCCAATTGCCGCAGCCGTATTTCGAGGATGTCTTCGGCCTGGATTTCCGTCAGGGCAAAATGCTGGATGAGGTCAGCCTTGGGATCATCGGACTCCCGAATGACCCGGATCACTGCGTCTATATCCAGCAGAACCCGCAAGCGTCCTTCGAGGATATGGATACGCGCCATGGTCTTGTCCAGACGAAACTGACTACGGCGGCGCACGGTAAGCAGGCGGTAAGACACCCACTGCCGCAGGATAGCGGTCAGGGGCAGGCAGGGCGCGCGCCCCTCCAGATCCAGCACGGTCAGATTCACGGACTGATTGGATTCCAGGGAGGTGCGCGCCAGCAAATATGTCATCAGTTGCTGGGGATCCTGATTCCGGGAGCGGGGTTCCACCACAATGCGTACGGCATGATCCTTGCCGGACTCATCGCGCACGGTCTCTATCTGGGAAAGCATGGCGGTTTTGCTGGATTGCTGTTCGGCGGTCAGGGTTTTCTTCTTGCCTTCGCCCCGGGGCTGGGGATTGGAGAGATTTTCGATTTCCGAAAGAATCTGAGCGGTGGAAACACCGGGAGGCAGCTCATGAATACTGATGCGCCATTCGCCCCGCGCCAGCTTTTCGACCTCCCAACGGGCGCGCACCCGAATACTGCCACGCCCCGCTTGGTAAGCCTCACGAATCTGCTCGGGTGAGGAAATAATCTGCCCTCCTCCGGGAAAATCCGGGCCGGGAATGGCCTCCAGAATGGCCTCGTCCGTCATCTCAGGGGTCGCGGCCAACTGGGCGCATACCATCGCCAGTTCGCGCAAATTATGGGGAGGAATTTCGGTAGCCATCCCGACGGCAATGCCGGAAGCCCCGTTCATCAACAAAAATGGCAGTCGCGCCGGCAAGGTCACCGGTTCTTCGAGGGTACCATCATAATTACTGCGAAAATCTACCGTACCCTCCTCTATTTCTCCCAGCAGCAATTCGGATATGGGCGTCAAATTGGCTTCGGTGTAACGCATCGCAGCGGCTGAGTCGCCATCCAGGGAACCGAAATTCCCTTGTCCATCCACCACCGGATAGCGCAAGGTGAAACGCTGGGCCATCCTGACCATGGCGTCATAGACCGAACTATCGCCATGGGGATGCCACTTGCCGATCACCTCACCCACCACCCGTGCGGATTTGACGTGTTTGGGCGAACGTTGCAAGCCCATATCGCGCATGGCAAACAAAATGCGTCTTTGTACCGGTTTCTGGCCATCGGCCAGGGCCGGAATGGCGCGTCCGGTCACGACGCTCATGGCGTAAGCCAGATAGGCTTTAGCCGCATATTCCGCGAGGGGCGGGACAGGATCCTCGGGATTTTCTCCGTAGCCAGCCGGAGAAGATGGCGGGGGCGGTGATGCATCGGATGCACGGGTAGCCGGACCGGCTTGCGCCTTGGAAGTCGGCTTGTGGGGGTCAGTCTCTCCCGCACTCAGGCCCTCAAAGAGGTCCAGGGTATTACTCATGACCAATTCCTCTTATGCACATGCAGCACCATCATTTCCCGCAAATCCATCCGGACAACCTTCGCTCATTTTTGCTCTTTTCATGGTTTCAGATGTCCAGATCCGCCGTCCAGCCATCTCTTTCCATCCATTCCCGCCGCCCTCCTGCCGACTGCTTGCCCATGAGCAGGTTGAAGCGCTCATGCAGCGTGGCCAGCTCGGAAGGATGCATGGTCAAAGGCACCAAGGAGCGGGTATCGGGGCACAGGGCCGTTTCCCAGAGTTGATCCGGATTCATTTCTCCCAAACCCTTGAAGCGTTGCACCGCAATGGCCGATTCCTTGACCCCTTCGGCGAGGAGGCGCTCCATGGCCGCATCGCGCTCGGCTTCTGCCTCGCAATAAATCTTCCGGGCTTTGCCCCGCCAGGTAGCATCCACCCGATACAAGGGCGGTTTCACCACAAAGACATGCCCTTGACTGAGCAGGGCGGGGAAATGCCGGAGAAACAAGGTCAAAATCAGCACCTGAATATGACTGCCATCCACATCGGCGTCCGATAAAATCATGATCTTGCCATAGCGCAATCCCGCCAGCACTTGCTCCGGATTGGCCGCGACCGTATGGGGCTCTATCCCCAGCGCCACCGCCATGTTGTGGACTTCCTGGTTTTTGAAAATCAGGTCCGCATCCACCTCCCAGGTATTCAGCACCTTACCCCGCAGCGGCAAAAGCGCCTGATACTCCTTGTCCCGGGCCGCCTTGGCAGAACCTCCGGCAGAATCCCCCTCCACCAAAAACAGTTCATTGCGCTGAATATCCTCACTTTCGCAATCCGTCAACTTGCCGGGCAAGGTCGCCAGACCTGATCCCTTCCTGCGCTCGATTTTCTGCGCTGTTCGACTGCGCAGCTGGGCGCTTTGAATGGCCTGTTCCACAATGGCCTTACCCGCCTCGGGATGACTGTTCAGCCATAATTCCAGGGGATCGCGAATGGTCTGGACCATCAGCTTGTAGGCATCCCGACTGGTGAGCTTGTCCTTGGTCTGCCCCTGAAACTGGGGGTCCAGGATCCTTGCGGACAGTACCAGGGCCATTTTGCCGGTCACATCATCCTGCACCAGTTTCAGCTTGGCCGGCATGAGGCTGTGATGTTCCATGAAACTGCGCAGCGCCTCAAAGACACCGGCACGAAAACCGGATTCGTGGGTTCCTCCGTCCAGGGTAGGAATCAGATTGACGTAAGTTTCCGGACGCGGACTTCCCTGCGCAACCCAACACAGCGCCCAACTGGCCCCCTCTCCCTGGGCGAAACCACGACTATCGTCACTTTGATACATTTCACCCGCAAACACCGGGGTAATGGGTTCAGCTTCACGGAGCATCTCTTCCAGATATTCGGCCAGACCCGCATCATACTGCCAGGTCAGGGATTCCTGCTCCGGCACCTGCAAAATCACTTGCAGGCCCGGCAGGAGAATAGCCTTGGCACGCAGGAGATGGGTCAATTCACGGATATTGACCCGAGGCGAATCAAAATAGCGAGGATCCGGCCATACCTGGACGCGAGTGCCATGTTGCCGGGCAGGACTGTTTTCGACCCGGGTCAGCCCTTGCTGGAGCACACTCTCTACAAAACCGAACCGATAGTGACCATACCCGCCCCCTTCAGGATCACGGGTGTGAATGTCCACCTGCAAACGGCTGGACAGGGCATTGGTGACGGCCACTCCTACCCCATGCAAGCCTCCGGAAAAGCGATACGCCGAAGTCTTGCCCGTCTTATCGAACTTTCCACCCGCGTGCAGGGTCGTAAAGGCCAACTCGGCGGCTGGCCGGGTTTCTCCGGGAGGAATCCCCACGGGAATCCCGCGACCATTATCCTCGACAATGACCGACCCATCGGCCTGCACGGTCACTTCAATGCGAGTCGCGTGTCCGGCCAATGCCTCATCGGCGGAATTATCAATGAGCTCCTGCACCATGTGGGTGGGACAGGTCGTCCGCGTGTACATGCCGGGTCGCAAGCGTACCGGCTCCAGGCCCTTGAGAACCGTAAATTGTTCAGCGCTATAGTTCAAAACCGTAAAATCCTCTTGTCCCTCATCGCCCAGCTTCAGCAACCCTTTCGTCACCCGCCCCATCATAAAGGGGAATGTTGCTCTATGGCAGCCCCTGGCATCTTCCCAAAGCATCCCCACTAACCGCCATTGTTGGGTTCATCAAATTGTCATATTTCTCCGTTATCATGCTGGTGAAGAATCGGGATGTACGTTGCGCCGCATCGTCGCTCTGTTTCCAGCACTTGACACGGTAAGACATGACCACAGGCAAACTCAGAATCGCCCTGATCACCGAGACCTACCCCCCAGAAGTCAATGGAGTCGCCCTTACCTTGGGTAAGGCGGTAGAAGAACTTCAGGCGCGCGGCCATCGTGTTCAGCTCATTCGCCCCCGCCAAGCGGATGAGCTTCCCCAGGAAGGTCTGGTCACTGCCCTTCCCCTGTTTTTTTATCCCCAGGTCAAGTTGGGATGGGCCTGTCCAACTGCCATTGGCCGTTGCCTGCAAGCCTGGGGCAGTGAAGTGGTGCATATCGCCACGGAAGGACCCTTGGGTTATGCGGCATTACTGGCCGCCAAAAAGCTGAACTTGCCCGTAGTGACCAGTTTCCATACGAATTTCGATCAATATTTCTCCCTCTATGGTATTCCGTCCCTACGCTATCTGGTTCTCCTTTATTTACGGCATTTTCACAATGCCACCCGGCAGACTTTGGTGCCCAGTCAAGGGACTCTGGAAAGGCTGCATCAACAAGGTTTTCTCCGCCTCCAGCAGTGGGGTCGCGGAGTAGACACCCAGCGTTTCCATCCCCAATGGCGTGATGCCCAAATTCGTCAGCAGTTGGGACTGGGCGCCAATGATTTGCTGCTCCTCTATGTGGGACGCCTGGCCCGGGAAAAAAACCTGCCGCCTCTCCTCGCCGCTTTTCGCAAACTGAGCAAGGATTACCCCAAGGCCATGCTGGTCCTTGTGGGTGATGGCCCTCTACGTGGCGAAATCAACCAGTCTGCCCAAGAACGGATTCATTGTGCAGGCCTGCAAAGAGGCATGGATCTCGCCCGCTGGTATGCCAGCGCCGATCTGTTTTGCTTTCCCTCCTGCAGTGAAACCTTTGGCAATGTGGTGCTGGAAGCCCAGGCCAGCGCATTACCCATCATCGCCTATGACTGTCCTGGCGTGTCCGAACAGGTCCAGGATGGGGTTCACGGCAGACTGCTTCCGCGGGGTAGTGACTGGGACAGGCCACTCCATGCACTTTGTGCCAACCCTGCGGATCGTCAACGCTTTGGTACTGCGGGGCGCCTGCGCGCAGAATCGCAAAGCTGGACCCGCAGTTTTGACATTCTCGAAGCCGTTTATCAACGACAAACCCCGCCTCGCTGACTTTCTGGAAGACCCATGCGCATCCTCATGATTTCGGATACCTATTTCCCGCGCATCAGCGGCGTGGCCACCTCCATTCGCAGTTTCCGACAGGGACTGGAACAACTGGGACATCAGGTCGATTTACTCGTACCCGATTACGATTCCAGTACAGGAGATGACCCGGGAATAGTTCGCATTCCCTCCCGGAAAATTCGTCTGTATCCAGAAGAAAGACTGATGCAACCCCGAACCCTGCTGAGAAGCCGAGCTAAACTGGCTGCCAGGCAATATGATGTGCTGCACATTCAGACACCTTTTGTGGCCCATTATCTGGGCAATCATCTCGCCCGCCGGTTAAAACTGCCGGTTATCAGTTCCTACCATACCTATTTTGAAGCCTATCTCGGCCATTACTACGGAAAAATCCCCACCCGAATTCGTCAGGCCATGGTGCGTATTCCCTCGCGTCAACAATGCGCCGCCGTAGATGGACTGATTGTTCCATCCCAAGCCATGGCAGCCGTCCTCCGGAATTATGGGGTGAATACCCCTATTCAGGTTATCCCCACCGGTATTCGCCTGAGTCCGCAGCCGCATCCCGCAGAACAGCGTGTGTGCTTTCGCAAGCGTCACGAAATTGCAGAACATCGCCCCGTGTTATTGTACGCCGGACGCATCGCCCCGGAAAAAAACATCGGTCTGTTACTCTCCATGCTCCGCCAACTCCGACAACAACGGCCCGATGTTCTGCTGTTACTGGCGGGAGATGGTCCCGCCCGCCCATCCCTGGAAAAAGAGGCGCGGGACACCCAACTCACGGATCATGTCCGTTTTTTGGGTTATCTGGACCATCTTCTCGAACTGCCTCAGGCTTATGCCGCTGCGGACCTTCTGGTATTCGCCTCCGAAACGGAAACCCAGGGAATGGTTTTGCTGGAAGCCCTGGCGGCAGGATTACCGGTGGTCGCCGTGCCCGTCATGGGTGCTGCGGACCTTCTCCACAGCGGCATGGGCACCCGTTCCGCTCCCGCCGATGCCGGCGCATTTGCGCGGATTTGTGCCGACATTCTGGCTGACCCGAATCTGCTTGAGCAATTATCCACCGAAGCCCGAAATCTTGCGCATCAATGGTCAGAAAATATCATGGTGACCAAACTCGCAGACTTTTACCTCGATGTCATCGCCCAAAAAAACACGGTGAGAGCAACTGGTTTTGTGGATAAACATAAATCCCATTAAAAGCAAAAGATAAAAAATTTTCTAAGGGGGGTTTGCTACATTGTGGCGGCCCAACCTGCTCTGCGCTTTGCGAAGCCCACCTCTCCCCGATACAATGAATGCGGACATCGATAGGTCAAGTACCACTCGATGCATCTCACAGGAGGGTACGCATGCTTACTGAACATCAGGATTTAAAAATGGAATTCCCTGGACTGACAAAGCGGATGGATCAACTTCTTGCCGAGCAAGGCCACTTTGCCAAGCTCTATGCTGAATTCAATTCCTTGACGGCGGAGATCGAGCACATCGAGCGCAATGATGCGGCAACAGGATCTCAGAGTCTGGAAGAGATGAAGAAAAAACGCTTGCTGCTCAAGGATGAAATTTATAGCCTGCTGACTGCTGGCTAATTTCCCGAAAACCCGACAAAAGACCTGCTCTTGTCGGGGCTTCGAGCAAAGTCTTCAAGCCTTTTCCGCCAGCCACTGGATCAAAACAGGAATATCCACAACAACCGGGTTTCCGGCCTCCTTTCCTTGCAGCACCCATGCCGGAGCGTCGGGCTCACCCAACTGATCCAGCACTCTCAGCGCCGAAGAAAAATCCTGGTCCCGGGTATATTCGTTCTGGGTAATCACCGTTGCCAGACCGGCAGAAACGGCGGAGCGTAACCCATTTTCAGAGTCTTCCAGGGCGAGGCAATCGTCTGCAGGAAGACCCAGCCGCTTCAACACATAAGTATAAATATCCGGAGCAGGCTTCTTGTGGGCGACAATATCTCCCGCACCGATGACCTGAAAGCGATCGGGCCCATCTTGACCCAGCGTGGTTTTCAGCAAAGATTCCACATTGGCAAGGGTGGTTGTCGTGGCAATGGCCACGGGCAACCCCGTGTCCCTGGCTGCATTGAGCAGACGTTCCACTCCGGGCCGCAGAGTCAATAGTCCGGCATTCATCATCTCCACATAAAAGGCGGTTTTCTGCCGATGAATCCGCGCAATATCAGCATCACTGAGCTGCGGCAACGCCGGATGATCATTCAGAAAATTGCGCAAACGCTCCTTGCCACCGGTGACTTTCAGATAGTGTCCGTAGGTGGGCACATCCCAGTCAAAAGGCAGACCGGCGGCCGCAAAGGCCTGATTAAAAGCCACCCGATGGGCGTCCCTTTCGGTATCGGCCAGCGTTCCGTCCACATCAAATATCAAGGCGCGCAAGGGCATGGTTTTTTCCTGGTGCAGGTGAGAACAGCTCCACATTGTAAACACAAGCAGCAACATTGCCAAAATGCCTAATCTCTGCTAAACCTAAACGGCTTTATTACAAGGACAGGAAGATCACATGGCAGACAACGCCTCTCAAGCTGCTGACATCAGCGCCAACAATGGGCAACCCCAAAATGCGCAGCCCAAAAGCACGCAGCAATACACCGCCTTTGTTCCTTACGAACTCCAGCCTGGCGAAGAGTACATGAACGCCGCGCAACTCGCCCATTTCCAGAAAATCCTGGAAGACTGGCGTAGCGAGTTGATGGAAGAAGTGGAACGTACCGTCCAGCACATGCAGATGGAAAATGTGAATTATTCGGACCCCAATGATCGGGCCAGTCTGGAAACCGATATGGGCCTGGAGTTACGGGCGCGGGACCGGGAACGCAAGTTGATTCGCAAAATCAACCAGGCATTGGACCGCATCAAGGAAGGGGAATACGGTTATTGCGAGGCCTGCGGGGTGGAAATTGGTCTGCGCCGCCTCGAAGCCAGACCGACTGCCACCCTTTGTATTGATTGCAAGACCCTGGAAGAAAAGCGCGAAAAGCAGATGGCCCAAGACTAGGCACGACCCTGTTCAATGCCTGGTAAAACAAAGCGCAGCGCTGCCCTGCACTGCGCGTGCCCAAGGCGCCGTATAAAAACCCGGTATCAGCAGAAGATGTCCACGGCTGTCCCAAAGCAGTGGCATATGCGCCCGCCACTCAGGTGGTATTGCCGCTTCCAGCATGATTTTTTTTAAAGGTCGATGTTCCCCGGAGGCCATGCAGGCTTTCTCGCCCGGCTGACGCCGCCGCCAGTATAAATTTTCTCCGGAAACCGCCGCCGTCAATGCCTGGTGCGCGTATGCTGGAGGCAGCGCCTTGACCTTTCGACATTCCCAGCCCGCAAAAGGCAGAGGTTCATCACTATGCCAGGGTCCCTCCTGCCAATCCTCGGCAAATTCCGGGCTACCCCACCAATAAAGGGTTTGGCCCTGCAACCAGCAAGCACCACCTGCCCACTGGATGCACCTGCCACCATTGGATTCCAGGGCTTTTTGCAGTATCGCCAGGCGTGCCTGACTGGGCTGGGGGACCTGGAGCTGCTGCAACCACCCTCTCAGAAACATGCGCTGCATGGCGGGGGACAATTCCCGCAAGAAATGCAGTGACAGCGCGTTGTCTCGCAGGTGCGGAAACGCTGCCCGATGACGTTCCCAGTAAATGGCAAACCAGTCATCCACCAGTGCATGCACATCCCCCAGGTTTTCAGCCGTCCGCGCCACGGTCTCTACGGCGTGCTGCCAACCCATCTCCTGCAAGAGCGGCAATAATTGCTGACGTACCCGTACCCGGTCAAAACGCGGATTCTGATTGGCGGGGTCCTGCAGATAAGGGATATTTTTTTCCTGGAGATAATCCAGCATGACGCTCTTGGGCACCTGCAACAGAGGGCGCAGCAGTTGTCCCCTACCCAGGGGCTTTTGCCAGGGCATGGCGGCGAGGCCGGCAATACCGGTGCCTCTCAGCAGCTGCAGGAGGAATGTTTCGGCTTGATCCTGTTGATGCTGGGCGGTCAACAGAACGTCCCCGTCCTGAAGCTGCGCTGCCAGCAGGGCGTAACGACCCCGCCGGGCCTGATCTTCCGGGCCTTCCCCGGTTGTTTCTGGCGGCAGATGCAGCACGGTACAGGGCACACCCAGACCATGGGCCTGGGCGACGCAAAAATCCGCCCAGGCCGGACTTTGTTCATGCCAGCCATGGTCCACATGCAGGGCATGGGCCGGATACCCCAGCGCGACCAATGCGGCGAGCAAGGCGGTGGAGTCGGATCCGCCGCTATAGGCCACAAAAAGTGGCTGCCCCGGGGTCAGCCCCCCTTGATGCAAACGGGTCTGGAGTCTCTGCTCCAGTTCAGGCCGCGCCAACCACTCCATAATGCATGAGCCGTTCATAGCGGGTGGTCAACAACTTGGAAGTTTCCAGCGTTTTCAGTTCATCCAGATGCCGGGCCAGACTCTCCCGGAGCAGTTTGAAGACCGCTTCCGGATCCCGATGGGCACCGCCCAGGGGTTCCACCAGCACCTCATCCACCAGTCCCAGCGACTGCAAACGCCGGGCAGTAATACCCAGAGTCTCCGCTGCTTCAGCCGCCATGGCGGCATCTTTCCAGAGAATGGAAGCGCAACCTTCGGGAGAAATCACCGAATAGACACTGTACTCCAGCATCAACAAGCGATCGCCGACCCCGATGGCGAGTGCGCCACCGGATCCCCCCTCACCGATGACCGTGCAAATGATGGGCACCGGCAGATCCGACATAGCGGCCAGGTTGCGGGCAATGGCCTCGCTCTGCCCGCGTTCTTCCGCGCCAATACCCGGATAAGCCCCAGGCGTATCGATAAAGGTGAGCACCGGCAATTGAAAACGCTCGGCCAGGCGCAGCAGGCGTAACGCCTTGCGATAACCCTCGGGGCGCGGCATACCAAAATTGCGCTGGATTTTTTCCTTGGTATCACGGCCTTTCTGATGTCCCATCCAGACAATGGGTTGGCCATTGAAGCGGGCCAGGCCACCGATAATGGCCTGATCATCGGCAAAAGCGCGGTCCCCCGCCAGAATCTGCACCTCGCTGAACAGCGCCTGGACGTAATCCAGGGTGTAGGGACGCTGGGGATGACGGGCCACCTGGACGGTCTGCCAGGCACTCAGCTTGCTATAGATGCGTTGCAGCTCTTTGCGGGCTTTCACTTCCAGGCGCTTGATTTCATCGGCAATACCGGGCTGATTCAAGGCGTGCAATTCCTCCACCTTGGCATCCAGTTCCGCGACGCCTTGTTCAAAATCCAGATAACTGATTTTCATCGACACTCCTGACAAACATGAAAATGCGCCTCAGGCAGGACGGCGGGTCTTGCGCTGTCCACGTTCCAGAGGAATCACATTATTGGCCAACGATTGGGGAGCGCGACAAGTCCACTGCCAGCGCCCCTCGGGTTGCAAGGCACGTAGCGCCACCAACGCCTCTTCACTGGCCGCGAAACCGAAGCGTTCCGGCACTTTTAACAGCACCTGCAGGTCCTTGTCTACGGGCATGCGCAAGTGCAAACGTACCGAACCTGGATATTGCTGCAGCCAGTCACGCAAACATTCGGGTTCCAATGCCGCGCCCTGGGGAAGTTCCAGAGTCAATTGCACAGCCAGTTCTTCGCGCGCCCGATGGCGATCCAGCACTCGCAGAGCACTCAGGCGCAGGCCACCCGAGTAACTGTCCTCCCCAACCTCGCCAAGCACCAGCACCGGCTCCTCCCCCTCGCCGATTTTTCCCGCCTGGGCCCAGACTTCGGCAAATACCACCACCTCCAGACGGCCTGCGCCATCATCCAGAGTCAGGAAATAAATCCGGTCTCCCCTTTTGCTGCGGGTGCTGCGGCGAGCGACCACCAATCCTGCCACCAGCACCACTGACCCTGCCGAAACCTGTCCCAAAGGGTAGACACCCAGTTCCGCAAGCTCGGCACGCAATGCATCCATGGGATGACCGCTGAAGTAAAACCCCAGGGTTTCCCGCTCCTGACGGAGGGCCTCGGTGGAGGTCCAGGGTACCGCCTGACTCAGGGGCGGAGCGGCGGGTAATGCTTCCTGCCCCGCAAACAGGGACTCCTGCTGGCTGGACTGACTGTGCTGGTATTGTGCGGCTGCTTCCATGGCGGTTTCCAGCGAGGCGATGAGATCCGCACGCGACACCTGCCAATCATCCATGGCCCCGGCCCGAATCAGGGCCTCCAGAGCACGGCGATTGATTTTTTGACTGTCCACCCGACAGAGCAGGTCGAAAAGACTCGTGAAAGCCCCCTCTTGGCGCGCTTCCAGAATACTCTGAATGGCCGCCCGACCCAGCCCCTTGATAGCCCCCAGCCCAAAGCGGATAACCCGTGAACCCTCGGGACGAAATTCCAGACCACTGCACTGCACACTGGGCGGGGCAATACGCAGCCCCATGCGTTGACACTCCGCAATCATGGCGACGACCTTGTCGGTATGATCCATATCCGCCGTCAGCACGGCGGCCATGAAAAACTGGGGATAGTGGGCCTTGAGATAGGCAGTCTGATAGGAAACCAGGGCGTAGGCTGCAGAATGGGATTTGTTGAAACCATATTCGGCAAACTTTTCCATCAGATCAAAAATAGCCCCGGCCTGGTCGGGTTGCAGGCCGTTTTTATGGGCGCCCTCCAGAAAAATGCTGCGTTGCTTGGCCATTTCCTCGGGCTTTTTCTTGCCCATGGCCCGCCGCAGCAGATCGGCTCCGCCCAGGGAGTAGCCCGCCAGCACCTGGGCAGACTGCATGACCTGTTCCTGATAGATGATTACCCCATAGGTTTCCTTGAGAATCGGCTCAAGATCGGGGTGCAAATAGGTGACCGGAGCCTTGCCATGCTTGCGGGCGATGAAATCATCCACCATGCCCGACTGCAGGGGTCCCGGACGAAACAAGGCGACCAGGGCAACGATATCCTCAAAGGTATCGGGTTGCAGACGCCGGACCAGATCACGCATGCCCGAAGATTCGAGCTGGAATACTGCCACGGTTTCCGTGGACTTGAGAAGGGCATAGGTTGCCGGATCGTCCAGTGGCAGTTGCTGGATGTCCACGGGGGCATGGGACTGGTCCGCAGCGTTGATGAGCTTGATGGCCATATCAATAATGGTCAGGGTCCGCAGGCCGAGAAAGTCGAACTTGACCAGGCCCATTTTTTCGACATCATCCTTATCCAGCTGGGTCACGTTGCCACTTTCTCCCGAGCTGTCCGTGAACAGGGGCAGACGATCGGCCAACGGCTCCGGGGAAATGACCACACCACCCGCATGAGTGGAAGCATGACGAGGCAGACCTTCCAGACGCAGGGCGATATCCAGCAAATCGCGGACATCATCTTCTTCCGTCTGGCGGCGGCGCAACTCTTCGGATTCTTCCAGAGCCTTGGCCAGGGTCATGCCCAGATCACCGGGAACGAGCTTGGCGAGCTGATCGACGAATCCATAGGGCAAGCCCAGAACTCGACCCACATCTCTCACCACAGCTCGGGCTTTCATGGTGCCGAAAGTGATGATTTGCCCCACCCGATCACGCCCGTATTTTTCCGCCACATACTGAATGACCCGATCGCGCTGGTCCATACAGAAATCCACGTCAAAATCGGGCATGGATACCCGCTCCGGGTTCAGGAAACGCTCAAAAAGCAAGCCATTACTGATGGGATCCAGATCCGTGATGCCCAGGGCATAGGCCACCAGAGAGCCCGCCCCGGACCCGCGCCCCGGACCCACCGGAACCCCATTATTTTTCGCCCACTGGATAAAGTCGGCCACGATCAGAAAATAACCGGGAAAGCCCATTTTCTGAATCACCCCCACTTCACGCAGCAAGCGTTCATGATAAGGGAGGCTGGCTTCACCGTTGATTTGCAAGGCTTGCAGACGCTGCTGCAGGCCTTTTTGTGCCGCTTCATGCAAATAGTCATCAATGGATTGACCAGCGGGAATGGGATAGTCGGGCAAGGCATATTTGCCGAGCACCAGTTCCAGATTACAGCGTTTGGCAATTTCTACCGTGTTGTCACAAGCCTCGGGAATATCCGCAAACAGCTCCCGCATTTCCTCCGGGTCACGCAAACGATGTTCTGCTGTGAAACGCCTTGGCCGTCGTGGATCATCGAGGGTCAGGCCCGCAGAAATACACTGACGGGCATCGAAGGCGGCAAAATCGGCGGCGTCCAGAAAGTGGGCATTATTGCTGGCGACTACCGGCAGATTCAGCTTTTCCGCCAGAGCCAGGGTACCTTGTACCAGACTTTCCTGATCCTGTTCACCATTACGCTGCAACTCCAGATAAAAGCGCTCGGGAAACCAGTCGGCATATTGTCTGGCCAGATTTTCAGCCCGTTCTTCGTCATGGCGCAGCAACGCCCGACCGATTTCGCCCTGCCCTGCTGCGGACAAGGCAATCAGTCCCGCGTTGGCTTGCTGTAACCAAGCCGCTTCAATTTGTGGGCGCCCCTGCTGTTGACCTTCCAGATAAGCCCGACTCAATAAACGGCTGAGATGCCCATAGCCGGTTTTATTCATGCACAATAAAATCAGGCTGGCGGGCCGCTCCGTATCGGAGTCATCGTGAATCCAGATTTCACTGCCGATCAGCGCCTTGATGCCGTGACTGCGGGCAACATTGTAAAACTTGACCAAGGCAAAAAGGTTGCCATGATCGGTAATGGCCACAGCAGGCATGTTTTTTTCGGCACAGCGCTTGGCCAGGGCCTTGACCGGAATAATGCCGTCTTCCAGAGAATATTCGGAATGCACATGCAGGTGCACAAATGTGGGGTCACTCACTGTCTTGTCTCCCAGGCCCGATCCACCGGGCCAAAACCACGTCGATGCAGCGGGCATGGGCCATGGCGCTGCAATGCCTGCAGATGGGCAGCCGTTCCATAACCCATGTGCCGGGCCAGACCATAGGCCGGATAATAACGATCCAGTACCTGCATGGTCTGATCTCGGCTCACCTTGGCAAGAATACCGGCCGCAGCTATGGCATCGACCCGAGCATCGCCTCCCACCAGGGTCTCGACCTGCCAGCCGGGTGGCGACTGGTTACCATCGACCACGATCCGTTGGGGACGCAGCGGCAGGGCGCCAATGGCCCGGGCCATGGCCCGCAAGGTTGCCTGGAGAATATTGTAACGCTCGATTTCCCAGACTGCAGCCCAACTCACTGACCAGGCCAGCGCTTCCTGACGAATCCTGGCTGCCCACAGCAAGCGCGCCTTGGCCGTCATTTTCTTGGAATCATCAAGACCATAAAGCGGCTCGCGCAAAATCACCGCCGCGGCAATGACCGGCCCGGCCAGCGGACCGCGCCCTGCTTCATCCACACCGGCGCAAGCGGGACCCCAGTGCTCCAGCTCCGAAGCCTTTGCTGTCAGGATATTCATGCGGATAGCTTCATGTAAACATCTTCCGTAAGACCTGCTGCAGAGACTCTGGAGAATCTCCCTGCAACAAGTCCCTCAGCCTTTGCAACCGGCGAAGCTGATCCTGTCCGGCCTCGCCGAATAGCGATAAAAGAGTGGCGGCAACCCGATCCGGGGTAAAATCTTTTTGCAGGAATTCCGGATAGACCGCTTCCTTGAGCAAAATATTCGGCATGGCCACAAAAGGCGTTTTGACCAACCTTCTGGCAAAAGCATAGGTCAAGGCATTGAGGACATACACCACGACCGCTGGACGCGCCATCAAGGCGGTTTCCAGGGTCGCCGTACCGGAAGCCACCAACACCACATCGGCGGCGGCCAGCACCGTACGGGTCTGGGCGCTGACGAGCACGGCATCCTCGGGACCTGCACCGCGCTGCCAGTGCTGGTTCCAGGTGGGCGCCAGCTCGGCACGGGCCAGAGCCACGATTATTTGCAAATGGGGCATTTGCTTGCGCAGCAAGACCGCCGTTTCCGCATAGCGGCGAGAAAGTTTTTCCAGTTCACCCCGACGACTACCCGGTAACAAGGCAATGACCGGCTGATCTGAAGTCAAACCCAAGGCCGCTCTGGCAGTCAGGCGATTCGGAGCGGCAGCCGTCTGCTCCAACAAGGGATGGGCCAGCAGCTGGACAGGAACTCCGGCCTTGGCGTAAATGGGTACCTCAAAGGGGAACAGCACCAGCATTTGATCGACAATCTGCTTGATCTGATGAATACGCTGGCCGCGCCAAGCCCATATTTGCGGTCCCACCACATAGAGGACCCGGATGCCCAGGGCCTTGGCCGCCTTGGCGATGCGCAAGTTAAATGCCGGATGATCAATCAGAATCACGCACAGGGGTTTTTCTTTTTTCAGGTGTGCCACAACTCGATGGTAAAGTCGGCGCAGCGCCCCATAATGGCGAAGCACCTCAATGAGACCGATAACGACCAGCACTTCCCCATCGGCGATATTCCGCACCCCGGCAGCCTGCAAGCGCGAACCTACTACGCCGGACCATTGCAGATCCAGGCCGGCAGCTACCGCATTGGCCATGATTTCCAGCCCGAGGTTTTCCCCGGAGCGTTCTACGGCAAGGACAAATACCTTGCCCAAGGACTAAGCCTGGAGGCTACGACGGATGACTTCAGCCACCCGGACAATTTGCGCCTCCTGCAATTCGGGAAACATGGGCAGGGAAAGCACCCGCCCGGCGAGCTGGTCGGCGACAGGACAACAACCCTGGGCCTGCTCGCCGAACATTTTCTGGCGGTGGCCCGGAATGGGATAGTAAATGGCACTGGCTATACCCTCGGCCTGCAAGGCGGACTTCACGCCATCCCGGCCCTCTAGCTGAATGGTATATTGATGATAAACATGCTGATAACCCACTGCAGCGCTGGGCAATAGCAGATCCAGCCCGGCCAGATGTTGGTCATACCAGGCAGCCGCCTGTCGACGGCCAGCATTGAAAGTCGCCAGATGCGGAAATTCCGTATGTAAAATCAATGCCTGCATTTCATCGAGACGGCTATTGTAGCCCAGCACATCATGGTGATAGGTCTGCCAGGAACCATGATTGCGCAAACCACGTAACTGTTTCGCCAGTGTTGCATCATTGGTTACCACCATCCCGCCATCGCCAGCACCACCGAGATTCTTGCTGGGGAAAAAGGAAAAACATCCCAAGTCACCAAAGCTGCCCACTGGCCGTCCGTGAATACTGGCGCCAATGGCCTGCGCGCAATCTTCGATGACTTTCAGACCATGCTGCTGTGCCATGGTCATGATCCCAGGCATGTCAGCGGGCAAACCATATAGATGCACCGGAATAATCGCCTTGGTACGGGCGGTTATGGCTGCCTCAATGAGAGGCACGGTCAGCACATAACTGTGCGGGTCCACATCCACAAATACCGGCTTGGCACCCACATAGAGCACGGCTTCGGCTGTGGCAATAAAGGTGAATGTCGGCACAATCACCTCGTCACCGGGGCCAATACCCAAGGCGCGCAGAGCCAGCAGCAAGGCATCGGTGCCCGAAGCACAGCCCACTCCGTGGGCGACGCCACAGAGCTGGGCGACCTCACTTTCCAGGGCTCGACCATACTCTCCCAGAATGAAGCTGGCCTGATCCAGAATTTTGCCCATGCCTGCCAGAATTTCTTCGCGCAGCGGCTGGAAATGGATCCGCAAATCCACCATGGGAATAGTATTGGTTTGGCTCATCATTGTTTTTCCTGTTTATTTTTCCTGCTTACGGGAAAGGAATTCATCCACCGCCCCGCGTACCTGCAAGGCCGCAGCCAGCACCCGACGACCCGCCATCCCGTCACAGAATACCGGGGATTGCTGCGTGACTGCGGCGAGGAAGTCTTCAATCTCGGCGGCCAGCGCATCGGTCTTGGGCAAGACGACGGCTTCATCCCGAACCCCGGGAATACCGGGCACCGCCCCTTCACCGCGATGATAAATGTGCAGGCTATTTTGGATAAAATCCACAGAGGCGTAACGATCCTGCCAGAAAATCCGCAAACGCCGGGCCGGCTCGCGTACCACCCGGGAAGCGGCAAGATTGGCTACGGTGCCATTATGCAGGGTAACCCAGGCATTGGCCATATCGGCCTTGTCCGTCACCGCCGCCACCCCCACCGCGCGAACATCCACAGGTTCAGCTCCGGTGAGCAATAAAGTGAGATCCAGATCGTGAATCATGAGGTCCATGATCACATCAATATCCAGAGAGCGCGGCTTGAAGGGCGCCAGGCGTTCGGCTTCCAGATAGCGGGGTGGCCCATAACCGGCCTGGCGCAAGTATCGGATAGCTGGATGTACCCGTTTGATATGTCCAACAGCCAGCACCCGTTGTTTTTCTTGAGCCAGGGAGATCAAGGCATCGGCTTCCTGAACATTCAGAGTAAACGGCTTTTCCACCAGACAGTGGACCCCGGCGCGCAATGCGGCTTCAGCAACTTCATGGTGGGCAGAGGTGGGCGTGGCAATGGAAATGGCTTCTACCGAAGCCAGCAGCTCGGGAATACTGGAAAACACCCGACAACCCAGTTCCTGTGCGAGTTCGGCAGCCCGGGTCGGATTGGCATCATACACCCCTTGCAGGGCGGAGAGACTGGCATACTTCTGAGCATGAAAACGGCCCAAATGACCCACACCGATGACAGCGGTCTTGAGATGCTTCATGGCCGGGTAATCCCTCTTTTGCTGCTGCGAATGAAGTCGAGAAGATGCGCAATTTCCGGGGCATCGAGACCACGCTGCACGACTTCTTCCATCGCCGCATCCAGACGTTGTCCGGAGCGAAACAAAAGCCGATAGGCGCGCTTGATCTGCAAAATAGTCTCCCGTGAAATGCCGCGTCGAGCCAGGCCGCGCACGTTGATGCCATGCAGACTGGCATGGTTGCCAGCGGCCATCATGTAGGGAGGAATATCCAGGGGCGCCATGGTTCCACCACCCAAAATGGCGTGCGTACCCACCCGGGCAAACTGATGAACGGCAGAAAGCCCGCCGAGAATGGCATGATCCTCGATACTCACATGCCCGGCCAGAGTGGCGGCATTGGCCATCACCACCTGATCGCCGATATGGCAGTCATGGGCCACATGACAATAGGCCATCAACAGATTATGGTTGCCGATGCGGGTCACAGCACCGCCCTTCACGGTCCCGCGATTGACGGTCACAAACTCCCGCAGGGTATTGTGAGAACCCATTTCCAGAGCTGTGGATTCGCCTTTATAACCCATATCCTGAGGCGCCGTCCCTACCGAAGCAAACTGAAAGATCTGATTATGGCTACCGATCCGGGTAGGGCCTTCCAGAACCGCATGGGCACCAATCTGGCAGTACTCACCTATTTCCACCTCGGCGCCAATCACGGCAAAAGGACCGATTTTACATCCTGAACCAATTTTTGCGCCAGGCTCTACGATGGCCGTGGGATGGATATGGGCACTCATGGGGCCGTTTCCCGCAGGGTAGCCAACAAAAGAGCCGAGGCCACTTCGGAACCATCTACCAAGGCCTGAGTTTCCATTTGCCACATGCCAGAACGGCGGCGACTCACATTAGCGAGCAATTCCAGACGATCACCCGGAGTGACCGGTTTACGAAAGCGCGCCTTGTCTATCCCCGCAAAATACACGGCAGCATTTTCCCCATACTTGTCCTCCGAGACAAAAGCCAACAGAGCTGCTGCCTGGGCTAATGACTCGATGATCAAAACTCCAGGCATGACGGGCATGGCCGGGAAATGGCCTTGAAAAAACGGTTCGTTCATGGTGACATTCTTGATGGCACGCAGGGACTTGCCCACTTGCACATCGAGCACGCGATCAACCAGTAAAAAAGGATAGCGATGAGGTAATCGCTTCATGATATCCTGAATATTCAATTCACTCACCATTCAGTGGCTCTCCGTCAGATGATGCTGGTGCCGCAGATTTCTTCTCCAGAAACTTCACGCGCCGAAACAAGGTATCCAAACCGTCAAAACGGGCAACAATGCGTCGCCAACGGGTAATTTCATGAGCTGGGACCGCGCCGGAATAGACCCCGGGGATGCGCAGGGAATGGGTGATGCCACTTTGTCCGGCGATCACGCAGCCATCGGCTATTTCAATATGGCCGGCAATTCCCACCTGCCCCCCAATCCGGCAATGACGGCCAATATGCGTACTACCGGCAATCCCGGTTTGTCCGGCAATGACGGTATGGGCACCTATGTGAACATTATGACCCACTTGCACCAGATTATCGATTTTGACGCCATCGGCAAGCACCGTATCGGTCAATACGCCGCGATCAATACAGGCGTTGGCCCCCACTTCCACGTCATTCCCCATCAACACTCCACCCACTTGCGGGATTTTGATATATTTCCGATTTTCTTCCGCAAAACCAAAACCATCCGCACCAATGACCGCGCCCGCGTGAATAATGCAACGCTCACCGATGCGACAGTCCCGATAAATTTTCACGCCGGGATAAATATGAGTGCCAGCCCCAATCTCGACGTTGGCGCCGATAAACACGCCTGCTTCCAACCAGACGCCTGCCGCTATTTTCGCTCCCGATTCCACCCGAACAAACGCATCCATCCGCACATCGGGATGAACTTGCGCATCGCGATCCAGTTGCACGCTGTGGTGCATGCCTGGTTCATGTCGCGGCACAGGAAACAGATATTGGAGGATTTTGGCAAAGGCGGCATAGGGATTGGACACAACAATACAGTTTCCGGAAAAGTCTCCGGCCGCTTGCGGATCGAGAATCACCGCCCCAGCCTGACTGGACTGCAAAGTGCTGCGTAAGGTACCCGTCTGATAAAAACTGATGTCCCCCGCCTGGGCGACATCCAGAGGCGCGACACCAGTAATCGGATAATCTCCCTTTCCTCGTAATTCTCCACCAATATGGTGCGCCAGATCCACGAGGCGATGCGTCCCGGTTTTCATTATTTTTTACCTGCCGTTTTGGATGGAACCGACGCATTATTCATGGCAGCGACCACCTGGCCGGTCAAATCAATGGCACCACTCACATAAAGTACCGATTTATCATTGAGAATCACCGTGTAATGCCCCGCCCGTCCAATCTGACTGACCACTTTGACCAATTGCTTCTGGATGTGTTTAAGAATCTGGTTGCGCTGATAATTCAGGCTATCCTGGGCCTGCCGCTGAAATTGCTGCAGGCTGAGAATCATGCGCTGTAACTGGGCTTCACGATCCTGCCGCTGGGCATTGCTCAGATGCGGGAAATCTTTTTCCAGGCTCTTCTGGAAAGTATCAATTTGTTGGCGCTTGGCGTCGATTTCCTTCTGCTTGGCTTCCACCTGCTTGTTCAGATTTGCGGCACCCGCCTGAGCCTCCGGAAGCTCGCGCAGGGCCTTGTCCAGGTCGACAAAGCCGATTTTCATGGGGCTCGCCCAGGCCATCCCGGCAAGCGCCATCAACAACACCCCCAAAAAACACTGCCGAATCATAGAAACATCACCGGAACATCAGAAGTTGTTACCCACAGTGAACTGCAGGGGTTGAGTGAGATCACCGGGTTTTTTATCCAGCGGGATAGCCAGGGAAAGGCGCAACGGTCCCAGGGGGCTGATCCACAGAAAACCAATACCCGCAGTGGTCCGCATATCTCCAAGATTGGGGAAGTACCTCGTGCTATTTGTACCGCCTAGATAAGACTCAACGCCATAAACCCAACCACTGGCAGCAAAGAGCGACATCCGGAAATTATGATTATCCGCAAGACCCGGCAAGGGGAAATACAAACTGGCGTTAAACAGAATTTCGCGAGTGCCGCCTACCGGATAACCATTATCCGTGGACCTCTCACCGAGAGAATAAGTCTGATACCCCGGCAGCGTCGTCGGGCCACCCAGATAATAGTTGTCGAAGAAAGGTACGGGCTTACTGTCATAACCATTGATGAAGCCATAGCGACCACTCAATCCGCCAGTGAGCCAGGAAGTTATGGGATGATAATATTCGGCCTTGACTTCCGCCTTGTACCATCTCAGCTTGCCGGGCGGCACGGCCGCCTTGAGATCGAGACTGGTATACAATCCTTTGGTGGGGAAAATCGGCGAGTTGCGACTGTCATACACCAGACTGTTACCAATGGTCACCGCCGTAGCCTTATTTCCGAATGTGTTCACATACTCATTATAAATGGCTGGACTGCCAGAGGTCAGATTGATCGTCGTGTTACTATAGCCCAATGACATGTAATCATAGACATTGCGCATGATGGGAATTCCCAGCGTACCCGTGGCCCCATAATCAATTTCCTGATAGGGCGCGACCGCCAGACTGGAGAGATTGGTATCATTCCGGTACACGTTAAAACCGAGGCTGATACCGTCCGGAGTAAAATAGGGATCGGTAAAGGCCAGATTAAAGGCCGTTCCCAGGCCACCCACGTCGGCCGAAAACGACAGGGCATTACCAGTACCCATGAAATTATTCTGGCTGATGGAGCCATTGAACAAAATACCCTGGGCGTTGGAGTATCCCACTCCCAGGCTGAAACTGCCGGTCGGCCTTTCACTGACATGTACATCCAGATTCATTTGATCGGGATGGCCGGGAACCGGAACGGTTTTGGTATCCACCTTGTCGTAAAAGCCGGTCTGCTGGAGACGTTCCTTGGAACGCTTGATCTGGGCGCCATTATACAGAGATCCTTCCATTTGCCGGAACTGACGCCGCACCACATAATCCCGACTGCGATTATTACCGGTAATCTTGATGTGCCGGATATAGACCTTGCGGCCGGGATCCACCTCGAAATTCAGGGCTACTTCCCGGGTTTTTTCATCCACAGTTGGTACTGGCGTGGTATTGGCAAAGGCATAGCCCAAGTCCCCCAGCTTATCGGCAATGGCACTATTGGTGTCATTGATTTTGGCCCGCGAAAAAACCTCCCCGGGATGAATTTCCACCAGCTTTTCCAGTTCCGACTTGGGAAGCACCAGGTTGCCACTCAATTTGACGGATTGAATATGATAAACCGGTCCTTCGTGGATATTGACGGTGATATACACGAAACGGCGATCGGGCGTGACCTGGACTTGACTGGATTCAATATCAAAATTCAGGTATCCCCGATCCAGATAAAAGTTGTGCAGAGCCTCCAGCCCCTTCATCAACTTTTCCTGGGAATAACGGTCATTTTTCGTAAAAAAGGAAAAGGCATTGGGCGCACCAATATCAAAAAGCCCGCGCAAACGACTTTCACTGAAAGCATGATTGCCCACAATGGTCACCTGCTTGATCGTCGCCTGCTCCCCTTCCTGGGCGTCAATGGCAATGGCGACCCGGTTACGCGGCAGTTTCTGAACCTTGGCATGAATTTTCGCGTTATAGTAACCCATCCCTTCATATTGCTGCTGCAAACCATGGACCACTTCATCCAGAATGGACCTGTTGAAAATATGCCGATCCACCAGGCCCATACCCTTCAGGGTTCCATCCACCTCTGTTTTGGAAAAAGCCTTGATGCCATGCATTTTGATGCTGGCTATAATCGGACGTTCCTGCACGACGACCAGCAAATCGTCATTGGAACGGGCGATGGTCACATCCTTGAAAAATCCGGTCGAGTATAGATCCTTGATGGCCTGTTGGGCTTTCTGATCATCCACCTCTTCGCCAATATGGATGGGCAGATAGTTGTAGACTGTCCCAGGAGCAATATGCTGCAGACCTCTTATTTCGATGTTTTTCACGGTAAAGGGCGTAAAAGCCCAGGCAGGCGCTGCCCAGACGGCAGCCATGCAGGCAATACCCGAGGCAAGGACAAGAGGCGTCAGCGAAGTCAGACTGAATTTTTTCACGGAGTCATCAATCTCATAATATCATTGTAGAAAGCGAAGGACATCAGCATCAGAAGCAGCACTATACCGATCTGCTGGGCTTTTTGCACCACCGCCGGTGAAAGGGGTTTACCCCGCAGCATCTCCAGGGTATAAAACACCAGATGGCCGCCATCGAGGATGGGAATGGGCAGCAAATTCAGGATACCCAAACTGATACTGACCAGTGCCAG
The DNA here is from genome assembly GCF_047421495.1 of Acidithiobacillus sp. M4-SHS-6. GTDB lineage: Bacteria > Pseudomonadota > Gammaproteobacteria > Acidithiobacillales > Acidithiobacillaceae > Acidithiobacillus. The sequence goes on along the minus strand of NZ_CP175559.1, from coordinate 1,425,488 downwards.
AAAGGACAAAAATGGCGCCACCCCTGCCTGGGCGGACTGACCCGCATATTCGGCAATGGCAATGGGACCACTGATATTATCGGGAGAGACAAAACCCTGCACCATCCGTAGAATCATTTCCAGGGTCATCCAGGACATCTGCCAGGTACTATGAAGACCGTAAATCAACCCTTCCACGGGTCCCCGGTGACGCATGACGATCAAATCCCTGGGCAGGGGGGCCATCACAATGCCAATGCGGCCAATGGGCTTTCCCGTCTTGTCGAGAAACATCTGCGGTTTGATCCGCACGGTTTTGCTGATCCCACTAGCAGTCCGATAAGTCAGCTCGACGACCTTGTCAGGACGGGATTCAATCTGACGGGCAAGGCTCTCCCAGCTCGGCACGGGATGATGGTTGATGCTGATGATGCGATCACCGGCGGCCAGTCCCGCCGCAGCCGCGGGACTTTTGGGTTCCACCGCTCCCACGGTTGCGGGCAGATAGGGCTCCATGCCGATCACCTTCCCGAGAAAATCCGGTCCCACCGAGTCCGCCTTGAGGGACTGCAAGGGAAGCGTATGGGTAGTCACCTCCCCCTGATCGCTGGTCTGCAGTTGCACTGGGACACGGGCAATGGCCGCCGCCAGCAAGCCCGTGCGCAAGTCTTCCCAGGTATACACTTTTTGTCCATTCAGGGCCGTGATGCGCTGACCTGGCTGCAGTTGCGCTTGCGCAGCCAAAGAATGTTCATTGACCAGGCCAATAATGGGAGCCAAACCTGGAATGCCGATCCAGGCCACCCCCGCATAGGCAATCACCGCAAAGAGCAGATTAGCCAGTGGCCCGGCAAGAGCGATTAAAAAGCGCTTACCGGGCGCCAAAGCGTCAAAAGTCCGGGTCCTATCTTCAGGAGGAATCTCTTCTCCCGCCTGTTCACCGAGCATTTTGACATAACCGCCCAAGGGCAAGGCGGCAATCACATACTCGGTATGGTCTCGCCCCCAACGTCTACTGATCAGGGCCGGGCCAAAGCCAATACTGAATTTCAGCACCTTGACACCCATGAACTTGGCGACCCAGAAATGTCCGGATTCGTGGATCAGCACCAGAATGCCAATCGCCAGAATAAAAGCGCCCAGGGTTTCAAGAATATACACAGGATCCCGAGATCAGGCCGAAGGGGATGCCGCATGCCGGTGCAGATGCCTGCCGGCCACCAGCCGAGCCTCCTGATCAAGGGCCAAGACAGCATCCAATTCATCGGGTGCAGCAGGTTGTAATTCCGTCAGGGTATCTTCCACGACGGCCGCAATCCGGGCAAAAGGCAGGTGCTCATCAAGAAAAGCCTGCACGGCCACTTCGTTGGCGGCATTCAGGACGGTAGCCGCAGCGCCACCCGTGCGCAGGGCCGCGAAAGCCAGGGCCAGACAGGGAAAACGTTGCAGATCGGGTTGCTCGAACTGCAGATCCGCTGCCTGGGACAAATCCAGAGAGGATACTCCGCTCTCCATACGCTCCGGATACGCCAGGGCATGGGCAATGGGCGTGCGCATATCGGGGTTGCCCAGTTGCGCCAGCACGGAACCATCCACGTACTCCACCATGGAATGAATGATGCTTTGGGGATGAATGACCACCTCAATTCGTTCGGCGGGAAGCTGGAACAACCAGTGCGCCTCGATGACCTCCAGCCCCTTGTTCATCATCGTCGCCGAATCCACCGAAATTTTCCGTCCCATCACCCAGTTGGGATGGGCACAGGCCTGGTCCGGCGTCACTCCCTCCAGGCGCTCCAGGGGCCAGGTCCGGAAAGGCCCCCCGGAAGCCGTCAGCAAAATACGGCGAACGCCACGGCCATCAGCGAAACACTGAAAAACGGCATTATGTTCACTATCAATGGGCAGCAGGACCACGTTACGGGCATGCACCCGATCCATGAACAGTTTGCCGGCCATGACCAGACACTCCTTGTTGGCCAGGTAGACTTTTTTCCCTGCCTCTACCGCCGCCAGTGTGGGCAGAAGCCCGGCAGCGCCGACAATGGCCGCCATCACCTCATCCACGCCATCCATACGGGCCACCTCGGCAAGCATTTCGGGGCCACTATCTACCCGGATTTGCCTGAGTCCAGCGTCGCGCAGCAGCACCTGTAATTGCTGGGCCGCATCTGGAGAGGCCATCACCACCTGCTCAGGGTGATGGATTTTGCAGAGTTCCAGCATTTCCAGGATCCGCTGATTACCCGTCAAAGCCACTACCCGGAATCTTTCTGGATGGCGGGAGAGCACATCCAGGGTATTTTTACCGATGGAGCCTGTGGCTCCGAGAATGCAAATGCCTCTTGTCATTTCCACCAACCCAGATAGTAAAGTCCGGCCACAAAAACCGGGATACCCGCGCTGATACTGTCCAGACGGTCGAGCAATCCGCCATGCCCTGGCAACAATTGCCCACTGTCCTTACAACCTGCGCGGCGTTTCAGATAACTTTCAGCCAGATCGCCAATGACCGCAAACAGGGCGGTCACGGCTCCCAGCAAAGCACCTGACCAAAGGACAGCCGGATAAGTACCCAGCCAGATCCAGGCTCCCAGTGTGCCCACAATGGCGCTGGCAAGCAAGCCACCCAGCAGACCTTCCCAGGTTTTGCCCGGACTCACCCGGGGAATCAGGCGTCGGCGCCCCCATAATTTGCCAAAACTCATGGCCCCCACATCCCCCGCACTGATGATCAAAATGGCCCATAAAAATGTAAAGGGGGCCTGCTGCTGGAGTGCCATGGATAACCAGAAGGCCGGTAAAAATGCCGGTAAAAGCAAGATCGCCGTCAACGGACGTTGCCAATGCGGGGCATTGCGCAAAGGCGTGGGGGGCTGTGCCAGCATGAACACCGCCCATAATAACCATCCCAGCAGCGCCATATCCGCCAACAGGGGGCCTGGCAGGTTTTTCAGCCAGAGTGGCAAGGGTAAGAGCAGCAGCAAGCACAGGGACAAGAGCAGCACCCCGGATTTCGGGAGTAAACTGAGGCGCCCCCATTCCTGTCCGGCAAGGAGGGCCAGGAGCAGCAAAAAGCCCAGAAAAACCCAGGAAGAAGCCTGAAAAACAACGACAAAAACCAGCAGAAACAACAACGCGGCGGTGATCAGCCGCTGACGGAGCAATCGCCCTCCAGAACTTGATCCCCGGTGCGACCAAAACGTCTTTGCCGGTGTGCAAAAGAGTGCAGGGCGCGTTCGAGTGAAGCACGGTCGAAATCGGGCCAGAGTATATCGGTAAAATAAAATTCCGTGTACGCCAGCTGCCAGATCAGAAAATTGCTGATCCGCTCTTCTCCACCGGTACGAATCAACAAATCCGGTTCAGGAATCTCGGCCAGACTGAGGTGTTTGGCAATATCCTGCTCGCTGAGCATCTGGGGATCCTGACCACTCGCCTGGATAGCCGCCACAGCGGCGCGGGCGGCCTGGGTAATATCCCACCGTCCCCCGTAATTCACCGCCAGATTGAGCTGCAAGCGGACGTTATCCCGGGTCAGCACTTCCGCTTCTTCCACCAACTGACGGATATCCCGTTCCAAGGCACTACGATCGCCAATAATGCGCAGACGCACCCCGTTTTCATGCAGTTTGCGGACTTCGCGCTTCAACAACAGGCGAAACAGATTCATGAGCAAACGTACTTCCAGGGCGGGACGCCGCCAGTTTTCCGTACTGAATGCAAACAGGGTCAAGTGAGGAATGCCCAAATCCACGCAGGACTGGACCATCTCCCGAACCACTTCGGCCCCGCGCCGATGACCTGCCACCCGTGGCAGATGCTGCCGATAGGCCCAGCGCCCGTTACCATCCATGATCACGGCGAGGTGAAGGGGCTTTGTGGAAAGGTTGATCATAGGCTGCGCGGGCACCGGTTTCAGACCTCCATGAGGTCAGCTTCCTTGGCCTCCACCACCGCATCCACTTCGTCCACAAAGCGATCTGTCAGCTTCTGGAAAACTTCTTCGGCCTGGCGTTCCTCGTCTTCAGAAATGATTTTTTGTTTATGCAGATCCTTGACCTGGGAAATGCTGTCGCGGCGGATATTGCGAATGGCCACCCGGGCAGCCTCGCCCTCCTGGCGGACCACCTTGACCATCTCCTTGCGTCGCTCTTCCGAAAGGGCCGGCAAGGGCACGCGAATATTGTCCGAACCCGCCACGGGGTTCAGCCCCAGCCCGGCATCACGAATGGCTTTATCGATTTTGGGAATCAGATTTTTTTCCCAGGGTGTCACCACCAGAGAACGGGCATCCGCAACGGAAACCGAGGCTACCTGGGCCAGGGGTGTCGGGGCACTGTAATAATCAATCACGACATGATCCAGCAAACCGGCACTGGCACGCCCGGTACGCAGACGCGTCAATTCCCCTTTCAGGGACTCGATGCTTTTCTTCATCCGGGTTTCAGCGTCTTTCCTGATTTCTTGAATACTCATGGGATCTCTCTACGCACCGAAGTACCTTCCTCTTCACCCAGCATCACCCGCATCAGTGCGCCGGATTTGTTGATGGAAAAAACGATGATGGGCATGTCATTATCCCGACAAAGGGTAATGGCTGTCGCATCCATCACCTGCAGATTCTGTTCCAAGACCTGATTATAGGACAACTCCCGATAGCGCATGGCTTCGGGATGGGTGACCGGATCGTCCGTATAGACACCATCCACCTTGGTCCCTTTGAGGACCAGTTCAGCATTGATTTCTACCGCCCGCAAGCTGGCCGCGGTATCCGTGGTAAAAAAAGGATTGCCGGTTCCCGCCCCAAAAATGACGACCCGGCCTTTTTCCAGATGCCGAATGGCGCGCCGACGGATGTACGGCTCTGCCACCTGTTCAATATGCAAGGCCGACAGCACGCGTGTGGGCAGGCCCAAATGCTCCAGGGCATCCTGAACCGCCAAGGCGTTCATGACGGTTGCCAGCATCCCCATATAATCGGCCGTGGCACGATCCATGCCCTCGGCGGCCTTGGCCATTCCACGAAAGATATTGCCACCCCCGATGACAATGGCAACCTGTACTCCCGAGTCAACGATGTCCTTGATTTCACGGGCTATACGGCGTACGACCTCACGGTCGACACCGTATTGTCCGTCCCCCATCAAAGCCTCCCCGCTGAGCTTGAGGAGCACTCGTGAGTACTGGGGAGTGGTCATTCAGGACCCCCGGACTTGCGCCATGACTTCGCTGGCAAAATCAGCAACCGGAGCCTTTTCAATGCCCTCACCCACCTCAAAACGGATGAACTCAGTCACGTCCACCCCCGGAAAGCTTTTGACCAGCTGTCCTACACTTTTGTCCGGATCCTTCACAAAAGCCTGCCCGGTCAGGGCGATTTCATTGATCAGCTTGTTCAGTCGGCCCGAGATCATTTTTTCAATAATATCGGCAGACTTGCCACTTTGAGCAGCCTGGGCAACGAGAATATCCTTTTCCCGCGCCAGGCGTTCCGGAGAAACCTGATCGGGGCGCAGCACTTCTGGACGCGCTGCGGCCACATGCATGGCCACATCCTTACCCAGTTCTTCCGTGGCCGCCTGCCCTTCGAGAGCGACCAACACGCCGATGCGGCCGCCATGCACATAAGCGCCCACCACACCGTCCTTGACCTGCAAATGCTGCAAACGCCGCAAACTGATATTTTCCCCGAGCTTGCTGACCAGAGTCTTGCGCCTTTCCTCCATACTGGCATCCGCCAACAGCGCATCCACTTCTTTCAGCCCCTGTTTGAGGGCCTGTTCCGCACAATCCCGGGCCAAAGCCAGAAAATCATCATTCTTGGCCACAAAGTCGGTTTCGCAGTTGACCTCAAGGACAATCCCCTGCTTCCGATCCGCACCCAGGGCCGTCACGATAACACCCTCAGCAGCGACCCGGCTGGCCTTCTTGTCGGCCTTGGCCAAGCCACGGGTGCGCAGCAGATCAATGGCTGCTTCCATATCGCCGTCCGCTTCCGTCAGGACGGTTTTGCATTCCATCATGCCCGCGCCCGTGCGCTCGCGCAATTCTTTAACCTGTTGTGCACTAATAGCCATGATCACTCCTTAGCTGATGTGATGAATGCGTCAATCTGCATCGATTTCAATGCTTTCTTCGTCCACTTCAACGAATTCATCCAATAGATCTGCTTCACTACCCTGGCGCCCGGCGAGAATGGCATCGGCGACCAGTGAGGTATAAAGACGAATGGCGCGGGTGGCGTCATCATTGCCCGGGATCGGATAATCAATCAGCAGGGGATCACAATTACTGTCCACTACCCCAATAACCGGAATGCCCAGTTTACGCGCTTCCAGCACGGCAATATTTTCATGACCCACATCAATCACAAAAATGGCGTCCGGCAGGCCATTCATTTCCTTGATACCACCCAGGCTGCGCTCCAGTTTTTCCCGCTCGCGGGACAGGGTCAGTCCTTCTTTTTTGGTCAGCTTTTCCATGGTGCCGTCCGCCGACATTTGATCCAGCTCGTCCAGACGACGAATGGACTGGCGAATGGTCTTGAAGTTGGTCAAGGTACCGCCGAGCCAGCGTTGATTCACAAAAAAAGCGCCACAACGGCGGGCTTCCTGCTCCACGGCCTCACGAGCCTGGCGCTTGGTACCCACAAAAAGGACCCGGCCATGTTTACGTGACACCTGCTCAATGAACGCCAGCGCGCTACGGAGCATGGGCAAGGTATATTCGAGGTTGATAATATGAATGCGATTACGCTCACCAAAAAGGTAAGGAGCCATTTTGGGATGCCAGTAACGGGCCTGGTGACCGAAGTGCACGCCGGCTTCCAGCAGGGCACGCATGCTTACATTGCTGCTCATAGAGATTTCTCCAGTTTTCATAGGGTTATGATCCACCACGCTGCCGGAAATTCCATCCTTGCGGACACCCGGAAATTTCCTCAGGCAAAGTGTGCGTATTAGGGCAAAGCCCAGCGCGTTTTATCACGATTCCATCCTTCTGGGCAAGCACTGTCCAGCACCATGGGGTATTGGGGTCAGGAAAAACTAGGGGGCCTTGTGTCGGTGCCAGATCCAGTACAGCAATGCTCCCAGCAAGACCAGAAGCAACAAAACAAGTTGAACATAATGGACGCCGCTGAGCAGACTTTTCAGGGAAGCGCCAAGGGCAAAACCTATGCTGGCGATCACCGCTGCCCACACCGCTGCTGCCAATGGATTCATCAGCAGGTAGCGCCGAGGCGGATAATGATGCAGGCCCAGGAGGATCGGCGTAATGGTGCGGGTTCCGTAAATAAAACGAAACAACAGGGTCACCCAGTCACCGAAGCGGCGGATGAGCCCCTCTGCCTGGGCCACATGCCGCTTCAGGAAATGGGGTAAGCAATCGATCAGGCGTTGCCCATAGCGGGAACCCAACTGGTACAAGACCTGATCATTGAGGGTACTCCCCAGCCAGGAAACCAGGATCACCATCCCCAAGTCGAGCACGCCGGCATGGGCGAGGGCCCCGGCGATAATGACGACCGCTTCCCCTTCCAGCAAGGTCCCGACAAAAAGGATCCAGTAACCATACTGGCGAAGAAATTCCTTGATGACCGCGAGGGTAAGGGGTGGCAGATGCAACCAGTGCAACAACGGGTTCAGAAATTCGATGGGAGCACCCTCTTACCAGTGCAAATGGAAATCAGGGGCTATGTTTTCCTGTTCCTGTTCCAGATCGGCCAAAAGCAGAGGCATCGCCCGAGCAACGTGAGGAGGCAAGACAAAACGCAAATCCTTGCCCGCTATCTGCACGTCCAGGTCGGAATGGGATATCTGCGCATCCCGCTGAAACAGGATTGCCAACCGGAGAAGCACCGCCAGACGCTGCACGGTCTGCACATCTTCGCTGACAATACCCAGTGCCGCGAAAAAAGGCTGCTGAGGTAAACGCTTACGTTGGGCGCGCAGCAAGGCCGCGACCACGCCCTGCTCCCGGCGAGAAAATCCCGCCAGATCGGCATTCCGCCAGATATATTCTCCGTGCTTGTGAAAGCCGGAGTGAGCAATATCCAGGCCAATATCATGGGTCAGTGCCGCCCACTGCAACCACTGCTGATTGGCGCCGTCCAGAGACCAGCTTTCCCGGGCCGCTGCAAAAAAATGCTCGGCCCAGGCCAAGACCCCGCGATTGCGCTGCACCTGACTATGAAAACGCTCCTGGAGACTGAGAATGCTGAGTTCACGGGTGTCTTCCTGGTGAATGCGCCCCAGCAGGTCATAGATGGCGCCTTCCCGCAAGGCCCCCTCGGAAAAGCGCATTTCTTGAATGTTCAAGGCTTCGAACAAGCCAAACAGGATCATGAAACCGCCCGCAAAAACCGGGGCGCGATCAGCCTTGAGGCCTTTCATCCGGGTCAGGGCCCGCACCGAACCCAGCTGCAGGAGCTGCTGGCGCAACCAGTGCATACCCTCCCGAGTGATCCGCGTACCCTGTCCATTTTCCGCCAGGACCCTGGCTATGGCCTTGACGGTACCCGAGGAACCCACGGCCTGATCCCAGCCATGGCCGATAAATTCTTCGAGCATGGGATCCACCGCCATACGCACCCGCTTTCTCAGTCGCTCACAGGCAGCCTCAGTGATCAGATCATCCAGAAAAAAAGCCCGACTGGAGGTCACACAACCAAAATGCAGACTCTCCCGATGGTGAGGGACGAAGCCTTGTCCGGCGATGAGTTCCGTACTTCCGCCGCCAATATCGATGACCAGACGACGCTCATTGGCATCCACGGCCAGACTGTGGGACACTCCCAGATAAATCAGACGGGCTTCTTCGCGCCCGGCGACAATTTCCAGGGGAAAGCCCAGGGTGTTTTCTATCGCCTGGACAAAGCCCTCGGCAGCACTGGCTTGGCGCAGGGTATTGGTACCGATGACCCGCACCCGCTCTGGACGAATACCGCGCAAACGCTGCCCAAAACGCGCCAGACAGGCTATTGCGCGTTTTTCCACCAGTGGATCCAGGGTGCCATCATCCCGCAATCCCTCGGCCAGACGCACCCCTTCCCGCAGGCGATCCAGCAGACGGATTTCCGGACCCAGTTCTTCCGCCACCACCATATGAAAGGAATTGGAACCCAGATCCACTGCAGCCAAATAATGATCCAGTACTGCGGTGGTCTCGGGTTCGATCATGATTATTTTCCCTGGATGCTTTGCTCTACCTGATCCAGAGGAAGATGCCGGACATTTTTGCCCTTGGCAAGATAAATCACATACTCACAAATATTGCGGGCATGGTCACCAATACGCTCAATGGCCTTGGCAATGAACAAGGCATCGATGGCCGGGGTGATGGTCCGGGGATCCTCCATCATATAGGTGATCAGACGGCGCAGCGCCGAGCGATACTCCTGATTGAGCACCTCATCGCCCTTGGCAACCGCGATGGCCTGCTCGGCATCGGCCCGGGCCAGAGCATCCATGGCCCGGCGCAACATGTTCAGCGCATAGTCGGCCATGACTCCGACATCGCGCAAGAATGCGGGATTGGCGTTGCGGGTTCCATGGCCCATAGCCAAAACCATATCGGCAATTTTACTGGCCTTGTCTCCCATCCGTTCGAGATCGGCGATGCTTTTGATGAGGGTCATGACCAGACGCAAATCCGAAGCCGCTGGCTGGCGCATGGCGAGGATATTGATGCACTCATCCTCAATCCGCACTTCATAACCATTGACTTCATGATCCCTGGCCACGACTTCCCGGGCAAGTTCATTATCCCCGGTCTGCAGGGCAAGGATGGCATTGCTGATCTGCTCCTCGACGATCCCCCCCATCGCCAAAACCAGTTCATGCACTTCGTTCAAATCATCATTGAAACGTTGGGAAATATGCTGATCCTTGTCCATGTTCAGAACTCCTTAACCATACCGACCGGTGATGTAATCTTCCGTCTGCTTTTTGACAGGGTTGGTAAATATTTGATTCGTCATCCCAAACTCTACCATCTCGCCCAAGTACATAAAAGCCGTGTAATCGGACACCCGGGCTGCCTGCTGCATATTGTGGGTCACAATCAGAATGGTGAACTGATTGCGCAGTTCACTGACCAGTTCTTCAATTTTCAGGGTGGCAATGGGGTCCAGCGCCGAGGTGGGTTCGTCCAGCAAAATCACCTCCGGCTTTACCGCTACGGCCCGGGCAATGCACAAACGCTGCTGCTGTCCTCCGGAAAGACCCAGTCCGCTGGCCTTGAGATTGTTTTTGACCTCATCCCAGAGCGCGGCTTGACGCAGGGCTTCTTCTACGCGCTCATCCATTTCCACCTTGCGGAGCTTTTCGTAAAGCTTTATGCCAAAGGCAATATTATCGTAAATGGACATGGGGAAAGGGGTCGGCTTCTGAAAGACCATGCCGATTTTGGCACGCAGCATATTGACATCCATACCGGGGGACAGAATATTTTCTCCATCCAGCAGGACTTCACCTGTAGCGCGTTGCCCAGGGTACAGGGAATACATGCGGTTGAATACCCGCAGCAAGGTGGACTTGCCACAGCCCGAAGGACCTATGAAAGCCGTAACCTGCTTCTCGGGCATATCCAGGTTGATATCCTTGAGGGATTTATTGCTTCCGTAATAAAAATCCAGATGGCGCACAGAAAGCTTGGTATTCCGAGTTTCCGACATCAAAGCGGGCTCCTGTTTTTCAAGAGAAAACATCCTACGACGATGAGACTGACACTGGTATTCATGAGCGCCATTGCCCGGCCCAGCGGAGACAAGCAAGGCAAATCCACATGGTGCAGCAAAAACCATCCCTGTGGAAAAAAGATGAAGGACTTCTGGAAAATCATATCATTTTTCATTGAGTTGCAAAACACCCAAGGTAAACCCGTACCATCAAAGCAGGTACCATAGCAGGGTTTCATGACCGTTTTATGACAATGTCGGCGCTCCCCGAAACTTTTCGCGCCAAAGACAGGGGAAACTGTGCGGTAAAAGTCGTCCCCTCGCCAATTTTACTGCGCACATCCAGGTGACCGTGGTAGCGTTCCACGGCATGGCGCACAATCGCCAAGCCCAGACCCGTCCCCCCCATTCGCCGGGAGCGACCTTTATCCACGCGGTAAAAGCGCTCGGTAATTCTTTGCAGATGCTCGGCGGCAATCCCATCCCCCGTATCCTCTACCATCAAGCGCAGCCCATCGGGACCCTGCCCCCAGCGCACCGTAATACTCCTTCCCATGGGGGTGTACTTGATGGCGTTTTCCAGGAGATTACGCAGGATGCTGGTCAGGTCCACCTGCTCCGCAAAAATGCCCAGGGACTCATCCAGATCCGTGTGAATCAGCAATCTTTTTTCAGTGATGCCCGGCTTCAGGGTGTCCAGCAGGCTCAGCACCAAGGCACTGATCAGGACCGTATCACAGCGTTCCGGTTCAGCTTCAGCGGCTTCCATACGCGCCAGAGACAGCAGATCCTCTACCAGGGATTGCATACGCAGGGTTTGCTGCTCCATCAAATACAACTGGCTGCCGACTTCCTCATCTTCCGCCAAGGGTCCATCCAACAAATTCTCCAGAAAACCACGAACGACGGTCAAGGGGCTGCGCAGCTCGTGGGATACGTTGGCCACAAAATCCTGACGAACCTGCTCCAGTTGGCGAATGCGGGTCACATCCCGAAAAATGACCAGGGCACCGGCATCAGCCAGAGGATAACGCACACCTTCCAGAAGCATCTGGGCATCTGCCGGGGCAGGCAACTGCATACTGGAAGGACCATCACCCATCAAAAAAGCGCGCAGATCAGGAGTGCGCAACCAGAAAGTCAGCGGTTTGCCCACATCATCCGGCCATTGGAGCTGCAAAAGACGAATACCCGAAGGATTCACCCAGACCAGCTGACCACGCTCATCCATCAGCACCACGACGTCCGGCATCGCCTGGAGCGCATCGCGCAGCTGCAGGATCTGGGCACTCAACTGGCGTTGCCGAGCTTCCTGATCCCGCCGCCAGTGATAACCATCGGCAAAGGTTTCCTCCCAGAGGCCTCCGGCCAGTGGGGGGAGCTGGGTATCCGGATTACGAAACCAGGCGCTGAAGCTTTGGGACTGCTGGCGATGCCAGGCCACCCAGATGGCGAGAACCAGGGCGATGAGCACCGGAGGAATATAAGACCAGGCACGCAAGTCATCGGCTGCCAGAAAAAGGGGAATCAGTGCCCATACCGCCAGCGGGAATATCCAGGCACGGAGTGTTTTCACGGCATCAGGGCAGGCGCTTGGGGGACATCATGGCGATGGAGGTGCATGGAGATCACCCGGTAACCGCAGTGCAGCGATAACCTTCGCCGCGCACGGTCTCAATAATATGGGCATGCCCATGTTCATCCAGAACCCGTCGCAAACGCCGGATATGGACATCCACCGTGCGTTCTTCAATAAAGCTTTGCCGCCCCCAGATTTGATCCAGGAGCATGTCCCGGGAAAAAACCCGGTCCGGATTGGTCACGAAGAGGCGTAAAAGACGAAACTCCGTAGGACCGAGGTGCAGCTGGACATCCTGCACATACACGCGATGGGCGCGCAGATCCACCTGCAATTCGCCCAGCTTGACCACACCCACCGAATTATTGCCATAGCTGCGGCGTAACAGTGCGTTGACCCGCGCTACCAGCTCGCGGGGGGAAAACGGTTTGGCCAGATAGTCATCGGCACCGGATTCGAGTCCATGTACCCGGTCGCCTTCTTCCCCTCGCGCGGTCAGAAGGATGATCGGCAGTTTTTGGGTTTCCTCCCGACGCCGCAACAGCCTGCACCAGGCCACCCCATTTTCTCCCGGTAACATCCAGTCAAGAATGATCATTTGCGGCGCCCAGTTTTTCAGAGCGAGGTCTGCTGCTTCCACGCTGCCCTCACAGCGCACTTCAAAGCCGTTACGCTGCAGGGCCACGCGCAGCAACTCCTGAATACCTTCTTCATCCTCAACAACCAGAATGCGCGCAGAGGAAACCTTTTCTTCTTCCATATCTGACCAATCTCGGATCGACGCTCTTTAGATTGGGCATTGTGACCGATCAGCAGGGGGTCTGCCAAGAGAAGATCATCAGCGCGGCCAATCGCGCGCACTATACGGAAGTTTTGGGCCTCTCCCGCAGGCGATTTCCGCCATTCGCTGACTGGCTGGAGCTTCCGCGCTGGGTACCAGGAGCCGACGAACGGCGCACATGGACTGCTGGCTGATGACCGGGAAAGTTTTGCCGGGGTTCAAAGCCCGCAACGGTTTCCTTGGCAAAGGACCGTTTCAGCAGTTTCTCTATATCGGCCAACTGCCTGCGTTCATCCGCACTGGCCAGAGACACCGCCTGTCCATTATTTCCGGCCCTGCCGGTCCGGCCGATACGGTGCACGTAATCTTCCGGCACATGGGGCAGCTCGAAGTTCACCACATGGGGGAGCTCACTGATATCTATGCCGCGTGCCGCAATGTCGGTGGCCACCAGCACCCGGACCTTGCCTTCCTTGAATTCCGCCAGGGCACGGGTTCGCGCCCCCTGACTTTTATTGCCATGAATCGCCATGGCCTGCATCCCCTCCTGGGAAAGGTGCTTGGCCAGCCGATCCGCACCATGCTTGGTCCGGGTAAATACCAACACCTGCTCCCATTGGTCCTCACGAATGAGATGGGTCAACAGGTCACGCTTGCGCTCCTGATCGACCGCAAAAAACCGCTGGAAAACCGTGTCTGCAGTGGCATTACGGCCGGCCACCTCGACACTGACCGGATTCTTCAGCAAGCCATCGGCCAGCGTCCGGATTTCTGGAGAAAAAGTGGCGGAAAACAGGAGGTTCTGACGCCTTTTGGGCAATATGGCCAGAATCCGCCGAATATCGCGAATAAACCCCATATCCAGCATGCGATCGGCTTCATCCAGCACCAGGATCTCCACATGGGACAAGTCCACACTGCGCTGCTGGATATGATCCAGCAGACGTCCGGGGGTGGCCACCAGCACATCCACGCTGCGCCGCAACTTCTGCATTTGTGGATTGATTTTGACGCCGCCAATGAGGATCAGCGAGCGCAGGGATAAATTTTTCCCGTAGAGTTGCACGCTTTCTTCCACCTGAACTGCCAGTTCGCGAGTGGGCACGAGAATCAATGCCCGAACACTGGAAGGACCATGAAAAGCCGTTGCCGATGTAGCGGCCAGTTGATGGAGAATGGGCATGGCAAATGCCGCCGTTTTACCGGTGCCGGTTTGCGCCCCGGCGAGCAAATCCACGCCGGACAACACAGCGGGAATGGCTTGGGTCTGAATAGGGGTAGGCGTGGTATAACCGCGTTCCGCAGCGGCACGCCAAATGGGCTCGGAAAGTCCGAGTGATGCAAAATCAGAAGACATGGGGAATTACTCCGAAAACACCGGCCTCGCCACAAGGACGCCAGTCTGGGCAGACGCTTCATCAAGGTGGGGACCAATGCAAAGGCCATCATACAGACTGATTCATGACGGCGGATGGACTCTATCAGAATATGCACATAAATACGAGAAAAATGGCCCCAAGATAGAATTTTTACTGTACTTGCCATTTACGCGGGATTTTCGGCGGTACGGATCCAGCCTCCGCCGAGCAAGCGCTCTCCCACATAACAGACAGCCGCTTGTCCGGGAGTGATGGCCCGTTGCCCCTCGTGAAAGCGGATTTCGGCCCGACCATGGTCTTTCAGGCATAAAACTCCCGGTTCAGGACGGGAACGATAGCGCAATTTCACCGTCACCGGGTGCTCCTGGGAAATATCCAAAGGCATCAGCCAGTTACAGTCTTGCAAATAAGCCCTGGTCTGGTACAGCTCCTTTTCGCTCCCTACCCGGACCTGATTGCGGACGGGATCGAGAGCCAGCACATAGCGCGGCTGGCCGCTACCTCCGCCCAATCCTTTGCGTTGTCCCACGGTAAAATTCAGGACGCCGGAATGATGACCGATGACCTGACCGCTGCTGTCCACCATCTCCCCTTCCTGCTCCAGATCCAGACCGGCGTAATCGACGAGAAAACGGCGGTAGTCACCGTCTGGAACAAAACAGATATCCTGGGAATCCTGTTTTGTCGCCACCGGCAGTGCATGCTTGCGAGCCAGGGCACGCACCGCATCCTTGTGCATGGCACCGACGGGAAAACGCAACTGCGGCAGCAGCCCGGCACCGAGGGCAAAAAGAAAATAGGACTGGTCCTTGCTGGCATCTTCACCGCGCAGCAGGGCGGTGCCGGATTCCATCTCGAGAAGTCGGGCATAGTGGCCTGTGGCCAGAATGTTGGCGCCCCGCTTTTTGCCTTCTTCCAGCAGAGCATCGAACTTGAGAAACTGATTGCAGCGGGCACAGGGATTGGGCGTGCGTCCGGCCTGGTATTCCGCGACAAACGCATCCACGATCTGCTGACGGAAAGACTCGCGATAATCGAGCACCTGATAGGGAATCTGCAGGCGGGCACAGACTTCGGCGGCATCTTCAATATCTTTTTCATCGCAGCAGCGACTTTTCGGCCAGAGTCGCAGGGTCACACCCATCAGATCATAGCCCTGTTCCTGCATGAGAATGGCGGCCACGGCAGAATCCACCCCACCGGAAAGGGCGACCAGCGCCTTGGGTGCCGCCATCTTATGCAGTCCTCAATCCTTCTCGGCCAGCCAGGCCATCTGGATGGCTTCGAGAATACCTTCGCTGGATTTTTCCGGATCATCATCAAAATCCGGAAGCTCCACAATCCAGCGATGCAAATCCGTGAAGCGGAGCAGTTGCACATCCGCATCGGGATGTGCCTCATCCAGTGCGAAAACAATGTCCATGGTATCGCCCCACTGCATCAGTGCCGCTCCTTTTCCAGGTTGATGGTGTATTTGGGTATTTCGATGACCAGGGGGGTATCCGTCACTTTGGCCTGACAACTCAGGCGCGAAGTCGGTTCCAGCCCCCAAGCCTTGTCCAGCAGATCTTCTTCTTTGTCCTCTGCGGCTGCGAGGCTGTCAAAGCCTTCCCGTATAATGACATGGCAGGTCGTGCAGGCACAGGACATTTCACAGGCATGCTCAATGGCAATATGATGACGCATGGCGGCGGCAATGATGGTTTCCCCCGGTTCCGCCTCGAATTCCGCCCCTTCGGGACACAGTTCGGCGTTGGGTAGGACTTGTATTTTCGTCATTTATTCTCCCAGATCATCTATGGAACGGCCCGCAATAGCCCGCTGCAAGGCACTATCCATGCGACGCTGCACCAAGGGTTGCGCAGCAGCTTCGACGGCTTCGGCCGCTTTTTGAATGGCATCCGCATCACTGCCGCCCAGACATTCTTCCAGATGCCGGCGTGCCGCATCCAGGCGGGTTAGTTCTGCGCTATCCAACAAAGCCGCGTCGCTTTGCAATGCCCCCTGCAAGGCCTCGCGTACCCGTTCTCCCTCCACTCTTGCTTCAGAGAGGCGGCGCTGGGCCACATCTTCAGCGCCATGGGCAAATGACTCCTGAAGCATGCGGGCAATTTCCGCGTCATCCAGCCCAAAACTGGGCTTGACGAGCACTTCCGAGCGCAGCCCCGTACTGCCCTCTTCCGCCGATACAGTCAACAAGCCATCGGCATCCACCTGAAAAGTCACGCGAATACGGGCCGCTCCGGCCACCATGGGAGGGATGCCGCGCAAACTGAAGCGCGCCAGTGAACGGCAATCCTGCACCAGGTCCCGCTCACCCTGGAGCACATGAATACTCATGGCCGTCTGCCCATCCTTGAAGGTCGTGAACTCCTGGGCCTTGGCAGCGGGTATGGGCGTATTGCGGGGAATGATTTTTTCCACCAGACCGCCCATGGTTTCCAGGCCCAACGAAAGGGGCAGCACATCCATCAACAACAGGTCTTCGCGTTGATTGCCGACCAGTGCATCCGCCTGGATGGCGGCTCCCAGGGCGACGACCTGATCGGGATCAATATCCGTCAGTACGGGTTGCTGAAAAAATTCAGCGACGAGGCGGCGCAAGGCGGGCACCCGGGTCGCCCCTCCCACCAGCACCACGCCATCCATATCGGTGACCTTCAGGCCGGCATCGCGAAGGGCACGTCGGCAGGCCGGGAGGGTGCGCTGCAGCACCGGCTGAATCAGATTTTCAAGCTGTGCGCGGGATAAGGTCAGGGGGATGGAATTTCCCGCTTCGGGCTCCAGCCGAATCTGCACCTGCTCCTGCTCCGTCAGTGCCTCCTTGGCCTGGCGGGCTTGCTGCAATAGCTGCCGACGCCATACGGGATCATCCTGGCGCGTACCAGACTCGGCGATCAGCCATTCGGCAATGGCGTGATCCATGTCATCGCCACCCAGGGCGGTATCTCCCGCAGTCGCCAGCACTTCAAACACCCCCGCCTGCAAGCGCAAAATGGAAATATCAAAAGTGCCACCGCCCAGATCATAAATGGCGAAAAGCCCCTCACTTTTTTTATCGAGCCCGTAAGCCACCGCCGCTGCCGTAGGCTCGGCCAGGAGGCGCAGCACCTTCAGGCCGGCCAGACGGGCCGCATCCTTGGTCGCTTGCCGCTGCGCCTCATCAAAATAGGCCGGCACGGTAATCACCGCTCCTTCCGGCTCAGCACCCAGGGTTTCCACCGCCAGGGCTTTGAGTACCCGAAGAATTTCAGCAGAGACTTCTACCGGCGATTTTTCGCCCGCGCGAGTCCGCAAACGCAACATGCCTTCATCGGGAACCAAATCATAGGGCAAATGGCCCGCCAGTTTCTGGACATCCCCATGACCACGCCCCATGAAGCGCTTGACCGATGCAATGGTGTTATGAGGATCCTGGGCTGCGGCTGCCAGCGCCGGATAACCTACGGAAACCGCGTCATTTTCCAGATAGCGCACCACCGAGGGCAACAAGTAGTTCCCCGCCTGATCGCGCATGACCGTGGGCACCGCCGACAGCACCGAAGCCACCAACGAATGGGTCGTCCCCAGATCAATACCAATGGCCAGGCGCCGTTGATGGGGATCCGCAGTCATGCCCGGTTCTGCAATTTGCATTAACGCCATACTGTAACACCTTGTTTATTCATGGGGTTGCCCTCCAGCATTAGAGGTTCTGCAAGGATTCCTCACTATGGTCGATTTCACCCTGGAGCTTGTCCAGAAACTGCAGTTCACGGAGCACTGCCCCGGCGGCTTCGCTTTGGGTACAGGGCAAGGTTTTCAGCAAGACTCCGAGCTTTTCAATGGCCTTATCCACCGCAGCGGTCACCTCTGCGCGCAGGTGCTCCAGCCCCTGCTGATCCCTGGCCGCCAGCAGGTCTTCCAGACGCTCCCGGTAGACCATCTGGGACATCAATAAAGCAGGATCGGCGACCTTGACCTGTTCACCCAAAGCATCCACACCCTGAGCCTGGAGAAGATAATCGGCGCGTTTGAGTGGATCACGCAGTAGCGCCAGCGCCTCGTTCAGCCGCGTACTCCATTCCAGCGAATAACGTCGCCGGGTCGCATCGGCATGGGCAAAACGATCGGGATGGAGCATCTTCTGCAAATCCAGCACCCGTTGCCGCAAGGTCTGCGGATCCAGGGCAAAACTTGCCGGGAGGCCGACCACCGCAAACAGAGACAACTCCGGACGAAACGGCTGGATAGTGCCGCAAGCATGACAAAATGCGGGGGGAACACCGAGTTCCGCCCCGCACTGCATACAGAAATCAGCCATCAGGTCGTAAAACTCTCGCCGCAACCGCAGGAATCCTTGACATTGGGGTTATTGAAACGAAACCCCTCATTGAGTCCTTCGCGGGTAAAATCGAGCTGAGTACCGTCCAGATAAATCAGACTCTTGGGATCTACAAAGAGGCTGACGTCATCATGCGGAAACACCAGATCCTCGGGATTGGGCGTATCCACAAATTCCATGACATAGGACAAGCCGGAACATCCACTGGTTTTGACTCCAATGCGAATACCCAGTCCCTTTCCCCGCTTGGCAATGCTCTTGCGTACCTGCTGGACAGCGCTTTCGGACAAAGTCAAAGCCATAGCGGGATCCTCAGTGCGCCGCCTGGGCGGACAGCGCTTCGCCACCACCCTGCCTGGCCTGGGCAGCACCCTGCTTGCTGCGATAGTCTTCCACTGCAGCCTTGATGGCATCTTCGGCCAGCACGGAACAATGAATCTTGACCGGAGGCAGTTCCAGTTCTTCGGCAATATGGCTGTTTTTGATGGTCATGGCCTCGTCGAGGGTTTTACCCTTGACCCATTCCGTGACCAGGGAACTGGAAGCAATGGCTGAACCACAACCATAGGTCTTGAATTTGGCATCTTCGATAATGCCCTGGGCGTTCACCTTGATCTGCAGGCGCATCACGTCACCGCAGGCGGGAGCGCCTACCATGCCGGTACCCACGCCGCTGTCATCCTTGTCCATCGCCCCGACATTGCGGGGATTTTCATAATGATCAATGACTTTTTCACTGTATGCCATGACTGTTCTCCTTGCATGAGAGCCTTAATGTGCGGCCCACTGAATACTATTGAGATCAATGCCTTCTTGATGCATTTCCCAGAGCGGGGACAATTCCCGCAACTTGCCCACCTTGCTGGCAATCAACTCGATGGTGGCATCAATTTCGGCCTCCGTCGTAAAGCGGCCAATACCAAAGCGAATGGAACTGTGGGCCAATTCATCGGATTTACCCAATGCCCGCAGCACATAGGACGGCTCCAGACTCGCTGAAGTACAGGCCGAACCGCTGGAAACCGCTATTTCCTTGAGGGCCATAATCAAGGATTCACCTTCGACAAAGGCAAAGCTGATATTCAGGTTATGGGGCACCCGATGTTCCATACTGCCATTGATATAGGTTTCCTCAACACGATCCTGAATGCCCTTGAGCAGCCGATCACGCAACTTGCCGATTCTCTGGGCATCGCTGTCCATGAGCCGCACCGCCAATTCCGCCGCTGCGCCCATCCCGACGATCTGGTGGGTGGGCAATGTGCCCGAACGCATACCCCGCTCATGGCCTCCACCATGAATCTGCGCTTCCACCCGCACCCGGGGTTTGCGCCGGACGTATAAGGCACCAATGCCTTTGGGACCATAAATCTTGTGTCCGGACAAACTCATCAGGTCCGCCTGGATGGCCTCCACATCCACGGGGATCTTGCCCAGCGCCTGGACTGCATCCACATGGAACAGTACCTTGTGCGCCCGCAAAATCCGACCGATCTCGGCCATGGGCTGAATGACCCCGATTTCGTTATTCACGAAAAGCACCGAAGCAATGATGGTGTCCGGACGGATGGCGGCTTCAAAAGTTTTCAGGTCAACGAGGCCATCTTCCTGAACCTCCAGATAGGTCACCTCAAAGCCCTCCCGCTCCAGCTGCCGGCAGGTGTCGAGGGTCGCCTTGTGCTCGGTCCGCAGAGTGATGATGTGTTTGCCCTTGCCGGAGTAAAAATGGGCGGCCCCCTTCAGGGCCAGATTGATGGACTCGGTGGCACCGGAGGTCCAGACAATTTCACGGGGATCCGCATGAATGGCATCGGCTACCTGCTGACGGGCTTTCTCCACGGCTTTTTCCGCAGTCCAGCCGTAGACATGAGAACGACTCGCCGCATTCCCGAAATCATGGGTCAGGTAAGGCAGCATCTGCTCCAGCACCTGCGGATCCACGGGCGTTGTCGCCTGATAATCCAGATAAATGGGACGATCCGGATCTACCAGCAAGGGTTTCTTGCTCTCCAGTCCGATAATTTGCGATGACCTCATAATCTGCACCTCACGGTATCAAGCGGTATCATGCGTCGCTGTGCGCAACGTATGGCGATTTTGCATACGAACCGGCGCACCCTGCACCGATTCTTTTTTCATATGGCGACTGACCAGATCCCCCAGGGTGATGCTCCCCAGAAAACCGGCGATCAAATCACCCATTTCTTCCCAGAGATCATGGGTCAGACACTGCTGACCATCGCCTTTGCAGCAGTTCTGCGGCTCGCCACCACACTGGGTGGTACTGATGGATTCGTTGACCGCCTCGACAATACGGGTGAGGGGAATCTGCGAATCCGGCAATGCCAGCCGATAACCACCACCAGGTCCCCGCACGCTTTCAATCAGACCCACGCGGCGGATACGCCCGAACAGTTGCTCCAGGTAGGCCACCGAGATCTGTTGACGATGGGAAATATCCGCCACAGTCACTACCCCATCCTGCTGATGCAAAGCCAAATCCAGCATGGCGGTTACCGCATAGCGGCCTTTTGTCGTCAATCTCATATCGGAACACCTCTGCAGCACATCTTACTATCTCTACTAAATTAGTCAAGTATTACCGGACGAAGTTCCCCGCGCCGGCAGAGCCTGCTCTGGAGAAGCCGAACCCGCGTCCAGAGAGCAAGCGACCTCCTCGACCGACAGCAATGGCTCCTGGGGCTGTAACTGCTGCAATCCCTCCCTGAGTTGGGCTATTTCGGCATCCTGCCGACGCATGTGTTCCAGCATGCATTCTATGGCTCTGGCCACCGGATCAGGCATCTGGCCAGTCAAGCCATAAGCCTCGAAATTATCCGGGTGCTGCTCGGTCTTATTCACCACCCGGCCCGGAATACCCACCACCGTGGCTCCTGCAGGAACCGACTGGACCACCACCGCGTTGGACCCAATCCGGGCCTGATCACCCACCACAATCGGCCCCAGCACTTTGGCGCCTGCACCCACAATCACTCCGTTTCCCAGAGTGGGATGACGCTTGCCCGGTTTCCAGGAAGTGCCCCCCAGGGTAACCCCATGATAGAGCGTACAATCATCACCAATTTCCGCCGTTTCACCAATCACCACACCCATACCGTGATCGATGAAAAAACGTTGGCCAATGCAGGCTCCGGGATGAATTTCGATCCCCGTCCAGAAGCGTGAAAAAGCCGCGAGACTCCGGGCCAGCAAGCGCCAGCGCCGTTTCCACAGACCATGGGCAAGACGATGCATGAACAGGGCATGCACCCCTGGATAGGTCAGCAACACCTCAAGACGGTTGCGGGCGGCAGGATCACGGGCAAAAACAGCATCCAGGTCAGCGCGCCAATGCCCAGTCATACGTTTGACTCCTCCGGTTCCGTCTGTTTTTCTCAGCCCGCATTAAAGACTATCCCGACCCTTTTTGTCTACTATTCGCCGCCCAGCGTTGTATTTCCGTGAGAACACCACGCAGGATATGGACTTCATTGGCGCTGGGTCGCGCCCGGTCATACAGACGACGCAAACGGCGCATCATTCGGGTGGCACGAGTTTCCTGCAGAAAACCGCTTTGCCGCAGCACCTGCTCCAGATGTTGATAAAACCCCTCCATATCTTCCATGGGGGCAGGCGTTTCCCGTACCGCAGCAGAGGGATAGGCGGGCAGGTCCGCACGGATGCTCAGGGTCGCCATGTGCAACTCGTAAGCCAACACTTGCACCGCCTGCCCCAGATTCAGTGAATGATACAATTCGGCCGTGGGAATATTGACCAGCATTTGGCAGTGATCCAGTTCTTCATTACTGAGCCCGGTGCGCTCCCGGCCAAAAACCAGGGCGCAATGACCACTCGCCAGCTCCTGCACCATGTCCAGCGCCGCCTCCCGGGCATCCAACTGCGGCCAATGAATGCGACGATCCCGGGCACTGCTTCCATAGACCTTGTGACAGCCCTGTAAGGCCGTGGTCAGATCCGACCTAACCTGCGCCCTGTCGAGAATATCTTCCGCTCCCGAAGCCAGGGCTGTGGCTTCGGGATGGGGAAAATGGCGCGGGTTTACCAGCACCAGATGCTGCAATCCCATGACTTTCATGGCGCGAGCCGTGGCACCGATATTCCCCGGATGGCTGGTTTCCACCAGCACCACCCGCAACCCCTCCAAAATCTCTGCACTCACGCTGTGTTACTCCCGATCATTTACTTTTACCCCGTGCATTGCTTTTACCAACCAGGTACCTCTTTCAGAGCATTCGTGCGGTCGATGTCGTTCTCCTTTATACTGGACAACATTCAATGTCTTTATTCATAGGGTTCCCATGCAGCATCCCATGCTAGTTACCGCCGTCCGTGCCGCCCGCAAAGCGGGCGATATCATCAACCGCAGTTTTGCTCGGGTCAATGAAATCACCATTACAGCCAAGGCCCATAACGATTTTGTGACCGACGTGGACCAGCGCGCCGAAGCGGCCATCGTCGAAATCATCCGTCGCGCCTATCCCGAGCATGGCATCCTTGCCGAGGAAGGGAGCCGTATTACCGACAAGGACTTTGAGTGGATCATTGACCCCCTCGACGGCACCACCAATTTCATTCACGGCATGCCGCAGCTATGCGTCTCCATTGGCATCAAGCATTTTGATCGTCTGGAACATGCTGTGGTTTACAATCCGATTCATGATGAACTGTTTACGGCCTCTCGCGGTGCTGGCGCCCACCTCAATGATCGCCGGCTGCGTATCGCCCAGCGCAAGGATCTGGATGGTGCCCTGCTGGGAACCGGCTTCCCGTTCCGGGACTTCTCCTATCTCGACACCTATCTGGCTACCTTCAAGGCCTTCATGCTGAAAACTGCGGGCATCCGCCGCCCCGGTTCCGCCGCACTGGATCTGGCCTATGTGGCAGCGGGTCGCTACGACGGATTCTGGGAGTTCAATCTCAAACCCTGGGATCTGGCAGCGGGAGCCCTGCTGGTGCAAGAAGCCGGTGGGGTAGCTACCGACTTCGCGGGCGAGCAGGGATTCCTGGAAAATGGCAACATTGTCGCCGGCAATCTGCGCGTCCATGCACAAATGCTCCACATCATCAGCCATGAAATCAATAAGCCCAAGCCTGAGTAGCAACGCGTTGATGGTATTAACGGCCAAAAGCCCTTCTTTACTGGGCTGCCAATGCCCGCGACCCGGCCCAGTGCCGGGCAAACTGGCGTGCTACCCGACCACTGCGTGACCCCCGCTGCAGCGCCCAGCGCAAGGCTTCTTCCCGCCATTCTTCCGGGTCTGCGGGCATATCCAGACGGCGCAGATGTATGGCACAAATATCCAGATACATGGCCTGATCGAAGGGATAAAATCCCAGCCATAGCCCAAAGCGCTCGGACAGGCTGATTTTTTCCTCGGCGGTTTCACCCGCAATAATCTCGTCTCCATGACGATGGTACTCTTCATTGTCGGAAAAGTGTCGGGGCATGAGATGACGCCGGTTACTGGTGGCATACAGGAGGACATTGTCAGGACGCGCCTCGACTCCGCCATCCAGCAGGGATTTGAGCGCCTTATAACCCGGATCGTCCGAACTGAAAGACAAATCATCACAAAACAGGGCAAAATGATAACGCTGCTCGGAATCAGCGGCCTGCAATGCGGCCAGAATTTCAGGCAAATCCAGAATGCCATCGGCATCCATTTCAATGAGGCGCAGCCCCTGATCGGCATAACGCCGCAGCAAGGCCTTGACCAGGGAAGACTTTCCTGTTCCTCTGCCGCCCCAGAGCAGGGCATCATTGGCCGGAAATCCTGCCACAAACTGACGGGTATTCAGATCCAGCGCCGCCTTGGTCTCATCAATACCCAGAAGCTCGTCCATTTCCGGCAAATCCACCCGGGTCACGCCTTCCAGCCGCCCTCCCAGGGGCAAATGCCGCCAGCGCGCCGCTTTCACGTTGGCAAAGTCCGGCAGAGGATGGCTACTGCTATCACCCAGCAGCGCCGCTAAACCTTCAAGCAATTGATGACGTTCCACTGTCCATAAACTCCTTTCTGTGGTTAGATAGTTCCGTTCCACTTTATCTTACTGCGTCCCGTCATGAAACTACTTACCGACTTTTTGCCCATCATCCTGTTTTTTGTCGCCTATAAAATTCACGGCATTTATACGGCTACCGAAGTGCTGATCGTTGCTGCCATCCTGCTCATGACCTGGCAATGGTGGCGGCGCGGACGTATTGAGACCATGACCTGGGTGTCCACCCTACTGATCCTCATTTTTGGGGGCCTGACCCTTTATTTTCATAACGATACCTTTATCAAGATCAAACCCAGCATCCTCTATCTGCTCTTTGCCGGAGTGCTGTTTTTTACCCACTGGCGGGAACAACCCCTGCTGGAGCGGCTGATGGGTGCTCAGCTTCCCGCCACCCTACCCCAGTCTTTCTGGCGGCGCCTCAATACCTACTGGATCACTTTTTTTGTGTTTGGCGCAGTCCTGAATCTGGTGGTGGCCTACAGTTTTTCCACCGGCATCTGGGTAGATTTCAAGCTTTTCGGTATGCTTGGCATTACCATCATTTTTGTATTGTTCCAGGCCGTCGTCATTTCCCGGGCACTCCCTCAGGAAATCAAGGATACAGACTCGTGAACACCGCTACTGGAATGCTCCTAACGCCCATTTTTTTGACAGGACAGACTTATGTACTACTGCATCATCGGCACGGATAATCCCAATTCCTTGAGCAAGCGACAAAGCGCCAGAGGCGACCATCTGGCGCGCCTGCACCAGTTACAATCCGAAGGACGGCTGCTGACCGCAGGCCCCTTCCCTGCCCTGGACACGGAAGAACCCGGTGAAGCGGGATTCACCGGCAGCCTGATCATTGCCCGCTTTGATTCCCTGGATGACGCCCATGCCTGGGCGGCTGCCGAACCCTACCTCAGTGCCGGGGTCTATGCCGATGTGAGCGTTCGCCCCTACAAAGGAGTGTTTTTGCCATGAGCAAGCAACAACTGGAACAATTACTGGAAAATGCCCTTCATCCTGAATTTCTGGAAGTCAGGGATCGTACGAAGGCACACAGTGAACATGAGCAGTCCGATGGTGGTGGACACTATGAGCTACGCATTGTCTGCGCACAGTTTGCGGGGA
The DNA here is from genome assembly GCF_047421495.1 of Acidithiobacillus sp. M4-SHS-6. Classification (GTDB taxonomy): domain Bacteria; phylum Pseudomonadota; class Gammaproteobacteria; order Acidithiobacillales; family Acidithiobacillaceae; genus Acidithiobacillus. Next base: position 1,399,625 of record NZ_CP175559.1, on the reverse strand, counting down.
TGACGGCCCTGGCCCGACATCGTCTGGTCAACGCGGCCACGGAGTCGGTTCGAGACCAAATTCATGCTTTGGCCGTGAAGGCTTATACTCCCGAAGAATTTGCCGCGCTGAACCAGCCCAAAGTCCCGCGCCGCACCATCTCCCTCCATACCCAGTAACGCAGCACAGGGACAATCCTCCTTGATTGCGCACAACATCTCCTTCGCCGCGGCTCTTGGAGGACACCCACATGCCTGCGGATAGTTTCGTGCGCAGTTTTCGCGAATCCTCCCCCTATATCCACCGCTTCCGGGGGCAGACCTTCGTCATCAATTTTGGCGGCGATGCCATCGCCGATGGCAGCATTCGCGTTCTGGCCCATGATATTGCCCTGCTCAACAGTCTGGGTATCAACGTCGTACTGGTTCATGGTGCTGGACCGCAAATAGACGCGGCGCTCCAAATGCATGGATTACAGACCCAACGGGTCCATGGCAAGCGCATCACCAGTCCGGAAGCCATGCAGGTGCTGCGTGAAGCCGTGGGCGGGGCACGCCTGGTCGTGGAAGCGGCCCTCTCGGAAGGGCAGATGGGCTCACCCATGGCCCATGCCGGGCTGCAGGTGGTCAGCGGCAATTTCATCATCGCCCAACCCCTCGGCATACTGGACGGGGTGGATTATCAAAGCACCGGCAAGGTCCGGCGGGTCGCCAAAGAGGCCATGGAACGGCATCTCGCCGCTGATGAAATCGTATTGCTCTCGCCCATTGGGGTTTCTCCCACGGGCACCCTGTTCAACATTCGTGCCGAAGAAGTAGCGGTGGCTGCCGCCATTGCCCTGGGGGCGGCCAAGCTGGTGTTTTACATGGATGAGGAGGGTGTTGTCGATGCGGAAGGGGCGCTGCTGAGACAACTGACTTCCTCGGAAATCCCGGCCTTGCTGGAACGCCAGGATATTTCCACGGAAGTCCGCGAACATCTGCACAGCGCCGCGACAGCCTGCGCAAAAGGCGTGGAGCGCGTTCATCTGATTTCAAGGCATGTGGATGGCGCCCTGCTCCGCGAACTGTTTACCCGTGATGGACTCGGTACCCTGATATCCCGGGATTCCTTTGAGCATATGCGCATGGCCACGGTCGCCGATATTCCCGGCATTCTTGCCTTGATTCGGCCTCTGGAAGAAAAAGGCATCCTGGTCAGGCGCAGCCGGGAACGGCTGGAAATGGAAGCCGACCATTTCGTGGTGATGGAACGGGATGGCAAGATCATCGGTTGCGCCGCCATTTATCCCTATCCTGAGCAAGGCATGGCCGAAGTGGCTTGTCTGGCTGTGGACAGCCCTTATCGTCGTCAGGGACGCGGTGAGAGACTGCTCGCGTTTTGCGAAAACTGGGCCAGGGAAAGGCAGTTATCCCAGATTTTTGTCCTGAGCACGCAAAGCACACACTGGTTCCTGGAGCGTAAATTCCGCCAGGGTTCCTTGGCGGAACTGCCGGTACCTAGGCAGCAACTGTATAATTTCCAGCGCCGCAGCCAGGTGTTTTTTCAGTCCCTCTGAGTTTCCACGCCTAAGGAGCCGCCTCTTCTTCCAGCAATGTTTCCTCAACAACGGGGTTCTCCTCCAGCGCCTCTTCCTCACCACGCGCCGGCACCGACCTGTCACTCGGTTTGCTCATCATGCCGCTGCGACCATCATAACGATTGACCACCGTGCAGCGCCGGGCAATGAATCCCCCTTTTTCGGTCTCGCTGGGCTCGATGTCAAACTCCAGGATAATATCCCGGCTGGGCAGATCGTCCGTATCCAGTTCGCGTGGCAAATCAGAAATATGGACAAATGCTGACTCATAAGGAGAATCTTCATGCCGGGTATCGGTAACCCAGAGTCGGGCGGAAATCCCCGTCAAGAAGCGAATGAAACCAAAACCCCGCTCTGCTTCCCAGCGGATGCAGATACCGCGAATACGCGAGCCCATTTCTCCCCAGGGAACACGCATATCTCCCCGCGTAGGTAACAAGCCCGGCACCAGATAGCCCGAATAAAACGCATCGGCTTCGTGCTGCAGCTCTCTGGAAACATTACGAAATGCCAACACCTCCACACGGCAGCCCTTGTTCTGCAAGGCCCTGACCACCTGCAGAAAATCACCATCCCCCGTCACCAGCAGCACTTGATCCAGACGTTCGGACTGGAGCATGACATCGACGGCCAGATCCAGATCGGCATTGGCTTTGGAGACCCGGTTACCCTCATCATCCACAAACCAGCGCACCGGCTTTTCAATGATTTTCCAGCCGAGATCGCGCACCGCCTGCTGGTAACTGCGAATACCTTCCCGGTATTCACGGTCCCTTTTCATCCGCTCGCCATCGACGGCCATATAGGTATTGAGCCGCAGAAGACGCGCCTGCTCTTCACGCGCGGCAAAGCGGCGCAGCACGTCATAACGCATGGCATAACCGCCGTTATAACGGACATTTTCCGCATCGACATACACACCAATATGCAACTCACCGTTACTCATGGATACTCAGGACTCCAGAATGGCGCCATTGGCCGCATTGCAGACCAGCTTGCGATAACGGCGCAACCAGGAAGAGGACAGGGGTTTTTCAATGGGCACCCAATGCTTGCGCCGTTCAGCCAGTTCTTCGTCACTCAGATCCACATGAATTTTGCCATTATCCAGATCCAGAGAAATGATATCACCCGCTTTCAGCAAGCCGATCGGTCCGCCTTCCGCCGCTTCGGGAGAAATATGACCAATGCAGGCACCGCGGGTCGCGCCGCTGAAACGCCCATCGGTAATGAGCGCCACACTTTCTCCCAACCCCATGCCCATGATATTGGCCGTAGGGGTCAGCATTTCCGGCATGCCGGGACCACCCTTGGGTCCTTCATAGCGGATGACCACCACATCACCCGCTTTGACCTCACCCGCCAGAATGCCTTCAGCGGCACTGTCCATGCTTTCAAAGATTTTTGCCGGGCCCGAAAAACGGCGCATTTCCGGTAGCACTGCACCAATTTTGACAATACCCCCTTCCGGCGCCAGATTACCGAAAACCACCCGCAAGCCACCCGTAGGGGCAATGGGGTCGCTGGCCAGATGAATGATTTTACTGTCTTTCACATGGGCTTCAGAAACAATTTCACGCAGACTCCGCCCACTGACGGTGGGTTTATCCAGATGCAACACATCGGGATTGCGCTTGTGCACTTCATGGAGAACGGCCGGAATACCGCCCGCACGCCCAATATCCTCAATATGCACCGTTGACAGCGCTGGCGACACCTTGGCCAGATAGGCCACCTCCTGGGCCAGATCATTGAGGCGTGCCAGAGGATACTGGATACCCGCTTCGCGGGCGATGGCGAGGGTATGCAATACCGTATTGGTGGAACCACCCATGGCCATGTCGAGGATGAAGGCATTATCAATGGCTTCAAAATCGACCAGTTGCCGCATGGTTGGTCCCCCGGCCAGGGCCAGGGCCACCACCCGATCCGCTGCCTGTCGCACCAAATCGCGGCGCTCGGCCGCCGTGGCCAGAATGGTGCCGTTGCCCGGCAGGGCAATGCCCAGCACTTCCATCAGACAATTCATGCTGTTGGCAGTGAACATACCCGAACAGGAACCGCAGCTAGGGCAGGCCTTGTCCTCGATTTCCTTGAGACGAATTTCCGTAATCTGACCCCGCTTGAACTGCCCCACGGCTTCAAAGGCGGTGACCAAATCAATGGAAGTCCCGTCCGAGAGCTTGCCGGCTTCCATCGGACCACCGGAGACAAAAACCGTCGGCACGTCACAGCGTAAGGCTCCCATGATCATACCCGGGACAATCTTGTCGCAGTTGGGAATACAAATCAGGGCATCGAGATAATGGGCCTGCACCACGGTTTCAATGGAATCGGCAATCAATTCCCGGCTCGGCAGCGAGTAGCGCATACCATCATGACCCATGATGATGCCGTCATCCACGCCAATGGTATTGAACTCGAAGGGAATGCCGCCTGCCGCACGGATATTTTCCTTGACGATACGACCGAACTCCTGCAGGTGCACATGACCGGGAATAATATCAATATAGGAATTCGCCACGCCGATAAAGGGCTTGTCCATGTCCCGGTCAGTGACCCCACAAGCCTTCAATAATGAACGATGGGGAGTCCGTTCAAAACCTTTTTTGATCATATCGGAGCGCATGTCAACCTCGAGGCATATTCAAGGGGTCAATGTCTTGCGACAGGACCCGGAAACGATGCGGTGGTGGATACGTGCCCAACCCGCCATCTTCAAGTCCATCAAGTATAGAACCAAGCGCCCCTGAGGCCAAGGCACGGACGCCCTCGCACACCCATCACAAGTGTATTCATCGCAAGCGCAGTCACCAGGACTCCGGTATCAGACTTCGCCTTCTGCTGCGGGTTGCAACCATTCGCGCCAGATGGCCAACAAGATTGCCAGAATCACCGGCCCTAAAAACAACCCGAGCAAACCAAAAGCCAGAATCCCGCCGAGCACCCCAAAAAGGACCAGCAGAAAGGGAATATGCACCGCGCTGGATATCACCAGTGGACGAATGAGATTATCAATCCAGCTCACCACCAGAGCCCCCCACAGTGCCAGCCCTATACCCGCAGCGATTTGCCCATGGACCAGAAGCCAGATACTGGCCGCTCCCCAGATCAGGGGCGTACCAAAAGGCAAAAATGAAAACAGCAGCGTCACTACGGCGAGCAATACCGGGGCGGGCAATCCTGTCACCCAGTAGCCCAGCCCCGCCAGGGCACCCTGCGCCAGCGCCGTGGCCAGAATCCCGTATATGACCGCCCGAATCGTGCTGGCTACGGTTTGTAGATAGGCGTCACCGCGCTGCCCCAGCACCTGATGTACGAAGCGGCGCAGTTGATTCAGAAGTTCCTGCCCGTAGCGATAAAAGAAAAATGCCGTGATGAGTACCAGCACCAACAAGGCTGCCAGCCGACCAATGCTGCCTGCCAGCATACCAATTCGTCCCGCCCATGCGGACAAATCCGGCGCCAGGGCGCCGGGACGAAACAGGACTTTCCAGGAAGCCGGTATCTGTTTAAGAATATCCTGGATCCAGGGATTGCTGCTCCATGAGGCGCTGATCAGCGTTTGCGCATCGCGCTGCGCCAGTTCCGTCAACACATGGTGCAATTCTGTGCCCAAAGCCATCCCGAGAAACAACACGGGAAGCATAAAAATCAGCGCCAGCACAAGGGTGGCCCCGCAAGCAGCCAACAACGGCGGCCAATGGCGGCGCATGGGCGCAGTCAGGGGCCAGGTTGCGTACACTAGAATGGCCGCCCAGACAATGGCGGGCAGAAAAGGGGAAAGAATTTTCCAGACCAGGACAAAAAAGAATAGTGCAGCGAGCAATTGCCCAAAAGCCAAGCGCAAATCGCGAACCGTCAGATCCGCGATGCGCATCTCAGCCTAAATCCGGGCGACGCCGCTTTTCCGCGCGGCAGCGGTCACTGCACCCGCTACCCATTGCCGCAGGCGCGGATCCAGAGGTTTGGGAATGAAATACTCCGGTCCGAATTCCATTCCCGCAGATCCTGAAAATCCATAGGCCTGCTGTACTTCTTTCGGTACGGGTTCCTTGGCCAAGCGTGCCAGAGCATCCACAGCGGCCAGCAGCATCGCCTGATTAATCTGGCGCGCCCGACAATCCAGGGCTCCTCGAAACAAAAAGGGAAAACCCAGAACATTATTGACCTGATTAGGCAGATCCGAGCGTCCGGTCGCCATGATGGCATCCGGCCGCAGAGCTTTGACGGCCGCCGGATCAATTTCCGGATCGGGATTCGCCAAAGCAAAAATTATGGGTTGGGGAGCCAACCCGGGTAGAGCACTTTCGGGAATGGCACCGCGCACGGACACACCAATCACCACATCGGCGCCTTCCAGCATATCGCTCAGGGTCCAATGCGCAGGTGCCGTGGCAAAAGCTTGATGCCAATGGGCCAGGTCATTGCGCCCCTCGTGCAGCACGCCATGCACATCACTGAGATATACAGACTGGACGCCCAGCACCCGCAACATGCGCGCTATGGCCAGACCGGCAGCACCGGCACCGACTATGGCGACCTTGACGCCACTAAAAGTTTTGCCCTGCAATTCCAGGGCATTTTGCAAAGCCGCAGCCACAATCACGGCGGTTCCATGCTGATCATCATGAAACACGGGAATATCCAGCAGCTTCTGCAAGGCTTCTTCCACCTGAAAACAAAGGGGAGCGGCAATATCTTCCAGATTGATGCCACCAAAACCCGGGGCAATGGCGGCCACCACATCAATCAGATGCTCCGCATCACGCGCCTGAATTTCAATATCGAAGGCATCGATGTCGGCAAAATGCTTGAAAAGGAGCGCCTTGCCTTCCATGACCGGCTTGCCGGCCAGAGGGCCAACATTTCCCAGTCCCAGCACTGCCGTACCATTACTGATCACGGCGACCAGATTGCCTTTGCCCGTATAGTCGTAGGCCTTTTCCGGATCGGCGGCTATTTCCCGCACCGGGGCGGCAACACCCGGGGTATAAGCCAGGGACAAATCATCCTGACTTTTGCAGGACTTGCTGGGAATGACCGCAAGCTTTCCAGCAGGGCTCCGGGAATGATATTCCAAAGCCCGCCGCCGCAACTCCGCCTGGGCTTCCGTGGCTTCCATGGAAATTTACTGACCGCCGCCGTAGCGCTTGCGGAATTTTTCGACCTGTCCAGCAGCTGCCACATTACGCTGCTTGCCGGTATAAAAAGGATGGCATTCGGAACACAAATCAATGTGCAGGTCACGATTCGCGGTTGAACGTGTTTTGAACACATTGCCACAACTGCAGGTGACCGTGATTTCTTCGTACTTGGGATGAATATCTGGTTTCATAATTGAGCTACTCTCGGGCCTGAATACAAAAAGGCGAATTATAGGGATAGAGGGGGCAGGCGTCCAGCCAATCCTCAACGGTTCATGGAATCAAAAAACTCCGCATTATTTTTGGTCGCACGGACCTTGTCCAGCAGGAACTCCATGGACTCCAGAGAATCCATAGGTGCCAGCAACTTGCGCAACACCCACATTTTGCTGAGCATATCCGCAGGCACCAGCAGCTCTTCCCGACGCGTTCCGGATTTATTGAGATTGATGGCTGGATAAATCCGTTTTTCGGCCAAACGACGATCCAGGTGCACTTCCATATTGCCGGTACCCTTGAATTCCTCAAAAATCACTTCATCCATCTTGGAACCCGTTTCCACCAGGGCGGTGGCGATAATGGTCAGACTACCACCTTCCTCGATGTTACGGGCAGCGCCAAAAAACCGCTTGGGCTTCTGCAGGGCATTGGCATCCACGCCCCCCGTCAACACCTTGCCCGATGAGGGCACCACGGTATTGAAGGCTCTGGCCAAACGAGTAATGGAATCCAGCAGGATGACCACATCGTGCTTGTGCTCCACCAGACGCTTGGCTTTTTCGAGAACGATTTCAGCGACCTGGGTATGTCGGGTGGCCGGTTCGTCAAAAGTCGAAGAAACCACCTCGCCTTTGACCGAGCGCTGCATGTCCGTCACTTCTTCGGGGCGCTCATCAATCAGCAATACAATCAAATAGCATTCGGGATGATTGGCAGTAATGGCATGGGCAATCTGCTGTAACAATACCGTCTTGCCGGTTTTGGGCGGTGCCACAATCAAGCCGCGCTGACCCTTGCCAATGGGTGACACCAGATCGATGATCCGCGGCGCCAATTCCCCATAAGCCACCCCGTCATATTCCAGACGCAGGGGTTCATCGGGAAACAAAGGGGTCAAATCATCAAAGTTGACCTTGTTGCGGGTCGCTTCGGGAGATTCAAAATTGATGCTTTCCACTTTGAGCAGGGCAAAATAGCGCTCCCCTTCCTTGGGTGGCCGAATTTGTCCGGAAACCGTATCACCGGTCTGCAAATGAAAGCGCCGGATTTGCGAAGGCGAAACGTAAATATCGTCCGGTCCAGCCATGTAAGACCCGGAGGCCGCCCGCAAAAAACCAAAGCCATCCTGCAGGATTTCCAGCACGCCTTCGCCATAAATCGCATCCCCATTCCGGGCATGGGCTTTCAGAATGTTGAAAATGATTTCCTGTTTTTTCTGTCGGGCAGTACCCTCCAGACCCATATCCTGACAGATGACGGCCAGTTCTGCGGCAGTTTTCCTTTTCAAATCCGTCAGATTCATCGCTGTGGCACCCGGGTTGGGCAACAGCAAAGACTCTTCTTCTTCGATCAGAATATCTTCGTTGGGAAAGGACTTGGGTATACGGGGCGATTTACGGCGGGGACGTGGTGTATTCAAAGTTGGCTATCCAAAAAGGCCGTCAGTTGGGCTTTACTCAAGGCACCCACTTTCGTTGCTTCCAGTTTTCCATTTTTGAACAGCAACAAGGTCGGGATGCCACGAATACCATACTGCGGAGGGGTGTTGGGGTTTTCGTCGATGTTGAACTTGGCGATTTGTAACTTTTCGGCATATTCAACAGCAACTTCTTCAAGAATCGGGGCGATCATTTTGCATGGGCCGCACCATTCTGCCCAAAAATCGACCAGAACAGGCTTGGAACATTGCAGTACATCCGTCTCGAAACTGTCATCAGACACATACATAATAGCATCACTCATGGGAGATAGCTCCTCTGTCTCAGTTTGGTATAGCGCCTTGGGTGGAAAGTCATCAGTTTTGGTTCATGTGGGATAATTCCAAACTCTTGAATGCACCGGACGGCGCTTGCAGGTTTGCTCTTCTTTCAGATTGAAGGTATGTGGAAGGATAGCACGATCAAACCGGGATGCAAGTAGTAATTAAGTAGTAACTCTGAATCTGCATTGCCGGAAGCGAACGCCGATAATTGTGCTCGGGAATCAAGGAATCGTCAAGACTGGCTTCCCCGGTTTCTGTTCATTACAAAACAATTTTAGTGTCCTTTTTGCAGTCGCTCATCGCCAGGGGATTGGTCAGGGAACGCGGCTGAAACGAGATAAGACCTGAAAGATCCATTTGAAAACGACATGAAAATTACGACACTCGAAATCTTGTTGTTATGAAAATGTGGCGGAGAGAGAGGGATTCGAACCCTCGATGGAGTGTTTAGCCCCATACTCCCTTAGCAGGGGAGCGCCTTCAGCCGCTCGGCCATCTCTCCGGTGGACCGATGATACCCTGTGATCCGGGTGAAGGTCAAAGCCTAGCAGGCAATCTTGAAGGCAACGAATTTTTCCGGGTTTTGAGCGTCTGACAAAGATGTATCACAATGTGCTAATTTATCAGCGCCCCTTCCATGGAGAAAATTCCCGTGACAGCCCTTCTGGTTTTGCAGGATTTAGCCAAGCGTCTTCCCGGAACACCGGACAGGTGGTTGTTTCGTGAAGCCAGCCTTGCCGTAAACACGGGGGATTTTGTGGCTATCATGGGGGAAAGCGGGGTGGGTAAAAGTACCTTGCTGCACATTATCGCCGGACTCGAACAACCCGATGCTGGCCAGATGCATTTTCAGGACCAGAACCTGAACGCCCTGGATGACGATAGCCGCACCTTGCTGCGCCGCCGCCAGATGGGCTTCGTGTTTCAGGCATTTCACCTGATTCCACAACTCAGTGTCGCCGAAAATATTGCCCTGCCCTGGCGTCTGAATGGCTTGCCGCGCAAGGATCTCTCCCAGCGTGTCCACCAGCTTGCCGAACAGTTGGGTATTGCCGGACGACTGCAGGCCTGGCCCCGGGAACTCTCCGGCGGGGAGATGCAAAGAGTTGCCGTGGCCCGGGCGATTGTTCACCACCCCGCCCTGATTCTGGCGGACGAACCGACGGGTAGCCTGGATGCCGAATCGGCCGAATCAGTCATGAATTTACTGTACACTGCACTGGAAGCCGAGGGTCCGGCAGTCCTGCTGGTTACCCACTCCCCCGCCGCCGCCCAACGTGCCCAACGACTATTGCGCTTTGATGCCCAAGGATTTCATCCTCTGTGATCACCCGTATTCCTTGGCAGGCGGCTGTCTGGCGGCCTCTGCAACAACGCCCCGGCGCGACCATGCTCGCCATCGTCGGCATCGCCCTGGGGGTAGCCCTGGGGCTGGCCATTGCCCTCATCAATGTCCAGGCCGTCAGTGATTTCACGGCGGGGCTGCGGCGTCTGGCGGGTCAGGCTGACCTGACCCTCAGCGCCCCCGGACCGGGCTTTGCCGATAGCTGGTATTCCCGCCTGAGCATGGCGCCAGGAGTGGCGGTCGCTGCTCCAGAGATCCGCCTGCAGGCGTCAATCGTGCATCCCGCCCATGAAGCACCACTGCACATTCTGGGGATAGATGCCTTTCAGGCGCTCAGGATGGGACAACCCTTGGTCCCCCTCAATCTGCATAACCCCCTGGCACTGCTGGAGCCCCAGAATATCGCCCTGAGTCCGGCCGCCATGCAGTCCTTGGACTTGAAAGTAGGCGACCATTTGACGGTCAACGCCGCTGGTCGCCCGCGCCGCCTCCACATCATCGGCGAGTTGCCAGATATCCGCAGCCTAGGAGCCATTGGGGTCATGGATATTGCCGCTGTCCAATGGTTATGGGGGCGTGGAGGACAGATCAACCAAATCGACTTGCGCCTGCGACCTGGCATCAGCAATGCGGCATTTGCAAAAAAATGGCAGCCACTGCTCCCCCCCGGAGCCGTACTGGAAAGCCCTGCTCAACAGGGTCGAGTCGCTGCCGATGCGTCCAGGGCCTATCGCATCAATCTGCTGGTACTCTCCCTGGTGGCCCTGTTCACCGGGGCATTTCTGGTATATGCCACCCTGGCCATGGGTGTGGTGCGCCAACGTCAACAACTCGCCCTGTTGCGGGTATTGGGTTTGCGCCGCCGGGAAATCATTTTTGCGGTCCTGCTGCAGGGGTTGACCCTGGGCGTGCCAGGCGCCCTGTTGGGCTTGCCACTGGGTGTGGTCGCCGCCAGTCTGGCTCTGACTCATCTGGGAGGCGATCTGGGGGCAGGCTATTTCACTGGATCGGCCTTGCAACTCCATGGGCATCCCCTGCTGATGGGCCTGTTTTTTGCCGCCGGCATTGCTGCCGCACTCATCGGTGCTTTCCTGCCCGCCTGGGAAACCAGCCATACTGCCCCGGCACAAGCCCTACGCGCTGGCGCTGAAGAACAGAGATATCTTCATCGTCAGCATTCCTACATCGGTTTCCTGCTCTTGCTGCTGGCTCTGCTGGGCGCACTGGCGCCCGCCATCGACGGAATCCCCTATCTGGCTTACGGTGCCATTGCCTGTCTGCTTTTCGCCCTGCTCTTTTTACTCACCCCCCTGCTGCGTCTGATTATCCATCTCATCCCGCTCCCCAGAGCGGCACTCTGGCGTCTGGCTCTGCAACAATTACGCGGCGCTCCCGGACGGGCAGCCCATAGCCTCGCAGCGGTGGTGGTAGCCTTCAGTCTGGTGGTAGCCATGGCCATCATGGTGGGCTCCTTTCGGGATTCTGTGGCCAACTGGCTGAGCGATATTTTGCGTGCCGATCTGTATGTACAGGCTGGCATGAACAAGGATGTCCTGCTCCCGGCGGGCAGTGCAAAGTCCCTCTGTCAACTTGCTGATGTCAGTCATTGCTCCCCCCTGCGCCGGATCGCGCTCAATCTTCTCCCCGGACATCCGCCCGTTACCTTGCTGGCACGTGGCATGAATCTGCAGAACCCCGGACGGGAAATTCAGATAATTCGCGCCGTACCCTTGAAAACTCTGTCTACGCCGCCCATATGGATATCGGATATTCTGGCGGGAATCAGCCACTGGCGGCTGGGTCAGCAGGTGCAGATTCCCTTGGGCGGACAACAGCGCACGGTCAGCATCGCCGGTATTTACCGGGACTATGCCTATCAGGAGGGATCCATTTCCATGCCCATTCAGGAATATCGCCGTTGGTCCCATGATGAGGGAGTCAACGGCGTGGCCCTGTGGTTGCGCCCTCATGTGCCAATTGCTGCGGCACTGGCGCAACTGCATCAGCAAATCCCCGACGCCCGACAGTTCTTGATTGCCACCCCCCGGGAAATTCGCCAACACAGTTTGCAAATATTCAACCAGAGTTTTGCCGCCACCTACGCCCTGGAAGCGGTCGCCATGATTATCGGCCTGCTCGGCGTGAGCAGTGGCTTTGGGGCCCAAACCCTGATGCGACGCAACGAATTTGCCATGCTCAGACATGTGGGACTGCGTCAGCGTGATCTGCTGACCCTTCTTTTTGTCGAAGGCAGTATCCTCTCCCTGTCCGGCATGGTGATCGGCGGCGGTCTGGGTCTGGCCATCAGCGTCATCCTGATTATGGTGGTCAATCCCGAATCCTTTCACTGGCACATGGGTTTCCAGCCACCCTGGCCCTCGTTGGGTCTGCTCGGTCTCATCTTGTGGATGGCCAGCACCGGGACCATGATCCTCGCGGGGCGACAGGCCCTGCGCCACGGCTCGGTGGTGATACGCGATGACTAAGCCGCATTTCTGGACACCCTCACGGCGATTCATGGGCCGCTGCGCAGGGCCTATATTCCTCTTGCTGCCGTTCCTGCTGCTGAGTCCCTGTCCGGCTGCCGGACTCCCGCCAGCAGTGCTGCCCTTGCAGCCCACTCCCCAAGTGCAAGTGACGCCACAGCACCCCCTGCAATTTCCCGGTGCCTATGGCAGTCACCCAGATTTCCCCATCGAATGGTGGTACATCACCGGTTGGCTTCAGGATAGTGCGGGGCACTCCCTCGGTTTTCAACTGACTTTTTTCCGGGTGCGACCCAGCAAAGTCTGGGCGAACCCCAGCGCCTTCAATCCCCGCCAACTGATATTTGCCGAGGCCGCCATCAGTGATCCGCGCATCGGCCATCTGCTGACGGCGCAGCGCATCGCCAGGGCAGGGCTGGATGTGGCCGGGGCTGACCGCGACCATACCCAGGTCTGGATTCGCCACTGGTTCCTGCGCCAGACTCCTAACGGCTACCGCGCCGAAATCCAGGGGAAGGACATGGGCTATGTACTGCAGTTCCGCCTGACCCAAGCGCCCCTGCTGGAAGGCCCCCAAGGCATCAGCCAGAAAGGTCCCAATCCCCACAATGCCAGCTACTATTACAGCATTCCGCACCTGCAAGTCAGCGGGCAAATCCGCATCCAGGGCAAAAGTCAATCTGTAGAAGGCGAGGCCTGGCTGGACCATGAATGGTCTGCGGCTTACCTGCCGTCCTCGGCAGTAGGCTGGGACTGGCTGGGGCTGAATCTGGACCATGGCGGCGCGCTCATGCTCTTCATGATGCGCCGTGCCGACGGCAGTCCAGTCTGGCTGTCCGCTACCCAGCGTCTGGCCAATGGGCAGGTACACTATTTTCATGGCGGGCAGATTCACATGCAGCCCACAGGATGGTGGCAATCCCCTCAGACTGGCATTCGTTATCCGGTGCGTTGGCAAATTCAGGTGGGGGACCAGCATTTTACCATCGCACCGCTGATGGACAATCAGGAATATAACGCCAGCCAGAGTAGCGGCACCATCTACTGGGAAGGTGCAGTTAGTGCATTGAATGCTCATAGCACTATAGGGCGCGGATATCTGGAATTGACGGGTTACAGCAGGGGCTTTTTCCCCATGAAGTAAACCTTCAATTTGTTTTGCCGTACAGCTGCAATATAACGAATCGATTGTGGAAAACCTGACCTTGCTGTGGATCAGCCGGCTATCTGCTGCTTGTCCGCATCGGCTGTCGCTTCCATTTTGGCTTCAGGGTCCTGTCCCGTAAAAGCATCCGCATCATGATTCACCATGATTTCCCCATCGGCGATCTGCTCCAGATTTTGTCGGGCAGGCTCAGGCAAGAGAAAAGTCAATAATAATCCCGTCATGCTGAAGACAAAGGTGAGCAAAAGCGTATTTTCTATACCCATCGTCTGAAGCAATATGGGAAATAGAAATACGCCAATAAATGCGCCTACCTTGGCGGTACCCGCAGAAATACCCGCTGCAGTGGATCGTAAATGGGCAGGATAAACTTCTGATGCCAGTACGAAGGTGGTGGTATTGGGGCCGAATTCTGCAAAAAAATAGCTGACCGCATACAGGGCAATAAAAACGGCAAAATCCCCCGCAATATTGGGAATAATACCAATGGCCAGAAATGCCATGCCCATGCAAAAAAATCCAATCCACTGCAAGCGGCGGTGGCCAATGCGATCCAGGGTCAACGCCGCCAGAAAATAACCAGGAACTGCAGCAATGGCAAACACAATCCAGCTCCAGGCAATATTGGCCATCAACCTACCATGCGGGGCCAAGGCATGCATGATCATGGGGGTCGAAATGGTGTTCCCATAATACGCATAGTCGAAAGCAAACCAGGCTCCGGCCGTACCCAATAAATACCGCCAGTAATATCGCAATGGCTTGGGGGAAACGGCTGATTCGTCGCTAGGATGCGCCGCTGGCTTGGCCCGATTCAGCCAACGTGGTGATTCCGGCATGCCACGCCGCATCCAGTAAGCACCCAGAGCCGGAAACGCCCCTAGTCCCAACATGATGCGCCAGGCCAGATCATGATCAATTTGTGCGGCCAACAACGCCAGAGCGATACCAGGACCAATCAACACCCCCAGTGCCTGAAAGGAAAAAGTCAGACCCACCAATAGTCCACGATTGTCCCGATTGGCATATTCGCTCATAATAACCGACGATAAGGGATAATCTCCTCCCACCCCAAGGCCGAGAATAAAGCGAAAAACAATCAAGGTCGTAATGTCGTTGGCACAGGCGGACCCGAGTGCACCCAGCACCATCAACAGGGCTTCGATGCCGTAAATTTTTCGCCGCCCGTATATGTCCCCGATTCTGCCAAAAAAATAAGCGCCCAAGAGTACGGCAATCAAGGAAATAGAGCCGATCAAACCCATCATGAAGGCATCAGGATGCCATTCCTGACGGATCAAGGCCAAGGCATAGCCAATAATGAACAAATCGTAGGCTGCAGAAAAAAAGCCCAACCCGGCGGTTAACATGGTTTTCAAGTGAAAAAGCCCGAGAGCAGCCTCATTCAACTCGGCTACGGACGAAACAGATGTGTTTGCTGATTTCATATACCTAGACGGACTTATTTGAACGGAATAGGGTTATTTGCAGACAGACAGTTTATTGAGCTGACCAACCCCCTGTCCTGCAAAAATCACCCCAGCCGGATGCACCGGATAACCCGCAATTTTCAGTGCCGTGATAGTCCAGGCATTGCAGGTATGAAAAGCATCGTAGGTACCCGGTGAGGCAAAAAATTTGCTGCGAGGATAAGGCCCAACGCAACATCTGTCAACCAGCCTGTAGAGTTTAAGTTAAAACAGAAAGACGAATGATTTCGAGAAAAGACGCCACCAAATGCCCATAAGCGCTACGATGCAATACGCTCAGAGTATGTGGAATCTTGGGTTGAATGGGAATCAGGCACACCCCCACTTGCTGCTCTGGGGGCAACAAACCAGACGCAAAGCCTACACCGATACCATTACGCACGGCGCTGCGCACTGCCGCAAGGCCACTAAACTCATAGTGGATATCTGGATAGAAACCCGCGTTTCGGAGGGCGTTGATGGCGTCTTCCCGTATTCCAGAACCGGCCTCACGCCAGATCAGCTTTTCTGTGGCGAGCATCTCCAAGGGAATCTCTGATAAGGCGGCGAATGGATGTGACGCCGGAACCAGGGCCGAAATTTCCGTTTCGATCAGCACGGTCCGCTCCCATTCCGACGGATTACGGAGCATTTCGTCCGCACTTTCAATAAAAATCAGATCGGATTCATCCCGATGCATCCAGGCTTGATGGCTGTTCACGGTGGTTGTTCGAACATTCACTGCGGGATATTTTCGGCAGTACGCTCCCACTATCAGGGGCAATAAATACTCGGCATTGGTATGGCTTGCGGCTATGCGTAAGGTGCCACGTAACAGATTCCTGGATTTATTGCGGATCCCCTGCATTTCCTGGAGCACGGCTTCGATATCCTCTCCAGCTCTTTGGAGGATCTTGCCCATTTCCGTAGGCTCAATGCCGCGCGAAGTCCTTTGATATAACGGCTCACCCAACCAATCCCGTAAGCGCTTCAGTTGGTGAGAAACTGCAGGTTGACTCAAATACAGACTCTTGCTGGCCGCCTGTAGATTGCGGAGTTGAGCTACGCGCGCCCAGACCAGTAGTAATGAGGGATCAATTTTTTCCATGTTCTTGTGCGTACCGTAAAGGCTGTACAGGAGGGCAGCAAACGACCAGGCAGCGATCAGGCAGAAAGGACATCAGCAAATACTCATCCTCCCACCCGCATCATGAATACGGGCGCCGAACGTTCTGGCACATTCTCAAAAAAGGGCGCTGGGGTGTGTCCAACAGTCGTGCCGCGTAGCCTGACACCGGATAACGCCTCCGCATGGCCGATCCATCTTCCGCTGCTCCCGGTAAAGCGACCCAGTGGGCCAACTGCTTTCGCAATCCTGCAGAATCATTTCGTTCCGGGAATAGTCATCATAGGGTAGTCGTCGCATGTCGTCTGTCTCTATGCGTAGATTTTGCCGGGATAAATGGTGATCCGGGATTTGTCTGTCCAGACTTCCTGAATTTTTCCTATACTCTCCGCGTCTTCCAAGGTATCGATAATGATCCTGGCCCAGTGATCCAGATCGGTGCTCCGGAGCTTGGGCAGGCGCAGCACGGTGGTGGCCAGACGTGCCCCCCAAACAAACTTGGGGCCATGCAGGTAGGTGAAATGTCCTTGAGCCGCACTATCCTCACTGGCTTCGCGGATGATGATCTCCCCGATGCCCTTGCTGCGCAAGCGCGCATCGGAGGACAAAGGACTGGCCCCACTGCAACTCACCTGCAGAATTCGGCATCCCCCTGCCTTTTCTGCGCTATGCACCAGACGCCGGGGGATCTCGATGTGTATCTCCTCGAAATCGCCGCGCCTGGCGGGAGGCAGATCAATGCGGCTCGGGTGAATCTCGCGATGGATGCTGACCAGGTTAATCACGGCATCCGCCTGTGAAACCAGGGTATCCAGCGTGTTCCGGTCATATCGCGCTACCTGATGCACCTGGACGTCGTGAAGCTGGGCGAATTTGGGTTTCGCCGCATTGGCATCCCGGGTACTCACCAGCACGCGGAATGCCTTTTGTGCCAGTTGCTGGACGAGCTTCTGCCCGAGAAAACCGCTGCCGCCCATCACCAGGACATCGTACGGCCTATTCTGACGGATCATTTTGTCTTCCTCTCTGGTCAGCATTGTTGACGCCCGTGATACAAGTTCACTACATGCTGTGCTTCAATGAAGAACAGCCACCGCTCCACCCCGAATCCGGCAAGAACCAGCAGCGCCGCCAGGATCGCAAGGATCATGACCTGTCCCCACAACGCGATGGCCAGAAACAGCAGGGGTAAGACGATCGCCACCAGATACATCATCGTCTTGATGCCGCGCGCTTTGGCCGGCGCGAGTTGATGACCGAATTCTTCTGTCAGGAAGGTTCCAAAGGTATGCCCCTGATCCAAAATGCGCACCGAGAACCGATTAAAGCCCGTGGCGGTGCGAATCGTGGGACCGCCAGGGCGCCGCATCCAGAAGTAGTAAATCCCCTTGAGCACTCCCGCTGCCACCAATAAGGCGGCGGCCATCCCGATGAGCGCCGGAGCAGGCTGCCCGGTGGTAGCTTGATGTATGGCGGCTAGCCAGGTGGCACCAATGGCGAGTCCCATCGCATAAAAATTGGCGGGCACCAAGGGCGTATTCCATTGTCGCATCGTCCGCAAGACAGCATAAATCATTCCCTGACAAAAAATCGTGATCAGGCCAATAATAGCGGCCAGATTGGCGAGTATCAGGCCAATGACATCATGGGTGCCGCCCGTAAAAAACGTCCAGACCAGGTATAAAAAGGCAAAGGGATAGTAGGCCACGGCGAAAACACCTTCACGGGCCAGCCACGAGGTTCTCCACCGGGTAAATGCCCTCCAGGCGTTCTTGGGATTGGCGAGGTGGGCCGTGGAGGACAGAAGTCCAATGGACACAAAAGCCATGGAGATGATCAGGGCTATCATGGTCTGCAAGGGATTGAGCCCACCGTCAATCTGAAAATCATTGACGATGGCGGTCAAGGCCATCAGCCCAAATCCGCCGCCCGAAAAGAGCGTTAAAAATATGACGGCTAATGCAGGATGCATATCACTTCTCCTTTATCGCGTAACGGCCTGATGAATCCAGTCCTTGACCTGCCGTATTCCCCGTTTTTTCAGGTCTTCTGTCGGGATGGGACGTTCTGGCCGGGGCGGTAAATATTTATTGCTCGGCTGATAATTCAACTCAGGCATCAACTCATATCCGCCACGCTCGCGCACGGCCCGACTCACGGGACTTTCGGGATCATCAAAATCCCCAAACATCCGGGCATGGGCAGGGCAGGTCAGCACACAGGCTGGCTGGCGTTCTTCTTCCGGAATTTCCATGTCGTAAATGCGGTCCACGCAGAGGGTGCATTTTTTCATGGTGCCCGATGCCCTATCCAGTTCACGGGCGCCATAGGGGCATGCCCAAGAGCAGTAATTACAGCCCATGCATTTGTTCTGATCGACCAAAACAATGCCATCCTCGGCTCTTTTATAAGAGGCTCCGGTGGGGCATACCGTGACGCATTCCGCATTCTCACAATGCATACAGGACATCGGGAAATTAATGGTTTTGTTGTGCGGATAATCGCCCACTTCGAAATGGCGAATACGGTTAAACCAAACTCCTGAAGGAGCGGCCCCATAAGGATGGTAGTCGGTCAGCGGCGCCGTGGTACCGCTGGTGTTCCATTCCTTGCAGGCCACCGCACAGGCATGACAACCGACACAGGTATCCAGATCAATCACTAAGCCGAGTCTCATAGTGGTCTCCTCACGATTTCAGGTTAACGGGCGGATGCGTGTGATAGCGCAAGCGATCCACGGGCTTGGGCTCTTCGGGTAAGGGCTTGATGGTCGGGAATGTCGGCCAGGTGCCCTCTTCACCGGGGGCTGCGGGATAAATGCGCACCCGCAGATCGTACCAGGCCGCCTGACCCGTGATGGGGTCCGAGTTGGTTAAACGCCGCTCACCCTTTTTCTCCGGTAACAATTCGGAAATCAAATGATTCATCAAAAAACCGCGCGTCGCTTCCGGGGCATCCGGTGAGAGCGCCCATGCTCCGGATTGCTTACCGATGGCGTTCCAGGTCCACACGGTATCTTCCTGGCAACCTTCGATCAGTTTGACCTGCACCCGGATCTTGCCATTATGACTTTCCACCCAGACCCAGCTCTTGTCCGCAATGCCAAGATATTCACCCCGTTGTCGATTCATGTAGAGAAAATTCTGCGCAATGATCTGTCGTAACCAGGCATTTTGGCTATCCCAGGAATGGTACATCATCATGGGCCGTTGATTGACGGCGAAGAAGGGATACTCTGCGGCATCCACGCGCTGTTGTTCCAGGGGTTCATACCAGAACGGCAAAGGATCGAAATATTTCACCAGACGCGCCCTGTCCGCTGGCTGCTGCGGGCAAGGTCCGTCATACACCCCTTCTCCCGCCAAACGAAAGCGTTGCAAGGGCTCGGAATATATTTCGATGAACATGGGTTCGGCTTTGGGAATGTAAGCGGCCTCCACCGCGAATTCCAGATATTCCTGATTGACGAAGCGAAAATAACGCAAATTCATCGGCAGGTGATGCTGAAAGAAACTTTGATGTTCTATGTAGGCTTCCCATTGCCGGGGATTGGGTTCTCCCCGTAAGTGTTGATCCCCATTCTTGCCCCGCCAGCCCGACAGAAATCCAATTCCCGGTTCTTTTTGATAGTTGACGATAAAATCCTTGTAGTCCTGGTACCGCTTTTCGCCGTTTTCATGGACAAAAGCCGGGAATTGTAGTCTTCCTGCCAGATCCACCAGGACTTCCTGCCAGGCGCGCACATCACGGTTGGGTGGGAGAATCGGATGACGAATGGAATCGCAGACCGCATCCGCCTCCGATATGGGGCGATCCAGCATGGATAAGGTATCGTAACGCTCCAAATAGGTCGTATCGGGCAACACCAGGTCCGCGAAATTCACCATTTCCGAATGATAGGCATCGGAGACCACAATGAAAGGAATGCGATACTCCCCATCCTGCGCATCCTTGGCCATCAGCATCTTCTGGATTTCGACCGTGTTCATGCTGCTATTCCAGGCCATGTTGGCCATGAACAGAATCAACGTATCGATGCGGTAGGGATCATAATTATGGGCATTGGTAATGACCATATGCAGCAAGCCCTGTATGGACAGTGGCGTCTCCCAGGAGAACGCCTTGTCTATGCGTTTGGGGTTACCCTGTTCGTCGATGACCAAATCCTCGGGCCCCGTGGGATAGCCCAACGGAGAGGAATCCAATGGCTGATTCGGAGCGCTATGCTGTGCCGGCTTGATCGGCGGGGGAACCGGTTTGGGATAGGGTGGCTTGGCACAGAAACCGCCCGGACAATCGATGGTTCCCAGCAGAATCTGAATTAAATGAATCGCTCGCGCGGACTGAAAGCCATTGGAATGCGCAGATACCCCGCGCATGGCGTACATGGAAACCGGGCGACCGATAAACTTGTCGTGCTTGCGGCCTGCCCAGTCTGTCCATTCGCAGGCAATTTCAATCGTTTCTTCAAAAGCGATATGGGCCATTTCCAGAGCGAGACGTTCGATCGTCTCAGCAGGAACGCCGGTAATCGGACTCACCTGTTCCGGGGAAAAGGCCGCATCCAGATATTTTTCCACCATCAAGGACATGACGGTGCGAACTTTTCGCCCATCAGGAGTGAGGTGTTCACCGAGCAAGGAAGGATGCGTGCCTGAAGCCATGCCATCCGCGAAATGCTGGTCATTCCCATCCCAAATCATCGGATGACCGTCCGCATTGCGCCAAAAAAGCCCATGATCACTGCGGCCAGGTTCGTCAAAAATTAAAAATGGTGCATTGGTATAGCGAATCAGAAAATCCCAATCGAAGAGTTCACGTTTCAGGAGAACGTGGACCATGGAGAGGGCCAGAAGACCATCCGTGCCGGGTCTGATAGCCACCCACTCATCGGCAATCGCCTGATACCCGGTGCGTGCCGGATTGATGGCGACGAATTTGGCCCCTCTTCTCTTGAGTTTTTCCAGGGCGATTTTAATGGGATTGGAGGCATGATCCTCTGCCACGCCCCAGAGCATGAAATATTTGGTGCGATCCCAGTCCGGATCGCCAAATTCCCAAAAAGCAAAAGGCAACATGTACAGCCCGCCAGCGGCCATGTTGACGGAACAAAAACCGCCATGTGCGGACCAGTTCAGGGTGCCGAATTGCTGTGCCCACAAGCCTGTCAGCGCCTGCATCTGATCGCGACCCGTAAAAAAAGCCAGTTTGTCCGGGTCCGTTGAGCGGATTTTTTGAAGACGCTCTGTGAGCATGTCCAAAGCCTTTTCCCAGGTGATGGGCACAAAGGCTCCCGCTCCGCGCTCGGTCCCCGGTTTTCGGAGCAGGGGCTGATGCAGTTTTGCTGGAGAATTCTGTTTCATGATCCCGGCCGAACCCTTGGCGCACAGTACGCCCTGGTTCGTCGGATGATTGCGATTCCCCTGAATAAAACGCACATTATCGTTTTCGATCGTCACCTTAATGCCGCAACGACATGCGCACATATAACATGTGGAATACTCAATTCGTTGATTCTTGTGATCTTCGAAGACGGTAGCACTGTCAGTCATATCAGCTCCTACATCGTTGGCCTGTGCCAAAGATTTTAGAAAACAAACCCGATTATTACCAATCCAATTGCTGAATAGCCATATTCTCATCAAGAATATCAGCCGAACCGAGTGTACTTGTTCAGATGTTCATCGGCACTCGCTCCTGGCTTTCCCCTTGAGCATAGGAACCGAAAGCCGCCCCTGCCTACAGGCCAAAAAAGCGAATGAAGGTCAGCCCCGCGAGAATCAGCGTCAGGGCCGTCCGGGTGTAAGACAGAAAAGTGCGTTCATTGGCCAACATGGTCCGGTCCAGGGTCAGCCAATCCCGGAGCATAAAATCCCGGGCCAAAAACTTACGATAGGGGAACGATTCTTCCCTCCCCAGTCACATGCCCAGAGTCCACTGCACCGGCCGGAACCCCCTGATAAGGCATGGAGAATGTTTTATTCATATCCCGCCATACTCTGAATGATTACAAAAACTGCTGTTATTACAAAAACCGCTGCGGAAATCGCAGCGGCTCCAGCAATAGGGGCGGCATACCAATGCCACATAATCCAGTTCCATGAATATTTCAACCGTAAAACAGGCGTACCCAAAACGCTCAACATCAGGACGAATAATGAAACATGCGCCCAAACATCTCTGCGAAAAAAACCCCGCCAGTTAAAATAACATCGCCCTCGAACCGTCACTGGCACGTTACCATTTTGATTATATTCACCATAGTCATCGAATCCAGGTGTTACAGAGTTCACTGAAGCTGCCTCGTTACAACATACAGAAAGTGAACATATGTTGATAAATACTGAAAGATAAATCCAATGAGAATAATGAATGCAGCTATTCTTACGATGAATATCAGGATATCCGTTCATTGGGACGTAGGCATGTTATTTTATAAAATTACTTTTGCTTATTTCAAGAATGAGTAATTAGCATTGGATGAATATGTTGTTCAGTTGCAGACTGGGTAAAAGTTCGTCAGGTCAGGAGACATCGCCATGAAAATATGGGCTGAAGCACCGGGGAATGACCCCAGGGAAATCATTCGTCATTTCACTCCCAACTGGTTTGCCGCCAATATGGGTACGGGTATCTTGGCGCTCATGCTCGCGGAGTTTCCGTATGGGGAATGGGGCCAGAAAGTCTGTGCCCAGGGCTTGTGGGCCATCAATGTCCTGTTTTTTGTGCTCTTCGCCTCGTTGTTCATGGGGCGGGCGGTGTTTTACCCGGCCAGCTTCCGCCGTCTCTTTCAGCATCCGGTACAATCCCTGTTTATCGGCGCCATTCCCATGGGCTTTGCGACCATTATCAATGGCCTGCTCATCATCTGGCCGGTCACGCCCCTCACCCTGCGGATCACCCTGATCTTGTGGTGGGTGGATGTGGTCATGGCGCTGTTTTCCGTGCTGCTGGTACCTTTTTTCATGTTTACCGCGCAGGAGCATAGTGTGGAACGCATGACCGCCGCCTGGTTGCTGCCCATTGTCCCTCCCGAGGTGACGGCGGCCAGTGGCGGATTGCTGGCCCAGCATCTGGCTCCTTCCCTGGGCAGCACGGTCATTTACGTGAGCTATCTGCTCTGGGCCATTTCGGTGCTGCTGGCCATGGGCATTCTCGCCATCCTGCTGCTACGCCTGACCCTGCATAAACTCCCGCACCAGGATATGGCGGTATCCGCCTGGCTCCCTTTGGGACCTCTGGGTACGGGAGCCATGGCCATGATGACCCTGGGCAGCGCAGACAAGGTCGTATTTGCAGGAAGTGCCCTGGCGGCCATGAGTCAATTTGGGTCCATGGCGGGACTGTTCATTGCCCTGATTCTGTGGGGTTTTGGACTCTGGTGGCTGCTGATGGCGGTGTTTTTCACCCTGCGTTATCTGGGGGAGGGATTGCCCTTCAATATGGGCTGGTGGGGTTTCACCTTTCCATTGGGTGTATTCAACGCGGCCACCTATTTGCTAGCCCGGGAAACCAGTTGGAGTGTGTTTCTGCCCCTGGGAGCCTTCTTCACCATCGCTCTGGCCGGATTCTGGATCATCGTCACCCAACGCAGTTTTGTGGGCATGTGGAGTGGACGCCTGTTCCGTGCGCCCTGCTTGTCGGTGGAAACCGGACTGCCGGAGCCCGTTTGTGCGGACGCTGCGGAAAATACGGCCAGCGCCGATCTCATGCGCTCCTTGCGGGAGTAGGTCGTGCGGCCAAATGTTGAATCGTCATGTTGTATAAAAGGAGAAACCGAAGATGAAAAACCACGCTGTGAAACTCACGGTCGCCGCTTTACTGCTGTTACCGAATCTGGCTTTTGCCGATAGCCATTATGCCAGCATCCAGCAGTTTCTGGAGGCGGGTCACGTGACCGGAAATATCCGTTCCTACTACTTCAACCAGATATTCAGTGGCAGCGCTCTGCCCAATAAGTATGCTTATTCTTTGGGTGGCATGCTGAAGGTGGAGAGCGCTCCCCTCTATGGCGTGAGTGCTGCACTGGCTTTTTATACCGCCAATAGCCTGGGCGCCAATGACGTCAAGGCCCCCGACTATACCCATCTGGATGCGCTGTTAATGGGTGAAAAAGACAGCCTGAACGTGCTGGGACAAGCTTATTTGCAGTATCAGAACTGCTGGTTGCAGGTCAAGGCCGGGAATATCCTGCTCAACACGCCCTGGATGAATCCTTCCGATGCCTTCATGATTCCCAGTACCTTCCAGGCGGTGACCGTCACCGTCACGCCGTTCAAAAACCTGCAGGTGATTGGCCTGCGGGAATTTCGCTTCAAGAACCGCATTCAGGGTAATTACTACCGGGAGACGTTGCTGAACCAGAATCCCCTGTATCCCCATATGCCGGATCATATGGACGGCACTTTGGCTTTTGGTGTCAAGGCCCATTGGCAGGGATGGCGGTCCACGGCCTGGTATTACCGGTTTTATGATTTGGCCAATCTGTTTTACGGAACGGTGCATTATGGCGTATCGGGCTTGCCGGACGGACTGAAGCCGTTTGCGGATTTCCAGTATGCCCGAGAATGGGCGGATGGTGCGCAATATGCCGGTCCCGTCAACGCCACCATCTTCGGCGGGATGGTGGGCTTGCAAACCCCGGTTGGACAAATTTTTGCGGCCTATAATGCTGTTCCCAGCCACAGTCCTTTCTCCATGGGAGGACGCACCTTATATAATGGCGGCTTTATTTCGCCCTATACCCAGCAGTACAGTGCCGACCCTCTGTATACCAGCATCATGGATTATGGCCTGGTTTCGGCGTCAGCCGCCGGGCATGCCTGGAAATTCGGATTCTTGCTGCATCCCCTCCAATCATTGCGCATCAAATATTCCTACAGTATGTATTGCACCCAACCCTATTTACCCAATGTGGATGCCAACTATCTGGATCTGACGTACACCCCTGGCGGATTCTGGAAGGGACTCTCTCTGCGCAATCGGCTGGCTATCGATCACAGTAATCCCTATGGAGGTTATCAAGGTACTTTCATTGATGATCGGCTGATGTTGCAGTATGCCTTTTAATCTTTGTTCTGCAAGAACTCCTCCTCTCCGTTCTTCCAGAGAGGAGTTTGGCTCCACTTGGTTGGGGCCTTCGAATGCAGCGCTGTCAATGCACGCAATTCCCAGGCAATGAGCAGGCCCGATGCGGCTAAAACAACCAACAGTCCGGCCACGCCATTCCAACCCCAGGCAGCATAAAAAAGCCTCCTGAGCTTCCCAACACGGCCGAATGTCTCGATTGAGGGCTGGCATCAGCGGCTGTACGCAATAAATCATGCTGAAAGTGGCAAAACCCGCCGCAAAAATGCCAGACTGCTGTGTCGAAATGCACGCGTACCATGAGAAGAAGAAAAATCCAAAGGCGAAAAACATTTCCGGGCAGTTGCTCGCGGGCTTGCCCGGAAAGAGGCTTACCGCCGGTGGGAAATTTTACCCTGCCCTGAAGATGTTTGCCATTTTTCCTTACTCCAAGACACAATCCTCATGGGGAGATAATGCCAATCGTTTGAACAACTCTGGTGTTAAGTGCTGGGGCTGATAGGAAATCCCCATCCCCTCCTTCCAGCGGTAAAAGGCCCTCAGATGGTTGCGCGATCCCCTTTCCAGCTCGGCATAGACGGCGTGAATCGCTGCCTTGTCCGTTTGTTTTGCCGCCTTTTGCAAGTCATCGATATCCAGCTCTTCAATGAGCAGGCCAACACGAATTGCTTCTTCTTGACTACGCAGTCCTTGCTGGACCAAGGCATCATGAAGCCGTTGCAATTCGGGGTTGTGAAACTTGCCCACCGCCAATCCCGCGGCCGGGTCCGGTAAGTCATAATGTTGCAGCAGGATCAGGATAGCGTCCATATGGGCCTGTTCGGCGCCGGTGATATTGCTGAATGGGCGAATGTTCCCCCAGCGTTTGCCGAGAGCCATATAGACATCCCGGGCAATTTTTTCCTCCTCGCGCATGAGGAGTAGACCTTCCCGCTCGGCGGCCGTGAGCGGCTCGCGGGGACTGCGGGCAATATCCTCCTGCATCTGTGCCACATGCCGCACTCGGTGTGTATCCCGATCCAACACCGAGGCCCAGTGGTCATCATCGAAAAATCCTTGGGCTCCTTCCTGCATTGGCCTTGTCCCCATGCCTGGGGCAACAGTCCTGTCGTTAATGCCTCCTTGACCAACTCCCCGCCCACCTTTTCCCATGCCTTGGCCGTTTCCCCGACCACCACCACGTCTACCATTTCCCCTACATCCACCGCTGCTCGACATCATTCCGTTATTCATCGCATTACTCCTTGCATTTTTAGCGATAGCACCTTACAACGCCTGAATTTCCACCAACGCTTTTTCCAACACCGTCGCCATCCTCTCCTGGAGTACAGGATCTCCTTGGGCTAATGGCAGTCGTTCATGAACAGCATCCCTTAAGGCATGCAACCTCGCTCGCACCCTACCTGCACCTTGTTCCCGAAGGGCGCTCAAGCGATTTTCTATGGCCTGTGCGAGCTCTTGATTTTGCGCCAGAAAATCCTGACCTTGACTTGTGAGATAATAAAGTTTTTTGCTCCCTTCGTTTGCCACAGAAACATATCCGAGGTCTTCCAGCATGGAGAGCATGGGATAGATCATTCCGGGGCTCGGGCTATATACCTCACCCGACTGCTCCTGGAGAATCTTGATCAGGTCATAGCCATGGCGAGGCTGTTGGCCAATGTACTTGAGGACCACGTAGCGCAGCATTCCCTGGTCCAGCATCCGCCCCCGACGGCGCCCACCCCGTCCATCACAGGCTTGAGATACCGCGCGACTACTTCCAAAGCCTTTCTTATCCACTGCATTTCCCCCTTCAAGAAACTGACGAAACGATGTCAGTACTAACGTTATTAGATATATCTAACTTCATTACGGAACCCTTGTCAAGGGTCCTGTTCCTTCCGAATTCCTCAATAGATTCCATCATGCCAAACGGTAGAGTCGGTCTTCGACATCATCATCCGTAATGGGATTCCGGCAATTTTCGTACGTCCGAAACTAAAGCCGACAGGCTGCTGGCAGAGAATGAAGTATTGGCCATGCAGTAAGCCATTATATAATTAAATGCATATATATAAAATTACAATCCATGGATTGATTTTTATCAATAGTACAAGGGCAACAAGGCGCGTAGCATATAAACATATGGTTATGTCTTAATATAATTATTTTACACCATGCTGCATTTATGCACAGGAGGCCTTCCAATGGCTTGGCAGTTTCCAAAAATGACCCGCCGTACCTTCCTTAAAAGTACCAGCGTCAGTGCCGTGGGCGCGACTCTCTACCATCCCGACTGGATCAGGTTGGCGGGCCCCACACATCCCGACACTGCCGACCACTTTGCCTACTCCATCTGCAACTACTGCTCTTCCTTTTGCTCGCTGCGTATTACCGTCGCGGAGAAAAAAGGCAAGCAGCGCATCATGAAGCTGGGCGGCAACCCCAATTCCACCCTCAATGGCGACAAGATCTGCGCCCGCGGCCAATCCGGACTGCGCCAAGTTTATAGCGCCAACCGCATCAAAACACCACTGATCCGCGTGGCCGGCAGCAAGCGGGGCGAGATGAAATTCCGTTCGGCAACCTGGGAAGAAGCGTGGGATTATATTGCCCAGAAGAGCAAAAACATCAAGCCATGGGAATGGACGGTCTACGGCGGCTGGAGCACCTGCTCCTTCTATATTCCCGCCACCTTCTGCTTCAACGCCGCCAATCAGATCCCCAATCTCATCACCTCGCCTACCCAAAACTGTGTTTTCGACGGCCATTTCGGCACCAACTCCATGACCGGCAATTACGTGGTGCACGGCGAGAATATCGAGGATTACGAAAACAGCGATTATATCCTGTCCATCATCGGCAACGCCTGCATCGGCGGCATTTCCACCTGCCGCGCCGTGCGCTTTTCCGCAGCCAAGGAAAAGGGTGCCAAGGTCGTCGTTCTGGACCCGCGCGCCTCGGAGACAGCGGCCAAGGCGGATGAGTGGTACGCTATCAAACCCGGCACCGATCTCGATTTCACCCTGGCCATGCTCCGCGAGATGATGGATAACGGCTGGTATGACGAGGACTTCCTCATCCGCCACAGTAACATGCCTTTCCTGGTCCGCAAAAACCAACACAACGCCTGGGCGCTCTATCTTTCCGATAAAAAAGAACCCGCCGTCATCGATGCGCACAGTGGACAGGTGGTGTTTCTGCCGGCCTTCAGCAACCATAACCTGCAAAGCAGCGCCGGAGCCAGCGTCACCCCCCTGCTGCACACCCCCAAGGGCTTTCAGCACGACGGCGAAGCCTTGCTGACGGTCTTTGACGCCCAGCATCAGGAGCTTCAGCCCTACACTCCGGAATGGGCAGCGGCCAATACCGGCATCAGCGCCGACGATATTCGCAAAATCGCCCGGGAATTCTCTACGGCCAAATCCCCTATCGTCATTCCCGGCTGGTCCGGCGCCCGCTATGGCAACATCCAGATGCTGCGCCGGGTTCAGGCCATGATCCAGGGTCTCAAGGGTGGCTTCGACGTGCCCGGTGGCTGGCTCTTCGGCGGTGACTACCGCGAACAGGTGCGGCACATGTGGGAGGTGAAAAATGACCCCAAGGCGCCGCCCATGGCGAGCCTGGCGGGCATGCCTTTCGTCTACTGGGCCGCCAATGCCGCCGCCGATCCCCACACCTATCCCCACGGCTATCCGGCCTGGGCGGTGGTACACCGCGATCAGATCCCTCAGGATTCACCGGACTGGGCGGCCTTCCCTTTCACCACCGAGGTGGGGCTGGATTCCGCCATCAAGGGCAAGCTCACCTGGAAGGGTGCCCCCTATCTGTGCAAGGCGATCCTCCTGAACGGCACCAATCCCACGCGCGATGCGCCGGACGGGTTCTGGCACGAGGCCTTCACCCATCCCAACATGGAACTGGTGGTGGTGATGGATGTCATGCCCACCGATACGGTGGCCTATGCCGACGTGGTGCTGCCGGAACTCACCTATCTGGAACGGGACGAACCGGCCATTTACGGCAACGGCGTCAACCCCGACAACATGCTCATCACCCGCTATCAATCGGTTCCACCGGCCTATGACAATGTCGTTCTGCCCGATGCCTTCCTGAAGTTGACGGAAATCATCAGCGGCAGCAGCGAGCCCTATTATCGGGCCCTGGAGCAACTCGCCGGTCTGCCCGCCGACCGCCTCAAGGCGCTGACCGCCGAGTACCGCGCCAAAGGCATCAAAAATCCCTTCACCATGGCCAGCCGCCAGGTGGATTTCGAAATGAAGGCCCAAGGACTGGGCATCACGCCACAGAAGCTCGATGCGGTGTTGCGCGAGAAGGGGGTCTATCCGGTGGCCAAGGCGGACGAACTCATCGCCAACTACGGGATGCCGCGCAAGATGCCCTTGCCCACCCCCAGTGGCCGCGCCGAATTCTACAGCAATCTCTATGGCCAACTGCGTGAGCAGTTCGCGCTATGGCAAGACCCCTACTTCTCTGTGCTGGCCACTTACATCCCTGCGGATTGCCGACCCGGGAGCAAGACATCCATGGCCGATGACGAGTTCTATTTCACCTACGGCATGGTGCCCGTGGTTTCCCATTGTTCGCCGAACAACGATTTCCAACCCCTGGTGAGTATCAGCAAGTTCCGCGGCGAGATTTATACGGGCCTCTGGGTACACAGTCAGCGTGCCGGCAAGCTCGGGCTGAAGGAAGGCGACAAGGTATGGGTGACCAACCAACTCACGCAGCAGAAGGCCGAGGCATCGGTGCATGTCACCCGCCTCGTCCGGGAAGATACCGTCTTTCTCTATAGTGGCTATGGCGACCAGAATCCGGCCCTCACCCATGGCTATCGCATGGGCACGGCCCTGAACAAAATCACGCCCGACTTCATCGAACCGGTGAGCGGTGGTTTCCGCTCCCAGGAATTCACCGTGCGCCTCGAACGCGCCTGAGGAATCTGTCATGACCAAATATGCCATGCTCATCAATCTGGATACCTGCGTCGGCTGCAATGCCTGTATGGCCGCTTGCGCCATGGAAAACCAGACGCCCGTGTGGAATCCGGAAAAATACCGCACTTATGTGTACGACGAAGAAATCGATATCGGGGATAAGTTCCTCCGCCAGTTTTTCCCCAAGCTCTGCAATCAGTGCGATAACCCCCCCTGCGTGAGCGTCTGCCCGACTGGCGCCACCTGGAAGGAGGCCAACGGCATCGTCCGCGTCAACCCCGACATCTGCCTGGGTTGTCAGGCCTGTGCCATGGCCTGTCCTTACGATGCGCGCTACCCGGCGAACAGCAACGACATCGACAAGGGCTTGGCCTACTATGGTAAGGATTTCCTCAAACGGACCGTGCCCAGCATCGACAAATGCGACTTCTGCTATGACCGCCTGCAGCAAGGTCTGGAGCCCGCCTGCGTGGAAACCTGCGTGGCCCACTCCCGTATTTTCGGTGACCTGGACAACCCCAACGATCTCATCACCAAGGTGGTCGCCACCGGCAAGGCGCAAGGCCTGCTCCCTGAACTCGGCACCGGCCCCAATGTTTATTATGTGCACAAGATTCCGGAGGATCTCCTATGAACTCGGTCCATTTTGCCACCAGTCTCATTGTTCAGGACCGCTGGGCAACGCTGGTCGCGGCCTATCTTTTCCTCGGCGGTCTGGGTGCGGCCCTCATTGCCCTGAGTCTCTTCAGTCATCTCTATTTCCACGCCAACCGGGCCGTCACTCTCTGGGGTACCCTGGCGGGAGAGGCTTTTCTGGGCGTTGGCTCCGCCCTGCTGCTGATCGACCTGCTTCACCCCCTCAATGTCTGGGAGATCCTGATGCCCTGGAATCCCTTCTTCCTGCCCTGGTCCTGGATCGCCTGGGGCACCCAGTTCATCGTCTGGGCGATGGTCTTCGGCCTGCTCTACCTCTGGCCACTGCTGCTCGATGAACCCTGGTTCCGCCACCTGCCGCTGTTGGGGCGCTGGCTGAATTTCTGGTTCGAACTGCCACTGATCAAACTGGTGGGCGTCTGGGCGCAGAAACTACGCACCCCCATTGCCTGGCTGGCCATCCTCTGCGGAGTAGGCACCGCCGTGTATACAGGTTTGCTGCTGCGCTCCTTCCCCGCGGCAACCCTCTGGGCCAATGACCTGGTGCCGCCTTTGTTCACCGTTTCCGCCTTCTCTACGGCACTCGCCTTTCAATTGCTGGTACTGTACGGCGTACTGCATCAGCATGACGCCATGGCCCGGTGGTATGAGCGCTTGGACATGCTCCTCATCGCCGTTGAAATCGTGCTGGTTTTCAGCATCATGCTGGTCATTTTGCCGGGCAATCTCAGCGGTCAGACCACCCTGCATATCCTCCTGAACAGTTGGGGCTGGATCATCGGCTTCCTGATCGTCGGCCTGATTTTGCCCTTCCTGCTGGAGATCAAGGGCACATTCAATGGTTGGAAAGGCAGCGCTCCGGTGATCCTCACTGCCTGTATGGTGCTGCTGGGTGGCTTCCTGCTGCGCCACTACTTCCTGGCCAGCGGCGTGTACGTCTTCCCTTGGGCCAATGCCGGCCACGACGGCGTCCTCGGTGCGGGTATCTATCATGTCCTCACCAGCCACTGAAGCGGGTAGGCATGCGGAGGCCTGGCGCTTTATCGCCATGGCCCTGGCCGAGCCCGCCGCCGACTCCACGGAGTTGATCGGCGAACAACCCTATCAGCCGGAGTGGTTGCCCCCCGCCTTGGGGGAATTGGCCACAGTGGCCCTGGATGCCTGGCAGGGTGAGCATACCCGGCTGTTCACCTTCCCTGCCGTCTGTCCGCCCTTCGCTTCCCCTTTCCTGGAGGACGGCGTTCTGGATGGTCACCGCGCCGGCGAACTGGAGCGATTTTATGGACAGTTTGAGCTGGCCATTCGGGGCTTGCCTGCAGATTACCTGGGCAGCATGGCGGAGTGCATCGGCTTTTTTCTGGAAAAGGACGATACCTCCGCGGTAGCCGATTTTTATCGGGAATACCTGGCGGACTGGCTGGATCGTTTCTGCGACTGCCTGGAAGGACATGCCGAGTTCCTCTTCTATCGCGAGCTGGCTGGCGAAATCCGCCGTCAGGCTAAAGGATTGCACCCATGAACTGGCAAATCGGGACGGATCGCGACAACATGGCACAGACCCTGGAGGAGGTGTTTGCCGGCTGGCATCAACAATGCTTTGCAAACAGCCCCAACGCCCATCCGGGGCTCTCTGTCGAGATACGGGATTTGCAAAAAGCGCAGGACTGGTATCTGGCCTATCTGCTGACGCCCATCGCCCTCTATCGCCTGGCGATCCCCCGCAAGGCCCCCGACGTTCCCCTGCCCGAAGGCTGGTCTGCCGCCGCACGGGTGGATCAGCCCTGTACCGGCCTTGGTCCCGCCCTGAGTCTGAAGATTCCCGACGTGCTCGGGCAGGGCCACCTCCAATACCTGCCGGAGATCGGGCATTTTCTTTGGCAACCACTGGTCCAGAATCTGCGCCGCTATCCTGACGCCGCCGCCGTGTTTGCGGCCTGGGAGGGCGTCATCGACCACCGCCGCAAAATTCGCACCAGCATGCAGGAACAACAGCGTTGCGACCGCCGCGATTTTCTGCGGCGCCTGATGCCGACGCCCAGGGAGCCATGAACACCTGTACTCCCTCCAATCACTTCGCACATAGGCCTGCGCAGACGGTTGTCCTGAGAGCCATAATCCCTTGTCCTGACAGTGATTCCCGTGGGATAATCTTCTAAAAAGAAGTTACATTCTTGAGATCTCCCGCTTGGGAAGACATACGCAACCCAAGGAATCCACCATAAAGGAATATATGCATGGTCATACCTACAGATATATGGGCACAAATACCGATCATGTAATTGTTGAATTACTGTGACCAAAAGGGGTGATAACCCCATCACTCAAGAGAAAACCAATAGGAAGAGGGGGTTATAATGAGCCATAAATTATATGACGATGGCAAGCACAAATGTGTGGCGTTTACGGATCTGGTGACGGGCGAGGGTATCCAGGCCAATCAGTTCCTGATTGTGCATCAGGGAGAAGGCATGTTGTTGGACCCGGGTGGTAACCTGACCTACAAAGACCTGCTTGCAGGCATGGCAGAATACTTCCTGCCCGCCCATCTGGACTATGTATTTGCCTCCCATGAAGACCCGGACATCGTAGCTTCCGCCAATGGCTGGCTCTTGATTACCGATGCCAAGATTCTGATTGCCCAGGAGTGGGTCCGCTTTTTACCGCATTTTTGCAGTCGGGGTGCTACCGAAGGCCGTCTTATAGCCATTCCCCCCGAGGGGATGTGGGTTGAATTGGGGGGCGCGCCGCTGGCACTGATCCCCGCCCACTACTTGCATGCTGTCGGCAATTTTCAGGTCTATGATCCCCAGAGCAAGATTCTTTTTTCCGGGGACGTAGGCGCCAACCTGGTCAGTGGTGCCGAGGCTGCTCAGGCTATCGACAGTCCAGCAGCTTTTGCCGAGCATCGGGGCCGGGCCGGCATGGAGGGTTTCCATCGCCGTTACATGGGCGGAAACAAGGCCTGCCGGCTCTGGGCAGAAATGATTCGCTCCCTGGATGTGGAATGGATCGTTCCCCAGCATGGCGCTTCATTTCGGGGAAAAGACACGGTAGCCGCCTTTCTGGACTGGTTTGTCGCCTTGGACTGCGGGCTGGACCTGCTGAACCCACAGGATTATCGGATACCACTACAAAAATAGGAGAAAAACATGTGGAACCCGGAACGTTTTTTTCGTATTCACGATGCGTTGAAAAAAATTGTGCCTGAATTGCTGGGCTTGGCCCTGGTGGCTGGTGATGGCGGTTTTTTGCTCCATGCCGGCGATCTGGTAGGGGATCAACGGCTCATTGGCAGCACCACCGCAGCCCTGACCCGACTGGCCGATCATATTGCCGATGGACTCGGAGAATGTGAGCAGCCCGATATCTGCATCCACTGCCGTGACCATAGCGCCCTGTTTTTCCCTGTTGACAGTGAAGTTTTTCTGCTCGTCGTTCCCAGCAGCCTGGAAATGAGCAGAGCATTACGTCGGGAGGTTCAGAATTTGCTGCGGTAAATAATTCCAGGGTTGTTGTTGCACCGTGATTTCTCGAACGCAAGCGCCTCGACAAGAGACAATGCCTGTCGCCAACAAAACCGCCCAATTTTCAGGACGTAGCGCCAGGACGCGATTAATAGCCCCATCCAGCACAGCTAGCACATCGAGGATGACAACACCAGTTCCGAACGAATAAAAAAACAGCGTGGACGGTGGGCAGTCGTAGAGCAGAGGTTTACCCATGATGCTGAACAGGGCATAAGTCCTGGGCTCCGTCAAGCTCGTCTGAGGGGATGGCAGAAGCTTTCTTGTGTCACGCTTTGTTGAGGATTTGCGGTGCCATATGGGCGGTTTTCGGCTTGAGATGGGGAATTCGGTGTTCGGCGGACGTGGCTCTTCCTCCGAAGGTCTACCCGGATGAGTAAACCAGTGGGTAGCGACTCAGAATCCGATCAGACGGAGGGTTTTGCGGGCACTGGCGGCGCAATCCCGGCTGGCTTTGGCGGTACAAGCTACCGGATCCTGACCCAGCGCCCGCGGTTACTGGAAGAGGCAGGGATTGTCTATCGGGATTATCGCCTTACGGTCCCACTCTAAGTGAGTTATGGCCTTACGGGAAGATGCTGGCAACTGGGCGGCGTCCTCGAGGTTTCTGAGTATGGCCAAAGATATTGATGGTTTTGGATGCCCTGACGGTCAAGTAGCGTGAGGGGCGGTAGTCATGGCCCATAGCTGATGGTGATCATTGTAACTGTTACGTATCAATTCTCTTGAAAAGAAGATTGGAAGAAAGTTATGGTCTGTCTTCGGCTCAGAAAGAAGGGGTGCATAAAGGTGTTACATTTGGCACAGAGCGCAAAATGGCAGGCCACAGTGACCGCTATGGATCTGCAACTGGCGGAAGAAAGAAAGTCGAAAGGATGTCCTTATTGTGGCGGCAAGCTCCATAGTGCCCGCTTTCCTCGGCTGCTCCGTGGTGAATCCGGGAAAGCACCCGTCTTGGTACATCGGCACAGCTTCTGTTGCGAAACCTGCCGTAAGCGCGTAACGCCGCCTTCGGTGCGGTTCTTTGGCAGAAGGCGATACGCAATGACCAGTATGCTGCTGATCTCCGTCCTGCAGCCTGGAAAGGCCAAGAAAGCCCAGCATGACAAGTTGCGGTCCCTGTTGGGCATTTCCAAACGTACCCTGGCCCGATGGCGGCTATGGTGGCGTGAGGCGTTTGTTCGCACCCCTCTTTGGCGGGCCGAGGGGGCCATCATCCTTCCACCGATTCCTCGGCAAGATCTGCCTGGCGGGCTGATAGAGCGATTTGTCGGGAACAGCATGCAGCAATTGCTCTACGCGCTGGTGTTCCTGTCACCTCTATCTGCACCTCTATTTTTCCCTGAAAAAAGAGGGCCGTAAATTTCCCGCAGAGAATGTCACCGTTTTTGCAGAATGTTGAGGAGGTCAAAAATTAGCCAGCAATCGTAAGTATCAAGCGCTATTCAAACTAGCCGGGCATGGGCGCCACCATGGTCTGGCCCGTTGAGGGGTGCGCAAGAATTAGCGCATTAGGGCGCTCAGCACACGAGGTGTGGGAAAGTAGCAAGCTTTATGAATGGTAATGAAAAAAAGTAGAACAGCACTCACCTGGCGACCCCTCAAAAAACTTGACCAGAGCACCATCAATTTGGCTGAGCACACTCAGGTTTCGATGTTCTGGCGCGTCGATGGGCCGCCGACGATGTGCCCCTAAAAGCGATAATTGAGGCTCAGGTTGACGGAGCGCCCTTGCCCCGGCACTGCAATTCCCCAGGCGTAGGGCTTCTGCCCCAGATAGGCGCCGCCCAGGGGTTGGTAATAGAACTGATTGAGCAGGTTCAGCAAGCTCAGACTGGCTTGCCAGGACCCGTGGGTAAAGCGGGTGCCCAGGTCCAATAGACCGTAGCCGGGAGTACGGACCTCGTTGCGAATCGGGTCCGCTCGCCCCTTGGCGGCGACCAGCGTCTCTCCAATCCAGTTCTGCCAGGGGCCCCAATCCTGCTGCAGGGTGAGAAGGCCTTCCAGCGGCATGATCCGATACAGCGGCGCGTGGGTGCTGAGATTTTGCCCCTGGACGAAGGCCAGTTGGGCGCGGGCATCGAAATCACCAAATTTTCTGGTCTGGAGCAGACGCAGTTTGGCGTTGGCGTTCACTCCCCAGATTTCGGCATTCTGATTGACAAACTGTAAATACACAAAGCCGCGGCTAGCCTGCAGATTGGCCGTCGTGCATGCCCCTCCCAGCCCCACTGGACAGCGTTGGACGCCAATATAATTCTGAATGTAAGAGAAATAGGGGTTGACCTCTATCTGCCAGGCCCCGGCTGTGGCGCTCCGCAGGCCGGCATGGAGACTCAGGGTATTGTTGGTTTGTGCTTTGATCCGCAGATTGCCGATGTAGCCATTGCCGTCGCCAAACCAACCATTCATGTTCATGGCCATGGGGTTGTCTGACCAGGTATAGAGTTCGTAGAGATTAGGTGCCTGGGTCGTGCGGGCCAGGCCTAGCTCCAGTTGCAGGGTCTGGCTGGGGGCATAGCGGAGGATGGCGCTGGCGTCCCAGTTGCTGAAGCTGCGCGCCCGATCGCTGCGATTGAAGCGGCCTGGGAGGGAATCGGCCATGGCCGGATTGCCATACATCATGGGGTTGTAACCCTGCACCGGACCACTGCGGGTTTCCACCTGATCCAGGCGCAGACCGATGCGGCTCATCCATGTGCGGCTCCAATGATGCTCCCAGTCGGCCAGGACGTCGTAATGGTCTTCATGGCCATTGCGGATGTTCCAGAAGATGTCCGGGCGCATCATCGGGCTGCCCGCCACGGGTGTCCACCAGTCGTTCAGGTGGTACCAGCGCAGGTCCAGACCCAGATGAATACTGTCCTGTGGATCGAGTCGGAGCAAGGCGATACTTCGCAGTCCCTGCTGAGTTGCCTGGGTATACATGGGCATCTGGCTCATGGGACCCATTTCTTTGTCGCCGAGAAGGTTCATCTCATGCTGGATCAGCTCGTTGTAGAGCCGGGTGTCCACCTGGCCCCAGGAGAATTTCCTCAAATAATGGAGTTGGAAGGTGGTTTCGGAATTGTTGGCAAGGTCCATGCGGACGTTGGGAAAGCCTTCGTAGGGGATATGCTGGTGGCTCACCCGTAGTTCCAGAAGCTGGCTCTGCCAGCGGCCTGCCAGGGTCAGGCTTTGATTCTCGGAACGGAAGTACGTGGAGCCGATGGTCTTGGCCGAGATAGAGGGAACGGCGGTCTTGAAGGGGGCGGCGGCGTGAACATTGTTGCCCTGGGCAAGGCTGCCATCGTAGCGGATGGAGAAGTGGGTGCCGGCCCCATAGAGGCTCAGATTTTCGCCGTGGACATCGCCATTGCTCTGATAGAAGGCGCCCATGCTCCCGCCGGCCGTATAGTGTTGACCGGCGCTGGCAAAGACCGGCGCCGGGCTGCTTACGGAGATGGCCCCGCCCAAGGCCCCCGTAAGCCGGGTAACGGGGGCAACGGTGGGATAGACGGTGATCTTCCCCACCTGGCTGGGGGGTAGGTAGGACATGGCCGGCATCATTTCGTTGGGACAGGCGTTGGGAATGGCGATGCCGTTGACCAATATGTTGAGATTGCTGCCGCCCAGCCCCGAAAGAAAGGGTTGATTGGCCAATGCCCCGGAGCCGAGGCTTTGGGCACCCATAATGGCCTGCAACAGTTGACTGCTGTCTGCACCGGGCTGCGGGTGCTGGAAGGACAGGTTTTGCTTCATCCCCGGCGGGGATTGGCGCTCTCGGTATGGTGGACCCATTGGTCAAGACAGCTAGAGAGTGAGTTTAAGTTGGTCCGGTTACTTCCACTTGAGTGTGCTCAGCCAAATTGATGGTGCTCTGGTCAAGTTTTTTGAGGGGTCGCCAGGTGAGTGCTGTTCTACTTTTTTTCATTACCATTCATAAAGCTTGCTACTTTCCCACACCTCGTGTGCTGAGCGCCCTAATGCGCTAATTCTTGCGCACCCCTCAACGGGCCAGACCATGGTGGCGCCCATGCCCGGCTAGTTTGAATAGCGCTTGATACTTACGATTGCTGGCTAATTTTTGACCTCCTCAACATTCTGCAAAAACGGTGACATTCTCTGCGGGAAATTTACGGCCCTCTTTTTTCAGGGAAAAATAGAGGTGCAGATAGAGGTGACAGGAACACCAGCGCGTAGAGCAATTGCTGCATGCTGTTCCCGACAAATCGCTCTATCAGCCCGCCAGGCAGATCTTGCCGAGGAATCGGTGGAAGGATGATGGCCCCCTCGGCCCGCCAAAGAGGGGTGCGAACAAACGCCTCACGCCACCATA
Organism: Acidithiobacillus sp. M4-SHS-6; assembly: GCF_047421495.1. Lineage (GTDB taxonomy): Bacteria > Pseudomonadota > Gammaproteobacteria > Acidithiobacillales > Acidithiobacillaceae > Acidithiobacillus. The sequence goes on along the minus strand of NZ_CP175559.1, from coordinate 1,360,825 downwards.
GCCGCCATCGGGCCAGGGTACGTTTGGAAATGCCCAACAGGGACCGCAACTTGTCATGCTGGGCTTTCTTGGCCTTTCCAGGCTGCAGGACGGAGATCAGCAGCATACTGGTCATTGCGTATCGCCTTCTGCCAAAGAACCGCACCGAAGGCGGCGTTACGCGCTTACGGCAGGTTTCGCAACAGAAGCTGTGCCGATGTACCAAGACGGGTGCTTTCCCGGATTCACCACGGAGCAGCCGAGGAAAGCGGGCACTATGGAGCTTGCCGCCACAATAAGGACATCCTTTCGACTTTCTTTCTTCCGCCAGTTGCAGATCCATAGCGGTCACTGTGGCCTGCCATTTTGCGCTCTGTGCCAAATGTAACACCTTTATGCACCCCTTCTTTCTGAGCCGAAGACAGACCATAACTTTCTTCCAATCTTCTTTTCAAGAGAATTGATACGTAACAGTTACAATGATCACCATCAGCTATGGGCCATGACTACCGCCCCTCACGCTACTTGACCGTCAGGGCATCCAAAACCATCAATATCTTTGGCCATACTCACACTGCAGCGGAATGGCGCTGCCCCAAATCATCCATGAGTAACGGTCAAGCTGCGATCTTCGGATACTTGTCCACAATACAGGCCCCGCCGCCCTGGCCGGTCAGGTAAACCTGATCCGGTGTAACGTAGCCGAGGGACTGGTGCAGGCGGCGGCCATTGTAGAACTCAAAGTAGGCGGTCAGCCCGATCATCAGCTCCGGCACTCTGCCATAGCCCTTTATGTAGACATCCTCGTACTTTACGGTGCGCCAGAGCCTCTCCACAAAGATGTTGTCCAAGGCCCGGCCGCGGCCATCCATACTGATCCGTACATCATGCGCCTGAAGCACGCCGGTAAAGGCCTCAGAGGTGAACTGGCTGCCTTGGTCCGTGTTGAATATCTCCGGCGCACCATAGCGTTGCAGAGCCTCTTCCAGACACACTACACAGAACTCCGCCTCCATAGTATTACTGATCCGCCAGCTCAATACCTTGCGGCTGTACCAATCCATGATGGCCACCAGATACACAAAACCGTGCAGTAGCCGAACATAGGTGATGTCCGTACTCCAGACCTGACCGGGGCGATCAATCATCAGACCCCGCAGCAGATAGGGATAGATCTTGTGCTCCGGATGGGGTCGGCTGGTATTGGGCCCCGGTGCCATGCCCGCCAAACCCAGGGCGCGCATCAGTCGCTGAACTCTTTTGCGATTGACCATAAACCCCCGTTTCCGGAGCAGTGCGGTCATCCGGCGACTCCCATAAAAAGGCGTCGCCGTGTATTGCGCATCCAGCAAATCCATCAGCACCTTGTCGTCGGCACGGGGCGGCCTCTCCTGTCGCTGAGCATAAACCGTGGCACGGGCAACGCCGGCTAACCTACACTGCCGCTGAATGGGCACATACTGATCTGGCACTATCCAAGCCCGCCGGACCTCTACGGGCGCACTCCGGACTTTTTTTTCAGCCAATCCAGTTCAACCTTCAACCGGCCGATTTCACTGTAGAGGCGTTCCGGCTCGCTGTAGGCATCTACCGGCTGTGGGCCACGTTTGCCCTCAAATAAGGTGCCAACCTGCTCCTGGATCGCCTTCTTCCATTGCCCTACCTGCGCCGGGTGAACGCCGTGCTCCTGGGCAATTTCATTGATGGTTTTTAAACCCCGGATCGCCTCCAGGCCCACCTTGCCCTTGAATGCCGCCCCATACACTTTCCTTTTTGCTGCGCTCATCGTCTTCTCCCTACCAGACAACAAGCTTAAACCACTGTCTCAAATATGGGGACCACTATACGGGGCACGGTGATTTGCACGCGCAAAGGGCTGCCTGTCTGGGAATTGCCTGCTGCCAAGACCGGAAGGCCATGGGAAATCGTCAAGGCGCCGAGGGCCAATACTGGAAAACGGCATTTTTTCATGAGGTTTTGTCCGGATTTTAATTTCCAAATGATAATAATGGTAATGAAGCAGGGCCCAGTCAATGTGTTAGATAACCTGCTGATTTTCAAAACAAGATACCCAGAAGAAAACTACAACTACATGAATATACTCATAAATCATGAGTGCAGTTTGCGCAGTGGCGTAAAAACATGGCTATATCTCTATCAATCAGTATTGTTATCATCACATTTAACGGAGTCCTGTTCCATGGTGGGATGACCGTCAAGGGACAAGAGAGTACTCTGTGATCATATTGGCATCTTCTGTGGCCTGAATCGTTACCAAAAACTCTTTTAACCCCTACAATATTTGCACTGATCCCAGAGAATATCGCAAAGGTTCCTTATAATCCAGCATAAATCCAGCTGATCAAGCCATAGACCAATGCACCTGTTAAGGTGGCAATAGCGACACCGCCTAAGGAACGTTTAACCACAACAATCACGCATAAAGCTCCACCAATGGCTACCATCTGATTATTGGATGGCACGCGCAAGTCTGCACTCAGAGAAACGATCAGCAACGATGCAATCGCGGCGGGACCAATTCTTTCAAGAAAGAGTTCCCACCATAAGTTCGCTCTTCGCGTTTTGACGACTTTATGGGCCAGAAGAAAAGGAATAAAACGCAGCAGAAATGTGCCGATAGCCGCAGCAATAACCAGCCCCAAAGGATTAACCATATTCTAGCCTTTTCCAGCTCATGCTAAGAGCACCAACAAGCATCGCTATTGGCATCGCTTGATAGGTCGGGAGCAGCAAAAGCATGACTACCGTCACAACAGCAGCGACGATGACAACAATGAGCGAATCGTGGGACATGAATTCTAAAAGTAACGCCATGAACAGTGCTGGCAAAACGAATTGAATAGCCTGATGGACAACGGGAAGATGCGCAATCTGTGCACTGGAGATAGAACCGATGACCGTACCCAAAATCCATGCGGCATATGCACCCGTTTGTAATCCGCTGTACCAGGATTCACGGTGCTGCTCTGCAATCCGGTCTAGCCGGCTGAGAGAAGTCGCAAAAACCTCATCGGTAAGACCGGCAGCCAACCACGCGCGGGTAAAGCTACTGTGCTTGAGTGACATTTTACGCAGCAGCGTTGGGCCATAAAAGGCATGCCTCGAATTCATGAGCAGCACAACAGCCAGGGGGTACCAAAAGCCTGCACCAATGGATAGCAGAGAAACCAGAACAAATTGGCTGGCACCGGCAAAAATTAATGCTGAAATCAGAACCGTCATCAACGGAGTGAGCCCGGCATGAACGGCCACGAGACCAAAAGAAAAGGCAATAGGTACATAACCCACGGCAATGGGTAGGCTGGCACCCAGCCCACGAATGAAACCGCCTTTTTCATGGTGCTTCATAAACTGCTCGCGTACGCTTTCGGAATGCGAAAACATGGGTTCCTCCGTCCCATTCATCAGTACCCGAGCTAGCAAATACCCGACGATGGCTTAACAGTTCAAATCCGGCACCATAAGCGAGCGCAGCCAATCTTTTGGGATAGGTTTTGTGCTCAATTTCATAGTCAAATCCTGCGACCATGACCTCAATTTCCAATATATAAAAACGGACAAATGCACCGAGAGCAGAAGATGGAAACTTGATGGCGATGTTTTGGTGAATATGTTCGAATAAATCACGACAGCATTTGACGGCTGATCCTGTCTGATTGTTTTGAGCCAGCATGAAAACACGGACAAGCTGCTCACGTATATGATAATAAATCGTAAGATCAGCAGAATCGGTACTCTCGACATCCAATCGATCCACATTGGCCATGGACGATAGAATATATGTGACATGATGGCGAATCAGTGCATTGTTCCGACTGTCCAAATCGGTAAACTCTGGAAGCAGTTCATCCGCAATACACAACACACCGTTATCGGCAAGCAAATGCCAAGCTTTTTGCAGCATGAACGCGGTGTTGAAATGGTGTGATGATCCTATGGATGTAATCACTGAAAGAGCTTCATCGAGTTTGTGGAATGCAAGAAAATCCACTGGCTCGCAACGCAACCGCATCAGATTTTCGGTATTTTTAAGCAGAGAGGAAAAAGCTTTGTCGTCAGACTCCAAGGCTAAGGCATGTGATTCTGGCAGAAGCTCCATCAGCATCAATAATGCTGTACCAGGACCGCTACCGATATCCATAAACAATCCTCTCCCACGGCGCTGATCAAATGCAAGAACGTCTTGTGCCAAGGCAAGCACCTGCCGTGCATACGCAGGGTGGAGCAATTTATAAGCATCGTAGAGATCCACATTGATTCGATTGGAAAAATCCTCATCCGAGACGCCAGAGATGTCGCTGATTTTTCGCCCGGGTGATAATGATCGTAGTGGATCGGGAAGTAACAACAACCCATGTTGTAACGCGACTTCTGAAGCTAACGATTCGAGTACCAAAGAGGATCTGAGTGCCTCCAACTGCTTCATCAAGGAAGAGTCCAGCGGACCAGGAAGTTGCTCGGCCATAGCGGCTAGCTGGCTCGCGGGAGCCATTATGGCAGGCATATAATCATCCAAACGATCCCTCTTTACCGCGAAAGCGCAAACAAAATGTTGCGGGATTATCGCTATCCAAGCACTGTTTTCATTTTTTCCGACAAAGACAAAAAGTGGCCACCGAAAACCAGATGAATGGATCATATCCAGATGACTTTCCACCTCATGTATATCAATGTCCCGCCCGCGTAATTCGAGAAAAAATGATGTAAGCCCCTGCGCCACATCGATAGCGGCTCGATTTGTGAGGGCGCGAACCCCTTCCCACTCTGCATCGCTTTGCGGGTAATCAAGCACAATGCCATATCCGCCGGACTGAGCGCTGTCACCTCGGTATTCCATCAACACCAAAGCCGTTGCTTTGTCTTTGAGTGCAGCATAGACATGCGCTTTATCGCCCTCAAACGAATAACTTTGGCCAGGATGTAACATCACGCTATTTTCCGCACTACCCACCAGCATGTCCCCATGCAAGGCAATAACGCGTTCAAATACGCCTGACGGATGCGCATTGGAAAGATGGTTATGCCCCCCGTCAATCGTCATCTCGTAAATCTCCATTCGAGGATTTGCACCATATCGTTCAGTAAATCGAACGCGCACTCCGGGTGCATGGTCCTTTTCAAGGGAATTCCTGGTAGCATCCAAGCCTTCTATGATGTCGCCGAAGGGAACTTCCAGGGCGTTCGCCACCGCCCACACCGTTTCGATGGTGGGATTACCTTGGCCCCGCTCCAAAAGCGATAGGGTCGATTTGGCAACTCCGGAGCGTTGCGCAAGTCCTGTAAGAGTAAGACCTCGCTCGGCACGAATTTTTTGAATATTTTGCGCAAGCAGGTGAAGTGATTGATTGTCCATGAATCGTTCTCTATAAAAATAGATTTCCATTATATAGAACAAACATGGCATGTTCAACTATTTTGGGCCAGTGGTTATCTTGAAAAGTCACACCGTGCGGGCAGACCAAATGCAGCCCGCTGGATATGTTTTGGCAAGCACAAGCACCCCTGTTCCGGCAAGGCGAGCTTGCCCTTACTGAGCAACGGCTATCAGGAAATGATTTGGGAAAACTCCTGGGTGCTACGCACATATTGATGCTGCAACAGGTAGGTTTTGAAACAAAAGGGGGCTGGGGCCAGATTTTTTCCTTTCCGATGCACGATATGCCACATTCTCGATAAAGGGAAACCCTCGACCTTCAACTCACAAAGATAACCGGCCTCGATCTTGGTGAGCACGCTATGCCGCGCAACGATTGCCACCCCCATCCCGACTTTGACGGCCTGCTTGATCGACTCATTGTTGTTCATGATCAATTCTCCCTCGATTTGCAGCCCATGCCCTTCAAAATAGCGCAAAATCGCCTCGCGGGTCCCTGATCCGGGTTCACGCAGCACGAAGGTTTCTTGCACAAGTCGTTCGAGCGGGATACGGGGCCCTCTGACCAAAGGGTGATCGGCAGCGGCGATAACGATCAAATCGTTCCGATGAAAGGGTAATGCCAGCAAATCCAGGTTTTGCGGTGGCTCACCCATGATGGCCATGTCGATATCATTGCGTTCCAGACTTTCCAGAACCTCCTTGCGATTGGCAATATTCAACAGGACCTTGACATGGGCATGCTGTTGACGAAAACGGGCGAGAATGTCGACGGCAAAAGCATTGGCGGCCGAGGTCACGGCAATGCGCAGTTGCCCATCATCCACATCGCGCAAATGTTCCAGAGAACGAGATAGTTCCTCCAACTGAGTCTTGATCTGCGTGCTGGTACGCAAAACCTCGCTGCCCGCATCGGTCAAAAAAACCTTTTTCCCCACTTGCTCGGTCAGCGGCAGACCAATCTCCTGCTCCAGCTTGCGTACCTGGACATAGACGGCAGACTGGGTAAGGTGCAGGCGTTCTGCTGCCTTGGTATAGGAACCGGTAGCTCCCAGCATCTTCAAAATATCCAGCTGACGTAAGGTGATATTTTTCATATCCATAGAGTTTGGCCATCCTTGCAACTTTGCCTCACCGCGAACAATCATTATTATTTCTAATTATGTCTATTTTAAATAATCGTTTTTATTGATGATTTTGTCCATGTACAGTATTCACTCCTGGACAATACAAGGAGTGAATGCCATGGATCAATCTGCACGTTATGCTGATCTATCCCTCAAAGAGGACGAACTGATCAAGGCAGGCCAGCATATTCTGGTGGCCTACAAGATGAAGCCCAAGGCCGGGCACGGCTACCTGGAAGCAGCGGCCCACTTTGCCGCCGAGTCTTCCACCGGCACCAATGTGGAAGTCTCGACGACCGACGACTTCACCAAGGGTGTGGACGCCCTCGTCTACCACATCGACGAGGCCAACGAAGACCTGCGGATCGCCTATCCGCTGGAGCTCTTCGACCGCAACATCACCGATGGACGCATGATGATAGTATCTTTCCTGACCCTGGCCATCGGCAACAACCAGGGCATGGGAGACATCGCCCACGCCAAGATGATCGATTTCTGGGTGCCCCCCCGGGCGATTCAGCTCTTCGATGGTCCCAGCCGGGACATTTCCGACCTCTGGCGCATCCTTGGACGCCCGATCAAGGATGGCGGCTACATCGCCGGCACCATCATCAAGCCCAAACTGGGCCTGCGTCCAGAACCCTTCGCTCAGGCGGCCTATCAGTTCTGGCTGGGCGGCGACTTCATCAAGAATGACGAACCCCAGGGCAACCAGGTATTTGCGCCGCTCAAGAAGACCATTCCGCTGGTGGCCGACGCCATGAAGCGCGCCATGGATGAGACGGGTCAGGCCAAACTGTTCTCCATGAACATCACCGCCGATGACCACTACGAGATGTGCGCCCGCGCCGATTTCGCGCTGGAGACCTTCGGACCCGACGCCGACAAGGTGGCCTTCCTGGTGGACGGCTTCGTGGGTGGTCCCGGCATGATCACCACGGCCCGGCGGCAATACCCGGCCCAGTATCTTCACTATCACCGCGCTGGTCATGGTATGATCACTTCGCCATCGGCCAAACGGGGTTATACGGCTTTCGTGCTGGCCAAAATCGCGCGGCTGCAGGGCGCATCGGGCATCCATGTCGGCACCATGGGGTATGGCAAAATGGAAGGAGAGCATGACGACCGGATCATCGCCTACATGATCGAGCGGGATGAATGCCAGGGACCCGTGTATTTTCAGAAGTGGTACGGCATGAAGCCCACTACTCCGATCATTTCCGGCGGCATGAATGCCCTGCGTCTGCCCGGTTTCTTTGAAAACCTCGGCCATGGCAACGTGATCAATACTGCCGGCGGTGGCTCCTACGGTCATATCGACAGCCCGGCCGCCGGCGCGCTCTCCCTGCGCCAGGCTTATGAGTGCTGGAAGGCCAAGGCCGACCCCATCGAGTGGGCCAAGGACCACAAGGAATTTGCCCGCGCCTTCGAGTCCTTCCCCCAGGATGCCGACAAGCTCTACCCGGGCTGGCGGGACAAGATTGGCACCCATCGCTGATCGCCATCCAGCATCCCCCCGCACGGCTCGTACGGGGGCAGAACAGCCCCGAACTGCGGGGCTCCCCATTCCGTGATTCATCGAAGAGGCCAAGCAAAGTGACGGATCCCACTGCCCATCTCGACCCATTCCTGCTGCGGAACGAACCTTTCTATCAGGCGCAGGGAAACGAGGTCGCCCTCTTTGCAGCGGCCTACCGCAAACGCCTGCCGGTGATGGTCAAGGGACCCACCGGCTGCGGCAAATCCAGGTTCATCGAATACATGGCCTGGAAGCTGAACAAGCCATTGATTACCGTGGCTTGCAATGAGGACATGACCGCCAGCGATCTGGTCGGTCGTTATCTCCTCGATGCCAACGGCACCCGCTGGATCGACGGTCCCCTGACCACGGCGGCGCGCTTCGGGGCCATTTGTTACCTGGATGAAGTGGTCGAAGCCCGCCAGGATACCACCGTGGTCATCCATCCCCTCACCGACCACCGCCGGGTGCTGCCCCTGGACAAGAAAGGGGAACTCATCCAGGCACATGCCGACTTCCAACTGGTCATATCCTACAATCCCGGCTACCAGAGCCTGCTGAAAGACCTCAAGACATCGACCAAACAGCGCTTTACCGCCTTTGATTTCGACTACCCGGCGGCCGATCTGGAAGCCGCCATTCTGGTCCGGGAAACCGGGGTAGCGCCGGAGCGCGCCGCGCAACTGGTGAAAATCGCTGCGGTGGCGCGGCGCCTCAAGGGCCACGGACTCGACGAGGGCATCTCTACCCGCCTGCTGGTCTATGCCGCCAGCCTGATCGAGGATGGGGTCTCCCCCCAGGAAGCCTGCCAGATGGCGCTGGTCGCACCCATCACCGACGACGCCGACATCCGCGCCACCCTCGACCATGCCATCGCGGCCACCTTTGCCTGAGACCCAGGCCGCCGGCACGGCTCAGAGCGCAGAACGTCAGGCATTGCTGATCAGTGCCTGGCAACGCCTGGACACGCACTTTGCCGAGGTCGAGGAAGTCTTTCCCGATCTTCTGGATGGGGCGCTGCTCGTACTCAGTCCCCAGGGCCTCGACGCCTACCTCGAGGCGGCCCGACAGATCGGCAAACTGGGTCGCGGGGTCGAGCCGCTGCTGGTCTTCCTGGAAGAATGGCCCGAGGTGGTCAAGGCGCTGGATGAGTCGGTACTGCCGGCGCTGATGGACAGCATCGACTGCTTGCAAAAATCTCCCAACGCTCGGGCCATCACCCCCCTGCTGCAGACCTTGGCCCCGGTGGCGCGCTGCCTGCAATCCAGCGAACTGCTCCAGGATTATCTGGGCATCGTCCTCGATCTGATGCGGCGTACGACCGGCTCGATCCATGGCCATCAAAGCACCCTCCCCAGTCCTGGGCTGCCGGAATTCCTGGCCCAGGCACCCGCCCTCCTCGCCCAGGTCAATCTGGGCGGTCTGGCCAACTGGGTGGATTACGGCGTGCGCAACCACGCCCAGCACCCCGAGCGGCAGCAGGACTATTTCAGCCTGCAGTCGGCCGACAGCCGGGCGGTGCTGCAACGCGAGCGCCATGGCACCTTGCTCAGCGACGCCGAGCGTCAGCTCGACCTCTATCTGCGGGGCCTCTGGCAGGACGAGGCTCCCCTCATTCCCTACTCCACGGCCTTCCACCACTTGCGCCGTCCGGTGCCCTACTTCGATCGGCTGGGATTTCGTCTCCCGGACGCCTATGACGACGCGCGTACCGTTCCGGGAATCGACCGCTATCGCGCCGCCCTGGCCCACATGGTGGGGCATCGGCGCTGGAGCCGGCCGCTGATCGCCGACAACTGGAGCCCCTTCCAACGCATGGCGGTGGAATTTTTCGAGGATTGCCGCATCGACATCCTGCTGATGCGCGAATATCCGGGATTCCGCCGTATCCTGCTCGCCCTGCACCCCAAACCGGTGGAAGATGCCTGCGACCCGGAGACCACCTCTTGTCTGCGCCATCGTCTGGCCATGCTTTCACGGGCCCTGCTCGATCCACTGCATGGCTACCGCGATTCGCTCTTGAACGACTTTGTCGCCCGTTTTCACGCCCTCCTGGCAGCAGGACCCGGCACGACAGCGGAAACCGCTGCCCTGGCTCTGGAATTCGTCACCCGTACCCGACGCCCCAGTGACCAGTTTGCCAATATTCATTTCGCCGATACGGAGATCGATTATCGCGACGATAATCGCAATTTATGGGCATTCATCGAGTCGGGCGACGAAGAGGAGAGCTTCGAGCAGGAACCCCGGGTACGCCAAAGCGAAGAAACATCGGGCCTGCCGCCCCGCCATTACCCGGAATGGGACTACCAGAGCCTGAGCTATCGCCCGGACTGGGTCAGTGTTTATGACACCCTGCACCCCAGTGGCGATCCGGCGAGCATCGACCAGTTACTGGAAAAACATGCCATACTGGCCAGGCGGCTGCGCCGCCTCTTCGATCTGCTCAAGCCCCAGGATAAGGTGCGCATCCGCTATCAGGAGGACGGTAGCGAGCTGGACCTGGATGTGGCCCTGAACGCGCTCATCGACTTCAAGAGTGGCGCGGTCCCCGACCCCCGCATCAACCTGCGCCACGAAAGCAATGGCCGCGACATTGCCGTCTTATTACTGCTCGATTTGTCGGCCTCCCTGGCCGATCCGGTGGCGGGGACTCGACAAAGCATCCTGGAACTGAGCCAGGAGGCGGTCTCGCTGCTGGCCTGGGCCATCGAAACCCTGGGCGATCCCTTTGCCATTGCCGGCTTTCACTCCAATACCCGGCATGATCTGCGCTATCTGCATATCAAGGGCTTTGGCGAACACTGGGACGAGCAGGTCAAGGCCCGACTGGCCGGGATGCAGGCGCGCTGGTCCACCCGCATGGGCGCGGCGCTGCGCCATGCGGGTCAGTATCTGGGTGCGCGCCGGGCAGACAAAAAGCTGCTGCTCGTGCTCACCGACGGTGCGCCATCGGATATCGACGTGACCGATCCCCAGCAGCTCGTCGCCGATGCGCGGCAGGCTGTGCATGAACTGGACCAGCAAGGGATCTACCCCTACTGCATCAGCCTCGATCCCCAGGCCGACAGCTATGTCAGCGCTATTTTCGGCCGTCAATACACCGTCATCGATCAGGTCGAACGGCTGCCCGAACGGCTGCCACAGATGTTTCTGGCCCTGACCCGATGAATGGGATGCTGCCCCTCCAACTCGCCCTCATCGCTGCCAGCAGCGGCCCCTTGCTGAGCCTCGCCGCTCTCCTGCTGGGACGCCACCCGGTCTGGTCGCGCCAGTTCAGTTTTCTGGCGACGATGGTGATGAGCCTGCTCTGGCTGGCCGCCGGAGTCCTGGGACTCGGCACCGAGCCAGAACCCGCCATCCTCAGCGTCGGCAACACCATCCTGTGGCAGTTCCAGCTCGATCCCCTCAGCGCCTTTTTCCTGATCCCCCTGGGGGTGGTCGGCAGCACCGCTTCCCTCCATGCCCTGGGCTATTTTCACGGTTTCCAGCGCGGAGAGCTGCAACGGCTGCTCATTCCTTTTCCCCTGTTTCTTTCGTCCATGGCAGTCGTTATCCTGGCCGACAATGCTTATACCTTTCTGGCCGCCTGGGAATTCATGGCCCTGAGTTCCGGCTTTCTCATCCTGAGCAATGCCCAGGAAGGCAAGGCGCGTCAGGCTGCCGTGCTCTATCTGGTGCTGGCCCAACTGGGAACCCTGTGCCTCCTGGCCGCCTTTGCCTTGCTCTGTCATGGCGAAGTGCTGCGCGGTAGTGACTTCTCAGACATGGCATCCCATGGCTTTGCGCCCTGGGCGACCCAGGCGATCCTGTTGCTGACCCTCCTGGGTTTCGGCAGCAAACTGGGCATGCTGCCCGCTCACGTCTGGCTCCCCGAAGCCCATCCCGCCGCACCTGCGCCCATCTCCGCGCTCATGAGCGCCGCCATGCTCCCCATCGCCCTCTATGGCCTGTTGCGAATCGACTGGCAAATCCTTTCTCCCCATGGCATCACTTGGGGCTTGGTCTGGTTGATTCTGGGTCTCCTGAGCGCTGGATTCGGAGTGCTTTTTTCGGCCTTGCAACGGGACATGAAACGTCTCCTTGCCTATTCGTCCATGGAGAATATGGGCTTGGTCCTGGTCGCCTTGGGACTGGCGCGCATCTTTGCCGCCGAGGGCCGGCTGACCCTGGCAGCCCTGGCCCTCAGCGCGGGACTGTTTCAGGTTCTCAACCATGCCTTCTTCAAGGGTCTCCTCTTTCTGGGCAGCGGCAGCGTCTTGCACCGGACGGGCACCGTCGATATGGCCCGGCTGGGTGGCCTCATTCGCTCCATGCCCCAGACCAGTTTGCTGATGCTCATTGGCACCCTGGCCATCGCCGGGCTCCCGCCCCTCAATGGCTTCGCCTCGGAATGGATGCTGCTGCAAGCCTTCCTCCTGGCGCCGCAGATGGCTTCGGGAACCTTGCAGGCGATGCTGCCCCTGGCTGCTGCGGGCGTCGTGCTGATTCTGGCCCTGGCGAGTTTTGCCATGGTCAAGTGCTTCGGCCTCAGTTTTCTGGGCCAGGCCCGTGCCGCTGCCCCGGTCCGGGAAGCGGGCCGCTGGGAACGATTGGCCATGGCTTTCCTGGCCTTGGGATGCATCGTCCTGGGCCTGCTGCCCGGAGCCATCGTCAACCGTCTGCATGGCGTGACTGACCTCCTCCTGCAGCAAAGCCACTTGAGTCTCCAACAAGTATGGAGCCTGACGCCCATTTCTCCCCAACGGGCCAGCTATCTGCCTGGGGCCTTCCTCCTGGGCATCGTATTGGCCATCCTCCTGACCTTCGTCCTGGTGTGGTGGCGCTTCGGACGCCCCCTGCGCCACATGCCGGTCTGGGCCTGTGGTTTTGCCGGTAAACGCACGCCACGCATGCAGGACAGCCCGGCCGGTTTCAGTCAACCCCTGCTGCGGATATTCCAGAGTATCCATCAAAGTGAAATCCGCAGGGACCCTGAACAAGGTCTGCAAGTGGTTGTTGCTGATCCCTTCTGGACCCGGCTCTATCTGCCACTGCAGCGGACGGCGCAAGGTCTGTCCCGCCAGGCCTTGCGCCTGCAGCAGGGCCGGATTACCGCTTACCTGCTCTACGCCTTCTTGACCCTGGTATTGCTCTTGATGGTGATTCGATGAGCTGGAGCACTTGGGGAGCCCAGGGCTTGCAGGTGCTGGTCATTCTGATCCTCGCCCCGCTCTTCGCGGCCTGGCTACAGATGTTGCGGGCCATCTTGCAAAACCGGCGCCCCGCGGGACTCGGACAAGCGTACCGGGATCTCTGGCGGCTCTTTCACAAAGAGTCCATCCTTCCCGAGGAGGCTTCCTGGCTTTTTCGTTTCAGTCCTTACATCCTTTTTGGTACCAAGGTCATGGCCAGCGCCATAGTCCCCGTCCTCAGCATAGCACTGCCCTTGGCCCGGGATGCCGATGTCATCGCCCTCGTGGGGTTGCTGGCCGTGGCCAGGGTTTTCCAGGTGCTGGCGGCCATGGATACGGGTACTCCCTTTGCCGACCTGGGCGCCCATCGGGAAATGTTGGTCTCCGCCCTGGCAGAGCCAGCCTTGCTCAGCGCTTTCTTCATTCTCTCCCTGCTGGCTGGCTCCACTTCGCTGCCCAGCATCGTCCTGCACGCCCAGGAAGGAGTCTTTACCCTGCATCCCAGCATGGTTTTTGCAGCCGCCGCCTTTTTCCTGGTCCTCTTGATCGAAAACGCCCGCATTCCGGTGGACAATCCCGCCACCCATCTGGAACTCACCATGATCCATGAAGCCATGCTGCTGGAATATTCGGGTCGGCACCTGGCGCTGCTGGAGTGGGGTGCACAGGTAAAACTCCTGCTCTATGTGTCCATCGGGATTGCCCTGTTCTTTCCTTGGGGCATTGCCGATCATGCCAGCGCCAGCGCCCTGTTGCTGGCCGCCCTGGCACTCGGGTTGAAATTGCTGCTCGCGGCACCCGTGCTGGCGCTGGTGGAAACCCTGCTGGCCAAAAAACGCCTGTTCCGGGTCCCGGAATTCGCCGCCACGGCTTTTCTTTTCGGGGTGATCGGCCTGCTCACCCAGTTCATTCTCGGGGCTTGAAAGATGCATGCAGCCAGCGGGTTCTTCCCTTTCTTACCGACGATCCTGAAATTCCTGGCCGCCTGGATGCTCCTGCTGAGCTTCGCCCTGCTGGCCCAGCGTCGTCTGCTCAGTCTCATCCATCTGCTGGCCTGGCAGGGGGCCACTCTGGCTCTGAGCACCGCCCTGGCGGCGCTACTCACTGGCGATCGCCTGCTTTGGGTCTCCGCCGCTCTCACTCTGGGTCTCAAGGCGCTCTTGATCCCCGCAATCCTCCATCGCCTGCTGCGTCGTCTCCAGGTCCGTGCCGATGTGGAAATGAGCCTCAATGTGACCAGTACCCAACTCGTCGGCATCGTCCTGGTCATTTTTGCCTTCTCTCTTGCCGCCCCCTTGGCCGGGACCCTGCCGGTGGCCACCCATGGGATGCTGGGCATCGCCCTGGCGGCCTTTTTGCTCGCCTTCCTGATGATGATCACCCGGCGCAAGGCCATCTCCCAGGTGGTAGGCTTCCTGGCCATGGATAATGCCCTCTTTTTCGCCGCCACCAGCGCCACCTTGGGGATGCCCCTGATCGTGGAACTGGGCATCGCTCTGGACGCGCTGATCGGTTTCATCATCCTCGGCGTGTTCTTCTTCCATATCCGGGAGAACTTCGAGAGTCTGGATTTGCACTGGCTGGAACAGCTGCGGGAGGATCGATGATCCTGATCTGGCTTCTGGGCATCGCCGCTGCGGGCATTCCCCTCCTTGCCCTTTGGGGCGATGGTCAACGAGGGCGGAGAATCTTCCTGGGGGTCAATCTGCTGGTCTTCCTGGCCAGCCTGTTGGTCGCGCATCGCTTCCTCCAGAATGGCCCTCTGCAAGCAGCAGCCGACCAATTCCGCGTCGATGCCCTCTCCCTGATCCTGGTGCTGCTCAATAGCGTGGTGGGGCTCATGACTGCCTGGTTTTCCGCCAGCTATTGGCGGCAGGAAGTTCAGCATCGGGGCTTCGGCAAGCACCGTCAACGTCTCTACCACGCCATGTTCCAGAGCTTCCTGACCATGATGCTGCTGGCCTTGCTCAGCAACAATCTGGGGATCCTTTGGGTGGCGCTGGAGGGGGCGACCCTGTCCACCGTCCTTCTGGTCAGCCTGCAACGCAGTGGGGAAAGCCTGGAAGCTGCCTGGAAATATTTCATCCTCTGCGGCGTGGGCCTGGCCATGGCCCTCTTTGGTACCGTCCTGCTCTATTTTGCCGCCCAGCCGGTGTTGGGCAACGGCGCCCGGGCTCTGCTTTGGTCGGCCCTGGATCGACATGCCACCAGCCTGAATCATGCGGCGGTGGCCATCGCCTTCGTCTTCGTTCTGGTGGGTTATGGTACCAAGGTGGGTCTTGCGCCCCTCTACAATTGGCTCCCCGATGCTCATGCCGCCAGCCCCAGCACGGTTTCCGCCATCCTTTCGGGCTTGCTGCTCAATGTGGCCCTTTACGCCATCCTGCGCTTCAAGAGTCTGGCCGATGCCGCCCTGGGGAATGCCTTTGCCGCCCATCTGCTCATCGGCTTCGGTCTCCTCTCCTTGTTGCTGGCCAGTTTCTCCCTGCTGCGCCAGCGCAATATAAAAAGGCTCTTTGCCTATTCTTCGATAGAGCACATGGGGCTCATCACCTTCGCCTTCGGCCTGGGGGGTTCCTTGGCCACCTTTGCTGCGGTCCTGCACATGATCGGTCATAGTCTGGCCAAGTCTTCGGTCTTTTTCTCGGTGGGGCGTGCGGTTCAGGAGGCCGACACGCAGGAGCTGGATGCATTTAGCGGAGTCCTCACGTCTTCTCCGACGCTGGGCTGGTCCCTGCTCTTGTCCATCGCGGCGGTTCTGGGCCTGCCACCCGCTTCATTGTTTCTCAGTGAATTTTTGATCGTCGTCGCGAGCGTGCAGCAGGCTTTCTGGACCACACCCTTGCTCATTCTGGGCCTGGGAACCGCCTTTGCCGCCATCCTTCCGCGCCTGCTCCAGATCCTGTATGGCGGACCGCAACCCAGCCATAAGCCCCTCGTTGCCACCGGACTTGTCCCCGTTTTCCTGCAATTGCTGGTGGTGCTCCTCCTCGGAATCTGGATCCCCGCCCCTTTGGGAACCTGGCTCCACAGTATCCATGGAATCATGCAATAATGAGCCAAGGCCTCTTCATCGCCGGGTTCGGTCCCTTCCAGCCATGGGGTGAGCAACCTCCGGTTTGGCGCGCCAGGCTGACGGAAGCATCCTGGCAGGCACTGGCCGCGAAGGTCCACCAGCAAGGAGGACGACTCCTGGGTATCTGGGGCGAAGCCCTCGGCACTCGGCGCTTCTGCCTCCACGCCCTGTTCCTGGCCGAGCGCGGATGTCTCTGGTGCAGCCTGGACCTGGAGGGCGAAACCCCGCAATATCCCAGCTTGAGTGCTGTCTTTCCCACGGCTTCCCGACAGGAGCGAGCCATTCACGATCTCCTGGGTCTGCACGCCCAGGGCCATGATGATGGGCGGCCCTGGTTGCGCCATGAGGCCTGGCCCGCCTCATTTTTTCCCCTGCGCCAGGGACCCATTCCCAGAAGCGAACTGAGCGGGGTGGGTGATGCCCACTACCCTTTCCAAAGCATCCCCGGGGATGATGTCCACGAGATTCCCGTCGGCCCCGTCCACGCCGGAACCATCGAACCAGGACATTTCCGCTTCAGTTGCCTGGGCGAGCAGGTCCTTCAGTTGGAGGAGCGTCTGGGTTATGTGCACAAAGGCGTCGAACGGCTCTTTCACCGTCAGACGATAGCCGACGGTCTGCGCCTTGCAGGTCGGATCAGTGGCGATAGCACGGTGGCCTATGCCTGGGCCTACGCCATGGCGGTGGAAAATATGATGGGCATCACCCTTTCGGACCGTGCCTTGGCCCTGCGCGGCCTCTGTCTGGAGCGGGAACGCATCGCCAATCATCTGGGCGACCTGGGAGCCATGGGCAATGACGCCGGCCTCGCCTTTGCCTTGACGCAACTGATGGCCATCAAGGAAGAATTACTGCGGGAAAACGCGGAAATTTTTGGGCATCGTTATCTCATGGATATCATTCAGCCGGGCGGGCTGACCGTGGATCTTTCCCCTGCCACCCAGGGCCGTCTGCGCCGCAGCGCTGCCGCCTGGCGGAAGCGCCTGCTGGACCTGGAACTGCTGCTGAGAGAACATGCCGGTCTGCGCGATCGCCTGGTGAACACCGGCACCATCGACCCCAAACGGGCCGCATACTGGGGGATGGCAGGGATGGTGGGGCGCGCCAGCGGCCAGGCTTGGGATCTCCGGGTGCAGTTCGCCCCGGCGCCCTATGATCGGATTCCCATTGGCATCATCCTCGAAGCGAGCGGTGATGTGGCGGCCCGCTGGGCCTTGCGTTTTGGGGAAATCTTTGCCTCCCTGGATTGGCAGGATATCCTCCTGGGCGATCTGCCGAGGGGGGAAAACTGCCGACCTTTGACAAGAATCCCAGAGCAGGGAGAAGGTCTAGGGATCGTCGAGGCCTGGCGGGGCGAAGTGTTTGTGGCCCTGCGACTGGAGGATGGCCGCATCGCCCGTTGCCATCCCCACGACCCATCCTGGTCCCTCTGGCCCGTGCTGGAAGAAGCCGTCCTGCGGGATATCGTCGCCGATTTCCCGCTCATCAACAAATCCTTCAATCTGAGCTACAGCGGCCATGATTTATGACCCTGAAATCGGCGGCTGCGGTCGGGAAAGAGCCGAGGAGCTATCCCGCGCCACAACTGCCAGATCGAGGATGAGGGCACAGAGGAGAACGAAATGTACCGGATTTTGAAAGAAGCCTGGCGTCTGGGTTGGCCTGCCAGAGACAAGACCCTGGGCAAGCCCAACGGCAAGGGGAGTCCCTTTGTGCGTAGCGCCGCCATTCGCCATGTGGATGCCGGCTCCTGCAATGGCTGCGAACTGGAGATTCAAGCCTTGGGAGGCCCTCACTACACCCTGGAACAAACCGGGCTACGCTTTGTAGCCTCTCCGCGCCATGCCGATATCCTCCTGGTCACCGGCCCCGTGAGTCGGCACATGGCCAGCGCTTTGACGGAAACCTATGCGGCCATGCCCAATCCCAAGTGGGTTCTGGCCCTGGGCGATTGCGCCTGTACCGGCGGGATTTTCAAGGAGAGCTATGCAGTGCTTGGCGCGGTGGACGAGCTGTTACCCGTTCAGGCTCGTTGTCCTGGATGCCCGCCCCGGCCGGAAAGGATTTTATCGACCTTGCAAGAAGTCATGACAGCCAGACGCGAAACCTGAAAAAACCGGACAATGGCCAGGAATTGACCCGGAGCCCCCGTTCAGTCGTGCTCTTGGCGAAAGAGCCGCTTCATGAGCACTCTGCTTTGTCTATAGTATAACTTTGAGTTTTATTGCCCGCCGAAAGGACCGTCATGCCGCGCCTGCCGAGTCTTGCCATTCCGCTGCCCAACCGGCGCGACCTCATCGCCCTGACACTGCTTCTCGGCCTGATCCTGCTGATCGTGCAGGCCAGCCACCGGATGGCGGTGCCCTTCCAGCCCGGGCAGGTACTGCCCATCTCCCTGTCGCCCCTGGCCTTGCCCGAGTACGCCCTGTATACGGTTCTGCGGATGCTGGCGGCCCTGCTGGTCTCTCTCCTCTTTACCTTCGGCTATGCCATCCTGGCGGCCAAGAACCGTTATGCCGAGAAGATATTGATCCCACTGCTGGACGTGCTCCAGTCGGTCCCCATCCTGGGCTACCTCTCCATCACCGTCACCGGCTTCATGGCCCTGTTTCCCGGCAGCCTGCTGGGATTGCAGCTCGCGGTGATCTTCGCCGTCTTCACCTCCCAGGTGTGGAACATGATCTTCAGCCTTTACATGTCGCTGAAGACCGTCCCCAAGGAATTGCAGGAGGCGGCGGCCCTATACCGGCTCAACGGCTGGCAGCGCTTCTGGAAGCTGGAACTGCCCTTCGCCATGCCGGGGCTCATCTGGAACACCATGATGTCCATGTCGGGGGGATGGTTCTTCGTGGTGGCCGCCGAGGCCATCACGGTGGCCGGTCAGCGGGTGATGGTGCCGGGGATCGGCTCCTACATCGCCACGGCCATCACCCAGCGGGACCTGGGAGCCATCTTCTGGGCCATCGCTGCCATGCTGCTGGTGATCCTGCTCTACGATTGGCTGCTGTTCCGCCCCCTGGTTGCCTGGGCCGACAAGTTCAAACAGGAGACGGTAACAGGCGATACCGCGCCGCGTTCCAGCGTACGCACCTTCCTGCAGCGCACGCGGCTGCTGCGCTGGGCCCTGCTGCTGCCGGCGGTATTGTGGGAATGGAGCGTGCGTATCCTGCCGCCGCCATCATTTCGGCACCACCCTCTCCACCCCGATTGGGAACGATGGATCGACCGGGCCCTGGTGGCCCTCCTTGCATTAGGCGGCGCTGCGGCCCTATGGGCGCTGTGGCGCTTCCTTCCTGCCGAGTTCGGCTGGCGGGAGGTCCTCCACGTCCTGTTCCTGGGGTTGCTCACCGCCACGCGGGTGTTCGTTCTGGTCTTGCTGTCATCCCTGCTCTGGGTGCCCGTTGGCGTCTGGATCGGATTGCGGCCCCGCATGGCCCGCCGCGTGCAGCCGTTGGCACAGTTCCTGGCCGCCTTCCCGGCCAACCTGTTCTTTCCCTTGGTCGTGGTGCTCATCATCCACTTCCATCTCAATGTGAACATCTGGACGAGCCCCCTGATGATCCTGGGGAGTCAGTGGTATATCCTGTTCAACGTCATCGGCGGGGCCTCCGCCCTGCCCAACGATCTCCTGGAAATTACCCGCAATCTGGGCGTGCGGGGCTGGCAACTGTGGCGCCGCCTCCTGCTCCCTGCCGTATTTCCGGCCTATGTGACGGGCGCCATCACGGCCTCGGGCGGCGCCTGGAATGCCAGCATCGTGGCCGAGGTGGTCAGTTGGGGCAAGCATACCCTGGTGGCCAAGGGTCTGGGTGCCTTCATCACCGAGGCAACCGCCCGGGGCAATCTGCACCAGGTTGCCCTGGGCGTCGGAGTCATGTCCCTGTTCGTGATCATCATCAATCGTCTGTTCTGGCGCCGTCTCTATCGGTTGGCGGAAACGCGCTGGCGCCTGGACTACTGAGGAATCTCAATGACTGGATCACCCATTTACGAGCTGCGGGGAGTACGCAAGGTCTTCCAGACCCCGGAAGGGGAGGAGGCGGTGATCCTGCAGGATGTGGACATCAGCCTGCAGGAAGGGGAAATCCTGGCGCTCCTGGGGCGTTCGGGGTCGGGCAAGTCCACCCTCCTGCGGATCATGGCCGGACTGGTCCCAGCCAGTTCCGGCGAGGTCCTTTACCGGGGGCGCCCGGTGGCAGGACCGGTACCTGGAGTAGCCATGGTCTTCCAGAATTTTGCGCACTTCCCCTGGCTCACCGTGCTCCAGAACGTGGAACTGGGCCTGGAGGCCCTCCGGGTTCCCCAGGCCGCGCGGCGCCAGCGGGCCCTTGAGGCCATCGACATCATCGGTCTGGACGGCTTCGAGTCGGCCTACCCGCGGGAGCTGTCCGGCGGGATGCGCCAACGGGTGGGCTTTGCGCGGGCCCTGGTCATCAACCCCGACGTGCTGCTCATGGACGAACCCTTCTCGGCCCTGGACGTGCTCACCGCCGAGACCCTGCGCACCGATCTGCTGGATCTCTGGAGCGAGCACCGCATTTCCACCCGCGGGATCCTGCTGGTCTCCCACAACATCGAGGAAGCCGTGCTCATGGCCGACCGCATCCTGATTTTCGGCGCCAATCCCGGTCACGTGCGGGCCGAGATCCCCGTGCGCCTGCCCCAACCCCGGGACCGGCAGTCGGAGGCCTTCCGGGGGCTGGTGGGTGAAATCTACCTGATCATGACTACACGCCCGACCTTACGGGCCGACGAGCAGCTGCGGGAAGGGGTTGGTGTCGCGTACCACCTGCCCGCCGTGTCCGTCAACCGCCTTGCCGGTTTATTGGAGGCCCTGGCCGCTCTGGAAGCGGTGGCCGGGTCACCGCGTATCAGCCTGCCGGAGCTGGCCGAAGACATGCATTTTTCGGTGGACGACCTCTTCCCGCTCCTGGAGGCCCTGGTGCTGTTGGGCTTCGCCCAGGTGGGAGAGGGCCAGGTGGAACTGACCGCCAGCGGCCGGGATTTCGTGAACGCGGACGTACAGGAACGCAAGGCCCTTTTCGCCCGCCACCTCCTGGAACGGGTTCCCCTCGCGGCCTACATCCGGACCATCCTGGACGAACGACCCAGACACGTGGCGCCGATCGAGCGCTTCCTGGGCGAGCTGGAAGACCACCTCAGCGAGGAGGACGCCCGCCGGGTCCTGGAAACGGCCATCTTCTGGGGACGCTATGCCGAGATCTTTGCTTACGACGACAATGCCCGCGTCCTGAGCCTGGAAAACCCGGGGGTATAGGTGAAGCTGCGAGATGATTTTGGCGCGCTGCGCAGGCATGACCCTTTTGCGCTGCATACCTGATTGCGATATAGTTACCTCGATATATCCAATCTGGTCAACTCCTTGGACTTTCAGCACATCCCCGCCATGACCCAGTGCACACCCGAAAATCCCGTGCCTCTTGCACCGACATCCGCATTCATCGCTGGAAGCTGGACAGATTTGCCAGCGCGCTTTGTGCTGCGAAGCCCTGTCGATGGGCGGATACTCGCCGAAGTGGCCGATTGTGGAACCCGGGAGGCGGAAGCAGCGGCGCAGGCGGCAACGGCCGCTTTTGCAAGCTGGCGTCTAACGACCGCCTACCAGCGCGCGGCCATCCTCAGCCGCTGGGCGGAGCTCATCCAGAGTCATGCAGGAGACCTCGCCCGGCTCATCACCTGGGAGATGGGCAAACCCATACGCCAGAGTCGTGCGGAAATCAAAACCGCCGTCACCCTGGCGCGCTGGTACGCCGAAGAATGCAAGCGCATCACCGGCGAAAGCATCCCTTCCCAGTTTCCGGACAAGCGCCTACAGGTCTGGAAAGTACCGGTGGGCCCGGTATTCGCCATTACGCCGTGGAACAGCCCGGTCTCCATGGTCGTGCGCAAGATCGCGCCGGCTCTGGCCGCCGGCTGCACGGTCATCCTCAAGCCCGATGAGCAAACCCCGCTCTCCGCATTGAAACTTGCCGAGCTCTGGGCGGAGGCCGAAGGCCCAGGCGGCACTTTGCAGGTGCTCCCCAGCGCCGATCCGGTGCCATTGGCAGAGCGCCTGATGATGGACCCACGCATCGCCAAGTTGAGCTTTACCGGTTCCACGGCGGTCGGACAGAAGCTTTACGGACAGGGATCGTCGACCATCAAACGGCTTGCCCTAGAGCTCGGCGGACATGCTCCGGTGCTGATTTTTGCCGATGCCGACATCGACGCGGCGGTGGCCATGACGATCCACGCCAAATTCCGCTATGCCGGCCAGTCCTGTGTCGCCGCCAACCGCCTCTATGTGGAGGATGCGATCCTGCCGGAGTTTACCGCGCACTACCTGGAAGCCATGGGTCATCTCCAGGTCGGGGACCCTTTCGCCGAGGACACCGACATCGGGCCGCTGGTTTCCGAAACCGCTGTAGAGAAGTTCAAGGCGCAATTGCAGGATGCCCTGGACCGGGGTGCAAGACTGCTGCGCGGAGGGGCTGTACAAGGCCTGTACTGCACGCCGACCCTCCTCGCCGAGGTCGATCCGCAGAGCCGGATATTCCACGAAGAAAGCTTCAGCCCTTTGCTGCCCATCCAGGGATTCCGCGACGAAGCGGAAGCCATCGCCCTTGCCAATGACACCCCCTATGGCCTGGCCGCCTATCTCTGGACGCGCGATCTCGGCCGCGCCTACCGCGTCGCGGAGGCGCTGCAATGCGGCATCGTCGGCATCAATGACGGGTCTCCGGCCACCCCCCAGGCATACTTTGGCGGCAGCAAGCTTTCCGGACTGGGCGCCGAAGGCGGCAAATGGGGTTTGGAGGAGTATCTGCAATTGCGTCATGTTTCCATCCAACTACCGGGATAATCAGCCATGTTCTTCTCCCCACAGGAAATTGCCGCACTCATCCAGGAGGATCAACCTTTCCTGGACCTCACCACCCGGATGCTGGGCATTGGTGACCAAGCCGCTAACATGCGATTTCACTGCCGTCAGGATATGACTGTGGCCGGTACGGAACTCGCTGCGAAGATATTGGACGCCTGCGGACTTAGCGTGACCGAAAGTCAGCCTTCGGGCGCATCGGTTGCAACGGGAAACACCCTGTTGGCTGCAGAAGGTTCCGCAAGTGCCGCCCATTCTGCCTGGAAAGTGGCGCAAAATGTGTTGGAGTACGCCTGCGGCATCGCGACCTACTCCGCGCAATTGGTACAGCAGGCGCGCCAGATCAATCCCCGAGTATCGGTGGTGGCGACCCGTAAGAATATTCCCGGCATACGGCGCTTTGCCGTCATGTCCGCCCTCGCTGGGGGAGTCATGCCGCACCGCTTGGGCCTTTCGGAAAGCGTGCTCGTGTTTGACCAACACTTGCACTTTTTAGGGGGCATATCCCCTTTTTTGGATAACTTGGAACAATACCGGAGGCAGGTTCCCTCCAGCAAAATCGTGGTGGAAGTACAGAACACGAATCACACCCTGAGCGACGCCCTGGCGCTGGCACAGGCCGGGGTCGCCGGGATTCAGTTTGATAAAATGGCGCCCGAAGCATTGGCGGCAATCGCTGCGAAACTGCGTGCCGTGGCGCCGGGGGTGACGTTGTTTGCGGCGGGTGGAATTACCCTTGCGAATATTCGGGACTATGCGGCAAGCGGCATGGATGCCCTGGTGACCAGCGCGGTCTATCACGCCGCACCGGCGGATATCGGTGTGGAGATTCGCCCCGCATGAGGCCCTGACTCCCGCGCGTCACGGGATTGTGACCAGCATGTGGCTCCCCCTAACCCGCCCTGGCCACGGCGCTTCCATCACCCGACAAGACCCCGGAGGGCATCTGGAGCACCTGAATCCCCTGCTCCCGAACGAAACGCGCTTCGTTTCGGGTCAGCGGTGCCTCTATCAGCGCCCAATGACGATCCGATGAACGCTTCATGATCTGGCGGGCGAAATTGCGCTGCAACTGGTCATTGAAACGGCATCCGACAAAAAGAAAATGGCGTCCTGTGCGGATTTGTTGGACGATCTCCGGGATAGGTGTCTGAATGTCGATTTCCGTCAACACTTCGACAAAATCCGTATCAGAAACGAGGTAATTATTGGCCGGACTTTGTGAGCCCCAAGGCTCATACAGTATTGTGTCCCATTGGGCAGCCACTGCGGCTTCGACCGACTGGCCATCGGCATCCATATATCCCGTCCAGTGGCCATAATGCTCGGTCTGACTGAGCCCCTGGACACGACCCCAGCGTGTACCCTGTTCGGCCAAAGCCCTGGCCATACCGTTGTCGTACCAGAGATGGACGATCAACGGAAGTTTCCGGGCTGCCAGGTCGCGCTGCAAAGGATGGATCGGTGGATCCTCGGCAAAGGCCTTGTCCATCATACCGACGAGAGTCTTGCGGTGCTTGAAGTTCTCGATATATTGCGCGGCCCCGGTGAGGTTGCGCCGGGCCTTGTGAGGTACCGTCACCTGGCTACTGAGCACTTCCGCCAAAGCCGGCAACTCGCTGGGCAGGGCGGCTCCAGCCTCCGGCAACAGGCCGGGGCCGAGATACGGAATGATGCGCCCTTCCGCAAGGCCGCTGAAGATTTCCGAAAGATCCTTATCCATCGTCATGATTCCTCATGTGGCGTGGGAAAGCAGCCCAGCCTTGACCTGTTCGATAACCGCTGGTTCGAGGCGAAAAATGCCCCTTCCCCCGGAGAGAGATTCATACCCATTGGCAGAGTGTCTGCTCAGCGCATTGAACCAGTCCTGAGGACTGATCCCGCCGGGACACTCGCCAATTTCCCGCACCCTGCCATCGTTGGCAAAACGTGCATGAATGATGACGAGCGACTGTTCCATCACATCCTCCTTATAAGCCCGAAGAAAAGCCCAAAAGCTCGATGACGACATCTTCTTCACCGATCATGGCCTGACAGGCCAGACGGGATTTGCTGCCGACCCCCACGATGGTATCCAGGCGTTCATTTTCCAGACGCTGGATTTTCGACACGCTCTTCCGCCCTTCCTGGACGAAAATATGGCAGCTCTCACATTCGCCTTTGCCTTCGCACTTCAGGACCATGGGTTCGCCAGCAGCGATTACCGCGGCGGCGAGACTGGCCCCCACGGGCATCTCAACAGTTTTACCACTGGGTTTGATGGTGATAGTGGGCATTCAATCTTCTCCTCTATTAAAATGAACGTAAAAAACAACACGCTAATAAATGGCGGCACCAGCACCCACATTGACGGATGCATCCTTCAATGTTTCGATGATAAAGGCAATTTCCTCTTCCCCCAGACGCGGGTGAAATGGCAGGATCAAGGTGCGGTCGGACACCCGCACGGCGGTCGGACAGTGCCCGCCGCCCCGCTCGCGATAATAGGATTGGGTATGCATGGGCAGGCAGTAAGAGGCCGCCTCGATACCCTGGGCGCGGAGATCGGTGACGATGGCATCCCGGCTGCTGCGGCTGAACCGGGTACCGAGGTGTACTTCGTACACGAACCAGTGCACTGCGGTGGCATCCGGCCCGCGGTAAGGATCCTTGATACCTTCAAAGGACTTCATGTACTCAAAGTAAAGCGCTTCCACCTGCTGTCGGCGTTGCAAAATGCCGTCCAGGCGGGCGAGTTGGACCAGCCCTATGGCGGCCTGAATATCGCTCATTTCTGCCTGCAGGGGTGGACGGGTAGGCGCCACCACCGAGCCCCGCTCACTGATGCCCCGCGCGCGGTACTGGCGCAGACGGCTGACGATTTCCGTATCATCCGTCACCATCATGGCACCTTCACCGCAAAGCAAGGCCGAAGGCTGGGCAAAGGCAAAAATGGCACTGTCCCCGAAGCTGCCGACCAGCCTGTCCTGATAACGGGAGCCGATGGCCTCCGTGGAATCTTCCAACAGAATCAGGCCGTTTTCGTTGGCCATCGTGCGCAACTCCTGCCAGAAGGCAGGATGCCCCTTGGTATTGCCGGCGAGAATCGCCCGGGTTTTCTCCGTAATCAGGGTCTCCGCTCCTTTGGGGGAGATCGTGCCGGAGTAGTAGTCGATATCCGCGAACACCGGCTGAACCCCGTACCATGCCAGGGCATGCCCGATCTGCCACCAGCTATAGGGCGAGAGGATGACTTCGTCGCCCGCCCTGATTTCGTAGGCCCGCAGACAGAGCATCAGGGCCAGAGTCGGACTGGCGACGGCGACGGCATAGCGCCGGCCGTGATAGGCGGCAAAAGCCGTTTCGAAGGCCTCCACTTGTTCATCGGCACTGATGCGGGTGGAGCGCAATACCACCTCTACGGCTTCCAGTTCGCCGGTGCTGATGTCCGGGTCGGAAAGCGGGATTTCAAGCGCGATCATGTCGTACTCCGGTGCATGGCGAGCAGCAGGCCCGTCGCAGCCTGAAAATCGGATGTGACCTTCCAGCAGTGGTCGCGAGTATCGAGCAGGTGCAGGTCAAAATATTCGCCGGTACGGAAAGGCTCGTCGCTGACATCGCCGGCGGGACATTGGGTAATGGGTAGTCCGGGGAAGCGGGTACGCAAAACAGGCAGGATGCCTTCACCAGACAGGCACGCATTCCGGCCCAGATCAAAAAGCAGCGCAAGATCTTCGTCAGTGAATTCCATGGTCTCAGCCCTCCAGTCGACGCGCTTCTACGGTCACCGGCAGGCGGGTATCATTGGGCATCTCCGGCAATTCCAGGCGCCAGCCATTAGCCAGCGTCACCATGCCACCCCACAGTTCCGGTTTCTGACACTCGGTAATGGGTTCTTCGAGATCCTTCTTGGGCACATACGCCGTCAACTCACCAGCGGCATTTTTGCGAATCATCACCTTCATGGGGTTATTCCTTATTTAGTGTGCACAAGAAATCGGGGCACCGACCGTCATGGGTGGCATGTCCATCATGCCCAGCAGGATGCCCGGTAATACGCGGAGCACCCGTTCCACATCCTCCGACCGGTTCAGGCGTCCAAAGGAAAAACGCAGTGAGGACAGCACCGCCGTTTTGGAAAAGCCCATGGCCGTGAGCACATGGGAAGGTTCCTGCCCGCCGGCAGCACAGGCCGCACCGGCCGCAGCCGTAATGCCCTCCTGTTCCAGGCGATAGAGCAATTCCTCGCCGTCGAGAGCGATAAACCCGACATTGCTGGTATTGGGTAAACGCTCGGCTTCCTGTCCGTGGATGCGCGCACAGGGCATGAAAGCCAACAGACCTTGTTCAAAATGATCGCGCAATTCCCGCAAGTAACGCGCCTCGTGTTCGATATTGGTGAGCAGACCGGCAGCGGCCGCAAAACCGGCAATGGCAGGAACATTCTCGGTACCGCCCCGCCGTCCCCGTTCCTGATGACCATGAAACAAGGGGGGTAAGGCAATGCCTTTGCGCACGAACAATGCCCCCACGCCCTTAGGTCCGTGAATCTTATGTGCCGAGCAGGACAAAAAATCCACACCGGAAGCGGCTGCATTCACAGACAGTTTGCCGAGCGCTTGGGTCGCATCCGTATGAAAAAATGCCCCCGCACCATGCGCAATGGCCGCCGCTTCAGTAACCGGAAAGATCACCCCCGTTTCATTGTTGGCCCACATGAGGGAAACCAGGGCGGTATCCGGACGCAAGGCAGCGCGCAGGTCTTCCAGATCCAGCCGCCCCTCTTCATCCACCGGCAGGTAACTCACCTCTATCCCGAGGCGCTCCAGTTGCTGACACATGAGCAATACCGAAGGGTGCTCCACCTGGCTGGTGATGAGGTGGCGTTTGCCTTTGCTCAGGGACAGCGCGCCCAGGATCGCCGTATGATTACTCTCCGTCGCGCCACTGGTAAAAATCAGCTCCGCCGGTGACGCGCCCAACAATTTGGCTACCGCAACCCGCGCCTCACCCAGCGCCTTCTTGACGCTTACGCCCGCTTCGGAGGCGCTGGACGGATTGGCATATTCCGTGGACAAATAGGGCAACATGGCGTCCAGTGCCGCCGGTGCCAAGGCTGTTGTCGCATTATTATCCAGATAAATGCTGCGCGCTGTGCTCATGGCTTCTGCGCTCCGAGGGGTAATATTTCCTCTTCCAGACAACCCACCACCATGCCGTTGGCAAACTCCACGAGGTAGAGGGGCGTATTACTCTCCTCATGATGTCCTACCCGCACGATTTCTCCCGGACTATCCTTGGCCACCAGCAAGGCCCCTTCGGCCTCCCCCGGATAAGTCCCGTCATTGAAAATGTCTTCGCCAGCCAATACCCTGAGGCCCCAATCAAATCGGGGAGGACGTAGATCCATCATAAAATTTTCTCCTCCTGACTCGGATTGTATTCGATCAATTCCAGTTCACGACCCTTCATCCCGACCAGATGACCACGTTCATAAAAATCCACGCCATAAATATAAAATTGTTGCAAATAGGTGCCGATACTGATGACAAAACCGACATCGCCTTTGGTGACAATGACTTCGCCAATTTCGGCGCCGGTGAATGTCCCATCATTTTTCACATGCTTGCGGGAACGGACTTTATCGCCATAATTGAACTCGGGCTCGGCGCCCAACTCCACCGTTGCGCTGTCCCTGCTCATTCCGGCCATATTCCACCCTCCCCTGGCAATCGCTGTCTGGAAAGCGGTTCGCCTTTCCCCAAGCGTTCCGCGGCGCAACGACGCACCTCATAATCCTCATCCGCCAACAGGCGGATTAGCGCTTCCTGCCCGCCGCGCGCCGCTACCTCATAGCGGATACGCCAATCGGCATCGTCAACCAGCGTGGAGAGGATCGCCACCGATACGCGTTCAATGGCAGCCAGACGGACCCCGGGATCCTCGTCCTGCAGCATTTTGCCCAGAGCATCCACGCCGATGCGTTTGGCCACAACCCGCCGGACCTCCACATCGGAATCATGCATCATGAGCGGCAGCAGGCCCTTGGGCAGGCGGCGCACCACCTCCAGGCGTACGTAATAGTCCGGGTCGTACATCATGGCCGACAGGTTACGGTCATCCAGTCGCGCCGCCACCCGGATACGCACTTCCCGATGCGGATCGTGGATCATTCGCAGCAAATAGCGTTGCGGGAGCCTTTGCGCTACCGCCCAGCGCACGGTTTCGTCGGGATCGTTCATCAGTGCGGGCAGATGAAAAATGTCCGCATAACGTGCGGCGCAAGCCCGCACCTCAAAGTAGCCGTGTTGCAGATAATCCTTGGCGATCTGCGGATTCCAGCGGAAAAAGCGATCCACCCTTTTGGCGTAACGATCATGCATGCAGGCATGCAATGGTTCGCAGTTCACTTCCGGGATCCCGCGCTCAGGACAAACTGCACAGGAGATGGCATCGCCCTGCCAGTCAATGGCCTCGTCCGGATCACTCATCGTCGTCTTCCTCTTTTTTTTGCAGGACTTCCAGCAGCACCCGGGCCTGTATTTTATCCGTCGGGTCCAGTTCGATGAGTTTGTCCATGATTTTGCTGCCCGTAGCCAGATGACCCAGACGCAAATGCAGGTAACCATAGGCTTTCAGCACGAACATATAAAAGCGGGCTTGCGGCGCATCAAAACTGCCAAAATCCGCCTGCCGCTCCCTTACCTTGCGCCAGTCCGGGTCAATACCCAATTCTGCGGCGCTGCGCTGCAGACAGATACGGGCCGTTGCCAACGCCTCACTCAGCCGGCCTTTATAGAAATAAAATTTGTACAAACCCAGGTAAACGACCATGTGTTCGGGCGCGATGGCGATGGCATCCATCAGATGATCCTCGGCGCGCACGTCGTCCGCATAAGAGCGCGCCGCGAGATGCAGATGGCGTTCTGCCGCCTCTGGTAGAAGGCCTTCATAGTAACGGCGGTTCAACCATTCATCGTCCCAGATATTGCTCATGCCGCACCCTTATATTTCAGGGGGTGGAGCAGTGCCGCCTCACATTCCTCACAGCAGGCATAACTGCTGTAAGCCTGTGCGAGATGACGCTGCTTCCTTGCGGAAATATGGGTAAATATCTCTGCTGCACGTAAATCGATTTGGTCGAGATGCAGAGGAAGAACTGCTGCATCCGCAGCACAACGATGGATAGTTGTGTTCGTGTGATGAACGATCCAGGTTTCCATGTTTTCCTCCCTCTGGTCTCTGCTATACCCGCAATGGGCATTATTCCTTGGGTGTAAATGAAGTTCCGCAACCACAACTGGCCGCCGCATTGGGATTGGTAAAAACCAGCCCGGTATTCATCAGGCTGTCCTCGCAATCGACGACGACTCCGTTGAGAAAAGGAACACTCTTCTCCTCCAGCAGCACCGGAATGCCGTTACTGGTGATGGCCACATCGCCAGGCTCCGCCGCCTCGACGATGCGAAAATCGTAAGAGAGGCCGGAGCACCCGCCGGGCTTTACCGCAAGGCGGAAAGCACTGGAAGCATTGCCACCGCCAAAGGCGATCATTCGCTGAATAAAACGCTCCGCTTTAGGCGTAAAGGTGAGTTCCATGGCAGGTTCCTAAGCGACGTAGCGGGGATAGTTGTTGTCAATGATGCAGGTATCATCCACCGGACATACCGCCACACACTGAGGTTCATCGAAATAGTTTATACATTCCGTACACTTGGCCGGGTCGATCACAAAGGTGCCATTTTTTTCGGAAATCGCCATATTCGGGCATTCCGGTTCACAGGCTGAACAACTGGTGCATTGGGAAGCGACAATTTTATAAGCCATGATGTTTCTCCTTTCATAAAATGGGGGAGGCCATCTCCCCCGATAGCCTTACGCAGCTACATAAGCCCCTTGCCGGATTTGTGCATCGCCACGCTGACCATGGACAATGGCCCCGCTACGGATGTTATCGAGATAATCCCGATAGTAGGCAATGACGGACTGCTCGATATATTCAAAAGCGTAACGATCCACCGCATCGATTCCGGCCGCCTCCAGCGAAGCTTTCGGACAGCCGCCGATTTTGGCCACAAAAACGGCCGTACAATCGTTGATCGCGCGGATGATGGTGGTTTCCAAGGCTTCCTCTTCGCCATAACCGCCCTGGCAATAGAGATCCACGCGGCGGTGGCCGACAAACTTTGCCCCGGACGCACTCGCCTCATAAATCTGAAACTCGCTGGCATGACCAAAGTGCTCATTGACCCGCCCGCTGCCCTTGGTCGCTACCGCAATGAGAATTTTGACATCGGATTGCTCGCCGGCCAGGGTTTCCAGTTCTGCCCGCTTGGCGTCAGCCGTCGCCTGACGTTCCTGCTCTACCAGCGACTGATAGGCCTGGCGCGATTCCAGGTCATATTCCACATCCATCGCCATGACGGCTTCGGTCGTGAATTCCGCGGAACGGTCTTCGCCCAGCAGACCCACCGCATCCGCCCGGCATTGCCGGCAGTGGCGCATCATGTTCATTTCGCCTTCGCAACTATCCTGCAGGGCTTTGAGTTCCTGCGCGGTCGGGCCACGCTGGCCGTTCAAACCGAAAACCGTGCCATGTTCAGGCGCGGAAATCAGGGGCATGATGTTGTGAAGGAAGGCTCCACGGCTCTTGACCGCCCGGTTGACTTCCACCAGATGCTGATCATTGATACCAGGGATCATGACCGAATTGACCTTGCAGAGAATGCCGCGCTCGGTCAGCATTTCCAGTCCCTGCATTTGCCGATCAGTGAGTATCTGCGCCGCTTCACGTCCCTTGTAGCGCTTGTTTTTATAATAAATCCAGGGATAGATCTGGGCACCGATATCCGCATCCACCATATTGATGGTGATGGTGACGTGATCCACATTGAATCCGGCAATGGCATCCACATGATCGGGGAGCGCCAGGCCATTGGTGGATAGGCAGAGTTTTATATCCGGCGCTGTTTTCGAGATCAGCTCAAAAGTCTTGAAGGTTTTTTCGGGGTTGGCCAGGGGATCACCCGGACCAGCAATACCCAACACCGTCATTTGCGGAATGGTGGAAGCCACGGCCAGCACTTTTTTAGCCGCTTGCTCCGGCGTCAGCTTTTCACTGACGACACCCGGCCGACTTTCGTTGGCGCAGTCATATTTGCGGTTACAGTAATTGCACTGGATATTGCAGGCAGGTGCCACCGCCACGTGCATACGGGCGTAGTGATGATGTGCTTCTTCGCTGTAGCAGGGGTGATTCTTGACCTTCTCCCATATCTCCGGCGCCAGATCTCCCTGCCCCGCTCCACTGCCACAACTGGCCTTGCCGGAACCGCCGCTCGTACCACAACCTTGGTGTTCTGCCTTTTGCTGCATGATCTCATCCAGATCCACCCTGTTATTGGGTGTGGCAATACTGGAAAGAGAAATTATTTGGGATGCCATGGGCGTAATCCTCCATACGGATCTTCAGTGAACGATGGAAAACCGCGCGCCTCATGGATGTATCGGCTTGCTCCTAAGAAGCTGACGCTTGCATTATCTTTAGCAAAAGTGATGCCAGCAATGCCACCCTTGTTTTTCAAGGCGTTGGAATAGTTCATCCCTGCGCTTTGTCGGTAACATTACAGGTATTTCCCGTTCTGTGGCGTAAATTGTCAAAAACCGGACAAATGGCGAGAACCCAAAATTGCCGAGAAGGCAGGAATGGCGGCAATTACCGCGAAGATGAGTGGCGTACTCGCCACCCGGTTGAGCACTACTGGTTTAGAGCTTTTTAACTTCTATGCCATGTTTATTGAGGGCATAACCGAGTTTGCGGGTGGTCGTCCCCAACAAACGCGCGGCTTTGGCCTGTACCCAACCACAGCGCTCCATGGCCTGAATCAGACGATCCCGTTCCGACAAGGGGGAGGAACCCTCCACATCACTTGCCGCCACCGCATTCACCACTTGTTCCGCAGATTCGGGCATTACGGGGAGCGACTTACTGCTACTGCCCGGTACCTTCATGGTGACGATGGGATGCCCCCCTTCCAGCGGTCGCAAGGCCATGGAAAGGCACTGATTGCGCTGACAGGGCACGTCCAGATTACGGATGACATCGCCGCGCATCATGGTGGCGGTGCGTTCGACGCAGTTTTCCAGTTCCCGCACGTTACCCGGCCAGTAGCACGACACCAGGGTTTGCAAGGCTTCCGGAGTGAGGGTCAACTTGCGCTGATTCTCGGCGTTGTAACGGGCGAGGAAGTGTTCGATCAGGGCGGGGATGTCCTCACGGCGCTCCCGCAGTGGGGGCAGGAAAATACTGACGACATTGATCCGGTAGTACAGATCGGCGCGGAACTCGCCCTTGCTCACCGCCTCTTCGAGATTGCGATTGGTGGCCGTGATAATGCGCACATCGACCCGCCGGGTCTGATTCCCGCCTACCCGCTCGAATTCACGCTCCTGTAACACCCGTAAGAGTTTGGCCTGAAAAGCCGGAGAGATATCTCCGATTTCGTCGAGAAACAGCGTACCACCGTCTGCCAGTTCAAAACGCCCTTTGCGCTCCTGGGTGGCGCCAGTAAACGCGCCGCGCTCATGTCCGAAGAGTTCGGACTCGAGAATGCTTTCCGGGAGCGCCGTGCAATTGAGCGAAATAAAGGGCTTGTCGCGACGGGGGCTGAGATAGTGTATGGCGCGAGCGATGACTTCCTTGCCGGTACCGGACTCACCGCGCAGCAACACAGTCGCCTTGCCCGGCGCCGCCTGATGCACGTCAGCAAACACTGCCTGCATGGCGCGACTATTGCCAATGACATTTTTAATACTGTAGCGTTTCTGGAGTTCTTTCTGCAGACGATGCTTTTCCTGCAAAAGACGGTTTCGCTCCGCCGAAATCCCCTGATGCAGATTTACGGTCTGTCCCACCAGATTGGCGATCATCTGCAACAAGCGCACATCGGAACGGAAACTTACGCCCTTGTGCCGCTCACTGCGATAGATGGCGAGCACGCCGATACACTCATATCCCACCTTGATGGGCACCCCCACAAAAGCATGCAAATGCTGATTGATCTCCGGTTCAAAGGCACGGTGCAGAAAAGCCGGTTCCTGAGAGACATCAGGAATCACTATGGGCATGCCGGCACGCATGATCTTGCCGATCATCCCCTCCCCTAACCGATAACGCCCCCGTTCTATTTCCGCAACAGACAACCCTGTGGCCGCGATTACCCCCACAATTTCATCATTCATGCGCAACACGATCATGGACGGTGAAATATGCAGATGACTTTCCAGCGTCTTCAGAACATCGTTCAGGGTGTGTTCAAGCTCCATGGAGGAACTGAGCACCTTGCTCACCTCATAGATGGTTGTCAGTTCCTGAAAATGGTTGGGTGTTACGCGATCTTTCATGATAGTGTCCTCTTCTCTACAGCACTCAGAAGACGTTGGCGCGGGACGGTGGGAGCTTTGCTGGGACAGCAAGCTTCCGGATGCTTGAGCAGGAAACCGATCGTCGACACTTGCCCGAAGTGACGCTAATGTCATCAGCATACAGTTCAAGCGATACGGATGTCCACAGGCGTAATTGATCCTCGGGAAAACCTGCAATAAGGTCAAGCTGCAACCAGATCGCATTGTTATCAAATCGCCCTGACATTTTGTCGGTCATATACGGAATCCAGGCGCCATCGCCCACCCGGCCGATTACTTGCCGGTGAAAATTCGGCACGATCCCGAACCGGCTCTCCACCCAGCCCTTCATGACCGCGCCTTCCGGTGAATTGCTGTCATATCGCGGCGACTAATTCTGCAACACGACGGCCACCTTGGCGCGAACATCTTCGAGTTGCAAGGGCTTATGGAGAAACACCGTGCCTTTACTCATGATGGATGGCTTCAGCGCCGCACGCGCCTCCCCCACCACCAGTATCAGTCGCGCCTTGGGAAATTGTTCGCTCACCATTTCCACGGTCAACCCACCTTTGTCGAGCAGTGCTTCGCCGAGAATAATCAGGTCCGGCGGCCAATCCTGAGCCTTGGCGACAGCCGCCTGGAGACTGGCGATTTCATGGGTTTCATATTCATCATGGAGCATGAATTGCACGGCCATGCGCCCGATCTCATCCGTATCCAGCACAAAAATGCGCCGATTTCCCACCGCGAGATTACAATCCACACCGATCTGCATATCCTCCTCCCAAAATGAGTCAGTCATTCTCACTATGAGGAAATAAAAGCAGGTTTTATGCCATACAGATTACCTACCACATGGGGATGGCTAAAAGACTTCCGCAAAGCCATCAAAGGCCCTCTCCGTTTTTAAATCATCCAGTTAACCCATTTAAAAAAAACAGATTTATGGAATCTTCCTGAAGATGGCTGCCATGGGACAAGAGCAACCTGGTAAACCACAAAAAAAGGATTGCTGTGGGGTTTCCTGTCAGAGAAAGCACATTTTGTAAGTTTTCAAACAGCGCCCAAAGGGCTCCGTTAAAATGGAGATTGTATTTATAAAACATAATGATAACTGAACTTGCATCCGTCTGGCACGGCCCTTGCAACAGCGATGACGGAACGCGACTCTTCCCCGTTTTTTGGGGGCTTCCACCTGGCAAGTTAGTCCACTTTGAAACAGGAGACATGGCAATGAGCGACAAACTAAGGCAAATCGCCTTTTATGGAAAGGGAGGCATTGGCAAGTCCACCACCTCCCAGAATACCCTGGCAGCCCTTACGGAGATGGGGCAGAAAATTCTCATCGTCGGCTGCGATCCCAAGGCTGACTCCACCCGTTTGATTCTCCACTCCAAGGCGCAGAACACCGTGCTCAGTCTCGCTGCGGAAGCAGGCAGCGTCGAGGATCTGGAAATCGAAGACGTCATGAAAGTCGGTTACAGGGATATCCGCTGCGTGGAATCCGGTGGCCCAGAACCGGGCGTGGGTTGCGCCGGACGTGGCGTGATCACCTCCATCAACTTCCTGGAGGAAAACGGTGCCTATGACGGCGTCGATTACGTCTCCTATGATGTGCTGGGTGACGTGGTCTGTGGTGGATTCGCGATGCCTATTCGTGAAAACAAGGCCCAGGAAATCTATATCGTCATGTCCGGCGAAATGATGGCCATGTATGCCGCCAACAACATCTCCAAGGGCATTCTCAAGTACGCCAATTCGGGCGGCGTGCGTCTGGGCGGGCTGGTCTGTAACGAGCGCCAGACCGACAAGGAACTGGAACTGGCGGAAGCCCTGGCGGGCAAGCTGGGTACCAAGCTCATTCACTTCGTGCCCCGTGACAACATCGTGCAGCATGCGGAACTGCGGCGGATGACCGTGCTGGAATACGCACCGGAATCCAAACAGGCCGAGGAGTATCGTCAGTTGGCACAGAAAATCCATGCCAACGGCGGTAACGGCACCATTCCGACCCCGATCACCATGGACGAGCTGGAAGACATGCTCATGGAATTCGGCATCATGAAAGCAGTAGATGAAAGCATCATCGGCAAATCAGCCGCCGAACTGGCTGCCGCAGTCTGATGGATGGAGGGCATCTACCGTCAGGCGGCTGCCCTCGCTTTTTCTCGCTAAAGGAGAGATGTGATGAGCATTACCGCTGAAGAAACCCGGGAGCAGATTGTCGCCCAAACGAAGACGCGCAATCGTGCCCTGATCGATGAAGTTCTCAAGGTCTATCCGGAAAAAACCGCCAAAAGACGCGCCAAGCACCTGAACGTCTATGAGGAAGGTAAATCGGATTGCGGCGTCAAATCCAATATCAAGTCGGTGCCCGGCGTGATGACCATTCGTGGTTGTGCCTATGCGGGTTCCAAGGGCGTCGTCTGGGGCCCGATCAAGGACATGATTCATATTTCCCATGGACCCGTCGGTTGCGGCCAGTATTCCTGGGGCTCACGCCGTAACTATTATATCGGCACCACGGGTGTGGATACGTTTGTCACGATGCAGTTCACCTCCGATTTTCAGGAAAAAGACATCGTTTTCGGTGGCGACAAGAAACTCGAAAAGATCATGGATGAAATCGAGGGTCTCTTCCCGCTGAACCACGGTATTACCGTGCAATCGGAATGCCCCATCGGCCTGATCGGAGACGACATCGAAGCGGTATCCAAGAAGAAGTCGAAGGAATACGGTGGTAAAACCATTGTTCCGGTGCGTTGTGAGGGCTTCCGGGGGGTATCCCAATCGCTCGGCCACCATATCGCCAACGATAGCATCCGCGACTATGTCTTCGAGAAGCAAGGCGCAGCACCCAAGTCTTTTGAAAAGACCCCTTACGATGTCGCCATTATTGGTGACTATAACATCGGCGGCGATGCCTGGAGTTCGCGCATCCTGCTGGAAGAAATGGGTCTGCGGGTGATTGCCCAGTGGTCCGGTGATGGTTCTCTGGCGGAATTGGAGAACACCCCCATGGCCAAATTGAATGTCCTGCACTGCTATCGTTCCATGAACTATATCTCCCGCTATATGGAAGAAAAACATGGCGTGCCGTGGGTCGAGTACAACTTCTTCGGACCTTCCAAAATCGCCGAGTCCCTCAGGACGATTGCCAGCTATTTTGATGATCACATCAAGGAAGGCGCGGAACGGGTTATCGAGAAGTACACCCGCCTCACCGAAGAAGTGATCGCCAAATACCGGCCGCGTCTGGAAGGCAGAACCGTCATGCTGTTTGTCGGTGGCTTGCGTCCTCGCCATGTCATCGGTGCCTATGAAGATCTCGGCATGAATGTGGTGGGAACCGGCTATGAATTCGGCCACAACGACGACTATCAGCGTACTACCCATTATGTGAAAGACGGCACGCTGATTTATGACGATGTGACCGGTTACGAGTTTGAAAAGATGGTGGAAAGCATCCAGCCCGATCTCGTGGGATCCGGCATCAAGGAAAAGTATGTCTTCCAGAAGATGGGCGTACCTTTCCGGCAGATGCACTCCTGGGACTATTCCGGCCCTTATCACGGCTATGACGGCTTCGCCATCTTCGCCCGGGACATGGATATGGCCATCAATAATCCCGTGTGGAGCTTGACCAAAACGCCCTGGGAGTAGGTACCGTGGGGGCGGCACAGGCCGCCCGCTCATCGGCGGACAACGGGCCGCCCCAACGATCGAATGAGGAATAACGCCATGAGTCAGAACGCTGAAAAGGTCCTTGACCACTTCAATCTGTTCCGTGAACCGGAATACCAGGAGATGTTCAAGAACAAAAAGGAACAATTTGAAAACGCGGTACCACAGGACAAGCTCGTGCAGGTCCGTGAATGGACAAAGACGTGGGATTATCGGGAAAAGAATTTTGCCCGTGAGGCGTTGACGGTAAATCCAGCCAAGGCCTGTCAGCCCCTGGGTGCCGTGTTTGCCGCAGTGGGCTTTGAAAGCACCTTGCCTTTTGTGCATGGATCACAGGGTTGCGTCGCTTATTATCGCAGTCACCTGAGCCGACATTTCAAGGAGCCGACTTCCTGTGTGTCCTCCTCCATGACCGAAGATGCCGCCGTATTCGGTGGCCTCAACAACATGGTTGACGGGCTTGCCAATGCCTACGCCATGTACAAACCCAAGATGATTGCCGTTTCCACCACCTGCATGGCGGAAGTGATCGGTGACGACCTGAACGCCTTCATCAAAACCTCCAAGGAAAAGGGTAGCGTCCCAGAGGCCTATGATGTGCCTTTCGCCCATACTCCGGCCTTCGTCGGCAGTCATATCACCGGCTATGACAATGCCCTGAAGGGCGTGCTTTCCCACTTCTGGGATGGCAAGGCGGGTACCGTACCGGCACTGGTGCGCGAACCCAACGAGAAGATCAACTTCATCGGTGGCTTTGACGGCTATACCGTCGGCAACACCCGGGAAGTGAAGCGTATCCTGGATCTCATGAACCTGGAATATACGATCCTGGCCGATGCCAGTGATGTCTTTGATACGCCGAGCGACGGGCAATTCCGCATGTATGACGGCGGCACCACCCTGGAAGATACGGCCGCAGCCCTGAATGCCAAAGCCACTTTCTCCATGCAGGAATATTGCACGGAAAAGACTTTGCCTTTCATTGCGGAGCACGGTCAGGAAGTCGTCGCCCTGAATTGCCCCATCGGCGTATCGGCCACGGACAAGTTCATTATGGAATTGTCCCGCGTCAGCGGCAAAGCGATTCCCGATGAACTGAAAAAGGAGCGCGGCCGTCTGGTGGATGCCATTGCGGATTCCACGGCGCACATTCATGGCAAAAAGTTCGCCCTCTACGGTGACCCGGATCAATGCCTCGGCCTGGCGGCCTTCCTGATGGAATTGGGCGGCGAACCCACCCATGTACTGGCTACCAACGGGTCCAAGCATTGGGCGGAGAAAGTGCAGGCGCTGTTCGACAATTCACCCTTCGGCAAGGATTGTCATGTCTATGCCGGCAAGGATCTCTGGCATATGCGCAGCCTGCTGTTCACCGAGCCGGTGGATTTCCTCTTTGGCAACACCTATGGGAAATATCTGGAACGCGATACGGGCACGCCCCTTATCCGTTACGGCTTCCCCATCTTCGATCGTCATCATCATCACCGTTATCCCATTTGGGGCTATCAGGGCGGCCTGAATATGCTGGTGCGCATATTGGACAAGATTTTTGACGAGATCGACAACAACAGTAATGTGCCGAGTCAGAGCGATTACAGTTTCGACATCATTCGTTAATCGCTCAGGCGTTATCGGCTTGTCTGGCGGCGCCTTGGCGCCGCCTCTCAAGGAGCAGCAGCATGGCGACTGGCCTGTCAGTGCATAGTGGGAACCGCTGATCAATTCTTTGTTGCATTCTGATTTTCCAGGAGGTGCTTTATGTTGCAGAACAAAATCCAGGACATTTTCAATGAGCCGGGATGCAGCAAGAACCAGAGCAAGTCCGACAAAGAGCGCAAGAAAGGCTGCACCAAGGCCCTGCAGCCGGGCGGTGCGGCCGGTGGTTGTGCTTTCGATGGGGCAAAAATTGCCCTGCAACCCATTACCGACGTCGCCCACCTGGTCCACGGCCCCATCGCCTGTGAAGGCAACTCCTGGGATAACCGCGGTTCAAAATCGTCTGGTTCACAACTGTACCGCACCGGCTTTACCACCGATATCAATGAACTGGATGTGGTGTATGGTGGCGAAAAACATCTCTACAAATCCATCAAGGAGGTCATCGATAAATACGATCCGCCCGCGGTCTTCGTTTATCAAACCTGCGTCCCGGCGATGATCGGGGACGATATCGAAGCCGTGTGCAAGGCGGCGAGTCTAAAATTTGCCAAGCCCGTCATTCCCGTCAATTCCCCCGGTTTTGTCGGCGCCAAGAATCTCGGCAACAAACTGGCTGGAGAGGCTCTGCTGGATTATGTGATCGGCACGGAGGAGCCTGAATACACCACCCCTTATGACATCAATATCATTGGCGAATACAATCTTTCCGGTGAACTCTGGCAGGTCAAACCACTCCTTGATCATTTGGGGATCCGGGTTACTTGCTGTATCAGCGGTGACGCCAAGTATCACGACGTGGCGCAATCCCATCGCGCCAAGGCCAATATGATGGTCTGCTCAAAGTCCATGATCAATATCGCGCGGAAAATGGAAGAGCGTTATCAGATTCCGTTCTTTGAAGGATCCTTTTATGGCATCTCCGATACCACGGAATCACTCCGGGAAATCACCCGCCTGCTGATCCAGCAGGGCGCCCCGGCAGAACTTCACGACCGTACTGAAACGTTGATCGCCCGGGAAGAGGCAAGAGCCTGGCAACGTATCGCCGAATATACCCATCGCCTGCGTGGGAAACGGGTGCTGCTCTTCACGGGGGGCGTCAAATCCTGGTCGGTGGTGTCCGCCTTGCAGGAAGGGGGGATGGAAGTCGTCGGGACCAGCGTCAAGAAATCCACCCAGGAGGACAAGGAGAAAATTAAAGAAATCATGGGACAGGATGCGCACATGCTTGATGATCTGACGCCACGGGAAATGTACAAAATGTTTCAGGAGGCGCGTGCGGATGTGTTGCTGTCGGGCGGACGCTCCCAATTTGCCGCCCTCAAAAACAAAATGCCCTGGGTGGACATCAACCAGGAACGCCATCATGCCTATAACGGTTATGAAGGGATGGTCAATCTGGTGAAACAGATCGATTTGGCCCTCCACAATCCCATGTGGACCTTGTTGCGCAAACCCGCGCCCTGGGATATGCGGGAGGCGCGGACATGAGCACCGTCGTTCAGAGCCGCAAAGCCTGCACGGTCAACCCCCTCAAAATGAGTCAACCCATCGGCGGCGCCCTGGCCTTCCTGGGCATTGCCGACTGCATGCCCATGCTGCACGGTTCCCAGGGCTGTACCGCCTTTGGTCTGGTGCTCTTTCAGCGGCATTTCAATGAGGGCATTCCCATGCAGACCACCGCCATGAGTGAGGTGGCGACGGTCATGGGCGGGCTGGATAACATCGGTAGCGCCATCCTCAATATTCATAAACGTACCAACCCAGCCATCATCGGCATCTGTTCCACCGGCGTCACCGAAACCAAAGGCGACGATGTGGATGGATATCTGAAAAACTTTCGCGCCACCCATCCCGAATTGGACCAGTTGGCCCTGGTTTACGTCTCTACTCCAGACTTCAAGGATGCTTTTCAGGATGGCTGGGCAAAGGCCGTGGAGAGCATGGTGAAAGGGTTGGCTGAACCCAGCAGCGCGCGCCGGGAGGGTGCCGTCAACTTCCTCGTGGGATGCCATCTCACCGCTGCGGACATCGAAGAACTCCGGGAAATCGGTGAATCCTTCGGGCTCGAAGCGACTATCCTGCCCGATATTTCCGGGTCCATGGACGGCCATATTCCGGACGACTTCACGCCCAACACTCTGGGCGGCACTCCGGTAGAGGCCATCCGGCGCATGGGTGAGGCGGAACTGACCATTGCCTTGGGCGAACAAATGCGTCCTGCGGCAGAAGCCCTGATGACCAAGACCGGCCAGCCTTATGTGCTCTTCGATCGCATTACTGGCATCGAAGCGACGGATCAGTTATTGGACTGCCTGAGTCAGTTGAGCGGACAACCGGTACCTGGCAAATATCGTCGCCAACGCAGTCAGTTGATCGACGCCATGCTCGACAGTCATTTTTTCTTCGGCGGCAAAAAAATCGCCATCGGCGCCGAGCCTGACCTGCTCTGGAATATCGGGTCGTGGCTCAGCGAAATGGGGGCGATCATCGCGGCTGCAGTGACCACCACCCATTCGCCGCTACTCGAACAGATGCCTTGTGAGGAAGTGCTCATCGGTGACCTGGAAGACCTGGAAGCGCGGAGTGCTGGCTGTGACCTGCTCATCACCCACTCCCATGGACGGCAGGCGGCGGCGCGGCTGGATATCGCTTTCCTGCGCATGGGGCTGCCTATTTTTGACCAGCTCGGTGCCGCCCATCGCCTGTCCCTCGGCTATCGCGGTGCCCGCGATCTGACCTTCGAGATCGGTAACCTGTTAATGGCACAGGAAGCGGAAAACCGTCCGGATAGTTGGCCATTGCCCATGGAGGATCACGATGCACATGCGCCGTTTGCGTTTGGTTAAGGATGCGGAACGCAGTAGTCATTTTTTATCTGGTCAAAGCCCAGGAGGCACCATGAAAGTCGCATTTTCAACGCAGGATATGCAGAGAGTCGATGCCCATTTTGGTTGGGCAAAAAACATCGCCATTTATGAACTCAGTGCAGA
Source organism: Acidithiobacillus sp. M4-SHS-6 (assembly GCF_047421495.1). Lineage (GTDB taxonomy): Bacteria > Pseudomonadota > Gammaproteobacteria > Acidithiobacillales > Acidithiobacillaceae > Acidithiobacillus. Next base: position 1,317,954 of record NZ_CP175559.1, on the reverse strand, counting down.
AGGTCACCATTTTCTGGAGGCTGTGCAATTCGACGGTGAACTCGCTGAAGACGGCAACGAAGACAAGCTGGCCCCCAAGCTGGAAGCTATCAAGGATTGCGCCATTCTGTATGTGGCCGCTATTGGCGGCTCCGGTGCGGCGCGGGTGGTGGCCATGAAAATTCATCCCATCAAGGTGAATGAACCGGAACCCATCAGCGAAATACTCGACAAGCTGCAAGTCGTATTACAGGGCACCCCTCCCCCATGGCTGCGCAAGGTCATGAACAAGGGCGCAGAAAAAACATTTGATTTTGACGACGAAGAGGAGCTGAGTCATGCCTGAGAATGCTGCAGTGGCGGCGGTTTTGCCGGAGGAATCCCTGTTTTATCGCGAACTGGTCAAGCAGTGGCGAGCGCAGGATAGCTACGGTGCCTGGGAAAAAAAGTCTGACATGGAACTGCTGGCACCCTATGTGCTGGATAAGGAGCAGCGCCGGGCGATCCCCATCATTGGCGACCCTGATCCCGAAGTACTCTGGCGCGTGGAACTTTTTTATAACGCCGTGGGGCTGGCTACGGAGCGAGCTTCCGGAGTCATGGTGTCGCCCATGATGAAAATGAGTCATGAAGGCTTTGGCCGCCTGGTATTGATTGCCGGACGCCTGATTGTTGTCAACAAACAATTGCGCGATGTCCATCGCTTCGGTTTTCCTTCCATGGACAAGTTGGCAGAGGAAGGAGATAAATTGGTGGCAAATGCCCTGGAAATGATCGAAAAATTTCCCGAGGTGGCTCGCTATTAAGGGCCGGATACCTGCAGATGCCGCCAGATCGAGGAATCGGAGGAAATCATGTCTATTCTATTCGAACCACTGTATGTCCAATGGACTGATGTGCCACACTGGGAGGAGATCATGGAAGAAAAAGAACGTTTGAAAGCAGAAATAAAACAGCTCAATGGGAAAGCAACCCAGTTAAAGATGGATTTGCATGACCTTGCCGAAGATCTCCCCATAGGGTGGGAGAAAATCCCGGATCTTGCCCAGAAAACGTTCCATGCGTATGAGCTTCTTAGTCAGGCAAGAGCAGAATTTGCATCACTCCCCTGAGGTCCGAGCCATGTCCGAGATCAACGGAATTACCAAAGATGGATTAGCCTGGCTACCCCGTTTTGTGGATGCCATTAATACCGAAAAATGCATAGGCTGTGGCCGATGTTTTCGGGCATGTGGGCGCGATGTATTGAATCTCGTCGGAATGACTGAAGAGGGGGAGATCGTAGCCGCCACCGATGATGAAGCGGAACGCAAATTCATGACCATTGCCCACCCGGAAAAATGTATCGGCTGCGAAGCCTGCTCCCGGGTTTGCCCCAAGGATTGCTATACCCATGCTTCCATGTCCTTGGCGGTCAGTGTCTCGGCATAGTGCCTTCGGGGGGGGAATGCATCCATGAAAACTGCCATATATGACATTCTGATGTCTGGTCGCAATCCGGATGAGGCATTCTCTGATGCCCGATTTTTTGCTCGATGTATCAGCCATCGCGCCATGGAACGCCACGGCAAGCTCAGTGGCGCGCTTGGCCTGGATATCCGCCAACTGGGTCATCTGTTTTCTCGTTATTTCCCGCGGATAGCGGAATCACGCTCGACCGGACAATGCACGAAGGTCTATCTCCATAACGCGGCAGGCGGTACTTTTCTGTGTCAATGTCTGGGGAAAGCAAACAATGCATCCATGCGCAATGAGGAAACCGGCGATCTGGTCAAGCTTTTACTGGATCACCGTGCCGGCGTTGATCATGCTACAGAGTGGGTAGCGGCCATTCTCGCAGTGGGCTGCCTGGGCGATGATCACTTGTGGCAAGACCTGGGCCTAACGAATCGTGAGGACCTCAGTGACATTATTAAACGCCATTTTCCGCGACTGTATTTCAAAAATACCGGCAACATGAAGTGGAAGAAATTCTTTTATAAGCAGTTGTGTGACCAGGCTGGAGTCCGCCTCTGCCGGGCACCCAGTTGCAATGTTTGTCATGATTATGCCCAATGCTTCGGCCCGGAAGATGCCAGTGCTTGGAACCTGCTGGGGCTGCCCAGGGCTAAAAACCTATAAGCATCCGCAACCCGATCAGGATGCAATATTTACCCCTAGTAGTGCGTTACCGCTATACGTTCATTTCCCTTCAAAAAAATGTATGAAATCTGACAAGTTGTTATCACGACACCGGATTGCTTTTGAAAGAACAAATAAATACAGTCAGTTAAAAAATCACGCGCTATGTGGCCCAAGTCTTGCTATATCTATTCTGGAAAATCTTCGCGTAAGGAGCCAGTCATGCTGCAATTAACAGGGAAAGCCATTGATGTTGTCAAAAACCTGCTTGCCGAGAATCCTGAAGCGAGCGGATTACGGGTTGCGGTGACCGGAGGTGGTTGTTCCGGCTATCAGTATGGAATGGGCTTGGAAGCCGAAGCAGGCGCGGATGACACCGTGGTGGCCATAGAGGGCGTGCCGGTTTACGTGGACAACGCCAGCGCCACTCTGCTTAGCGGGGTCGTCATCGACTATGTGGACGAACTCAGCGGCAGTGGTTTCCGTTTCGAAAACCCCAATGCTACGGGAACCTGCGGTTGCGGGTCGTCATTCACCACGGGAGACGAAGCCTCCGCTTCCTCAGCCTCCTCCTGCGGACATCGGAGTTAACGCCATGTGGGATTATACCGATAAAGTCAAGGATTTATTTTTCAACCCCAAGAATACCGGGGTCCTCGAAGAGGCCAACGCGGTCGGCGAGGTCGGTTCCATCAGTTGCGGGGATGCCCTGCGCCTGATGCTCAAGGTAGACCCGGATACAGATGTCATTCTGGACGCCCGCTTCCAGACTTTTGGCTGCGGCTCGGCCATCGCCTCATCATCAGCGTTGACTGAACTGATCAAGGGCAAGACGCTGGATGAAGCGCTCAAAATCACCAATCAGGACATCGCTGAGTTTCTGGGTGGACTCCCACCGGAGAAAATGCATTGTTCGGTGATGGGTGCCGAGGCCCTGCACGCCGCCATCGCCAATTACCGTGGCGAAGAATGGTCAGATGATCACGAAGAAGGCGCGCTGGTCTGTAAATGCTTCGCCATTGACTCGGCGCTCATCGAGAAGGTGGCCAGAGAAAACCATTTGTCGACGGTCGAAGAGATCACTTTCTATACCAAGGCGGGTGGTGGCTGTCAAAGCTGCCATGAGCAGATCGAAGATATCCTCGCGGCAGTAAACGGCAGCGCGCCGCTACCGGTGGTGGCAGCGAAAGCCGCCGCCAAAGCCGCTCCGGCCCCCATGACCATGGTGCAGAAAATCCAGAAAATATCCGCCGTGATCGATGAAATGCGCCCGCAATTCCAGATGGATGGCGGCAATATCGAACTGGTCGATGTGGAAGGTGATACGGTCATGGTGGCCATGAGCGGCTCGTGCATGAACTGCCAGTCTTCGGGGATCACCATTTCCGGCATCCAGGAACGCCTGATGCTGACCCTGGGGCGTCCGGTACGGGTGGTTCCGGCCAGCATGCCGCAAGCCGTGGGGGCATAGCCATGAGCAGCGCCTATATGGACAACAACGCCACCACCCGGGTAGATCCCCGGGTGCTGGAGGCCATTCTTCCCTACTTCAGCGAGTATTACGGCAACCCCTCCTCCATGCACAGTTTCGGTGGCGATGTGGGCAAACGTTTGGAGGAAGCGCGCGCTTCCGTACAGGCGCTGCTGGGGGCAGAGCACGACTCGGAAATCATTTTTACCTCCTGCGGTACGGAATCCGATAACACCGCCATCCTCTCGGCCCTGGCCATACAACCCAGTCGTCGGGAAATCATCACCAGTGTGGTAGAGCACCCAGCCATACTGACGCTCTGTGATCATCTCGAACGTCATGAAGGCTACAAAGTCCACTACATTCCCGTGGACAGACTTGGGCGCATCTCCAGGGAGGCGTATGCCGCAGCGCTCAGCGAGCAGGTGGCCGTCGTCTCCATGATGTACGCCAACAATGAGACGGGAACGATCTTTCCCGTCGAAACCATGGCACGGATGGCCAAGGAGAAGGGCGCCCTCTTTCATACGGACGCCGTGCAGGCGGTGGGCAAAATTGCCTTGAATATGCGGGAGTCGGCCATCGACATGCTCTCCCTCTCCGGCCATAAGCTGCATGCCCCCAAAGGTGTCGGTGCGCTCTATGTGCGTCGGGGCACCCGCTACCGCCCCATGCTGCGCGGTGGTCATCAGGAACGCGGACGCCGGGCCGGAACAGAAAACACCACGGGGATTATCGCCCTGGGGCTGGCGGCAGACATGGCCCTGGAGCATATGGAGTATGAAAACACCGTGGTGCGCGCTTTAAGGGATCGTCTGGAGGCCGGGATACTGGCGCAGGTGCCCTATGCTTTCGCCAATGGCGACCCCGAACACCGCCTGCCCAATACGTCCAGCATCTCTTTTGAATACATCGAGGGCGAGGCCATTCTGATGCTCCTGAGCCGGGTCGGTATCGCCGCCTCTTCTGGTTCCGCCTGTACCTCCGGGTCGCTGGAGCCGTCCCATGTGTTGCGCGCCATGGACATCCCCTATACGGCGGCGCACGGCACCATCCGTTTCTCCCTGTCCCGAGAGACCACGGAAGCCGAAGTGGACTGGGTGATTGCGCAAACACCACCCATCATCGCGCAATTGCGGCGTCTGTCCCCTTACTGGGGCGCCAATGGCCCCATTCTCACCGATAATGCCTTTGCACCCGTATATGCATGAAATCAGCCCTATCTCCAAAAGCTTCTCGGTAATCCACGACACCACCCTGCGCGACGGCGAGCAGACCGCAGGGGTGGCTTTCCGCCCCGAGGAAAAACTGGCTATCGCCGAGAGTCTGGCCAATGCCGGGATCCCGGAGTTGGAGATCGGCATTCCCGCCATGGGGAGCGAGGAGGAAGAAACCATCCGGGGCATTGCCCTGATGGGACTGCCCGCCCGCTTGGTGGTCTGGTGCCGGATGCACGATACGGACCTCGCCGCGGCAAAGCGTTGTGCGGTGGACATGGTCAACGCCTCAGTGCCGGTTTCGGATATCCAGATTCGAGGCAAGCTGGGCAAAGATCGTCAGTGGGTCTTGCAGCAGGTGGATCGCCGGGTGAAGCAAGTGCTGGACAGCGGCATGGACGTAGCAGTAGGTGGCGAAGATTCCTCCCGGGCGCCGCTGGACTTTATCCTGCGGGTCATGGAGGTCGCCCAACGCGCGGGAGCGCGCCGCTTTCGTTATGCCGACACCCTGGGCATTCTGGAACCCTTTAATACCGCCCATATCATGCGGCGCTTAAGGGCGGCCACGGATATGGAAATTGAAATCCATGCTCACAACGATCTGGGTCTGGCCACTGCCAACTCCATCGCGGCCCTGCGTTTTGGCGCCACCCATGTGAACACGACGGTGAACGGTCTGGGCGAGCGCGCCGGTAATGCCGCGCTGGAGGAAGTAGTGATGTGTCTGCATCATTTGCACGGTTTCGAGACCGGCATTGAAGTGCGCCAGTTCAAGGCGATTTCGCAATTGGTGGCATTGGCTTCCGCGCGACCCGTGCCCGCCGGGAAAAGTATCGTCGGCGATGCCATCTTCAGCCACGAATCGGGTATCCACGTCGATGGACTGATCAAAAACCCCCGCAATTACCAGAGCTTCGACCCAGAGGAACTGGGGCGCCAGCATCACGTGGTGCTGGGCAAGCATTCCGGTACCAAGGCCATCATGCGCGCCTACGCTGAGCTGGGCAGTGCCATCACTGAATTACAGGCACAAAGCATCCTCAAACAGATTCGCGTCTATGTGCTTCGGCACAAGGCACCACCGCCCGTAGAGGACCTGCATCGCTTTCTTCTGGAGAGTGTGGAGTCCCTGGAAGCGCATTCCTGAATGGAGGACACACCCGTGGCTGCTACCCTGCTCGACCAAGAACAACCCCGCAAGTCCGGTTTGTGGCGCAATCTGCGCGAAGATATTCACTGTGTTTTCGAACGCGATCCGGCTGCCCGCAGTACGTTGGAAATCCTCACCACCTACCCTGGGGTACACGCGTTGCTGGCGCACCGCCTCGCCCATCGCTGGTGGCGGAGCGGTTGGCGTTATCCGGCGCGTGTGCTCAGCGCGATGGCGCGATTCTCCACCGGTATCGACATTCACCCGGGGGCGCGGATCGGGCGGCGTTTTTTCATTGACCACGGCATGGGCGTGGTGATCGGCGAAACGGCTGAAATTGGTGATGATTGTACCCTCTACCATGGGGTGACGCTGGGGGGCACGAGCTGGAATCCAGGCAAGCGTCACCCGACATTGCAGGATCGGGTCATGGTGGGTGCGGGTGCGAAGATCCTCGGGTCCGTCACTATCGGTCATGACAGCCAGGTGGGTGCCAATGCGGTGGTCATTAACGATGTGGCCCCGGGTATGACGGTCGTGGGCATCCCCGGCCGCGTCGTGCTGCCTGCGGAACGCCGCCGCATCAACGCCCACGGTATTGATCTGGATCACCATCTCATGCCCGATCCGGTGGGCAAGGCCATTCAGTGCCTGATGGAACGGATTTCCCAACTGGAATTGCAGGCCCAGTCCAGCGGGCGGGCCGTGCAACTGACGGAAAAAGACTGCAATAACTGTCCGGATTCCGATCCCAACCTGTGTGGGCCAAACAGCAGCCAAGCGGCTTTGGCTCCCCTCCCCTCTGACGAATTCCAAGGATGACACCATGGGTGATTTACGTAAAACACTGGCGAGTTTGTCCTCCGCTGAGGATTTCCTGAAGTTTCTGAACATCGACTATGATGAGACTGTGGTCCATGTCAATCGTCTCCATATCCTCAAACGTTTTCATGACTACCTGAAAAGGGAGGGGAATACGGACGCCCTGGATGATCAGGCGCTGCAAGCGCTTTATGTGAAATTACTCAGCCAGTCATATCAGGATTTTGTGGTATCTGACGCGGTCTCCGAAAAGGTCTTCAAAGTCTTTCATCAGGCCATGGGCGTGAGTCACGTCTCTCTGGACAAGGTGGCGGTCAGCGCGCCGAAAGCACGTTGACACGCGATTGCCGCGTCTGAATAAAATGCCACGACCAAGGCTGACGAACGGCGCATATCATGGCGGCAAGCAATAACAGCGAAGCGGTGCGGGTGGTGATGGCCTACCATGAACGCTCCAAGCATCACCTGAATCGCTATGCCGCCGGGCCGGAAGCGCTGGACTGGGATGCACAGCCCAACCCCTTCCGCGAGTTCACCGGGAGCCCGCAACACATCTTGCCGTTGTTGACGGACGAAACTGCCGTCACTTTCGCCGGGTTGCCCGCCGCCACACCCCAACCCCTCACTTTGCCGGCGGTCGCGCAGCTTTTGGAGCTTTCCCTCGGGCTGGCGGCCTGGAAGGAATACGGTCCTGATCGCTGGGCGTTGCGTTGCAATCCATCCAGCGGCAACCTGCATCCCACCGAGGCCTATGTGCTCGCCTTCGGGGTGCAGAGTTTGCGCAATGGACTTTACCACTATGTGAGCCGGGACCATCTGTTGGAACAACGCTGGTGTCCCGATGCCGGACAACCCAGCGCAGGGGTGTATATCGGCCTGAGTTCCATAGCCTGGCGCGAAGCATGGAAATACGGCGAACGGGCCCAACGCTATTGCCAACTGGATATTGGCCATGCGCTGGGTGCCCTGCGCTATGCCGCGGGGACCCTGGGTTGGCAGCTTCGCTTGCGCGGGGATGTGGACGATGCCCGACTGCGCAGCCTCCTGGGCTTAGATCGTGCTGGCGATTTCGTGCATGCGGAAAACGAGGATGCGGAGCTGCTGCTGGAAATCCTCCTGGCCGATACCATGCCCTCCGCCATCCCTGGCCCCGCTGCGCTGCCGGGGCAATGGCGAGGTCAGGCCAACTGCCTGGATCCCCACCCCCTATACCAGTGGCCGGTCATCGCCGAAACGACCAGCGCCAGCAGGATGCCGGTACTCACTCCCGACCCGCTTCCGCCCGATCCCTGGCCAACCCGCAAAATATCGGGGCATACTGCCGCGAGCACCCTGATCCGCCGTCGGCGCAGCGCCCAGCGCTTCGACCCGAAGGCGGTCATGGCGGCTGACGATTTCTTTACCCTCCTGGATGCGTTGCTGCCCCGTTCCGCCCTGCCCTGGGACGTCTGGCCCTTCACCTCGCGCATCCATCCGATCTTTTTTGTGCATCGCGTCGAAGGCCTGAACAGCGGCCTTTATGCCCTGCCCCGCACTGGGGAGGGCGAACAAGTGCTCCGCATGGCCCTCAATCCCGACTTCTCCTGGGAAGCGGTGGCTACTGCGCCAAACCATCTGCCCCTGCGGCGACTCTATAGTGGCGACGTGCGCAGTATCGCCCGGACCCTGTCCTGTCATCAGGCCATTGCCGCCGATAGCTGCTTTGCCGTGGCCTTTCTGGCGGAGTATGCCGCCCCCCTGAAGAGCGGTGCCTGGCATTATCGTCTGCTCCACCAAGAAGCCGGGCTGCTGGGCCAGATATTGTATCTGGAAGCCGAATCCCTGGGTCTGAATGGCACCGGCATCGGCTGTTTTTTTGATGACGCCGTGCATGACCTATTGGGGATCAAGGATAACAGTCTGCAATCCCTCTACCACTTCACCGTGGGTCATGCCCTGACGGATACGCGGATCAGCACCCTCCCGCCCTATGCCCACCGGACACTGAACACTCACACCGGAGAAAACTCATGACTACCCGCTCCTTTCAGCGTATTGATGTGCACAAGGCCCGCGAACTCCTGCAAAGGTCGGACACATTGTTACTGGATTGCCGCCATCCCAGCGATTTCCGGGCCGGACATATTGCCGGAGCTTCTCCCCTGGGCGATGACAACGCCGATGACTATGTGCTGAACATGGCCAAACATCGTCCCGTGCTGATCTATTGCTACCATGGCAACGCCAGCCAGATGCGTGCCCAACTGTTTGCCGATTTTGGTTTCGCGGAGGTATATAGTCTGGATGGTGGTTACGAAGCCTGGCGCAAGGTGCATGCGCCCGCAAATCCGCAGCTCACCGAGGCGCTGCAACGCTGGCTGACGGCGCAGGAGTTTCCCGCCGCAGACATCCACGCGCGCACCCGCGACGGGGTGACGCCCTTGATGCGCGCTGCCGGCGAAGGCCATCCTGAACGGGTGGCTGAACTGCTCGCCGCCGGTGCCGACCCGCAGCAACGCAACCACGATGGCAATCAGGCCCTCTGGTTCGCTTGTGTCAGTGAGAATCTGGACACACTGGACCTGCTGGTCGCGGTTGGCGCCAACATTAACCACCAGAATGACAACGGCGCCACTTGCCTGATGTATGCTGCATCCGCCGGCAAGACGGCGGTAGTGGCGCGTTTGCTGGCATTCGGTGCAGACCGGAGCCTCCTTTCGCTCGACGATTTCACTGCACTGGATATGGTCGCCAATCTGGAGTGTCTGAATTTGTTGCGCGAAACGCCGAGGCGGGTAAAAGCCGCCACCTGAACAGGCATCATTATTGCTGTACCGGGTAACAGATGACGTTTTGGCCATAACCTGACAAAGGAACAAAGATGCCTATCTTCGATTACCATTGTTGCGATTGCGACGCCGACTTTGAATTGCTGGTCATGAGCGGAAGTATACCAAGCTGTCCCCAATGCGGCAGCCAACGCATGGAAAAGCAACTTTCACGGGTAGCCGCACCTGGTCGTAGTGCTGGATTGATTGCGCGTGGTCGTGCGCAAGCGGCGAAAGAGGGGCACTTGAGCCATTTTTCGCCCGCCGAGCGCAAATTGCGCTGACTTGGCAGGCATCGTTTTTCCTTCACCGACTTTTGGAACAACATGAGCGAGGACTTATCATGAGTGGCTTTTTCATGGATTGGGATGGCCATTTACGCAGCGACACTCTATAAAACCCTCGCCGATGTGGAAAAGGCCGGAATCAAAGCGGAAATGGTTCCCGGCTCTCATCCCTGGGGAAGCAAGAGAGACGGGTTTTAGTTTCGCACCATCAGGTAAAGGTCAATATCCCGACTCATCCAGCCAATAGTGGCTTTGTGCCAGGCTGCATAATTGGCCTCTTCCCAAATTACACATAATAATGCTTCTTCCTGGGTAATTTCTGCATCACTATACTGCTTCTGATTGGCTATTTCGCAAGCCATAGGGTCAGCTCCATGCTGTGCGAAGACTTCCGCAGCCGCCTCAATGGCGCGGGCCATATCTTTTTCACTCACCAATCCCACATCCTGGCCTGCCAGGGTAATGATGGTACGCATCTTCATTTCTCCATATCGCATTAAAAAACGCGCATCTCCAAGGTCACGCAGCGGCCGGTTCCAGCCCGCGAAATACCGAACAGCGTTCAAAGACTTCCACAGTCGGCAGCACCTTTTATGATGACAGACTTTGGCCACCAGTGCAGTTTCAAAAAGCCTCTCCTTAGATGTCAATAAGTAAACATTATTGTCATAAAACGAACAAATAAATGGGGGGAATGGCCATGTGGAAGATGCAGCAAAAAAGATGCCAAGGTCATGGCGTATTGGGGTATAACCAGCTTAAAAACTTGTTGACAGCAAAAAATATATGCCGGTATATTCCATTGAATATTCCGCAAACCACAGGATCCGCAAACCACAGGAGTAGAAACCGTGAAACACCGTCGCCATCAAATTTCTCTTGGACTGATCATCGCCGCCAGCCTGCTGTTTTTATCACCTCAGGCCATGGCCAAAGACCTGCATGTCGCTTACGCAGGCTCCATGGGTACGGTCATGGACCTGCATCTTGGACCGGCCTTCGCCAAAGCCCATAACGTGCAATATCAGGGGGAGGGCCAGGGCGCTTACGGTCTCGCCCATCTCATCGCCGCCCACAAACTGCGCACCGACGTTTTTGTCTCCATCACCCCCGGCCCCATCGAGGTGCTGATCAAGGCCGGTCTGGTCAAGGAGGCCTATCCGGTCGCCAGTACCGCCATGTGCATCGCTTACAGTCCTAACAGCCCCTACGCCAAGGATTTCAAGGAAGCCGCGGAAGGCAAAGTGGCCTGGTATGAAATCCTGCAGAAGCCGGGGGTAATCTTCGGTCGCACGGATCCCAAAACCGATCCCCAAGGTCAAAATATCGTCTTTACCTTCATGCTGGCTGAAAAGTATTACCACCAACCGGATTTGGTGAACAAGATCCTCGGCCCCATTGAAAATCCGCAGCAGATATTTACGGAGGCGTCGTTACTTTCCCGCCTCAAGAGTGGTCAGATGGCCGCCTCGTCGGGTTATCTCAGCGCGGTAAAATCCCTGCATCTGCCTTATATTACCCTGCCCGATCAGATCAATCTCAGCAATCCGGCCATGATCAAAAACTGGTACAGCAAAGTCCAATTCACCCTGAATGTGGACGGGAAACCCACGACCGTGCATACCCAGCCCCTGGTCTTCTATGCCGCGGTACCCGTCGACGCGCCCGACCCCAAACTGGGCATGGCCTTTATCCACTTCATGGCCAGCCCCCAGGGTCAGGCCATGTTCAAAGAGACCGGCTATAACCCGCCCAAGGGTGGCGTACTGAAATAAAGCGGCCCCGCGCCGGCGCGTTCTGTGGCCGGCGTAGGCTGTTCGCCGGAACGTCGGGATGAGCTATCCCTCCGCAAATTGGCTGAATATGCATCGTTATATTTAAAAAGTCACAATGAAAATCATCATATTCCATGCGCATCAGGAACTATGCCCATGCAGAAAAATATCCTTCCCCTGTTAACAACAGCGATTCTGATAGGCAGCTTCAATGCCAACGCCCAAGCCGAAACCCTGAGCCAGTTTTTTACCCGGAGCAAAATTGACGGGCAAATCCGCTCCTACTATTTCAGCCGCTTGTATGGCACGCCCGATGTGCCCAACGCCTATGCTTACTCTCTGGCTGGGCGCATTAATGTCCTGACCGCCCCTTTTTTGACTGGATTCCGGGTAGGGGTGAGTTTTTATACGGCTAACGCCATGGGTACCCTGGCCAGCAACCCCGACCGGGTCGATAAAACCCTCATGGGAGACAAGCCTTCCGTCAATGCTTTGGGACAAGCCTATCTGGAGTACCAGGATCACTGGATCACCGCCAAGGTGGGTAACCAGTTGGTGGATACCCCGTGGCTGAATCGGGTCGGTGGACGAGTGATTCCCGTCACTTATCAGGGGGTCACCCTGGAGGCCCATCCCATCAGCGGTCTGCAACTGAGTGCCTTGCGGATTTTCCGCTGGAAAGACCGCACCACCGACCAGTTCTATCGGGATAACTTGTATTATCCCGGTCATTATGATGGGGATTCTCTGTACGGAGGGCCCAACGTGCTGCCCGCAGGGACTCCGCCTACCAATGGGGTGCTCGCCTTTGGCGCCCGCTATCACGGGTATCACGTCGAAACTGCTGCCTGGTTTTACCAGTTCGACCAGTTCACCAACATGTTCTACTGGAGCGGTCACTACGCACCGCCGACATCTTTCGTCCTCAAGCCCTTTGTGGATGCGCAGTTCACCAGGGAATGGGGTGCCGGAGAAGCTTTTGCCAGCACTGGAACCACGCTTTTCGGGCAACCGGGCCAAGGCGTCAACAGTACCAACTGGGGTATCAAAACCGGGATAGCCTTTCCCCACGGCAGCTTGTGGTGGGCTTATGATGCCACCGAATTACACAGCCATGCGCTCGGTGGAGGTGCCATTATTTCTCCCTACACCGTCGGATATACCGCAGACCCTCTGTATGTAGATAGCATGATTCAGGGTCTGGTCGGCGTGGGTCCCGGACATGGTTGGCGAGTGCGTGCCGGCTATTGGGTCGTACCCCAACAATTGCAATTTACTGCGGGCTACTCACAATTCACCACCTATTTTTCGGGAAACAGCAACTGGACCCATTTCAACGTGAGCTATTTCCCGCAAGGTATGTTCAAAGGGCTGTGTTTGCGGGATCAGGTGGAGGTCGGTAATGGTGGGGTGCAGGGATTGTTTCCCGGATCACCCCAGCACTCCTTTGTTTACAACCGGGTAATGATGACATACAAATTTTAGCGCCGGTCATGGATGGTGCGTGAGGAGTGGACCGGGTTAAGGTATCATTGCCGCAGGCCGGGCGAATGGCGACATTGGATGCGATGAATACACCGAAAAAAATCACCCCCTCCGGCCTGTCGGAACGGCAGAAATCCCGTTGGATGATGGCATCGACGGGGCTCAATGGCCTGCTCTCCCTGGCAAAGATCGGCTGGGGGGTTTACTCCGGCAGTACCGTCGTCATCGCCGACGCCGTGCATAGCCTTTCCGATGTATTGGGCGCCCTGCTCATCCTGGCGGCCATCCGCTTTTCCCGCCACCGCTCCTCGCGATTTCCCTACGGCCTCCATAAGGTGGAGGACATGGCTGCCCTGGGCGGTGCCTTGCTGGTCGTCATTGCCGCCTACGAGATCGCCCGCGCGGTGTTTTTTTCCGGCGGTGCGCGGCCACCTGACAATCCTTTGGCCACCATGGGCTTCATGACGGCCATCGTGGCGGCCGAAGGCATTTTTTATGTTTTCGAGCGGCGCGCCGCCGCCCGCCTCCGCTCTCCCGGACTGCAAAGCGATGTGGTGAACTGGCTGGGTGACATCGGCGCCGGGGTGGTGGTCATGGCCGGAATCGGCGGGCATCTCCTGCGGATACCCTTCGCGCAGGAGATCGCCGTCCTCATCATCCTCATCCTGATTCTGCAAGGCACCTGGGGAGTGCTGAAAAACGCCATCCTCTCGCTGCTGGATGCCTCGGTGGAATCCGAACTGTACGCGAAGGCAAAAAATCTGCTGTTGACCACGCCGGAAGTGGAAGGCGTGGAGGGGCTGCGGCTGCGCCATGCCGGGAGTGTCCTGTTCGCGGACGCCACCATCGGCATCGCTGCGGCGAATTTCGCGCACGCCCATGAAGTGGCCGACCGCGCCCAACAGCGCCTACAAGAGGCGTTTCCCGAACTGGAAAGCATCACCCTTCATTACGAGCCGCCCTTCAAGCCCTTCAAAAGGCGGGCATTCCTCCTGACCGAAGAGGGATCGGCGCTGGCCACGCGCTTCGGGAGGACGCAGCGTATACGTTTCGAGGATGAAAACCGCGAGGGCGTCCTGGTGAGTACCCAGACCCTGAACAACCCCGTACCGCCGGCCCAAAAAGGCCGTGGCATACGGTTGGCGGCATGGCTCATCGCCCAGGGGGCGGACGAAATTCATATGGGCGCCGGACAGTTGGAACCGGCTCTGGAGGCATTGTTCTCGGCGGAGGGAATCACCCTGGTGATCGACGAGAATCCTCCCCTTCCACCGCACGCGCAATGAAAACCATGCAGGAGTCCCCGGCACAGGGATCCAACCCCGGTGACAAGCAACGGGGCGAACTCAGACCCACGCCTTCCGTATCTGCCTGAGCACCAGTAAAAACGCCGGCACCCCCAGAAGTTCCGCAAATACGCCCACCGGGACATCCACGGAGAACAGGTTGCGGGCCAGGGCGTCGGCGAGCAACAGGTACGCGGCGCCGAGAATACTGCTCCCCAGCAGCAGCCGGCGGTTGCCCGGCCCGAGTATCAGCCGCGCCAGGTGGGGGATGATGAGCCCGATCCAGCCGATCATCCCCGCCATCATCACGGCCAGGGCCGCCAGCAGGGTCGCGAGCACGATGACCAGCAAACGAATCCGGCGCACCGGCAGACCAAGACTATGGGCCTCCTCGTCCCCCAGACTGAGGGCATCGAGGCGATGACCGTGCAATATCAACAGCGCGATCCCGGCAAAAACCGGCAAGGCAAAGTAGGGGATCTGGCGCAGGGGCACGTTGGAGAGACTGCCCATGAGCCAAAAAACGATACTGGGTAGCTGCTGATAGGGATCGGCGGCATATTTCACCAGGGAAAGCAGGGCGGTAAACAAGGCTCCGGCCAGGATGCCGCCGATCACCAGCATCAGGGTGGGCTGCCCCGGAAAATGGCGGGCGATCAGATAAGCCATCGCCACGGCGATCAGTCCAAAAACAAAGGCGGCCGCCTGTATCGTCCACCAGGGTCCGCCCAGGAGGATGCCCAAGGCGCCGCCGAAGGCAGCTCCCGCCATGACGCCCAGAATATCCGGGGCCGCCAACGGGTTGCGGAACACCGCCTGAAAGACGGTGCCACTGGCCGCCAGCGCCGCACCCACGAGGATCGCCACCGAGAGGCGCGGTAGACGGATCTCCGCCATCAACAAGTGGATCTGCATGGCTTTTTCCGGCGACAACATCGGACTGCCTCGCAGCCATTGCCAGAATTGCAGCCAGGACAGCGGGTAATGTCCCCAGGATAGCTCCAGCACGACCATGGCGGCCAGGAGCACGAAGAGCAACGGCATGGCCAAGCTCTTGGCCGACCCTCCCGGCAGCACCGTCATCCTCACGGCTGCCACATCGCCTGCGCCTGTGTCTTGGTCACGTTTACCTGCAGAAAAGTCTGGAAGAAGTCCTGTATCTCACGATTCAGATCCATTTTCGACTGCTGGGGATACAGCACGTGCGCCAGCCACAAAGCGCCCAGACCCTGCATGAAAGAAGGCGGACGATCCATCCAGTTGAAGGGCTGCCGAGGTACCAGATAAACCCGATGACCCTTTACCGCCTTGAGGCCTTGCCAGGCCGGAAGGCCATACACGCGCCGATAAAAAACCGGATCCTGCACCAGGATCACGTCGGGATTCCAGGCCAGCACCTGCCCCATGCTCACCCGTTCCATCCCTTTCAGCGCCGTCGCCTTGCCCGTGAACACATTGTCACCGCCGGCGGCACGGATCACCTCGGTATGGGGGGAATCCGCCGGATCGGTCATCAGACCGTCCACGCCCTCCGCGTAATACACCGTCTGGCGCTGGGTCTGGGGTATGGAGTCGCGCAACTGCTGAAGCCGATCCAGGATCTTCTGAAAATCCGCGGCCAGCAGCGTACCGCGTGCGGCCTGCCCCAAGCGATCTCCCAGCAGGCGGTACGCGGCCGGGTAATCGTTCAGACTTTTCAGCCGGACGGTCAACGTGGGCACATCGATGCGCTGCAAGGCATCGCGCAGACCGGCATTGTCCAGGTACGGTGCCCAGAGCAAAGCCAGTTGGGGATGAATGGCGAGGACGCGTTCCAATTCGGGCTTGTCGCCAGGGTCCCAACCACCCAGCACCGGCAAATGACGCGCGGCCGGCAGGAGATACTCGGAATTCGTACTCATACCCAGGCCCGCCATTTTATCGAGGGGGAAATTCCACCCGGCCAGCAAATCCGGAGCGATGCTGTAAACCAGCAGGGTCATGGGCGGCGCGGTGCCATAAACACTGTGGGGCGGAAGTTGAGTGGGAGCCGTGGCCGCCCAGGATGGCAAGGAGAGCAACAGGCTGGCGCCCAGTGCCGCGACCATAGGAAAGCGCCATTTGCCTGGCGATAGGGAGGCAAAAATGCGTAGGGTAGGTTTCATCGGATATTCCTCGCTGGAAGGTGCAAATCGCCCCGCCCCTGCCCCGGCGATGGGGCAGAAGCAGGGACCTTGGGCAGGATCACGTGGCGACCGTCGCTGGTTTCGAGACGCTCCGTGTCTATTTCGTACAGGGCGTGGAGGTGTTCCGGGTGCAGCACCTCCAGCGGTGGGCCGTCCGCAAGCACGCGTCCATCCTTCAGCAGAATGACCCGATTTGCCATGGCAAGGGCGTGTTCCGGATAATGACTGCTCTGCAGGATGGCATAACCGCTGTCCGCCAGGCCCCGAATCTGCGCCATCAGGCGATGCTGATTGCCATAATCCAGCCCGGTTACCGGCTCGTCGAGGATCAGTATGGGTGTCTCCTGGGCCAGCGCGCGGGCGATGATGACCAGTTGCCGCTGACCTCCGCTCAGTTCCAGGTAGGAACGCTCCGCGAGACTGCTGATCCCCAGCCGGGCGAGCGCCGCTTCCGCCCGCTCCCGATCATGGGCGCTGGCAGCGCCCAGCCAGGATTGGTGGGGCATGCGGCCCATGAGCACCACGTCCCGCACCAGGAAAGGAAAGACCGCTCCATGATCCTGGGGTACATAAGCCAGTCGTCGCGCCCGCTCTTTGGCCGACAGGGCATGCAGGTCGCTAGCCCCCAGACGGATCTCGCCCCGCAGCGGCTTCAGAATGCCGAGGAGCAGACGAATGAGGGTGCTTTTTCCGCTGCCGTTGGCTCCCAGCAGGGCCACCGACTCTCCGGCATGCAACTGCAGTGAGACATCTTCCAGGACCATGCGATGGCCATGGGCAAAGGCGAGATGCGAAGCGCTCAGCATCATGGCTCGGCATCCCGCAGGCGAAAGCGGATAGGGATCTCTACCTGCATGGCCACCGCCTTTCCGTCGCGGGTACCGGGGGTGAAGCGCCACCGCTGCACGGCCTTTTCGGCTGCCCGATCCAGGCTGGTGTAGCCGGAACTGCGGGCCACCGTTATTTTTTCCGGCAGACCGGAGCTATTGACCAGCACCCGCAGCACTACGGTGCCCTCCTCCCCTTCCCAGCGCGCCGACTGGGGATAATCCGGCGCGGGGTTGTGAGCATAGGCGGGAATGCTGGGGCGCGATTCCGCCGGTGGGGCAGGAGGCGCGGGCGGCAAGGCGGCAGTGTCTGCGGCAGATGCCGCCGGGGCCGCCGTCCGGGAGCGGGTGGAGGACGCGGCGGGCACCGCCAGCGCGCTCGGTGCCGCGGGCAGGGAGCGGATCGGCACCTTGACCCGCCGTTCCAGGGACTTCGGGGCCACCTTGCGGGGCACGGGAACGGATTTTCGCGGCGTCGGTGCAGCGGTCCGGGCTGCCGGTTTCCGCGGAGCGGGTTGTGGAGCGGCGCCGGGCTGCGGCCAGGCAGCCAGTTGGACCATCATGGGTGGGGTGAGCGCCGGTCTGGGCGCAGGCGATATCCGCAGCCAGGCGGCCAGAACCGCCAGAATGCCCAGCTCCAGGATCAGGGCCAACAGAAACACCACCGCTCTGGGCGGCTGCGGGCCGGCGGGGAGGGCCAAGCCGCTCATGGCGGCCCCGCGCGGGTGGCGATGCCCAGCTGACTGATCCCCGCATGACGGCAGGCATCCATCACCGCGACCAATTGCTGCAAGGTCACGCTTTTTGCGCCCGCCAGAATGACCTGCGTGTGACTGGGATCGTTTTGGGCCAATTGCTGCTCCAGTTGCGTCAGGCTCACCGCTCGATCGTGAAAACGCACACTGCCGTCGCCACGCAACTCCACCACCAAAGGGGTTTTGGGCAAGACCTGGGCATTGCTGCTGGTCGGCAACCGGGTGCTGATTCCTGTCGCGGGGATCATGCGCAAGGTGATCATGATGAAGAACACCAGCAGAAAAAGCATGATGTCGATCATGGGGATGATCTCGATGCGCCCCTTGCGGGCCTCAAAGTAACGCACCTCAGCTTTCCCCGCGCCGCGCCAGGAGACTGACGGAGGCGTCCCCGTGGGTCCTGACCGCTTGCCGGTAAAGACGATTCAGGGCGCCCACCTTGATCCTTTCCATCTGATGCAGGACCAGACGCACGCGCTGATTGAGCCCGTTAAACAGCACCAGGCCCACAATGGCAATCGCCAAACCCGTGGCGGTGGCCACCAGGGCTTCCGCCACATGACCGGTAATGGCCGTCGGCGCGGTATCCGGATTCCCCAAGATCTGAAAGGCATTGAACATGCCGATGATGGTGCCCAGCAAGCCAAGCAGGGGCGCCAGGGTGACGGCCGTATCCAGGATCCATAAACCCCGATCCAGCAGGGTCGCCTGGGCCAGCATGGCCTCCTCGGCGTAGGCCTCGCCGCTTGCCAGGTCATGGGATGCCAAGACTGCCGCGAATACAGCCTGTTGCGGGCAAGGCGGCGTCCTGGCCAGTGCCCTTTCCAGAGCCTCCCGACCTTTGCTGTCTTGCAGAACGCGCAACAGATCGTCGCCCTTGCGCCGGATCATGGCCAACGCCCAGCCCCGCTCCAGGGCCACGAAAAGCACCGCCAGCAACAAGAGCGGCATCAGATAAAGGATACCCCCGGACACTGCGGCAAGGTGGAATAAGACTTCCATGAAATATCCCCTTAGAATCGTAATCCCACGTATCCCACCACGGTCAGCGGCGCGCCGGGATAGAACGTCGCCGCATTGGCTCCGGTCTGCACATAGTTTTGGCTGATGAGGCCAATATAATGACGATTGAATAGATTCAGGACCTGCAGCCTTGCAGTGAATTCACCGAGATGCCGGACCGGCTGATGATAGGCGAAATTCAGATTGGTGATGCAATAGGCGGGCACCGGCTGCGTGTGCAGCGAATCCGCATAACGCAGGCCTGTATATTGAACAACCGGGCTGATGCTGAACCGATGATACCGATAGCGAAGTCCAATGGTAGCCAGGAATTTCGGGACATCGGGGAATTGCAGTCCGCTGACCGGAAGAGTCGTTTTGCCGACCGGGATATTTTTGGTGAAATAAGCGCGATCGTAGGCGGCGGAGCCGAAAATCTGAAGATCATCCAGCGGCTGGACGGCGCCCTGGATTTCCACACCCCAAGCCTTCCCGACGCCGAGGTTCTGATTATAAAATGCGGCGGTTCCCGGTACATCAATGGGGATGTCCTTATGGTTGTAGGTGGTGTAAAACACGTCCGGGCGCAGATACCAGTGCGCATGGGTAATGGACAGGCCCAGGGAGAAGGCGTTGGAGGTACCTGGTCGCGTTGTATTCCAGGCATTTTGGGCCGCCGCTACCGGCATTCCGGACAACACCAGTTTTGGCCACATCTCCAGAGCGGGGCCTCCATTGTCCCGGCTGTACGCTGCCGTAAGACTGACCTGCGGAGTCCATCGATAGACTGCTCCGATATAGGGCAGCCACTGATCATCGGTATGGCCGTGGATGGTATATTTCCATGCCGCATCACGGATCGCCTGGCCGGAGGACACGTCCCCTACCCCGCTGCCGTCATAAACACTGAGCGTGGGGATCTGTTCCATCAAATAACGGACACCTGCGGTGATGGTCACCGGACCGATTGCCCGCTGCGCCTGGAAATAGGGGCTGTTGAAAACGTTGTTGGATACCGGATTGACCAGCAACGGAGTCCAGTTGCTGAATTGCAATCCATCGGGAGCGATATTGAACGCCTTGACCGCAGTGGGTGGACCCGGCGGCTGAATGTTTTCGTACCAGTACCCCAGGGAAAATTTGGTCTGGGCATAATGGAAATCATATTTCCCCAGGACGCCGTACAGATGGTGGTTGATGCTCCAATAGCCGATCTGGTCGGTTTTGACCCCCGGAAGTCCCGTACCCATGGTGTAACCGTTTTCCTGATTGTAAAAAGGCTTGATGAGCAAGGTGCTGCCGGAACCGGTGCGCCAGCGGATTTCACCCATCAGGGCATAGTCCTGGAATTTTTGCTGGTTGTATCCGGAATAATCGATGCTTTGCGGGTCGGCGTTGTACCCCAGGTGATAAAAAGTGCCGAGATTGGATGCCTGGGCATAGGAAAGGGGCCGGTAAGCGGCACCCTTCATATAGTCGTAGACGGCGAAGAGTTTTGCCGTGAGGCGCCGGGTGATCCGCTGGGTGATGCCGAAGGTACCGTTGTAGCGATAATCCGGAGCGGCTCCGTTCCCGCGCCAGGCATCGGCATGGACATAGGAAGAGGAAATAAAGAACTTGGTGCCGGTGGACAGCAGACCGGAGTCCAAACGCAGAAAGGTCTTGTGAAAGCCGAAGGAACCGGCGCTTTGGGAGACTTCGCCGCCGAAATGGTCCGCGGCCCAGCGGATATTCCGGTTGAGATATCCTTCCTGCGTGAATACGGAAATATGCTCCGGTGCGAAAGGAGGAGTCAGGAGAGTGACGCTCTGCAGGTTTTCGCTATCGAACAAAAATTGTTGACCCGCTCCCGGATCGATGGCGGAGATGGGAATGCCGTCCACGGTGCCGATGGCCCCTTTGATGCTCGTTTCACCACGGATGCTGATACCCACCGGGCCGCCGCTGGACAAGCCGTAGGGATCCGTGGTCTGCACCATGACCGAAGGCAGTCCACTGACGATGCTGTAGACATTGGTACCACCGGGGCTTTGGAAAAGATCGAAGCTGGAATGGGGGATGGTGGCGCCCGTGGCCGCCCCCAAGGCCGGCAGCACGAGGGGTGTCTGCCCGCTGCTCCCCTGTACGGTAATGGCCGGGAGCTTTGGGGCGTTGGCGCCGTCCTTCGCCCACGCGAGGCTCGACTTCACCGTCGCGGCCATCATCAGGGTGTACACGGTGCCATGTATGACGGCTTTGACTTTCATCAAGCCAACGCGCTGGCTATGGTCATATATAAGGAAACGCGCGCAAAATTCTCCATGAGTCGCTCTCCTCAGGACAAGCGTTCAACGATATGGCTATAAGGAATACGCACCGGTTCAGCAAAAGTGGTGCGGCGGTTGATCATGCGGATGGACAGGGATTCCACCCACCGCCAGTATTCCTCGGCCACCTCCGGGGGGAAGGCGACCTGACGCAGGGCCTGCACATAGAGATCCAGCCAGAGTTCCCGATCCTTCTCTCGGATGGTAAAGGGAAAGTGGCGCTCCCGCAGGTGGGGATGGCCTCGGCGTTCGGTATAAAGCTTGGAACCGCCACAAGCCTCGACATGGAAGTCCGCGGTCAACGCCACGGCTTTCCAGAAGTGCTTTTCGTTGTTGCCGAAGATGGGTTGTAGGGGGCTATGCCAAATGAGGCGATGATGTTCGACGACGAGTTCCCGGACCTTTTCCACCCCGGCCACCAAGGCGACCCGCTTGGTGGGGAAGACTACCTCGGGAAAGACGAGATCCACCATGGCGGGCCGCACAATGGATTCCTCCTCCCCAAAATGACGGATATCCAGCGTCTCCGAACCGGGGCAGTGCGGACCCGGCACCGAGAACACGGCATCATTGTGAACAGACAATTTCAAGACAGTAGATCTTTCCGGTTCCACGTTCACCCCCCCCTCAATATATGGCTGGATATGACGCATGATGCGTATATTCCCAGCGAAACTGAACCGAGACCCGCAGGAGCGGGCCCCGAATGTGATATATTTCCCCTAATATAGCGTTGCCCGACAGATACGGCAACCATAGTGGAGCAAGCAATAACAGTGCCAAATAATGACTATAATATTATCATGTGCTTAGATTTTTTGGTCCGGTAAGAGATTGAACATCTTGTACGCTTTGTTACCACTGCTGTGTCCGACCCGGCAAGGAATGCCTCTCCACCATCACCTGCCACCTCGCCGCTGCCTGGCGGGAGTTTGCCTTCAGTAGCAGTGCCGTGCTCCTCGCCAAAGCAACATCCAGCATCGAGTGCCAACCCAGACATTGCGTTTACCGTGATAAAGCATGCATTTTGTCGCAAAGCCTACATCTGCTGCTGGTGTTGTTTTTCTGGTGCATTTTAGCCTAGAGACTGTTTATCTTGAAATTCACAAGACAGCCATATCTGGAATGAAGATTGCTTAGATCAGTGCAACAGCATCTTCAGATCACCGATGGATCGGTAACAGGAGTACGCCATGCATATTGTCGTCTGTATCAAACAGGTTCCCGACAGCGCCCAGATCCGGGTGCATCCGGTCACCAATACCATCATGCGGCAGGGTGTACCCGCCATCATCAATCCCTTCGACGTTTTCGCCATTGAAGAGGCCTTGCGCCTCAAAGACCGCTTCGGCGGGCGCGTCACCGTGCTGACCATGGGACCGCCCCAAGCAGAAGACGCACTGCGCAAAGCCATCGCCTATGGTGCCGACGACGTGATACTCCTGACCGACCGCGCCTTCGCCGGTGCCGACACCCTGGCGACCTCCTTTGCCCTGGCACAGACCATCCGCAAAATTGGTGAGGAACATCCGGTAGACCTGGTTTTCACCGGCAAGCAGACCATTGATGGCGATACTGCCCAGGTCGGACCCGGCATCGCCAAGCGCCTGGGCCTGCAACTCCTCACCTACGTATCGGCTATCGACTCCCTGGACCTCGTGGAGCGCAGCATCACCGTACAACGCCGTTCCGAAGGCGGTGTGCAGGTGATCCGGACCCGCCTGCCCGCCCTGGTCACCATGCTGGAGGGCAGCAACCAGATCCGCTTCGCGGGTATGGATGATATGTTCCGCTCGGCCCGCTTTGAGGTGCCGAAATGGAATAAAGAGCGCGCCGGTATCGAGGACGTCAGCAAAATCGGCCTCAAGGGCTCGCCCACAGTGGTCAGCAAGATATTCACCCCCAAGCCCCGGGCCGTGAAGGCACAGATGATCGGCGCTGATCTGGACGCCGGCGCCACCGCCAATGCCATCCTGGACATTCTCAGCAGCCAGCACCCGCGCCTGGCGCAGGAACTCGGCCTGATCACCCCATAAACGCACAAGGAGCATCCGCATGAGCGAGAACATTGCCGCACCCGCAAAGCCCAAAGGCAAAAAGCGCCTGGAGCTGGACCCCCGCCTGGCGGCCTACAAGGGAATCTGGGTGTTTGTCGAAATGGAAAGGGGCCAGGTACACCAAGTGTCCTGGGAGCTACTGGGCGAAGGGCGCAAGCTGGCCGATATTCTGAATGTCGAACTGGGCGCCGTCATCCTCGGCGGCAGCAGCGATGAACTTGCTGTCGCTGCCCGCAGCGCTTTCACCTATGGCGCCGATGTGGCCTATATGGTGGCCGATCCCATTCTCACGGACTATCGTAACGAGCCCTACACCAAGGCCATGACTGACCTGGTCAATAAGTACCAGCCGGAGATACTGCTGCTGGGCGCCACCACCCTGGGCCGCGATCTCGCCGGTAGTGTGGCGACCACTCTGCTCACGGGTTTGACCGCAGACTGTACAGAACTCGCCATCGACCCGGACAATCGCGGACTCCTCGCCACCCGGCCCACCTTCGGCGGCAGCCTGCTCTGCACCATCCAGACCCTGAACTACCGCCCGCAGATGGCGACCATCCGCCCCCGGGTCATGGCCATGCCCGACGCCCTGCCAGAACGCAGCGGTCGTGTCATTTCTGAAACCCTGCAGATGCGGGAAGACGACATCATCGCCAAAGTCCTGGAGTTCATCCCCGACGAGGCTCAGGAGCAGGCTCAACTCGCCTATGCCGACATTATCGTGGCGGGCGGCCGGGGCATGGGCAAAGCGGAAAACTTTTGTCTGATCTGGGACCTGGCCGCCGTGCTCGGCGCCGAAGTGGGCGGATCGCGTCCGGTGACCCATGCCGGCTGGCTACCCGCTGACCGTCAGGTCGGGCAGTCGGGCAAAACCGTGCGTCCCAAGCTCTATATTGCCGCGGGCATCTCCGGGGCGATTCAGCACCGCGTCGGCATGGAAGCCTCCGACGTCATCATCGCCATCAACAACGATCCCCATGCGCCTATCTTCGATTTTGCCACTTATGGCATTGTCGGCGACGCCGTGCAGATCCTTCCCGTCCTCACCGACGCCTTTCGCAGCCGTCTGGCTGTGAACCGCCGGGCTGGTTAATTACAGGAGTCATGACATGGCCGAAAAATTTGATGCCATTGTGGTAGGTGCCGGCCCCGCCGGTAATGCAGCCGCGTATACCATGGCCAAGGCGGGGTTGAGCGTATTGCAACTGGAGCGCGGTGAAACCCCCGGCACCAAAAACGTGCAGGGGGCCATCCTCTACGCCGACGCGCTGGAACGCATCATTCCCGATTTCCGCGACGATGCTCCGTTGGAGCGCCACATCATCGAACAGCGCATGTGGGTGCTGGATGAAAAATCCTTCATCGGCACCAACTATCGCTCGGATGCGTTCAACAGCGACCAGCCCAATCGTTATACCATCCTCCGGGCTCCTTTCGACAAGTGGTTCTCCGGAAAGGTCAAGGAGGCGGGGGCACTGGTCATCTGTGAGACGACGGTCACCGAGCTCATCCAGGAAGGCAAAAAGGTCATCGGCGTCCGTACCGACCGTGAGGGAGGCGACATTTATGCCGATGTGGTGATCCTGGCGGATGGCGTCAATTCGCTGTTGGCCAAAAAAGCCGGGTTCCATGGCGAACTCGAAGCTAAAAACGTCGCGCTCGCGGTCAAGGAAATTCACTTTCTGCCCGAGGAAGTCGTCCAGAGCCGTTTCAATATCAAGGGCAATGAAGGGGTGGTCATCGAGATCGCCGGTGCCGTCACCCACGGCATGGTGGGCACCGCCTTCCTCTATACCAACAAGGAATCCATCACGCTGGGCATCGGTTGCCTCTTGTCCGACTTCAAAAAAGCGGGCATCGCGCCCTACACCCTCCTCGAAGAACTCAAGACGCATCCGGCCATTGCTCCGTTGATTGAAGGGGGCGAAATGAAGGAATACGCCGCCCACCTGATTCCCGAAGGCGGCTACAAGGCTGTTCCGACCCTCTACGGTGAAGGTTGGATGATTGCCGGGGACAGCGCCGGACTGGTCAATGCGGTCCACCGCGAAGGCTCCAATCTGGCGATGACCAGTGGCCGACTGGCGGCCGAAACAGTGATCGCCTTAAAAGAGAAAAAACTCCCCTGTACGGCGCTCCATCTTGCTTGTTACAAGGCCGCACTGGACGACAGTTTCGTCATGAAAGATTTGCGCAAGTACAAGGAATTGCCCGATATCCTGCACGGCAATCCGCATTTCTTTTCGGTGTATCCGCAACTTCTCAACCGCGCCGCGCATACCATGCTGATGGTCGATGGTCAGGATAAGCACAGCAAGGAAAAAACCATTCGTGGCAGCTTTGTACAGCAACGCTCGTTGTGGGGTTTGATGGGAGACGCTTACCGCATGTGGAGGGCAACAAGATGATCAAGATCGAAGAGAAACTGTTTCAAAACCGCTATCGGGTCGATGAAGGCCGACCGCATATCCAGATCAGCAACCCACAGGTCTGCGCCGATGATTGTAAGACACAGTCCTGTACCTTCGTCTGTCCGGCAGGTTGTTACGTGGCAGATGAGAAGCATGTGGTTACGCTGACCACAGACGGTTGCCTGGAGTGCGGCACCTGCCGGGTCATCTGTTCCGAACATCACAACGTGGATTGGTCCTATCCACGGGGCGGTCACGGCATCCTCTTCAAGTTCGGTTAAGCGGAGACCTGGTCCAATGAGCCCTGACGCCGCCTTCGGCGAGATCATCCTGCCCTTTGCCGACCCTGCCAGGCAGGCGGCTTCGCTGCTGGAGGCCGCACTGGCCAGTAGCACACACCCGACCGAGGTGGAAAAACTGCTGAGGCAGTATCTACTGACCGATCCGGATTACCTGCCCGCCTATTTTGCCATGTACAAGCTGCTGTTTCGCCAGTCCCGGCTGGCGGAGGCCGAAGAGATAGCACGCACCGCGCTGGCCAGCGGGGCAAGACTGGGCGGATTCCCCCCCAACTGGCAGCACCTCACTCCAGGCACAGCCGACTGGGCCGCCATTCAGACTCCAGCCCATTTTTATCTCTTTACCCTGAAGGCCCTGAGTTTCATCCTGTTACGCCGCAAGCAACTGGACGAATGCCGGGAGATTCTGGAAAAGGTCAGCGAACTGGACCCCCAGGATCTGATAGGAGCCTCCGTCATCCGCGCCTATATCGAAACAGGAATGACCCAATGCCCACATCCGATCTCCTCGAACGCAATCGCCTCATCTTCTGTCACTTCGACAGCTACAGTACCGCCCTACGCTTCGCTCATATCAGCGACAGTGTGATGCTGCCAGCGCCACTGCCGGAGAACAACACCAGTATGGTTAATGTATGGCACCCCACGGGCGATGTAACCACAGGGTTGTACAAGCTAACCGGTTGACCCCAGCCAGCGTAGTCGCTATATTACGCCTGCATCGCGCTCGTAGCTCAGCTGGATAGAGCAACTGGCTACGAACCAGTAGGTCGGGAGTTCGACTCTCTCCGAGCGCACCAATAAAAACAATGGGTTGCAATTAATCATGCAACCCATTTTTACATTTGGTTTACTTTTGGTTTACTTTCTGCATTGCGCTTGCATGGATTCCCCATTACTGCACATGAGAGAATTTTGTGTTTTGCACTCCCAGAAAACGGGGTATGAACTGTAGTTCACGATCTTGTGGGTTTAGTAACTCTGCCAGCCATCATCATAGGGAATACCGTGCCTTCCAGATTGGCCAGAGCATTCGGCACGGCTTTCAGCCCCTGTTGGCGACTCTGGGGTAGATCCGCACAGAATTCATACAGTAGGCCACGCATCTGATTCACCTGCATGGAGCGGATCAGATGTGTTTGCCCGCGTGGCGTAACACATCGTTGAAGACCAGTTTATCCACTTCGCGCGGACTGCCGCCGTATGCCTTTAACGCTTTGCGTAACAACTTGCCTGCTGTTTCCAGTGATAACTCAAAACTCTTGATAGCCGCATTGCGGTAAATATCAAAGAACACATCATCGCGGTTGCCCTGATTTTCGATGGCAAGCAATGCCTGCTCCATGGTGTCGGCCGTGCGCAAAAGGTGTTCTACACTCAATGCCATGTTTGCTCTCCTGCGAAGCCGCCGTGATTTATCTCTGGTCGGTTTTAGTCCGTGTGATGCAATTCTTCACGAAGCACTTTGCGCACGGCGTCCAGCAAGGATTCCCGCTCCATGGATTCCCGCAACGTCCGGTTAATGAGCGTCTGATACCCGCGCCGCCCCGCTTTCTGGCGGAAGTATTCGAGAATATCCGGATCGATCAGCATGTTGACCTGCTTCTTTCGCAAATGGGCACGAAACGCCGCCTGGCCTTGCTCGCCATCAATAGGATTGCCACCCTGTAGCCAATGCCCTTCTGGATGATCCAGCTCTGTACCCGTCAATTCTGCTGCATCGTCTTCATCTCGCCAGACGTTCGCGGTAGTTTTTGATTTCGCGTTCATTGCATTTCCTCATTGAAATAATCCGCCGGATTTCTCCTCTTTGCATGTACACTGCGTATTCTATTGATCATGGGCACCAATTCTGGCGATCGTGGGCACCCCTGGAGAGTGAACATTTTGGTCGTTGTGATTTTAAGCACAGGCGGTCACGATGGGTCAACTTTGGGGGTGGTGTCGGGGTCCCGATGACGGCGTAAGGATTCGCCTTTCAGCTCCAGGCGGTGGGCGCTGTGCAGCAGGCGATCCAGGACGGCATCGGCCACGGTGGGCTCGCCCAGATAGTCATGCCAATGATTGACCGGTAACTGGCTGGTAATCAGGGTCGCTTTCTGGTTCACCCGGTCATCGATGATTTCCAGCAGATCACGCACGTCCTCTCCGCGCATGGGGGCCAGACCCCAGTCATCCAGGATCAGCAGGTCCATCTTGGCCAGGGTGTTCAGGTAACGGCCAAAGCTGCCGTCCCCGTGCCGGGTCTGCAGTTCTTCAAACAGCCGGGGGAGACGGAGATAACGGACACTCAGCCCCTGCCGGCAGGCTTGCTGTCCCAGGGCGCAGGCCAGCCAGGTTTTACCGGTACCGGTGGCCCCGGTGATCAGGAGGTTCTGGCCCTGACGGATCCAGGTGTTTTGGATCAGGGAGCGCATCCGGGCGCGTTCCAGACCGCGCGAGGCCCGGTAGTCGATGTCTTCCACGCAGGCGTTGTGCTTGAGGTGAGCGAGCTTCAGCAGACGTGTCAGTCGGCGCTGATCCCGGGCACCGAGTTCCCGGTCCAGCAGCAGGCCCAGGCGCTCCTCAAAGGGGAGATCCTGGACCTGGGGGAGGCGCGATTGTTCTTCCAGGGCTTCGGCCATGGCGGTGAGGTTGAGCTGTCGTAAGGCCTGCAGGGTGGGTTGGTATAACATGGGAAACTCCTGGTATATCACTGGTAATAGTGGGGTCCACGGATATTGTCGTGGGTCGGGAGGGGGGTCGCGGGAGAGGGGCTCTCCTGGACCTGATCCATCCCCTGCTTCAGGATGGACTGGATGCTCTGGGTCGTCGGTGAACCGATCTTCAGCGCCCGGGCACAGGCGGCATCGAGACGCTCCTTGCCATAGCGCCGGGAGTAGCTGAGCAGGCCCAGACAGGATCGGTAGCCTTGTTCGGGATGGGCGCGCCGCGCCAGTTGCCAGCGCACCACGTCCCGGGTGGCAGGGCCAATGGACAGTGCCCAATTCAGGAGCCGTCCCGGGGACCACTCCCGGTGTTGCTGGTAGGCCTTGAGCAGGTGTTCCGGGACGGTGCTGTAACGCCCCTGCAGGGTCTGGCGGGGATGGCTGGCCACCCGCTGTTGCTGGTGGAAGATTTCCACCGTCCGGGCACTGACCCGCAGATCGACCCGGGCACTGACCAGGCGATAGGGCACCGAGTAAAAATGCCCCTGATAGGCCACATGGGAGTCAATGCTGACCTTGGCGCTTTTCCAGACCGCAAACACATAGTCCTGTGCGGGCAAGGGCTGCAGGGCCGGTTGTTCCAGGGATATGAAGGCGCTGTGGCGGCTGCCGGGTAGCTGCTTGAAGGGGCGCTGATTGAGGTCCTCCAGCAGGCGGCGGATCTCCCTGTTGAGATCCATCAGCGAGAAGAACTGGCAGTGCCGCAACCGCGCCAGGATCCAGCGCTCCACCACTTGCACACCGACTTCGACCTTCGCCTTGTCCTGGGGTTTATAGGGGCGGGTCGGCAGCACTACGGCTCCGTAATGGGAGGCCAGATCCCGATAGCTGCGGTTGATCTCGGGCTCATAGCGGGAGGCCTTGGTGACCGCCGCCTTGAGGTTGTCGGGGACCAGCAGGACGGGTACTCCGCCGAAGAACCGGAAGGCCCGGACATGGGACCCCAGGAAGTCCGGCAGACTCTGGCTCCAGGTGGCCTCGCAATAGGTATAGCTGGAAGCCCCCAGCACCGCCACAAAGATCTGGGCCTGCCGGATCTCGCCGGTGCCCGGGTCCACGACCGCTACCATAGGCCCCGCATAATCAATGAAGAGTTTTTCGCCCGCCACATGCTGCTGACGCATGCTGGTTTTGAGGCGGGCTTTCCAGCTGCGGTAATGGACACAGAACTGGGAGTACTGGTAGGTGCGCTCGCCCGGGTGGGCGGCCACATACTCCTCCCAGAGCAGTTGCAGGGTCACGCCCTTGCGCCGTAATTCCGTATGGATCTGCGCGAGGTCGGGCAGGACCGGCCGGGACGCCGGGAGCGGCTGGCGGCGCGGGTTCAGCCGCTGTTCTACCTCCACGACCGTCAGCCCCTCCGACAGAGGCCACCCTATCTGGGCTTCCGTCGCCCGTTGCAGATACTTGCCCACGGCCCCCTTGGACAATCCGCAGGCGCGGGCTATTTGCCGCTGGCTACAACCGGCGGCGTGTAATCGCAGGATCTCGATAATCGCTTTCATGGTCATCCTCGGTGTGGGCATGCTGGATCTCCTCTAAAAAGGACCCAGAATGCCGCTCAAGCCAATGAATGACCAAAATGTTTTTTACTCCACAGAGGAATTTCCGCAGGCCATTCTGGCATCGTGGGCATCGATTCTGGAAAATCGCGCAAACTGCCCACGATCCGCCAGAATCACTGCCCACCATCGCCCAGAATCACCGCCCACGATCATTCAGAATGACTGCCCACGATGGGCCAGAATACGCAGTACACCACGGCAACCATGCGATGCTTCAGGAATCCGATGCATACGGTATGTGCTTCGCCATAGTCCTTGCGGGTATCCGGGAACTCATAGGTGACATCGGCAAATACCTCTACGCAATCCGCAAAGTCCAGCTCCCGGTGAACAAGGGTTGCCTGCCGTTTTTCTTCATCCCAATCAAGAGTCATATTGATGATTATGTTGATACTTCGCCTCGTCAAGGTGTGATGGTTTAGATTTCATACCCCAACACCCGAAAGTTCTTCCGCATTTCCGCTTCCAGCCGGTGCCCTTCTGCCAATTGCTCGGACAGTTCCTGAGTCAACCGTTCCATCTTCTCTACAAAAGGTTCGTCATCCTCGTCCTTGGCGGCAGCGCCCACATAGCGCCTGGGTGTCAGGACATGGCCAAACTTGCGGATGTCATCGAGGCTGGCGGCCTTACAGAAGCCTGGGATGTCGACATATTCCCCCGGCCCATCGCCGCGCCAGTTGTGATAAGCGTCGGCCATCTGCTGGATGTCCTCGCCGCTCAGTTCCCGGTGGGTACGGTCGGCCATGAAGCCCATATTGCGGGCGTCGATGAACAGCACTTCGCCGGTTCGTTCATAGAGTTCCTTACCGCCCATGCCGCGTCCGTCATCGCGATTTTTGGCCAGAAACCATAGACACACCGGAATCTGGGTGCTGTAGAACAGTTGACCGGGCAGGGCCACCATGCAGTCCACCAAGTCCGCCTCGATGAGGTGCTCGCGGATTTCGCCCTCACCGCTGGTGTTCGAGGACATGGAACCGTTCGCCAGCACGAAACCGGCGACGCCATAGGGGGCCAGGTGATGAACCATGTGCTGCACCCAGGCGAAGTTGGCGTTGCCGGCAGACGGAATGCCGTACTGCCAGCGTTTGTCGTCGCGCAGCAGATCACCGCCCCGATCGGATATGTTGAAGGGCGGATTGGCGAGGATGTAATTGGCCCGCAGGGCGGGGTGCAGGTCTTTGTGGAAGGTATCCGCATCTGCTGTCCCCAGGTCCGCCTCGATGCCGCGAATGGCCAGATTCATGAGGGCCAGCTTCCAGGTGTTAGGGTTGGATTCTTCCCCATAGACACTGATATCCCCGATCCTGCCGCCATGGGCTTCGATGAACTTTTCGCTCTGGACGAACATGCCGCCGGAGCCGCAACAGGGGTCATAGATGCGCCCCTTGTAGGGGGCCAGCGTGGTGACCAGGGTGCGGACCACTGAGGC
This sequence comes from Acidithiobacillus sp. M4-SHS-6, assembly GCF_047421495.1. Taxonomy (GTDB): domain Bacteria; phylum Pseudomonadota; class Gammaproteobacteria; order Acidithiobacillales; family Acidithiobacillaceae; genus Acidithiobacillus. The sequence continues at coordinate 1,286,027 of NZ_CP175559.1, read as the reverse complement.
CGGGGTGTAGAATTCTGGGTGGGCTTGGGCCAAAGATTCTCGAAACAGCCACAGGGTCGTGTGATCGGGTACGGCTTCTTCCAGGCTGATCCCCAGAAAACGCTGAAAACTGAGGCGATCCCGAATCTGGCATTCGGTTTGTTCGTCGCTGAGATTATGCAGTTGCTGCAGGACCATCATCTTGAAGAGGAGTATCCGGTCATAGGGCTTTCTCTCTCCCGGTCCCTTGGGCTTGGCCTTGGGCACACTCTCCAGAATCGGGCGGAAACGTTCCCACGGAATGAGCCGATTGAGCAGCGGCAGGCCGTCACCCAGCAAGTCCAGCTCCCGTAAACGTCGATCTCCGGGGAATAATCCGCTTTGCCCAACCAGTCCTGCCATGGTTGCTCTCTCTTCCAAGCGACTCCCTGCATTTTACTGGAAATGGGGAGTTTTTCGAACTGCCCTTTAGTTTATGGTACGAGTTTCATGGAGTAAGTAACATCGTCTTCTTCCACCACCGTGAATCCTAAGCGATCATAAAGGCGTTTTGCGGGGTTGATCTTTATGACCCTCAGCTCCAAAAACTTTCCAGCACATCTTGCCCGCTCTACTTCTAGGCCAAGTAATGTGGAACCTATGCCATGACCCTGAAATTCAGGCCTCAAAAAAATCATACGAAGCCAATGGCGCTGCTCATTTTCTTCGACATAAAATGCTCCGGCAGGTTGCCCAGAGACGCAAATGATTTTGAAATTGTCTATGGATAAATTTGTCCAAAAGCCATTGTGCTGGGTTTTTTCATTCCATCCCCACGCCCACTCAATATAGCTGCCCATAGAGAGTTTGTATGACTCGAATATGAAAGATTTATCATCCTCAGTGGCGGAGCGACACGAAAATCTCATCATTTGGCAGGTCCGCTCGGCTATCGATTTTGGCGTCTTTTTACCGGATGAGCGCATGATTCATCTTGGATCAGGTAGGCCATAGCAAACTAGCGTTTGAGTTCACAATAGCTTCGACATGTAATACTCATCCACATACGACCCATTGACCAACAATGAGTGTTTTTTTCTTCCCTCAATCTCAAACCCCACCCTCTTGTACAGCCTTATCGCTCTCTCGTTGTGCACCATGACAGTCAGCTCAAGGCGATGAAGTTGACCTTCACCAGCCCACTTCTCCAACTCCTTGAACAGCTTGGTGCCAATGCCCTGCCCAGAAAAGGATTGAAGCACTCCCACAACCACATATCCGCCGTGTCTATTCCTTTTGTACTTCCCGGCAATGGCTGCTATGTAGCCCACTAACTGGCTTTCGCATTCAGCAACCAGGATGACATCGCCCCCCCCCGGCTTGATACCGAGCTATGATCTAATCTGGTGTACAGGCAGATTACAGATGACTTGAGCAAGGTGGCGTACTGTTGCTACAAAGGGTTTGCAGACCAAGTAAGCAACGTAAGGAGTACGCCGTGGAAAAGAATACCGTATTTGAGGGTGGTATGGGAGAGCTGGGCTTGGGGATAGAGGGCGTGCTGCGACGTGCGGCACGTTCCCTGATCGAACAGGCCATAGAGACAGAGGTGGCCGTATTGCTGGAAGAGTTTTCTGCTGTGCGAATGGTCAATGGTCGTCAGGCGGTCGTTCGTAACGGCCACCTGCCGGAGCGAGAGATCATGACTGCCCTGGGTCCTGTGCCAGTGAAGGTCCCCAAGGTTCGGGATCGCTCGGGTTCGGGGGTGAAGTTCAATTCGGCACTGGTGCCACCGTATGTGCGGAAATCGCGGACGGTGGCGGCCACGGTCCCCTGGCTGTATCTGCATGGGGTATCTTCTGGCCACATGCAGGAGGCGCTTTCTATCCTCCTGGGCGAAGAGGCCAAGGGGCTTTCCCCGGCGGCATTGGGGCGGCTCAAGGCGCAGTGGGCGGAAGAGCATGCTGCCTGGCAACGCCGTTCTCTGGAAGGTAAACGGTATGCCTACTGGTGGGTGGATGGCATTTATACCAACCTGCGGGCAGAAGAAGATCCGCGCATCTGCCTGCTGGTGATTATTGGCGTGACGGCGGACGGGAAGAAGGAACTGGTCAGCGTAAGTGATGGCCTGCGCGAGTCCAAGGCTTCCTGGCTGGAGATACTCCGTGATCTCCAGGCGCGGGGGCTGGAAACCGCTCCTTTGCTGGCGATTGGGGATGGCGCCATGGGCTTCTGGGCAGCGTTGGATGAAGCGTATCCCGAAACCCGCCAGCAGCGCTGCTGGGGGCACAAGACCGCCAACATCCTCAACGAACTGCCCAAATCCAAGCAGGGCAAGGCGAAGGCGGCATTGCAGGAAATCTGGATGGCCGAGAGCCGGAAGGCTGCGGAGAAAGCCCTGGAGGTCTTTGTGCGCAACTACCAGGCGAAGTATCCCAAGGCCGTGGCCAAGCTGGAAAAGGATCGGGCGGAATTGCTGGCCTTCTATGATTATCCGGCCGAACATTGGCGACATATCCGCACCACCAATGCCATTGAATCGACCTTTGCCACCGTGCGTCACCGGACATCGCGCACAAAAAACTGCGTGTCGCGCAACAGCTTCATTGGATTGGGCTTCAAGATGCTGCAGCAGGCAGAAAAGCGCTGGATCGCCATTTTCCATCCGGAGAAAGTGCGTGATCTGTTTGCGGGGGTAAAATTCACCGATGGATTACCGACCAACCAAACCCTGCCGGATAACCAACAGGACGCCGCCTAAGCTATGTTAGAACACGCTCATACACCAAAATTGACGATAGCTCCTTGATACCGCCGAATGATTTCACGTTGCTCCTCAACTGTTGTAAGCCTTTCCCCAGGTTCAAACAACATGAACGCCGTCTCCTCGTCGAGCTTCTTCAAGAGAAACAAGAAGTCCTCTGCATCATTCTCTCGGATGGTCCTGATCCTGGTCATATAGCAACTCTCTCTTTCAACCGCCACATGTTTTGGGGGCGGTCATGGATTATCAGTCGGTTCATCATGCAAGCAAGCTCGGGGAAAATCCCGGCTTAATTTCGCTATCGCTTGACCAAGCTCATATGCTGGTACTTTACGCCATGCGCACTTTGGGGTGAACCGACAGCTTCAAAGCCGAGCCGCGTATAAAACCCAATCGAATTGAGGGAAGCATTCAGATCTATAATGGGGCCGGCAATATAATCACAGGCTTGCTGCAACAGGATGCGTCCCACCCCTTTCCCACATGCCTCTGGCGCGACGAATAGGTGGTTGACATGGCCAGAATGTCGAAAACCACATACCCCAATTAATTCTGAGCCAAAACAAACCAGATACGTGCCGCCGTCACGCATAAGTATTTGCTCAATATCTTGGCGCAGCGTCGATTCAAAGTAAGATTGGCCTTCCAATCCAAGCCTTGGGAACACCTCCGACTTTGCGACGCGAAGAATAAAATCGTGGATCTCGTCAGCGTGTGATTTTGCCGCGATCATGATTCTCATAGGCGGCCAACATGAGGTAAACGGCCTGCACGACTTTTTGCCCAGGTCCGCTCGACTGTCGATTTCGGTGTCTTTTTACCGGATGAGCGCATAGAGAACTTGGTCAATCAGCTGGTTATCCTTAAAGACACTACGGCGCAGAACCCCCTCGCGCACGAATCCCGCTTTTTCGAGCACCCGCATGGACGCTGGATTCCATGCGAATACCGACGCTTCCAAGCGAGTCAGGTCAAAGTGCTTCATGACATGATCAGAAGTGAGACGCACGGCCTCTGACATGATGCCCCGCCCCCAATATTGTTCGCCAAGCCAGTAGCCGAATCGCCCAGACTTGGCGAAGATCCCTTCTCCGAGATCGACCCCAATGCCACCGATAGCGACACCTTTCATCTCGATAGCCCAATGTGTGGGTTCGGGCATCGCCGCAAGCAGAGAAAACCAAAAGCGGGCGTCCGCTTGCGTGTAAGGATGCGGGAAGCGATCGTGGAGATTGCGCCAAATACTTCGATTATTGGCAACGGCAACCAGGGCGGCCTCGTCGCTGGGCTGCCAATCTCGAATGGCGCACAAGTTGCCTTCTAATCTCATGGTAGCGCGCATTGCTGGTCAGCCATCACCTTTTGTACTCCATGGGCAGGTAAGCCGGGCAGCGGCGAAGTTGTGGCTCACCACTGGGGATGAATCCGAAGCTTCGATACACCGGAACTGCAGCCAAAGTAGACCTTACTGTAATAGTCCGGGATCCCGTGGCTTGAAGCAAGTGTTGCCAGAGCAAACGGCCGATGCCCTGCCGGTGAAACAACGGGTGTACGAATAAGTGATACAGATGCTGTCCATCACGGAGCGCGATATAGCCACGAAGCGAGCTATCGTCAATTTTGGTGTATGAGCGTGTTCTAACATAGCTTAGGCGGCGTCCTGTTGGTTATCCGGCAGGGTTTGGTTGGTCGGTAATCCATCGGTGAATTTTACCCCCGCAAACAGATCACGCACTTTCTCCGGATGGAAAATGGCGATCCAGCGCTTTTCTGCCTGCTGCAGCATCTTGAAGCCCAATCCAATGAAGCTGTTGCGCGACACGCAGTTTTTTGTGCGCGATGTCCGGTGACGCACGGTGGCAAAGGTCGATTCAATGGCATTGGTGGTGCGGATATGTCGCCAATGTTCGGCCGGATAATCATAGAAGGCCAGCAATTCCGCCCGATCCTTTTCCAGCTTGGCCACGGCCTTGGGATACTTCGCCTGGTAGTTGCGCACAAAGACCTCCAGGGCTTTCTCCGCAGCCTTCCGGCTCTCGGCCATCCAGATTTCCTGCAATGCCGCCTTCGCCTTGCCCTGCTTGGATTTGGGCAGTTCGTTGAGGATGTTGGCGGTCTTGTGCCCCCAGCAGCGCTGCTGGCGGGTTTCGGGATACGCTTCATCCAACGCTGCCCAGAAGCCCATGGCGCCATCCCCAATCGCCAGCAAAGGAGCGGTTTCCAGCCCCCGCGCCTGGAGATCACGGAGTATCTCCAGCCAGGAAGCCTTGGACTCGCGCAGGCCATCACTTACGCTGACCAGTTCCTTCTTCCCGTCCGCCGTCACGCCAATAATCACCAGCAGGCAGATGCGCGGATCTTCTTCTGCCCGCAGGTTGGTATAAATGCCATCCACCCACCAGTAGGCATACCGTTTACCTTCCAGAGAACGGCGTTGCCAGGCAGCATGCTCTTCCGCCCACTGCGCCTTGAGCCGCCCCAATGCCGCCGGGGAAAGCCCCTTGGCCTCTTCGCCCAGGAGGATAGAAAGCGCCTCCTGCATGTGGCCAGAAGATACCCCATGCAGATACAGCCAGGGGACCGTGGCCGCCACCGTCCGCGATTTCCGCACATACGGTGGCACCAGTGCCGAATTGAACTTCACCCCCGAACCCGAGCGATCCCGAACCTTGGGGACCTTCACTGGCACAGGACCCAGGGCAGTCATGATCTCTCGCTCCGGCAGGTGGCCGTTACGAACGACCGCCTGACGACCATTGACCATTCGCACAGCAGAAAACTCTTCCAGCAATACGGCCACCTCTGTCTCTATGGCCTGTTCGATCAGGGAACGTGCCGCACGTCGCAGCACGCCCTCTATCCCCAAGCCCAGCTCTCCCATACCACCCTCAAATACGGTATTCTTTTCCACGGCGTACTCCTTACGTTGCTTACTTGGTCTGCAAACCCTTTGTAGCAACAGTACGCCACCTTGCTCAAGTCATCTGTAATCTGCCTGTACACCAGATTAGATCATAGCTCCCCCACGAAGCTCGGTGCCTTCCTCAGCAACAAAGTAACTATAATTGGCGGCGTTTAGACGAGCCGTGACAGATGGTCCCTCAAAGCTCTCCAGGAACTTTGCGGCTTCCGGGACAGTCTGGTCTGGAATGACCAAGGGGGTTATCACACGCAGTAACTGACAGATTGCCATTGCATCGCTTTCCCTTCCTCGGCGGACTATGATCGTCATGGGGCGCATCTCGCTTGCTGATAACCGGCCTACCATAGATAGGCCCGCTTGATTAGGAGCGGATTCAAGCCCCACTCGGGAGCGGCTTGGCAAGGTGTAAAGACCGGGTTTCATAGCCAAGTTCCTCGTACAAGCGTAATGCCCGGGAGTTGAACGCCCATACGGTGAGTCTTACCTCAACGCCGCCGCAGGCCGAAACCCACGCTTGCGCCCGGTTCATGAGTTCGCGGCCGATGCCTTGACCACGCATCTTCTCGGTGACACTGACGCTACCGACCCTGCCATAGCGCAAAGGCTGAAGCAGCGTATGCGTCTCGTTAACGATAAAGACATTCACAAAGCCGACGATCGACCCAGATTCTTCGGCAACAATCGTAACTGCCTCGGGCTTGGATATGCTGTTCAGCCAGTGGGCGCTATCACGACCCCTCTCCCCGGCACCCGCAAAGATCTGAGGAAAGGCGTGATGGTGCAACGCATTCACTTCCTCACCAAGTGCGCAGATTGCGGTGATGTCGGTTTCATGGGCTTCGCGGTAGAGGATCATGGTGAAATCATCCCTGATGCCCCTTGGCTGAGGGGTTAGCCCCCCCGAGCACGGCCTCGATAAACTTTGCCTTCTCTGCACGATAGCGCTCCGGACTTGCGGAAGCAAACTGGCGTTTGAGTTCGTTGTACTGCTCAACCAGGATGGGGTCCGCGCGCAAGGCGTCGCGAAAATGCATGAAGAACTCGAATTGCGAGCCTTGTGCAACTACTTGCAAAGCAACATCAAGATCCTGGCGCGGAGACACCAGCATGCAAAGTTCAGGGGTGCGCAGTGTATGGGTCTTGACCACGTAGCCCAACGCTTCCAGGGTCTCGACGATGCTCTGATGCTTGACTGGAGCTACTACGATGCAAATGTCCAAGTCACCCTTGGAAATCGCACCCGGAATGGACGATGCGCCAACATGCTCGAACTGCGCATCGGGTAGATGCGGCCCGAGTTCTTCCACCAGCGACGCGAATGCTTCGCCGGCAAGTGCTTGGTAGCGAGAGGGCTCAAGAAGCTGCATGGTGTTTCACTGTGGAGGTGAGCGCAGACGAAAGCTGGCGAAACCAGGTTTTGGCTGTCGCCTCGCCCGACGTGTTAGATGGCAGTTTTAACGCGATCACCGATCAGGATCTCTCCATCAATGAGTACGTCAACGCGCAGCCCACCGCGACCAACCCAGTGTTTGATCACGGCTGCTGGATCAATGGCCTCGCTGCGCAAGGCGTTGCCCAGAATCGTGCACGGTTCGCAAAGCTCCACGCCGCGCAATCGGACGGCACCGATGGTGAACTCGACATTCAGGAGGCCATTCAGTCTGACGCCCCTAGTCACAATGTTCCGGCGAGTGAGTGATAGGTCAGTCGTTCGTCCTTGCCAGTCACAGAAGAACTCAATCTCTTCTGCTTCGACAAGGGTGAACCGCCCCGAGTATTGTGGAGGCTGATTGAAGTAAGTCATGCCGCTTGGCCGGCCTGACGTTCGAGTTGCTGGTAATATTGTGCCTCAGCTTCTGCCGGAGGGATATAACCCAAGGGCTCCAGAAGTCGGTGATGATTAAACCAATGTACCCATTCCAGGGTGGCCAATTCCAGGGATGCTTTGCTTTTCCAGGGTGCCCGACGATGGATTAATTCGGCCTTGTACAGCCCATTGATGGTTTCTGCCAGGGCATTGTCATAGCTGTCTCCCTTGCTTCCCACAGAGGGTTCGATGCCCGCCTCGGCAAGCCGTTCTGTGTAGCGGATGCTGACATATTGCGATCCCCGGTCGCTGTGGTGAATCAGGGATTGGTCCCGCTGCGGTTGTCGGGCGTGTAGCGCTTGTTCCAAGGCATCCAGCACGAAGTCCGTATGCATGGTAGAGCTGACCTGCCATCCCACAATCCGACGCGCAAACACATCAATCACGAAAGCAACATAGAGCCAGCCCTGCCAGGTGGACACATAGGTGAAATCCGAAACCCAGAGCTGATCAGGACGCTCCGCCCGAAAAATCCGGTGGACCCGGTCTCGTGGACAGGGTACCTGGGTATCTGGAACCGTGGTGCGGATCCGCTTGCCGCGGACTACCCCTTGTATGCCCAGATGCCGCATCAGGCGCTCTACGGTACCACGTGCTACCAGTATCCCCTCGCGATTCATCTGCTTCCAGACCTTATCCGCACCGTAGACCTGCAGGTGTGCCTGCCAGATCCGCTGAATCTCCAGCAAGAGCACCGCGTCCCGCTGCGCCCGGGCACTGCGCAACGTCGGGTTCCGCTGTTGTGCCGCATAACGTCGGTAACCCGATGGGGCAATCTGCAAGACTCGGCAGATCGGCTCGACCCCGAAGCGGTCCCGGTATTGATCGGTGAAACGCTTCAATGCTTCAAACGGCGGTCGAGCTCCGCCTGGGCGAAAAAAGCGCTGGCCAGCTTCAGAATTTCATTCGCGCGCTGTAGTTCCTTGACCTCACGTTCCAGCTCCTTGATACGCTGTGCTTCAGCAGTGCTCATGCCGGGACGTTGACCGGCATCTATTTCTGCCCGCTTCACCCAGGCCAGCAGAGTGGATGGCACACAGCCAATCTTGGGGGCTATAGATTCGACAGCGGCCCACAGGGAAGGATATTCACCGCGATGTTCTTGTACCAGGCGAACAGCGCGCTCACGGACTTCAGACGAAAACTGCTTGGACTTATTCATAGCTCCATTCTCTCAAAGGTTGGAGCCTCCACCAAACCCGGGGCGGTTCAATACTTGATAGGTTGGATAAAAGACGACCGCTACTATTAAGTGCGGGTCTTGTCGAACAAGGACTTGATAAAGAGGCACTCAGGATAGCTCCAGTCGGCGCTCGATGCGTTGGATACGCTCGATCAGTTTATCGAGGGTGATCTGTTGCCTGGCATCGGTTTCTTCGCTCAGGTTGATCTCACGTTTCACCAGGTTCATGGATTGTTCCAGTCCTGATATGCGGTGCTTCATATCCCCCATATCTTCCGCAATCTGATCGACGCGCCCCCGGATGTGACGTAGGTGTTCAAGCACCAGACTTTCGATTTCATCGCTCATACGCCCTTCTCCTCTCGCTGATTGGCTATGCCAACCAGCATACGACATAGCCAGAAAAGTGCAAAGTCAGTTGTGTCTGCATCTGCTGGATAGGTTGCCGGGTTGCTGTCGCCGGTGAAGTGGTGAAGTTCTGAACGTCAAGGATAGCGTGGGTTTTGGGGCGATTTTCGCGGGACAATTTCGGGACAGTAAGAATAGGACATATTGGGATATTCTGGGATATATTGGGATATGGTCATTTCATGTTCTGTTGTTTTTCAGATAGTTATAAAACGCAGAAATGGCGGGATGTGGCGAAAAAGTGGCTAATGCTGGCTACGAACCAGTAGGTCTGGAGTTCGACTCTCTCCGAGCGCACCAATGAAATCAACGGCTTAGGAAAAATTCCAAGCTGTTTTCTGTTTAAAAAGGGAACTTAATCACCGGCGCTACCATCTCCGATTGCCGGGAATTTCGGCAGAACCCGTTCGATATCCGAGCGCCACCAGCCCCGCTTGCCGCCCACTATATAAGATATGGAAAAACCTCCAGGAGGATTTTCAGCACGATTTATGGTTTTTGGGTATCCGGGTTCTGCGCGTATTTTACCGGACTCAAATGACTGCCAATACTGGAGGCCAGTTCATCCGTAACCCCTGTTTGGCGATGCTGATATTTGGTCCAGGCCAGTTCTGCTTTCGGATCCAGATTGCGTCGATAACCCCCGACCTCGCCGACGATTTCCACGGGGGTGCCGACTTGCACCAGCGCCGCTATCTGCTGGGCATTCCAGTTGGACAAGGCCACACAACCTGCCGTCCAACGACCCGGAAAGACCTTGCTGTCCGGATCATCAGAAAATTGTGGACCCATACCATGAATCCCGATTTCGCCGCCCAAGGGCGTATTCTGGGGAGGCGTCTGGCCAGAATCGATGGCGTCCACAATGGCCCGATACTGACGATGGGTAATGATCCCCTGCTTCAGACCCCATTCCGCATTTTCCTTATTGGGATAGGTGAGCCCCATGAAAGGACCATACTGAGTGCCGTAACGTATCCAGCCAATATGATAATGGCCCACGGGCGTCACATCATCACCCCGAATGCGGCGCGGTGCCGAGCCATTGAAACCGATGGCCACAGGATATGTCGCCAGAAGGATATCGCCCCGATAAATCCGGAGCAGATGGGAGGCCGTCGAAACTACAATCTTGACGGGTTGCGCCTGGGCTGGAGCAGAAATGGCCGGTGATACTGCCGGAGCAACCGGAGCAACGACCGGGGGATGGATTTGTGCCGCATAGTAAGCCACAGAATGCACGGTTGGCGCGGAAATCTGGGGAGCACATCCCGCCAAACTCCAGAGTGCGAAGACGACCAGCAGTAAGCACCATTTTCTCAAAACACCCATATACCGGCTTCCTTGGTTTTTCGTTTTCTGACTTTCATAGTATACGCGAGAATCTGGTCAAAAGTCCATGATAATCTGGCAGCTTTTTCTATCCGACCCGACTATAATCCAGTCGCTGCCCTACCCAGCGCTGAATCAGGGCCTGCACCGCTTCGGGATCATGGCGCTCCAGTTGCTCTGCCAGAGCCGGCAATTCGGCCAAAAGGGCTTCATCACGCAGCATATCGGCCACCCGCATCTGCAACAACCCGGTTTGGCGGGTACCCAGATATTCCCCCGGCCCCCGCAACTCCAGATCCTTGCGGGCAATGACAAAGCCATCCCGACTATCTCGCAAAACCTGCAAGCGCGCCCGAGCCTTCGCGCTCAGGGGAGGATGATACAGTAAAATACAACTGCTTTGCCGCTGCCCACGCCCTACCCTGCCACGCAGTTGGTGCAACTGGGCCAACCCCATGCGTTCGGCATGTTCAATGACCATCAGGCTGGCATTAGGTACGTCCACCCCCACTTCAATCACCGTAGTGGCCACCAGAATCCGGGTTTTGCCCGCCTGAAAATCCGCCATCACCCGTGCTTTTTCTGCGGCTGGCAAGCGTCCATGAATCAAGCCCATGGTGACTTCCGGCAAGGCGGCCTGCAAGTCGGCATAACTGGTCTCGGCGGCCTGCAAGGCCAATATTTCCGACTCTTCGATAAGGGGGCACACCCAGTAAATCTGCTCGCCATCGGCCAGGCGGTGACGCATTCGAGCCATCAGCTCCCCCCGCCGGGTATCGGCAATCACCAGGGTTTCGACCGGGCTACGGCCGGGTGGCAGGGCATCAATCACCGACACATCCAGATCCGCGTGGACGGTCATCGCCAAAGTACGTGGGATCGGCGTCGCGGTCATCACCAGCAGATGCGGGATCCGCCCCTTTTCCAGCAACAGGCGGCGCTGATCCACACCAAAGCGATGTTGCTCATCAATAATCACCAGCCCCAACCGGGCAAATTTCACTTCCTCCTGAAACAGTGCCTGGGTACCGACAATAATCTGAATACGTTGCTCCTGTATAGCCTCCAGAAGCAAACGTCGGGCTTTCTGGCCCAGCCCTCCCACCAAATATCCCACCTCAATGCCCAAGGGGGCCAGCCAGGTCGCAAAACGGTTGGAAAGCTGTTCCGCAAGAATTTCCGTCGGGGCCATGAGGGCCACCTGAAAATGCTGTTCCACGGCAGTCAATGCGGCGGCGGCAGCCACCAGGGTTTTACCCGACCCCACGTCGCCTTGCAGCAAGCGGCGCATGGGCTGGGCCTGGGCCAGACTTTGGTTGATTTCGGCAATAACCTGCTCCTGGGCGGCAGTAGGCGCAAAAGGCAACTGCTGCAGAAAACGGCGCCATAAAGTCCCGTTCCCGGCGATGACCGGAGCCCCCGCCACGTCACTGCCAACCCGGCTGGAACGAATGGCCAGATGATTGGCGAGCAGTTCTTCCAGAGCCAGACGCTGCCAGGCAGGATGGACAGGAGTGGGTACATCTTCGGCACTTTCATGTAAAAGCCGCAAACCCTCGTCCAGGGCTGGCCAGGCCGGACCGAGATACTTCGCCAGATAGTCAGGAAGCTGGTCAACGAGGGTCAGCGCCTGGGCGACCCAGCGCCGCCATTGTGCCTGGGTAATGCCCTGGGTACTGGGATAAAAGGGAGTAAGATGGGTCGGCGCCTGGAATTGGGGCCGGTCGGCCATCTCCCATTCGGGATGCACCATTTCCAGTCCCTGGTAACCTGCCCGGGTTTCTCCAAAACACCACAAGCTCCGCCCCGGCTGCCATTGAGCGCGCATGGGGGGCAGCATATGAAAAAGGCGGATATGAAGCTGCCCCGTGCCATCACTGAGGGTGGCCAGCCACTGATCGCGGCGGCCGCGCAAGTGTTCGACCTGGGTGATTTCGCCCAACACCGCAGCTTCTTGCTCAGGCAGCAAAGATCCCATGGGCAGGAGATGACGGCGGTCCTGATAGCGACTGGGCAGGTGGAAAAGCACATCCTGCACCCGCCAGATACCCATGCGTTGCAAGCGCTGCACCAGTGCCGGACCCACACCACGCAGGGCAGAAACTGAACTTTGCAGATAGAAGGAAGAGGGAGTAGCCACCTGCTCAGTCGCTACGGGGCAGAGCCTCGCGCTGGGCCCAGGCCTTCAAAATTTCGTCAATATCCACGGCATGCATCCGCGCCACTCCTGCCAGAGTTTCCCGTTCAGCGATAAAACATTCCCCACAATGAATACCGCGCTCTTCCAGCAGGGTCACCAGCACCGGGTGCTCTTGCAGCAGCACGCGCATGGGCTGGGCCAGCAACTCCGCGCGATCCATCTCAGTCAGACTTGCCCAGGGCGACAATACCATCGATTTCCACCTGGGCACCCCGGGGGAGTGCCGCCACCTGCACGACGGCTCTGGCGGGATACGGTTGGGCAAATTCTGCCTCCAGCGCCTGATTGACCTCGGTAAAGTGACTGAGGTCGGTCAAAAAAACCTGCAACTTGATGGCCTGTTGCAGGTCTGTGCCGGCGGCTACGCATAGCGCCCGGAGATTATCCAGCACCCGCTGGATCTGCAGGGAAAAATCCCCTTCCACCATCTGCCCGGTATGGGGATCCAGGGGTATCTGCCCCGAAAGGTAGAGCAAGCCATTATGGGTCATTGCCTGACTGTAGGCGCCAATGGCCTGGGGTGCTGCATCGCTGTGTACTGGTACTGGCATAAGATCTCCCTGGATTTAGCTTTTGACCCGCTGCACCCGGGATACCATGGGCAAGCTCCGCAAACTGCGCATGATTTTTGCCAGATGATCCCGGTCATGGGCCAATATGGTAAAGGTGATTCCGGTATAGAGTCCATCCTGAGGCTCGATATCCACATGATCGATGTTGGAATCCTCATCGGAAATCAGCGTCGCAATCCGGGCCAGCACACCCCGGGCACTTTCGGCCACGACCCGGATCGTCACCGGGAAGTCGCCGTGGGCATCGGGATCCCACTGCACATCCACCCAGCGATCGCGCCGCTTGCGCCATTCGCGGATGTTATGACAGTCGTGGGTATGGACTACTATCCCTTTACCCGCACTGATGAAACCCAGAATAGGATCGCCCGGGATGGGGCGACAGCAACGCGCCAAGGTGATGGGCATCCCTTCCGTACCCCGAATGAGCAGTGGTTTTTTTGCCGCAGCCTCCCGATTCAGGCGACTGGGTAACAGCTGGCTCACCGCCTGCCCCAGACGCCGCGCGGTCTGTGCCAAACGCCCACGATCATCTTCTTCGGGTAACAATTTATGGGCCACCACCAAGGGAAACACTTCTCCCATTCCGATCGCCGCCAGCAACTGGCCTTCATCCTGGACATTGAAAGTGGTCAGCACCCGCTGCAAATCGGCAGGCAGTATTTGTTGATAATTTCCCCCCAGGCTCTGCAAGGCCTTGTCCAGGAGATTACGACCCAGGGTTTCGGCATCTCCGCGCTGAATGGTTTTGAGATAGGCCCGGACACTGCTCCGCGCCTTGGCGGTGACCACCACATCCAGCCAGCCGGGCTGGGGATGGGCGGATGCGGCCGTGATAATATCCACCTTGTCACCATTATTCAGCAGGGTGCGCAAGGGGACATACATATCATTCACCCGCGCCGCCACGGCCTGATTACCAATGTCCGTATGTACGGCATAGGCAAAATCCACCGCCGTGGCCCCGCGCGGCAGGCTGAGAATTTTTCCTTTGGGCGTAAATACATAGACTTCATCCGGGAAAAGATCGAGCTTGACACTTTCGAGAAACTCCTGGGAATCGCCCCCCTGGGTCTGCAATTCCAGCAAGCGTTGCAACCATGCCCTGGCCTGGGTTTCAGCGTGAGCATGGTTCATGCCGGTTTTGTACAACCAGTGGGCAGCCACACCCGCCTCCGCCACCCGGTGCATGTCTTCGGTACGAATTTGCACCTCCACCGGGTGTCCAAAAGGACCCAGCAACACGGTGTGCAAGGACTGGTAACCGTTGGATTTGGGAATGGCGATATAATCCTTGAAACGCCCGGGAATGGGGCGATACAGACTGTGTATGATACCCAACACCCGATAGCAGGTATCCACATCGGCCACGATCACCCGGAAGGCATGCAGATCCAGGATGGCACTGAAGGCCATGCCTTTTTTCTGCATTTTGCTGTAGATACTGTAGACATGCTTTTCCCGGCCGCTGACCTGGGCATCAAAGCCCTCCTGATGCAGGCGATCCAGCAGCGCCTGTTCGATTTTCTGGACCGCCTCCTTGCGATTGCCCCGCGCCGCCTTGATCGCCTCGTTGAGGGCATGCCAGCGCTTGGGATAGAGGTGCGAAAAAGCCAGTTCTTCCAGTTCGATACGAATCGCATGAATACCCAGCCGCTGGGCAATGGGCGCATAAATATCGAGAGTTTCCCGGGAAATCCGCCGTCTTTTTTCCGGGGTCATGACCCCCATGGTCCGCATGTTGTGCAGACGATCGGCAAGCTTGATCAGCACGACCCGGATATCCCGGGACATGGCCAGGAACATCTTGCGGAAATTTTCTGCCTGGGCTTCTTCCCGAGTTTCGAAACGGACCTGCCCCAGTTTGCTGACGCCGTCCACCATTTCGGACACTTCCGGGCCAAATTGTTCCGCCAGGTTTTCCTTGCTGATTTCGCAGTCTTCTATGACATCATGGAGCAGAGCGGCCTGGATGGTAAAAATATCCAGTTGCAATTCCGCCAGAATACAGGCCACCGCCACCGGATGATGAATATAGGGCTCACCACTGCGCCGGGTCTGCTTCCCATGGGCCGCCGAGGCCAGCTCATAAGCCTCCCTGACCCGAGCCACCTCCTCCGGAGCCATATACTGCTGCAACAAGGCCCGCAGGGGTGCGCAGGGATCATCCAGAGCCGGTTTGACCGGCGGCAGGCGCAGCACTTCCCCCACGCCGGTCGCCAGTGGCAACACCGGGACGGAAATGGCATCCACCGTTTCAGGCGCTGGCGGCATCCTCTGCTCCAGCCAGATCACGACCTGCCGCACCCGGGAAATTGGGCAGCGGAGGGGGCACCTGCTCATCCAGAATAGACCGGGTGACCAGTCCTGCCGCCACTTCCCGCAGGGCGATCACGGTATTTTTGTCCCGTCCCGGTGCTACGCCTGCTACCGCCCCTGCCGCCAACTGTCGGGCACGACGTGCCGCGACCAGGGTCAGTTCAAAACGATTGGTGACATTTTTCAGACAATCCTCAACAGTTACTCTCGCCATTGCTATTTACCTTGTTCCATAGTTAGTCATTGATACCCAAAAGGTCCTTGAGACGCTGGTGCTGGGCGTGCTGTTGGCTACCCAGACGCAGATGTTCCGCATGCACAATACTGCGCAAATCCGCCAGCGCCGTGTCGAACTGGTCATTCACCACCAGATAGTCAAATTCGTCGTAGTGGAGCAATTCCTCACGCGCCGCCGCCACCCGACGAGCGATGACCGCTTCCGAATCCTGGGCGCGTCCGCGCAAACGGGTTTCCAGAGCCGCCAGTGAAGGGGGCAGTATGAATATACTGACCGCCTGCCCCGGCAAACGTTCACGCACCTGGCGCGCTCCCTGCCAGTCTATTTCCAGCAAGACATCCATGCCCGCAAATAACTGGCTTTTGACCCAGGATTCACTGGTTCCATAACCATTACCATGAACCCGGGCATATTCCAGAAATTCACCCCGCTCGGCCATTTCGGTAAACTGCGCCATCCCGACAAAATGGTAATCCGTGCCATCCACTTCTCCGGGGCGTGCTGGCCGCGTCGTATAGGAAACAGAAGTCCGAAACTGCGCAGTCGCGGCTACCAGCGCCCGCGACAAACTGGTTTTTCCCGCCCCGCTGGGTGCCGAAATAATCCACAGGATACCGCGTTCCGGGCCATTCGTCATGATTTTCTACTCCACATTCTGCACCTGTTCACGCATTTGTTCGATCAATACTTTCAGTTCCACCGAAGCGAAAGTGACCTGGCTGTCGGCCGCCTTGGAAGCCAGGGTATTGGCTTCACGATTCAGTTCCTGCATCAGAAAATCCAGACGTCGTCCCACCGCCTCGCGCCGTGCCAGTACCCGCCGCAATTCCGCCAGATGGGTATCGAGACGATCCAGCTCCTCTGCCGTATCCTGGCGCTGCAGATAAAACACCATCTCTTGCTCCCAGCGCTGGGGATCCACCTGCAGGGCGAGATCCGCGAGGCGGGTCTGCAAACGCTTGCGTAATCCCTCTTCCAGCTCCGGGAGATGGGCGCGCAAGGCGCGGGTCTGCTCGGCAATCGCCTCCACCCGACTCAACAGAATCTGGGCCAGGGCCGCACCTTCCCGCTCCCGGGATGTCTGCAATTCTGCAAGGGTGCTGTCCAGCAAGGCCAGCATTTCTTCTTCCAGGACAGCACTGTCCATTCCGGCACTTTGCACCAGACCCGGCCAGCGCAACGCATCCAGCGGGTTTAACACAGCCTCGCGCAGATTCCAGCACTGCAACAATTCGCCATATACCGCTTGCAATTGCCCGGCCAGATCGCGATTGAGCCGTAATCCGCCGCTCTCGACTTCCTGGAAGCGGAGCCAGACATCCACTCTGCCGCGCAACAGGGATTTCTGCAAACGTGCCCGGATGGCACTCTCATACACCGAAAAACCTTCAGGCAAACGCAAGTTGATATCCAGGAAGCGATGGTTGACGGTCCGCAACTCCCAGATCAGGGTTCCCCAGTCGCCATGCCTTTCTCTGCGGGCAAACCCCGTCATGCTTCGAATCATCCGCATTACTCCATCACTACATACGCCCAGAATGAACGTTTAAACTAGCATAAGCCAGCATCATCAGCCATCCGTAGCACACTATCCTAAAAACATAATATATGGCCATGTGAATATATTCATTGACGACCATGGCGCTCTGAACTATATCTTAAATACTGTACTTGAAACGCACGGTCGTCATAAAGATGCGCATGATTTCACAACGGGAGAGTGTCCAATGGTTGCCATGCAGGAAATGCTGTTTGAATGGGATGAATGGAAAGAGCGGGCCATCGCCCTGGGAGTTGCTGAAGACCTGGCTGAACTCGGCAAAAACCTGATGCGGGATGCGTACATGCAGCGCTGGCCAGAATTCGTTCTGAGTGATTGCGGCTGGGATGACGATGGCTTTGGCATGCTGGCCATGGCGCGGGCAAAGCCCGCCGAAACCCGACGGCATTGGGAGCGCCTCTACGCCCAATATCATCGTCGTCCGAGTTGCCCTCTGGAGTCGTCGCAACCCACGGCAAGAGCGCTGGCACCACTCTACTCGCCGGCACGTCAACAGGGTAACGTCCAGCCAAGTTCTCTAGCGAAACATCCAGAGTAACTGGCCAATAATCACGTAATCACGGGCAGGGAAATGGTACCCACATAGCGGCCCACGATCTGCCCCCGGCTAGTACCAGCACAATGAAGCCCAGATTCAGCACCCAGCGGGGCAGATGATGCTTTCCCAATAGGATACCTCTTCTGAGTGCTCACGAAACAGACTCAGACTGGAGCGATGCGTCAAATACCGTTACAATCGCTCGACTATATTCGAACCCTGCCTCATGATTCAACTTCGCCCTTTGAGACCTTGATTTAGGAAATGAACGAGGGAGATACCGGCAATGAAAAATGACGTCATCAGCACCATGATCGAGGGCTTCAAGGAATTCCATCGCCGCTTTTATGTAGAACGACCAGACTTTTTCGATACCTTGATAGAGGAAGGGCAAAGCCCAAAAGTCATGTTGATCGGCTGTTCGGATTCCCGCGTCACACCTTCTTCTCTTTACGGCAAGGAACCCGGAAGCATTTTTGTGGTGCGCAACATCGCCAATCTTGTTCCTCCTGCGGAGCAGGACGGTCACCTGCATGGCACCAGTGCTGCAGTGGATTTTGCGGTCAGCCACTTGGGGGTGGAGCATATCATCGTCAATGGCCATTCCCATTGCGGTGGCATAAAAGCGCTATTGAACAACACGGAAGGCAAGTATATCGGCCCCTGGGTATCCATCGCCAAGGATGCCCGGTCAGACGTATTGCGGGAGTATGGGGGTGCCAGCCCGGAAGAGCAGGCCGCTGCCCTCGAAAAAGCCAGCATCCTGGTTTCTCTGGAAAACCTGCTGACTTTTGACAGCGTACGCCGCCGCGTGGTGCGGGGGGAGTTACAGTTGCATGGCTGGTACTTCGATATGGAAGAAGGGGCTCTCCTCGCCTATGATGTGAAAAGGCAGAAATTCGATAAACTTGCCTGATTTCTGCAGGCACCCGTCACGGCAGTAAGCGAGGAACGTCCTGGCCTAGCAGATAATCGTTGAATGCCAGCGCGGCCCCGGCGAGGCGCTTGCCCCGGCGGTGCACCAGATACCAGTGACGTCGGATGGGCAGGGATTCGACATCCAGGATAGCCAGATACCCACCTTCCAGTTCGAGTCGGATGGTGTGGGTGGAGACGATGCCAAGCCCCAGCCCCGCCCGCACCGCATGCTTGATAGCCTCGTGACTGCTCATCTCCATGATGGCGTTGATCTTCACCCCGGCAGATGCGAAAAACCTTTCTGCGGCACTGCGGGTCCCCGAACCTTCCTCGCGAATGATGAAGGGTTCATTTTCCAAGGCCTTGAGGGGTATGGTGCCCTTCCCCACCAGGGGGTGGCCGGGAGGGGCTGCCACCACCAGGAGGTTCTCCAAGAAGGGGACGGCTTCCAGAGGAACGTCTTCGGGCGGCTGTCCCATGATGGCCATGTCCACCTCGTTGTTCTCCAGTTGTTCGAGCAATACCTGACGGTTAGTGACGGTCATGTTCACCATGATTCCCGGGAAGCTGCGGGCGAAGGCTGACAGGAGGTAGGGCGCAATGTAGGCACCGGTGGTCGCCACTGATATCTGCAGCCTCCCCCTTTGCAAACCCTTCAGCTCGTCCAGTACCTGGGCGGCTTCGTTCAGTTGCTGAGTGATGGCCCGGCTGTAGCGGGCGAACTCCTTTCCCGCCTCCGTGAGATACACCCGTTTTCCCAATTGCTCGAAGAGCGGAAGCCCCGTGGTTTCTTCCAGTTGCTTGATCTGCATGGAGACGGCGGGCTGGGTGAGGTATAGCTCGGCGGCGGCCCGGGTAAAACTCCGGTGTCGGGCCACCGCCTCAAAGACCTTGATCTGCCGTAGGGTCAGGTGCATGGGACGCCCTCCGTACCATAAGCTAAAACTTATCGTAAAAATCATAAACCCTGATTGGAGTTTATAAATAACCAGTCCTATATTGCAAGGGTCGCCCCTGGTGGGGCGACGCCCTGGACAGCCGGGGCGCCAGCAATTACTTAAGGAGGTGCCGAACATGGCCGTCAAGACTTACAACGCCGGAGTGAAGGAATACCGGCAAACTTACTGGACTCCCAATTACGAGCCTAAGGATACGGATATCTTGGCCTGCTTCAAGATCACTCCGCAACCGGGCGTCGATCGTGAAGAAGTAGCCGCTGCCGTGGCTGCCGAGTCGTCCACCGGCACCTGGACCACGGTGTGGACCGACCTGCTGACCGACCTCGACTACTACAAAGGCCGAGCCTATCACATTGAGGATGTGCCGGGCGATGACACCTGCTTCTACGCCTTCGTGGCTTACCCGATCGACCTGTTCGAAGAGGGTTCGGTGGTCAACGTCCTGACATCGCTGGTCGGCAACGTGTTCGGCTTCAAGGCGCTGCGCGCCCTGCGCCTGGAAGACGTGCGCTTTCCCATCGCCTACGTCAAGACCTGCGGCGGCCCGCCCAACGGCATCCAGGTAGAACGCGACAAGATGAACAAGTATGGCCGTCCGCTGCTGGGTTGCACCATCAAGCCCAAGCTGGGTCTGTCGGCCAAGAACTACGGCCGCGCCGTGTATGAGTGCCTGCGCGGCGGTCTCGACTTCACCAAGGACGACGAAAACGTCAACAGCCAGCCCTTCATGCGCTGGCGCGACCGCTTCGCCTTCGTGCAGGAAGCCACCGAAAAGGCGCAGCGCGAAACCGGCGAGCGCAAGGGCCACTACCTGAACGTCACTGCCCCCACCCCCGAAGAGATGTACAAGCGGGCCGAATTTGCCAGGGAAATCGGCGCCCCCATCATCATGCACGACTACCTGACCGGCGGTCTGACGGCCAATACCGGCCTGGCCAACTGGTGCCGAGACAACGGCATGCTGCTGCACATCCACCGCGCCATGCATGCCGTGCTCGACCGCAACCCGCACCACGGCATCCACTTCCGCGTGCTGACCAAGGTGCTGCGTCTGTCCGGCGGCGACCACCTGCACTCCGGCACCGTGGTGGGCAAGCTCGAAGGCGACCGCGAGGCGACCCTGGGCTGGATCGACCTGATGCGCGACGAGTTCATCAAGGAAGACCGTTCGCGAGGGATATTCTTCGACCAGGACTGGGGTTCCATGCCTGGCGTCATGCCGGTGGCCTCCGGTGGCATCCACGTCTGGCACATGCCCGCACTGGTCACCATCTTCGGTGATAATTCTGTGCTGCAGTTTGGCGGCGGCACATTGGGCCATCCCTGGGGCAATGCCGCCGGCGCCGCCGCCAACCGTGTGGCACTGGAAGCCTGCGTCGAAGCGCGCAACGAAGGTCGTGCCGTGGAGAAGGAAGGCAAGGCCATCCTAACAGAGGCCGCCAAGTCCAGCCCCGAACTGAAGATCGCCATGGAAACATGGAAGGAAATCAAGTTCGAATTTGACACCGTGGACAAGCTCGATGTCGCCCACAAGTAAGCACTGTTGTTGTAAAAGGTTGGCGCGGCGTGTCCGCAGATCAAACTCGGTGCGCTGTTCAAATGGATCGACTTGAAAGGAAATCAAAATGTCTGAAGTGATGGATTACAAAAGTCGGCTGAGCGACCCTGCCAGCCGCAAGTTCGAAACCTTCTCCTACCTGCCCGCTATGAAGCCCGAGCAGATCAAAAAGGAAGTGGAGTACCTGGTGAAAAAAGGCTGGAACCCGGCCATCGAGCACATCGAGCCAGAACACATGATGAGCTCCTACTGGTACATGTGGAAGCTGCCGATGTTCGGGGAAACCGATGTGGACAGAATCCTGTCTGAAGCCGAGGCTTGCCACAAGGCCAACCCGGAAAACCATGTGCGGCTAATCGGCTATGATAACTTCAGCCAATCGCAAGGCACCTCCATGGTGATCTATCGCGGCAAAACGGTGTAAATCACACGCGACGGGTGACCGTAATTGGGCGCGCCCTGGCCCCCGTCGCCCCGCAAGGGCACGGGGGCTTTTGTTTGTCCGCCCATGAAGCGCCCTGCACGCCACATCGAGCGCGTCATCAGCAGACGAATACCCATTCAACATGAGGAGTTCTCCATGAGCAGCATCATCGATCAGTACCGCATCACCCAGGAACCGTATTACCGCCACGTCGCCGACGAAGTGGAACTGTTCGAAGCCGCCTACTCGGTGCGCATGCCCATGATGCTCAAGGGTCCCACCGGCTGCGGCAAGACCCGCTTCGTCGAGGCTATGGCGTATCGGCTGAACAAGCCGCTGATCACCGTGGCCTGCAACGAGGACATGACCGCCTCCGACCTGGTCGGCCGCTTTCTGCTCTCGGCGACCGGCACCGAGTGGCAGGACGGCCCGCTGGCCATCGCCGCACGGCATGGCGCCATCTGCTACCTCGACGAAATCGTCGAAGCGCGGCAGGACACCACCGTGGTCATCCACCCGCTGACCGACGACCGCCGCGTGCTGCCGCTGGAGAAAAAGGGCGAACTGGTGCATGCGCATCCCGATTTTCAGATCGTCATCTCCTACAATCCCGGCTACCAGTCGCTGATGAAGGATCTGAAGCAATCCACCAAGCAGCGCTTCGGCGGCCTGGACTTCACCTATCCTGAACCCGCCATCGAATCCGAGATCGTGGTGCACGAGTCCGGCGTGCCCAGGGACATGGCCGAGAAGCTGGTGTCCATCGCCGAGCGCAGTCGCAATCTCAAGGGCCACGGCCTCGATGAGGGTCTGTCCACCCGCATGTTGATCTACGCCGGTTCGCTCATCGCCAAGGGCGTGGACGCCAAGGCCGCCTGCCGCGTGGCGCTGGTACGCCCCATCACCGACGACCCCGACATGCGCGACGCGCTGGATGCCGCTGTCTCCACCTTTTTCTGATTTTCGCCGTCGAAGCAGGAGACAATGCCATGGCCATCACCCTCGACGATTACGCCGACTACCTCGAAGACCTGTCGCCGCACAGCCGGGAAGTGCTCGAAGGCGCCTGGCATGACGCCACCAAGGTGTTCAGTCCGCGGGGGCTAGACAACTATCTCAAGGGAGCCGGAGCGCTGCGCGGCCTGGGCAAGGGCGACTCGCTGGTGGAGAACTGGATCGACAATGCCCCGCTGGTGGCCAAGGAGGTGGGCGAGGATGTGCTGGTCGAACTCGCCACTGCCGCGCTCACCCTGGCCTCCAAGACCTCGGGCGCAGTCATCGAACGCCTGCTGGCCACCGCACCGACGGCAGCCCAGCGCCTGGGCGACGCCGAGCTGTTTTCCCACTACCTGCAGTTCGTCAACACGCTCATCGCCCAGGCGCCGCGTGGCGTGCGTCCCATGCTCGACAAGCTCGACGTGCTGTTCTCCCAGCTCACCCTGGGCGGGCTGCGGCGCTGGGCGCTGTGGGGCGCGCATGCGCACCGCACCAACTACGAAGAGCAGATCGCCTACTTCAGCCTGCAGAGCAAGGAATCACTCGCCATGCTGCAGAAAGAACGCAAAGGCACGCTGCTGGTTGACGTGCAGCGGCGTATCAACATGTACCTGCGGGCGCTGTGGGCGCGCGACTTTTTCATGCGCCCGACTTCCGGCGACTTTGAAAGCCGCGAGGGCTACAAGCCCTATATCGCAGACTATCTGCTGCACCTGCCCGACGCTTACGACGATTTCGCGGTCGAAGGCTGCGAGCCGGTGTCCGGCCTGGAGGTCTACCGCGCCGCCGCCGCCCACTGCGCCGCCCATATGGTGGAGACCCGACAACCCATTTCCGCCGAGGCGCTCACGCCCTATCAGATGGCCGTCATCGGCGTGATCGAGGACGCGCGGGTGGAGGCCCTGTCCATCCGCCGTTTTCCCGGCCTGAAACAGCTCTGGGCCCGTCTGCACGGCGCCACGCCCGACCTGACGCACAGCGTGGGCGACCATCTCGACCGCCTCGCCCGCGCCCTGCTCGACGACGATTACAAAGACGCCGATCCGTGGATCGTCGAAGGCCGCGTGCTGTTCGCTGCGGCGCAAAACCGCCTGCACGACAACCAGATCTCCTGGGACATCGGCGTCACCCTGGCGCACAGGCTGCAGGCCGAAAAGCGCCTGCCCTTCCACCCGCGCAGCGACCTGCTCAGCGCCCCCTACCGCGACGACAACCGCTATTTCTGGGAGTTCGCCGAGTTTGACTTCGACCAGGCGGCCGGCGCGGGCTATGAATCGGTCCAGCAGCTGCGCAAGCACGTCAATGTGATGGAAATGGTCAATGAGGTCGACGTCGAGACCGCCGGCGACGACGCCGAGGAAATCTGGGTGCTCGGCACCGAACTGTTTCCCTACGAAGACCTGGGCCAGAGCTACAACGAGCTGGAAGGCAAGGAGCCCGTCTCCGAACCGTTTCATTATTCCGAGTGGGACTACCAGATCCAGCTCGAACGGCCCGCCTGGGCCACCGTACTGGAGCGGCGTGGCAAGCTGGGCGATCTGGACGTCATCAATGCCATCACCGCGCAGTACAAGCGCGAGATTCACCGCATGAAGTTCCTGCTCGACACCATGCAGCCGCAGGGTGTGCAGCGCATTCGCAAGCTCGAAGACGGCGACGAGATCGACATCAACGCCGCCATCGCCAGCTTCATCGACTTGCGCATGGGGCAGCAGCCCGATCCGCGCATCATGATGCGCAGCGTGCGCAGCGTGCGCGACTTCTCCATCCTGGTGCTGCTCGACCTGTCCGAATCGACCAACGACAAGGTCGCGGGACAGGACTATTCCGTGCTCGACCTCACCCGTCAGGCCTGCGTGCTGCTGGCCGACGCCATTAGCAAGGTGGGCGACCCCTTCGCCATCCACGGCTTCTGCTCCGACGGCCGCCACGATGTGCAGTACCTGCGCTTCAAGGACTTCGACCAGCACTGGAACGAAGAGCCCAAGGCGCGGCTGGCCGGCATGACCGGGCAGCTCTCCACCCGCATGGGCGCGGCCATTCGTCACGCCGGGCATCACCTGCAATTGCAGAAATCGGCCAGGAAGCTGCTGCTGGTCATCACCGACGGCGAACCCGCCGACATCGACGTGCGCGACCCGCAATACCTGCGCGCCGACACCAAGAAGGCCGTGGAAGACGTGGCCAAGCTGGGCGTCGTCACCTACTGCATGAGCCTGGACCCACGCGCCGACCAGTATGTGTCGCGCATCTTCGGCCAGACCCATTACATGGTCGTCGATCATGCGCAACGCCTGCCGGAAAAGCTGCCGCTGCTCTACGCCGGGCTGACGCGGTAATCCACATCGCAGCGGTTCCATCCCTCAGGCTTTGCATGCAAAGGCGCCACATGGACAAATACGTCGGACTCGATCAGGACAGGCACGGCATCACCCAGCTCGGCCGCGTGGTGCTCGACGCCCGGGTGTTCGGCTTCATTGCCGACACCCAGGACTGCGCCGGGTGGAGCCTCGGCCAGATGCAGGCCCTGATGGACAAGGTGGACAAGGCGTGGGATCAATACGGCAACCTCCCCAGCCGCCTTCCGCCTGAACTCGCCGAGCGCCACACCCGCATCTACGCCGAGGCCGTGGCCCGCGCAAAAGAGGGCGGCTGGAATGCCGAGTTGGGAGAAGACGAGTAACGCTCAGCCTCAGGATGAGCGCCGCGCGCCGAGGCTGAGCACCTTGGCCGGGCCGTCGATGCGCTGCTTCGCGGTGAGCTGTTCGAGCGCGATGTGGAATTCGCGCACCAGGCGGCGCATGGCCTCCCGTGCGGTGTCTTCATAGTGCACGCATTCGAAGGGCACGGGCGCGTCGAGCGCGGTGCGGACATTGGGGTGAAACCCCTGCCAGGCCAGCATCGCCCAACTCTTGTACTGGCTGTCGAGAAAGACGAATTCGGTGCTGTCGAGGATGGCCAGCACCTGCATGGAACGAATGGGCACGAAGGCCACGCCTTTGGGACTGCGGGCCTGGAGCATCCGGGCCAGATTGTAGGTCACCGCGGGCAGGGTGCGCGGCTTCCGGAACAACGGCGCAGCACGATACACGGTGATTTCCATCACAAGCTCCTTTCGCGGAATGCCGGCACCTGACAAGCTAATGGGCTCGCATCCCATGCGTGCCGATACGAGCCTCCTTCCACAACTATCTAGAGGGATCTCATGAGAATATAGAGATAAAATTCCATCTGCAAGCGTGGGTCTCACGGCTTCCACACTCTCAGACACGGGCATGCCGTATACAGAAAGAGCAAATATTTGAGAGTAGTCGCGCAAAAAACCAGAATTTTTACCCCACGGGCGATACTAAATAAGGTCATCCTGATCATGCTGAATGCTATTTGAACCTTGGCCGATCCGAGCGACCGTGCCATTATTCGCCGATGCCCCCATCCGTCCTGAGCTTGCATGAGTAAACATCCCCTGCGCAGCGTGCTGCAAGTCGGGAGTAATACCCTGCTTTCCCGACTCCTCGGTTTTGCTCGGGACATCATCCTTGCCCACCTTTTTGGCGCGGGGGAAATGGCGGATGCTTTTTTTGTGGCCTTCCGGATTCCCAATCTGTTTCGCCGACTGTTTGGAGAGGGCGCGTTTTCCCAATCTTTCGTTCCCGTGCTGGGAGAATATCGCGCCCAGCGTACAACAGCGGAAACCCAGGCTTTTGTGGCCGATGTCAGCGCTTGGCTGGCACTCAGCCTGGCTATTTTCACCCTGCTCGGTATTCTCGGCGCCAGCCTGGTCGTCTATGCCATCGCCCCCGGTTTCGCCGCCGATCCTGCCAAATTTCAGTTGACGGTGGCGTTGTTGCGCATCACCTTTCCTTATCTTTTCCTGATTTCTCTGGTGGCCCTGGCCGGGGGAATTCTCAACACCCACGGGCATTTTACCGTGCCCGCCTTTACTCCGGTTTTTCTGAATCTCAGCATCATTGCCGCCGCCCTGTTCTGGGCACCACATCTGCAACAACCGGTCTTCGCCATAGCCTGGGGAGTGCTGATTGGCGGAGTAGTGCAATTGCTCTTTCAGTTTCCTTCCCTGAAAAAACTGGGTTATCTTCGCTGGCCACGGCTGCGCCGCGGTGACCAGGGAGTCGCCAAGGTGCTGCGGCTGATGGGACCGGCCGCTTTCGGTGCATCGGTCGCCCAGGTAAATTTGTTTCTGAATACCATCCTGGCCTCTCTGGTTGGGGCAAATGTGGTTTCCTATTTATATTATTCCGACCGGCTGGTGGAGTTTCCCCTGGGAGTTTTCGGCGTTGCCCTGGGCACGGTGGTCCTCCCCCTGCTATCCCGACAGGCGGCTGAACGCTCCACACAATTTCCCGAAACCCTCGACTGGGCCTTGCGCCTGACCTGGCTGATCGGCCTGCCCGCAACCATTGGCCTGCTGATTCTGGCAGAACCGCTGTTGATCAGCCTGTTCCGTTATGGCGCTTACAGTGCCGCAGATGCCGCTCAAAGCAGCCTGAGTCTGATGGGCTATGGCATCGGCATTTTGCCCATCATTGCTGCCCGGGTTCTGGCACCCGCTTTTTATGCCCATCAAAATACCCGCACCCCCGTGCGTTTCGGCATGATCAGTGTGGCCGTCAACATGGGCATCAGCCTGATTCTCGCCTGGCCCTTGCAGCAGTTGGGTCTGTCTCTGGCAACCAGCACCGCAGCGCTGGTCAATGCCGCCTTGCTTTGGCGCCGCCTGCATCGGGATGGCCTGTACCGGATGCAACCCGGATGGCTGCCCTTTTTGCTGAAATCCAGCATTATGGCGATCATCATGGGCTTGGTGTTATTTTTCTGGCGAGGCGATACCGCACTCTGGCTCGCTCTGCCCTTGTGGGAAAGACTGCTACGGGTGCTGGGCTTGGTGGCTATGGCAGCACTTATCTATTTGGGCGGCACCTGGGGACTGGGCATCCATGAGCTGCGCGACATCATCCGAAGGAGAAGCGAGCGTGTCTGACACTGACGGATTACATGGACATGGAAATTCCGTCCTGGCCATTCAGCGACCGGGCCAGATTCGGATATTCACGCTCCTGGAAGCACAGCAGATTTTTCCCCTGGTGCGCAACATTACCGCCCAGGCTTTTGATGAACTTGCGCCCATCCTCGATGCCATGCGCGCCAACATGGAAAATCACCCGGTTTTACAGCATCAGGAAAGCCTCTACGAAGAAATCGTGCAACGCTGGATCAACAAGATGGAGCGCCTGGGCGTGGTCGTTTCCGGCTTGTGGCTGGTGGACTTTGACACGAGTGATGGGTATTTGTGCTGGCGCCACCCGGAACCGGCCTTGGCTTACTACCATGGCCATGCCCAGGGCTTCGGGCAACGTCGTCCCCTGCTGGAGGTCATTCGTGAAATGCAGCCCGAATGGGCAGACTGCACACCGATGATCTAGGGTTATCCACGAATTTACGCTAAGATGTCGCCATTTTTCCGCAAAACGGATGTTCACTGATCCCGCATGAGTTTCCCAAGCTTTTTCCATCGTCGCACCCATCGCCCTGCCAGCACGGAACTGGCGGTCAGCATCGGCAATTTCGATGGAGTCCATCGGGGACACCAGGCTCTGCTGCAGTCCCTGCAGCAAGAAGGACTACCAACTGCCGTACTGACTTTTGAGCCTCTGCCTCGGGAGTTTTTTCAGGCAGGCAAAGCAGCGCCCCGACTGAGCAGTCTTCGCGAAAAAGTGCTTGCCCTGCGTCATTACGGTGTCGATCAGGTCTATTGCCTCCCTTTTAATCAGACACTGGCACAAGTGTCTGCGGAAGCTTTCATCACCCAAATTCTGGTGCAACAGTTACAGTGTCGTTTTCTGGTGGTGGGCCATGATTTTCGTTTTGGTGCCGCCCGACGTGGGGATCTGCACCTGCTCCAGCGTTATGGTCGGCAATATGGTTTTACCGTGATGGAACAGGCAGCATTCAGTCTGGACGGCCAGAGGGTCAGCAGTACCGGAATTCGTGCCGCCCTGCAGGCGGGCAAGCTGTGTCAGGCCAATCGGTGGCTCGGCAGACCCTATGCCCTCTGCGGAAAAATCGTGCATGGCAACCATCTGGGCCGAGAACTCGGTTTCCCGACGGCCAATATTCCGCTGAATCGCCGTCCTGTTCCGGTCAAGGGGATTTTTGCCGGGCGCTTGCATAGCCCCCAAGGAAGCTGGATGGCAGCGATCAGCATTGGTTTGCGACCCACCGTCGGCGGGAAGCAGATGGTGCTGGAGGCCCATTGCCTGGATGCCGACAATCCGGATCTGTATGGTCAGCATGTGACAGTCGAACTGCACCAGCAACTCCGCCATGAAGAAAAATACCCGGATCTCGATGCCCTCAAGGCCGCCATTGCCCAGGACATCCTGCATGCTCGCCGTTTTTTTGCCGAACACCCTGAGGATTTGCAAAACCCATGGACTACAAACTCACCTTGAACCTTCCCCAAACGGATTTTCCCATGCAGGGCAAACTTCCGGAACGTGAACCCGCCACCCTGGCGCGCTGGCAGGAGCATGATTTATATGCCTCCATCCAGGCGGCGCGCAGCACGGCACCGGTATTTATCCTGCATGACGGCCCGCCTTATGCCAACGGCAAAATCCATATTGGTCATGCTGTCAATAAAATCCTCAAGGATATCATCAATAAAAGCAAATTGAGCGAAGGTTATCGGGTACCCTATGTGCCAGGCTGGGATTGCCATGGACTGCCCATTGAAATCCAGGTGGAAAAAGAACTGGGCCGACCCGGTGAAAAAGTCAGTGCCCAGGAATTTCGCAATGCCTGTCGAAGCTACGCGGAAAGCCAGATTGTCGGACAGCGGCAGGATTTTGAACGCTTGGGCATTCTCGGAGATTGGCAACATCCCTATCTGACCATGCATTTTGCGGCAGAAGCCAATATTCTGCGGGAACTGGGCCGCCTGACCGTCAATGGTCAGGTGGTGCGTGGTGTCAAACCGGTTCATTGGTGTGTGGATTGTGGCAGCGCCCTGGCCGAAGCCGAAGTGGAATATCAGGACCGCACCGATCCTTCCATTGATGTGGCTTTTTCGGTAGTGGATCCTACGGACCTGCAACAACGCCTGGGGCTGAATGAAGCAGTAGATGCCAGTGTGGTGATCTGGACTACCACTCCCTGGACATTACCCGCCAATCAGGCGGTGGCCCTGCATCCTGAGTACCGCTATGTGCTTCTGCGCAGTGGCCACCGGTACATTCTGGTGGCAGCCGATCTGGCGGAAAGCACCCTCGCCCGCTATGGCGAAAGCCCGGAATCTGCCCATGCAGTGCTTGCGGAATGTGCCGGTGCGCGTCTTGAAGGACTGCTGTTGCAGCATCCTTTTCTGGATCGCCAGGTTCCGGTCATCCTCGGCGAGCATGTCACCCTCGAAGCGGGAACCGGCTGCGTACATACTGCTCCCGCCCACGGCGTGGAAGATTATGAGGCCAGTCGCCACTATCATCTGCCCGTGGACAGCCCCTTGCAGGACAATGGCCGCCTGCGCGATGACCTGCCTCATGGACTCGGCGGACTGAATATCCGCCAGGCCAACGAGCGCATCATCGAACTCTTGCAAGAGAATAAGGCCCTGCTGCATCTGGAAAAAATCCGTCACAGTTATCCCCACTGCTGGCGGCATAAAACCCCCCTGCTGTTCCGGGCGACGCCGCAATGGTTTATCAGCATGTCCGTCAACCAGTTGCGCGAAAAGGCACTGACCGCCATCGAGGATACCCGCTGGATTCCGGACTGGGGGAAAGAACGGATTGCCGGCATGGTCCGGCAACGTCCGGATTGGTGCATTTCCCGGCAAAGAGCCTGGGGCGTCCCGGTGGCCTTGTTCTCCTGTGCGCAATGCGGTGAACCATTCCGTGACGCGGAGACTTTCGCGCGCATTGCTGATGCGGTCGAAGCCAATGGCGTCGATGCCTGGTTCAATCAACCCGAACAGGATTTCCTCCCGACGGACGCCCGTTGCGCTGTCTGTGGGCATACCCATTTCCACAAGGGTACCGACATTCTCGATGTCTGGTTTGACTCTGGCTCCACCCATGCTTTCGTCCTGGAACAACGCCCCGAGCTGCGTAGTCCCGCAGACCTGTATCTGGAAGGCTCTGACCAGCATCGCGGTTGGTTCCAGTCTTCCCTGCTGGAATCCGTGGCCAGTCGGGGCCGAGCGCCCTTCAAGGCTGTACTGACCCATGGGTTCACCGTGGATGGTGAAGGTCGCAAAATGAGTAAGTCTGTGGGTAACGTCATTGCCCCCCAGAGCATCATCGACCGTTATGGCGCCGATATTCTCCGGCTCTGGGTGGCTTCGGCAGATTATCGGGGAGAAATCCCCATTTCCGACGCCATTGTCAAGCAACTGGGAGACAGCTATCGGCGCATCCGCAACACCGCCCGCTATATTCTCGGCAACACCCATGATTTTGACTACAGCAAAGATGCCCTGCCTACCGCCGACTTGCTGGAAATGGACCGCTGGATGCTGGCGCGCACGGCACTGCTGCAGGAAGAAATCCGCGCCGCCTACGCGGAGTATCAGTTTCTGAAAGTGCAGCAAAAACTGCATCATTTCTGTTCCGTGGACCTCGGGGGGCTGTATCTGGATGTGCTCAAGGACCGCCTGTATACTTCACCAGCCGCTTCCCGTGCCCGTCGTTCTGCACAAACGGTGCTCTGGCAAATGCTCGAAGCCATGGTGCGCTGGATGGCGCCCGTCCTGAGTTTTACGGCGGAAGAAATTTGGCAGGAGATGCGCAACCGTTCTGCACCCAGTGTGTTTTTTGGGGAATATCCATCGCTGCCCTTGCCGGAGGATACGCTTCAGCTCAGCGCCCGCTGGGACCGCCTCAGTCAGCTACGGGAGGCGGTGAACGTCACGCTGGAACCCTTGCGACAGGACAAGAAAATTGGCTCGGGGCTGGATGCGGAACTCCGGATTTATGCCAATCAGGACTGGGAGGACTTCTTACGCCCATTGGGAGAAGAACTCCGCTATTTTTTAATGACTTCGGCCTGCAGCATTCTTGCCTATTCGGCACGGCCGGAAGCTGGCGCGGAACTGATTCCCGGAGTGGCCCTGGAGGTCCACAGCAGCACGGCCAGCAAATGCGCACGTTGCTGGCATCGTCGTCCCGACGTCGGACAGTATGCCGAACATCCGGAAATCTGTGGGCGTTGTGTGAGCAACCTGGAATTACCTGGCGAAAATCGGGAGTTTTGCTGATGTTACGTTATCTCTGGCTGTCTTTCGCCGTCGTTCTGATCGATCAGGGCGTCAAGCTCTGGCTGAGCCACATCTGGCGTGTAGGTCAGGGGGTGGTGGTGATTCCCGGTCTGCTCAATTTTCGGCTGGTGCACAATACGGGTGCGGCTTTCAGTTTTCTGGCCGGTGCCGGCGGCTGGCAGCGCTGGTTGCTCATTGGGATTGCCCTGCTGGTGGTCGCGATCATCGTCGCCATCTTGCGACGCCTCAAGCCGGGCAGTACCCGGACAGCGGTTGCCCTCGCCCTCATTCTGGGTGGGGCGGTAGGGAATCTCATTGACCGCATTCGGCTCGGCTATGTCGTGGACTTTATTGGTGCCCACTGGGGTACTTTATATTGGCCCTACTTCAATATTGCCGACAGTGCCATCAGTATCGGTGCCGTGATCCTGGTTCTGGATGCTTTTCGCCGCCACTGAACGTCGCCACACCTCCCACGAAGCGGTGTTTTCAGGATTATCCAAGCCAAACATGGGGATCTGTTGCTACGGGCTTGCTTATGTTCCCGCTGCTGTCGTCAAATCGTGACAAATTTCTGTGCATCGATCCTTACTGAAAGCATATCCCTTTGTTCCACATGAGATAATTATTTTTGGCATACTCCTTGCCTGTTCTCTGAAACACACGAAAATTTGAGGAGAACACTATGGAAAGCAGCAGCAACCTACTGGCGGCCCTGCGTCGGGTACGCAGCTTCCCCAGCTATTCTTCCTTCATGGCGGGACATGAAAGACAACGCATCAAAAGGGAACTACAGAAACGTCTGCTGCGTTTACGTCGCCAAAGACAGGGACGGCGGGCAGGTTTTGTCACAAAACACCACATCGCCAGCGGCTTCCTCCAACAGATTTTTCACTAGTGCTCACACCCCAAGCGCGCTGAACATCTTTCCGCATTCCAGCAAAATCTGCCAGTACGCCACCCATTCAAGCACCGGATGGGGTGTGATGAATAGGAATATAAGGATACTCAGTGCCGATGTACCAGCCCTACCCGCGCCTGATCCCGGGGTTTGATGATGATTTCATCAATATTGACATGGGCCGGACGGCTCACTACCCAGCCGATCGCCTCGGCAATATCCGCTGCGACCAGGGGTTCCATACCGGCATAGACACTTGCCGCCCGTTCCGCATCTCCGCCAAAACGCACCAGACTGAATTCGGTTTCTACGAGGCCCGGATCTATTTCGCTGATGCGGATGGGTTGACCCAGCCATTCCACCCGCAGGGTTTCGGTAATGGCCTTCACCGCATGTTTGCAAGCTGTATAGCCTCCACCGCCGGCATAGGTTTCATGGGCAGCGATGCTGCCAATATTGACCAGATGTCCCGTACCCGAAGCGGCCTTCAATAGTCGAGGGTACAAGGCCTTACTCATGCGCGCCAAGCCGAGGACATTGCTATCCCACATGCGTTTCCAGTGGGATTCTTCCATATCGGCAATGGGTTCCAGACCCAATGCTCCGCCGGCGTTGTTGACCAGCACATCGACAGCCCCGGGTAACTGCTCCACAAACAGGCGCACACTTTCCGTGTCGGTCACATCCAGGGCAAGGGCCACCCCCTGGATTTCCGCAGCCAGGGCCTGGAGTCGTTCCAGGCGGCGAGCACCCACATACACCTGATATCCTTGTCGAGCGAGTTGGCGGGCCGTTTCCGCACCAATCCCGGAAGAAGCCCCAGTGACGACTGCGCAGGATTTGGACGCGCTCATGCCCAGTCCTCCGGTTCATTACCCGCACGCCATTTAATGCTGCAGCCGACGCTGGGTAGGGTTTTTGTGGGAGGATCACGCCCATCCAGCACCGCGTCAACCGCTGCTGACAGATCTTTTCCGGTGACCGGCAGGGCATTTTTAGGGCGGCTGTCATCAAACTGCCCATGGTAAAAAAGCTTGCCGGCCTGATCAAACAGAAAAATATCGGGGGTACAGACGGCGTTAAATGCTTTCGCCACGCTTTGCTCCTCATCAAAAAGATAAGGAAAGTCATAACCGGCCCGCCGGGCTTCTGCTGGCATTTTCTCGGGCGCATCTTCGGGGTAGGTTTCCGGATCATTGCTGTTGATAGCCACCACCTGCAGACCCTGACGCTGCCACTGCCGGGTCAGCTCACCCAAGCGCTGGCTGATATGCAGTACATAAGGACAGTGATTGCAGATAAAGAGCACCAGTAAGGGCTTGCCTTGGGCAGAACTGCTGGACCATTGCGTTTTTCCCCCGCCCACGGGCAGGGAAAAAACGGGCATGGCACCGCCAATGGGTAAATCCTTTGCTGTCATAGCCATAATTATGTCTCCTCAAATTCCTGATTCACCATTTTGACCGAAAGTACATGACGTGTTCCTGGATCCGTCATTCATGCCCCATCCCGTTGAACAGGTTCCTTCATACGGGTACAGGTTGCAGTCCACCGAACAAGCCCTGCTCCGGCAAGGATTCCAGCACCCAGGCACCATTTCCCTGCAGACGCAGGCAACGCTGGTGGTAGCGCAACAAACTGGAACGATGCCCCACACTGATCATGGCCGTTTCTGGCAAAGCCTCTATCAGCAATTGGTACAACTGGCTCTCAGCAGACTCGTCCAGGGCCGAACTGGCCTCATCCAGAAACAGCCACTGGGGTTTTTGCACCAGCACTCGCGCAAAGGCCAGACGCTGCTGTTCCCCCAAGGATAACACATGGGACCAGAGCCGTGCGTCATCCAGTTTGTCCTGCAACCCTGGCATGCCGACCAAGCTCAGAATCTGCTGCAGGCGCTGGTCATCCATGTCCGTAACGCCAAAGGGATATACCAGCACTTCCCGCAGGGTACCGAGGGGGAGATAAGGCTTCTGGGGAAGAAACAGGGGACGATCGTCCTTGGGTAGCCCGATTTCTCCGTCACCAAATGGCCAGATAGCTGCCAGACTCCGGATCAGTGTACTTTTTCCACCGCCGGAAGGACCCATGATCAATAGCCGTTCACGACGCTGCACGACAAGATTCAGATCGTGCACCAACTCCCGTCCGTCGGGCAAACGGACATTGAGATGCCTGACCTGCAGACAGGGAGCGTCGCTGCGTTTAATCTGATAGTGGGTTTCGCGAATGACCCGCACTTCCTCCATGGATTGCTCAAAAAAACGCAGACGATCGACCACCGCATGCCAGTTGGCCAGACTACTATAGCTGCTGACAATAAAGGAAAGGGCACCCTGCACCTGGGCAAAGGCTGAGGCAATTTGTTGCAGCCCGCCGATACCGATAGCCTTATTCACAAAATAGGCGGGCATGCTGACGATGATGGGGAAAATAATGGCAGCCTGGCCATAACCCGACACCCACCAGTTGAGACGCATGGATCGCCAGATAATGCGCCAGTAATTGGCATAGACATTAGCGAAACGCTGAAGAAAATGATGGCGCTCTTCGCTTTCGCCCCCGTATAAGGCTACGCTCTCGCTGTTTTCCCGCAGACGCATCATGCTGAAACGAAAATCGGCCTGATAGCGTTCCTGGTTGAAATTGAGATTGATCAGCGGGCGTCCGATCAAGGCTGTCAGAATCGTGCCAAACACGGCATATATCAGGGCAGCCCAGACCAGATAACCCGGTATGGTATATAAAACACCATTCCAGGGAATGGTAATCATGGCCGACAATTCCCAGAGCATGAAAACAAAGGCCGCCAGGGTAGTCACCGAGCTCAGCAGGCCGATGATGATGTTCAGAGTCTGGTTGGTAAAGCTGGCCAGATCTTCACTGATACGCTGATCCGGGTTATCCGTCCCATCGCCCAGTACCTGCATGTGGTAAAAGGTACTTTTGGACAGCCAATTATCCAGATAATGCCGGGTCAGCCAACGTCGCCAGCGTATTTCCAGCATCTGGGTAAAAAAGACCTGAGATACGCCAGCAATAACATAAACAGTCGCCAGCAGCAGAAAAATCAGCATCTGGTGCCAGGCCGCATCGACTGCAAAATGCTGCAAGGCATTCCAGAAAATGGCATACCACTGGGTAATCCGATAGGAAATGAAAACCATGAACAGGTTGAGGAGAATGATCAGCGCGAAAACGCCCCGGGCACTCCAGCGCTCTTCTGAATGCCACCAATACGGCTTACTGATCCGCCACAAGTCGCGAAAAAAGGCCCCGTTAAACTGCTTCATACATCCTCTCCAGCCGCCACAACCTGACTCATTCCTACGCTCCTCCTGACCCTGCGCCTCCCTCGGCGCAATTCTTGCTATGCTTCAAGGAAAATCTTATCCGTAAAGTTCAGGAGAATAACATGGCCCAATCCAAAAACCATTCCCGTCGTCAGTTTATCGGAGGTATTGCCGCAGTGGCCGGCGTCGGTGCGCTAGCCCTCAGTAAGCAGGGCCACGCCGAAGACATGATGGGGCCTAGCAAGAACAAGGTAGTGTTTCAGCTCAACAAATCCGATCCGGCCTATATACTGGACATCCTGCATAGCGCTGCAGTGGTTCTCGGCCACTTCAACAGCGATGCCGATATTGTCATCGACTGCTTTGGTCCGGGTCTCTGGCTGCTGGTCAAGGCCCCGAAAAATCATCAACATTATGAAAAGTTCATTATGGAGCAGGTCGAAAGTCTGCACATGTATGGGGTAGTTTTCAACGCCTGTGAACAGACCATGAAAACCATTCATATCGATAAGACGGATCTCATCCCCCAGGCAGCTCCGGTATTCAGTGGTGCGGTGGACCTCATTACCTTGCAGCAGAAGGGCTATGCCTATATCGCCTGGTAAGCTGGTTTAATCATTTAGGAACGGCGCGGGCCAAAGTCGCAACAGGCAACTCCCCCTCACCGCGTTTCTCTGTTAATTCAGTTGCCGATGCTGCAGGACCGGCAACTGCTTGCGGCAGCGCTGCAGGAATTCCCTGCCCATTTCAGCCATCACCCAGCCCGGCCCCTGTTCCATGCGGGCCAAGATCTGCCCCCAGGGATCAATAATCATGCTGCCACCAAAAGTCCGACGGCCGTTCTGGTGAACGCCGCCCTGATCGGCGGCCATTACATAAGCCTGGTTCTCGATGGCCCGGGCGCGCAGCAGACTCTCCCAGTGCGCACTGCCAGTCTGCCGGGTGAAAGCGCTCGGAACGACCAGGATTTCCGCACCGGCATAACGCCGATATAACTCCGGAAAGCGCAAATCATAACAAATGGATAAACCCATCATGCCCCAAGGGGTCTCCAGTTGTACTGGTGCTTTTCCGGGGGCAATGCTGCGGGATTCCCGATACATTTCCCCACCGGCAAGATCCACATCAAAGAGGTGGATCTTGTCATAGCGGGCGCGGCGTACCCCTTGCTCATCGAAAACCAGACAGGCAGCGAAACACCGTCCATCGGGCGCTGCCAGGGGGATGCTGCCACCCACCAGCCAGCAGGCATGCTGGCGGGCCTGGGCTGCCAGCCAGGACTGAATGACCCCCTCTCCATCGGCTTCCATGTGGGCCAGTTTGTCCGTTTCATGGTGACCCATGAAGGCAAAATTTTCGGGGAGCAGGATCAGATCGGCTCCCCGACGGGCGGCCTCCTGGATCAGTCTGGCGGCTTGTTCCAGATTTTCCGGGAGATTGTCCGTAGAGACCATCTGAATGACAGCGAGCTGAGCGTCCATGGACTTATTGATCCTTTTCTGGCGAAGATGTCATGCGGGTGACCACCGGATGGGCCCAAGTACCTTCCGCTTGGTAGTTCAATTCTAGCACCTTCCCCGAATGTCCAAACAATGCCGGCCCCAAAAGCGGCAAACGGCCCAGCAGCCAATCGAAACTCTGCAAGGGATAAACCTGCAAATACAGATTCATCTTCTTGTGGACCATATTCAGGGTACCCGCCCCATGCATGGCCAGGGCGCTGGAACGCAAGCGGATATTTTTACTGTGGGCCACACCATGCTCCAGCGTGAAATCGGCGGAGAGATCATGAAAAAACAGCCCCTCTCCAAAAAGTGGGCGATAGTCCAGGGTGACCAGATCCTTCAACAAGATGGTGGGATTCACGTAAACCAGCCAGGATAGTTCCGTGCCGATTTTCTTGAGTCGCCCATTTTTGAGGGTGGAGTGGATATTTCCCTGCAGATGCTGCACATTACAATCCCAGGGCGCTCCTGGCCAGGAAATTTTCCCGGTATATTGGGCATGGCCATAGTCCAGACTGTGCATCCCCAGTGCTTCCAGAGCGGGGGCGATATTCTGGCTTTTGACGGTTCCCTGCAGGGTAGTCAAAGCAGTATTCCGGGATTGCCAGACCCCGCTGAGATCCCACTGGCTACCCTCCCAATCTCCCCGTAAGGCAGAAATGTGCCAACCCTGATCCGATCTCTCGGCCTCCAGGAGGACATGGTGCAGCGGATATCCATGCCAATCCAGTTCATCCAGATGGGCGAACAAGTCCAGGGGCTTACCCGCTGCCCATGAGGGAGAAACAGGCATTGAAATCCGTTCAGGATGCTGTGCAGATGCCGGGCCGAGCAGCAGTTTCTGAAGATTCAGGCGAATGCTGGCGGCTCGCGTTGGCTCACTGGCTCCCTGGTAGGCCAGCCTGCCGATGGACTGGGGACTTTGCCAGTTCATATGCCAATTCCTGCCATCCAGTCCTCCCTGCAGATGGGCGTGATGCCAGACCTGCCCCAGCAAATGTACCGTCTGCCAATACATATCGAAATGGGTTCGGGGCCAGTCGCCCCCGGGACTTCCTCCCTGAAGCAGGGATAACCACGCATCCACCGGCAAGTCCGCGCCCTGCCCAGTGACGATCACCCCTTTATCCGGGAGCTTGGGGAGTGGTCCCGCGCCCAGACGCAAGGCTGCCGCACGCCACTGCCAATGAGTCGCCATGTGTTGCCAGTCGAGTCGGGCACGGCCTTGCGGGGCTTGTATGCTCAGGGCAAAAGCCCGATTCCAAAGCCCCTGTCCAGATACCCTGATGGGAGTTTCAAGGGCATAATTCCAGTCCAATGGTGCCGGAAGAGTACTCCGGCTACTTTGTAATCGGACCTCTCCCGACAAATGCATTTTGCCCTGTCGCAAGGTTCCGGACAGTTGGTAAGGAATCACTCCCTGCAGTCGGGATTGCCACCGTTCCGGCAGGGGTACTTTCCCGGCTTGCATGTCTCCATGGAGATGCCATTGCAGATTCACCCACTGGCGGCGATCATCCACATGGACCCAGATTTGGGCAGGACCACCCAGAAACTGTCCCTGCAGATTTTGGGCATCGAGGGCATGGCGCTGAAAATACACGGATCCAGAAACGGACCGCACTTGCCATCCCCCGAGCCGCATTCCTGCCCCGCGCAGCTTCAGAATCCCCTGTACCCGGGGTTTTTCATGATGAAACGGCACTTCCAGGGCCAGACACAATCGTGCCGCACCAAAAGGCTGCAGGGGTAGATGGTATGCATGCGGTAAAATGGGAGTCTGGCGCAAAAAAGGCAAAAGCTTCGATAATGGCAGAGTGGTATTCACTGCGCCCTCAAGGGGTGAAGAGCGCCTGCTGCGCAATTCGCTCATGGTCACTTGCGCATCGTTCACCGGCACGCCGGCAATTTCGCCATGGCGGCTACTGATTGCCACACGGTTCCCCGTCCACTGCAAGTGGGCATCCAGATGCTGCAAGTCTGGCCAGTGAGGGGCATAATGCAACCGCACATTCCGGAAATCCGCCTGCAACTTGAGTTGTTGCCCATGGTGGTTTTCAGGCAGGCGCTGCCAGGGACCTTGCCAGCGCAAATCCGCCTGTTTCAGCGTTCCGCTTCGAAAAGCACTGGAAAACCAGTGCTGGAGGGCCGGTGAAATCCCTTGCTGGGGCACAAAAGTGCGAATATCGCGCACCGGCAGATGCTGCAGTTGGGCTTGCAGCAGTAAATGCTGTGGTGTCAACCGGCCCTTGACTTGCCACTGACCCGGCCCCTGAATGCGCAGTGGCATTGCTTGCAGGAACCACTGTTGACCCTGCCATCGACCGGAAATATGGCCAGACACCCCTTGCAAAACCCAGGGATGAGCAAAATATCGGGGCCAAAGTACTTCCAGTTGCGGGCTGTGCAATTGCAGGGAGAATTGCCGGGCTTGCAAAGTCAGGTCTCCCGTCAGCCCCTTCAAACGGGGAGTCTTGCTCAGGGCCGGAATATCCAGCCCCTCCAGCCGGGTTTGTAGTTGCCATTGGATCTTCCGGGAATGTCGGATTTTCAGGAAATGTACCCGAAAATCCTGCAAGTTCCCCTGCCAGGCTTGTAGGGGCCCGTAACGCCATACCTGCGGCAAAAAGGGGCTGGCGATCTCCATAAAAAACGCCGCCGGGATTTGCGGAATGTGGATATCTCCCTGCAATTGCCGCTGCCAGTGGAGTTGAAGTTGGGCGGAGAGCGGCACCATGCCAAGTCCTCTGATCTCGGTCAGTTGCAGTTCGCCGGAACGGGCAGCCCCATGCCAGAGTAATTGGCCCTCTACCCGCTTCCAGACTTGCCCCGAAAAATCCAGATGCTGCCCCGGATGTAACCACTGGAAACGGCTGTGCAGCATTCTTGGCAAACCATCTTGCCAAAGCAGATGGCCCCGGGCATTGAGCTGACCGCTCAGGACCGGAAAACGCGGGTCGAGGGTATGTAGCCAGGCCAGGGGCAAGGCATGCAGCGACCATTGCCCATCCCCCGAGGAGCGGGATGGGTGGGTAAAAAATCCCTGCGCTGCCCCGGCATAATCCAGGTGGCCGCCCTTTGCCCAGTCCAAATGCACCTGCATTTCCGGGCGCAATCCACCCGTACTGCGCCATTGCAAGTGCAGCTGCATAGTCTGGTCCGCATCCTGAAAGGCAATGGTCACATGGCGAATGTCCAGGCGCGCCGGGTCCAGATTGAGCAGCCATGGGCTGCTGGCCTGGCCATTGCGCAGCCCTTTCGGCTGCCAGTCTCCTTGGGGATTCTTGCCCAGTTGGAGCAAAGCCTTTTGCACGGACAATTGCCTGACTACCAGCTCTCCCCATAACAGAGGCACAGGGTAAAGCTGCAAATCCACATCGTTCAGGAATAAATCCGGATGCGCTGAGGGTCCTGCCAACAGCTGCTGAAAGCGCAAGGTCGGTCCATTATCCCATCCTGTCCTGATGGCACTGAGCTGCACGGGTCCGGAAAACCGCTCGGCCAGGGTAGTCTGCAACCAGGTCTGGAGTAGCTCTGGCCTGAAAGTAAAGAGCAGATACACAGCAAACATCAACAGCAGCAGAAGCACAAAAAAAGCCGCTACCATCCGGACCAGGCAGGATGCTATCCGGAGCAGGAACTGCCGCAGTCCTGACGGGTGCGGAGCGTCAGGCACGGAATTCGGTCCCTAGCGAAAAAAAAGCGGAAGAAATGCGCGCAATTCCTGAACAAGACGAGAAGATTTACGGGATATTCAGGGTCATATCATAACCATCTTCAGGTACACTGTGAACATCTCCACTGTCGAGGAAAGCCCGATGCCCGAAAGTGCCTTACCCGCCCTGCTCACCCAAGGTCTGTCATTGATCCCTGTAGACCAGGACGCCATTACCGAGATGGTGAACACTGTCTGGGAAGCATTATCCTCCTCACAACGCCAGGTTTTACTGGACGGTCCCGCAGATTTTTTCCGGCACTGGCTGCAGGTAGCCTGCGCCAGCCCCTTTCTGCGCCAATACTTGCAGCGCCACCCGGCGCAGCTTCTGGAACTGGCCAAAGGCCATATCACTCCCTTTCCCGACCTCGAGGATGCTGATGCAGAAGCCTTTAACATGGCTCTGCGTCGCTACCGCAATGCGCGGATGATCGAAATCCTCTGGCAGGACCGCATGCCGGGTGAGCAGCTACCCAAAACCGTGGCGGCTTTGAGCACCCTCGCTGAAACCTGTCTGCAGCAAGCCTGTGAATATGGCCGGCAATTACTGGAAAAAAGGCATGGGCGGCCTTTGAACGCCGCAGGAGAACCCGCGTATTTCACCGTCATCGCCATGGGAAAACTGGGCGGCAATGAACTGAATGTTTCCTCGGACATCGATCTCATTTTCTGTTTCAGCGAAAATGGCAGCAGCGATGGCCTCCATCCTCTGGAAAACAGTGAATATTTCAGCCGCTTGGGGCGATGGCTGATCCAGACCCTGGATCAGCAGTTGGCGGAGGGTTTCTGTTTTCGCGTGGACATGCGTCTGCGCCCTTTCGGGGAAGCCGGCCCCCTGTGCATCAGTGCTGCAGCCATGGAGCATTACTATCAGGTGCATGGTCGCGGCTGGGAGCGTTATGCCTTCATCAAGGCCCGACCCGTAGCCGGAGACGTGTCCTTCGGAAAGCGGCTGCTGGAAATGCTCCGCCCATTTGTATATCGCCGCTACCTGGACTTTACCGCCCTGCAAGGACTGCGTGAGGTCAAAGCGCAGATGGATGCGGAGCAGGGCGAAAGTCGTCAGGACATCAAGAAGGGCCGGGGCGGCATCCGCGAAATCGAATTCATCTGTCAGTCCCTGCAGATCATTCACGGTGGCCGTCACCCGCAATTACGCGATACCAACACCCTCAGCGCCCTGAATACCCTGCGTGAACTGGGGCTGCTGCCGGCGGATGACTTTGTTTTACTGGGCAAGTCCTACGCTTTTTTACGGAATACGGAACACTGCCTGCAAATGGTGCAGGATCAGCAAACCCAGCAACTGCCGCGCAGCGACTGCGAATGGCAGCGTCTGGCTTGCGCCATGCACTACCCGGATGTGGAAAGCTTCCGTGCCGATCTGGACCAGTTGCGCCAGCAGGTGCATCAGATTTTTGTCCAGACCCTGGCACCGCAAAATGAACTTTCAAGTAACCCCAACAAACAAGGGCAGCAGCTCTGGCGTCATGCCCAGAACCATACGCTGGAAATGCGGCCTGAGGAGCTCCTGCACAGCCTGCA
This sequence comes from Acidithiobacillus sp. M4-SHS-6, assembly GCF_047421495.1. Taxonomy (GTDB): domain Bacteria; phylum Pseudomonadota; class Gammaproteobacteria; order Acidithiobacillales; family Acidithiobacillaceae; genus Acidithiobacillus. The sequence continues at coordinate 1,243,076 of NZ_CP175559.1, read as the reverse complement.
TTTTTCCAGCCCCGGCGAAAGCTGGTCACGGCTCTGGCGCTTTGCCCATAGCCGGGATGTTACGCTGCGTCTATCCACAGCGGGACGCCAACGCCTGGATCAACTGCTGCCGCAGATACTGGAAATCTGCGGGCAGGAAGAAAACGGTGACGCCCTCCTCCAACATTTCCTGAACCTGCTGGAAGCCATCCTCAGCAAAGCCAATTATCTGGCGCTCCTTGCCGAAAACCCCCGTTATCTCCAGCATTGCAGTGCCCTGCTGCGCAGTCCCTGGCTGGCGCAGCAACTGGCGCGCTTCCCCGTGCTGCTGGATGACGTGCTCAGCCAACAGCATCCCTCCGGACAATGGCCCGTCATCCTTCAGACCCAGTTAGCCCATGCCGAAGACCAGGAAGAGCGCATGGACACCCTGCGGCGCTTCAAAAATGCCGAACTGGTGCGTCTCGCAGCCAGCTTCTGGACGCGACAATTACCCGTGGAAGATCTGTTGGGTCAACTCAGCACCCTGGCGCAATTGACCTTGCAGACCGCATTGGGCTGGGCCAAAGAGGAGATGGAGCGTCGCCATGGTCGCATCTGCGCCCGAGATGGTGGCCAAGCGGCAGCTTTCGCGGTCATCGCCCTGGGCAAACTGGGTGGGCAGGAAATGGGCTTCGCCTCGGACCTCGATCTGATTTATCTGTATGATGCTCCTCCCGATGCGGAAAGCGAGGGACCGGCCCCCCTCCTCGCTTCCACCTGGTTTGCCCGCCTCGGACAAAGACTCATCCACCTGCTCGGCACATTGACCCGCGCGGGCGTGCTGTATGAGATCGACATGCGCCTTCGTCCCAGCGGTCAGTCGGGGCCTTTGGTCAGCAGTCTGGAAGCCTTCCGCCGTTACCAGCAGCAAGCGGCCTGGGTTTGGGAGCACCAGGCCCTGACCCGGGCCCGCTGGGTAGCCGGGGATCCGCAACTGGGAGCACATTTTGAAGCACTCCGCCAAGAAATTCTGTCCTCCCCCCGTGATTTCCGGACCTTGCAAAATGCCGTGCGGGACATGCGCAAGCGCATTTTCGACAATAAAAACATAGCACCAGGGGCTTTTCATCTGAAGCTCAGTCCGGGCGGACTGACAGATATCGAGTTTCTGGTACAATTTGCTATGCTAAACGCTTGCCCGCAGCAGCCCGAATTGTGTCAGAATACCGGCTGCGCTGCAGCCATTCGTGCCTTGATGCAATCCGGTTTATGGGATACGCAGCAAGGTTCCGTATTGCTGCATGCCTGGCAACTCTACCGGCAAGTAGAAAATGAACGCTGGCTGAATTTGCAGGGAAATAACGTACATGCAGATGACAGCTCGCATTGGGACGCATTGCAGGACGTCTCTCAAAAAGTGCGGCACATCTGGCAGGAATGGATTGGCAGTTATACGGATTAAGGAGAAGTCAGGATGTCTATGGAAGATCGCGACGGTTTTATCTGGTTTGATGGCAAAATGGTGCCCTGGAGAGAAGCTACAGTCCATGGACTGACCCATAGCCTCCATTATGGCATGGGTTGTTTTGAAGGCGAACGGGCTTATGCCACCCCTCAGGGCGCGGCCATTTTCCGTTTGCCGGAGCACACCAAGCGGCTTTTCAACAGCGCCAAGATCCTGCAAATGGATGTCCCCTTCAGCCAAGCAGAAATCAACGCCGCCACCAAGGAGGTGATTCGTGTCAACCAACTGGAATCCGCCTATATCCGCCCGCTCCTTTTCTATGGTGCTGAAGGCATGGGGCTCTCTGCCCAGGGGCTGAAAGTCCATGCCTTGATTGCCGCCTGGAGTTGGGGCAGTTATCTGGGGCAAGAGGCCCTGGAAAAAGGTATTCGCGTCAAGGTCAGTTCTTTCAATCGCCATCAGGTGAATATTCACCTGTGCAAAGCCAAGGCTACCGGCAACTACATGAATTCCATGCTGGCCCAGCGCGAGGCCTCATCCTGCGGATATGATGAAGCCCTGCTGCTGGACCGTGAGGGCTATGTGGCCGAAGGTTCGGGTGAAAATGTGTTCATGGTACGGGACGGCATTTTATACACCCCCACCCTGACCAGCGCTCTGGAAGGCATTACCCGCGACACCATTTTGCGCTTTGCCCGAGATGCCGGCATCCCCATTGTCGAGAAGCAGCTCACCCGTGATGAATTCTACATTGCTGACGAGGCCTTCTTTACGGGCACGGCCGCCGAAGTGACACCCATTCGTGAAATAGACGGCAGAAGCATTGGTGGTGGCAGCCGGGGACCCATTACCGCCCAACTGCAAAGCCGCTATTTCGACACGGTGGCCGGACGTCGGGGTGATCATTCGGAATGGCTGCATCTCGCGGGCTGAGCCATGAAAGACACTATGCACTGCTGCAATCGGAGTTTCATCGAGGTGGAACCCCAGCAGTTGCCACTATGCTGTCCACAACCGGGGATGAGCCGCTGGAATGGCCACCCTCGGGTATTTCTCAACATTGAAGAAAGCGGGGAGGTCCGCTGTCCCTACTGTAGCACCCTGTATCTACTGAAGGGTGGCCCTCTGAAAAAGGCGGCGGGACATTAGAAAAGTCATTGGGGCAACCAGTGCAGGAAAGCCTGCGGGCCGAGGTAACCCTCCTGCTGGGCCTGCACCTGGCCATTGCTGCCTATCGCCATAAAGGCAGGCGGACCCACCAGGTTATAGCGTTTCAATAATGCCCGGCTGCCAGCATCATCCTGAGTGACATCCACGCGAATGAGTACCCGATTGCGCAAGGCATTTTCCACCTCTGGTGTCGCGAAGGTCACCCTGTCCATGCGCGCGCATTCCACACACCAACTGGCCCAGTAATCTATCAGAACCGGCTTACCCTTGGCCTGCTGCAAGGCGGCATCCAGGGCTGCCGGACTTTTGACCACGGTAAAGTGCAGCGCCGCCTGCTGCTTTTGCCTGCTTCCGTTTACCGGCAACAATCGGGCCAAGGGCTGCAGCGGATCACTGGCGCCACTCAGGGCGCCCACGCCCATGACCAAACCATAGGCCAGCAGGAGAATGCCTGCCCCTTTCCAGAAGCGCCGCCAGCCTGCGACTTCTGCCGTCAAGGTATCCAGCGCCCCCAGATAGACGGAGGAAATGATGGCCAAAGCAGCCCAGAGCGCGAGACTGACCGGTCCTGGCACTATCCGGGCCAGCAGCCAGATGGCCACCCCCAGCATCAGTACGCCAAAAATGGCTTTGACCGCATCCATCCAGGCTCCGGCCCGGGGTAGCAGGCGACCCGCCGAGGTACCGATAATCAAGAGGGGTACGCCCATTCCCAGGCTTAAGACGAACAGGGACAGCCCCCCCAGAAACACATTCCCCGTCTGAGAGATAAACAATAAAGCCCCGGCCAGGGGTGCGGCCACACAGGGCCCCACAATCAACGCCGACAAGGCGCCCATGATGAAGCTACTGAACAGATGTCCCCCCTTCCCCATTCGGGAAAGCCGGGTTTGCAGGCTGCTGGGCATTTGCAACTCATAAAATCCGAACATGGACAGGGATAACAGCGCAAAAATCAGGGCAAAAGTCCCCAGAACCCAGGGGCTCTGGAAAGCTGCCTGCAGGTAGGCTCCTGTGATCGCGGCCAACACGCCAGCGATGGTATAGGTCAACGCCATGCCCAGCACATAAGCCAGAGAGAGGGTAAAGGCCCGGGATTTTTGTCCCCCACGTTTCGCCTCCTGGCCGACGATCAGTGCCGACAAAATGGGAACCATCGGGAATATACAGGGAGTAAAGGCCAAGCCCAGACCGGAAATAAAAAACAGTCCCAAAGTCAACCAGAATCTGTCCTGCAGGGCCCCCGCCAGTACCCCGGCATTACTGGAAGGATGCAGATCCACAGCACGGGAGTGCAGCTGGGAAGGAGGTACTGCAGGCGGCGGAGCGGGAGGAGCTGCCAGTAAAGAAACCCGCACCGTCTTGCTCTGTTCGGGATAACACACTCCTGCATTGGCACACCCCTGATAAGTCGCCTTGACTTCCAAAGTATTAGGCGCAGTTCCTTTGACCGAGAAGGGCATCGTCACCGTATTTTCGCCTTCCAGCACCCGCATTTTTCCAAAAGCTGGATCATTCAGCATCACGCCCGGGGGAAGCGTATATTTTCCTGGCAATATGTTGTCGGGCAGCAAGACGATTTTGATGCGATCCCGATAAAGGTGATATCCGGGAGCGACATCCCAACGCAACTGCAGGTGGTTGGGGCTGGCAAGTGTTGCGGAAAAACGGAATGCCTGATCCGGGCTGAGAAAATGTTCGGCAACTGCCAGAGGGGTCATCAAGCCCAATAACAGAAGGGCACTACAGAACATCATGAATCTGTCCCAAAGGGTCCTATGTGTTTGCCGAACAGCCATCCTGATTTTACTCCTACAGCCTGTAGATTCGCCCCCGAAGGGGAAAGTATTGCAGCCTACTCGTCTCAGAAACTAGCAACAAGCAGGCCATCTCATCCCTGGGCAAGCGTTATTATGGATTTTGGAAAGATGTGAACGGCCTTGGAACTTTTTGAAAAGTCCATGCTCCAATTTTATGCAAGCGGCTGTGATAGGTTGCGAGCGCATGTTTCTTCCTCCTTTGGTGGTTTTAGGGCGAATCTACGGATTTCGCCCTTCTTTTTTCCGACCGGTCGGGATGTTGCTTGCCAAAAGTCACATCATTTGCTAATATGCCTATGCGATCTGCTTCTGTAGTTTTGGATTGCGAGCGCATGTTTCTTTCCTCCTTTGTGGTTTTAGGGCGACTGTAGCGTCGCCTTTTTTTACATGGAGCCATAGCCATGACCGCTTCTGCCGAACGCCCCTTTACCCTCGTACATGCCAACGGTGAGCGGCTCTCCGGCCTCATCCATGAAAACCATCAGGATCCGGTGGGTATTTTTCTTCCCGGCTTTGCATCCAACATGCAGGGCTCCAAATCCCGGCTTCTCGCAGAATATGCCCAGAATCAGGGCTGGTCCTGGGTGCGCTTTGACCCTCGTGGCGTTGGCCGTTCTGACGGGATTTTTGAAAAATTGACCCTTAGCCGATATCTGGAGGATCTCCGCCTCGTTTTGCAGATGCTGGAAAACCGGCCAGTCATTCTGGTCGGTTCCAGCATGGGCGGATGGCTGGCGGCCATTGCCGCCACGCGCTGGCCCCAACGCTTGCGCGCTCTTCTCCTCATTGCACCCGCCTTCAACTTCATTCAAACCCTGTTTCATGCCCTTTCCGCAGAAGATCAGCGGCTCTGGCAAGAAAGCAATCTCCGATGCTGGCAGGATCATTACGGACTCGGAGAATTGCGCATGCGCTTCGATCTGGTGGCCGACAGTTGGCAATATGATCTGCTGCGCTTTCCGGCGTACCTGCACTGCCCCGTTGAAATCCTGCATGGCACTGAGGACGAAGCGGTACCCTTGCAACTCAGCTACCAGTTCGCGGCCAGCACCCATGGCCAGCAACTGGCCGTGCGCCCAATTTCCGGCATCAATCATCGCCTGCAGGGGGCTGACCCGGTGCTGCTGCAGAGTCTCCATACGCTCTGGCCTGCGAGTGTTTAAGGAAATTCAAGCTAAAGCGATCAGAGCCAGCAAGCCCCTTGACAGCAAAATCTCAGCGCCTATGATTAGCACTCGATGGGTGTGACTGCTAACAACACCCAGGATGAAGACATCCATTCACTGGTAAACACGAGGAAATAATCAATGAAACTGCGTCCTTTACATGATCGCGTCGTCATTCGTCGTCTGGAAGAAGAGCAGAAGACTGCTGGCGGGATCATCATTCCCGACACCGCCAAGGAAAAGCCGGTCCGTGGCGAAATCGTCGCTGCAGGCCACGGCAAGATTCTGGAAGATGGCAAAGTCCGCGCCCTGGATGTGAAACAAGGCGACCAGGTACTGTTTGCCAAATATGCCGGCACCGAGATCAAGGTCGAAGGTGAAGAACTGCTGGTGATGCGTGAAGACGACATCATGGCGGTCATCGAAAAGTAAGTGTTGCTGAATAGCCACCCATATTCATCTATTTTGAGGAGTTTTTATGCCAGCCAAACAAGTTGTCTTTGCTGAACACGCCCGCGAGAAAATGCTGCGCGGCGTCAACGTACTTGCCGATGCCGTCAAGGTCACCCTGGGTCCCAAAGGCCGTAATGTGGTACTCGACAAGTCATTCGGTGCCCCCACCATCACCAAGGATGGCGTCTCCGTCGCCAAGGAAATCGAACTGGCCGACAAATTTGAAAACATGGGCGCCCAGATGGTGAAGGAAGTGGCCTCCCAGGCTTCCGACGAAGCCGGTGATGGCACCACCACCGCCACCGTTCTGGCCCAGGCCATCATCCGCGAAGGCCTCAAGGCCGTCATCGCCGGCATGAACCCCATGGACCTGAAGCGCGGCATCGACAAGTCGGTCGTCGTCGTCGTCGAAGAGCTGAAGAAGCAGTCCAAGCCCTGCAAGACCCAGAAGGAAGTGGCCCAGGTAGGCACCATTTCTGCCAACTCTGACGACTCCATCGGCAAGATCATTGCCGAAGCCATGGAGAAGGTCGGCAACGAGGGCGTCATCACCGTGGAAGAAGGTTCCGGACTGGCCAACGAGTTGGATGTCGTCGAAGGTATGCAGTTCGACCGCGGCTATCTCTCTCCCTACTTCGTCAACAACCAGGACAAGATGGTTGTCGAGCTGGAGAATCCCTATATCCTCCTGCACGACAAGAAAATTTCCTCCATTCGCGACATGCTGCCCATCCTGGAGCAAGTCGCCAAGTCCAGTCGCCCGCTGCTGATCATTGCCGAAGATGTGGAAGGCGAAGCATTGGCCACTTTGGTCGTCAACACCATGCGCGGCATCATCAAGGTGGCCGCAGTCAAGGCTCCAGGCTTTGGTGATCGCCGCAAGGCCATGCTCGAAGACATGGCCATCCTGACCGGCGGCCGCGTGGTCTCCGAAGAAATCGGCATGAAACTGGAAAGCACCACCCTCGCCGATCTCGGTCAGGCCAAGAAAGTGGTCATCGACAAAGAAAACACCACCATTATTGATGGTGCTGGCCAGCAGAGCGAAATCAAGGCCCGTGTCGAACAGATCCGTCGTCAGATGGAAGACGCCAGCTCCGACTATGATCGTGAAAAACTGCAGGAACGCGTAGCCAAACTGGCTGGCGGCGTTGCGGTCATCAAGGTCGGCGCCGGCTCCGAAATAGAAATGAAGGAAAAGAAGGCCCGTGTCGAAGACGCCCTGCACGCTACCCGTGCGGCCGTCGAAGAGGGCATCGTCCCCGGCGGCGGTGTGGCGCTGGTCCGCGCTCGTCATGCACTGGAAGGCTTCAAGACCGCCAACCACGACCAAGACATGGGTGTGGCCATCATCCGTCGTGCCATCGAAGAGCCGCTGCGGCAGATCGTCGCCAATGCTGGCGGTGAAGGCAGCGTGGTTCTGAACAAGGTGGTGGACGGTAAAGACGGCTACGGCTACAACGCCGCCACCGACGAATATGGCGACATGTTCGAGATGGGCGTCATCGATCCGACCAAGGTCACCCGCACCGCGTTGCAGAAGGCCTCCAGCATTGCTGGCCTGATGATCACCACGGAAGCCATGGTCACCGAACTGCCGAAGAAAGACGACAAGGCAGGCGGCGATATGGGTGACATGGGTGGCGGCATGGGCGGCATGGGTGGTATGGGCGGCTTCTAAGCCTTTTCATCCAGACGTCTGCAGTGCCAGTCAGAAACCGGCCTCCATTGGGGGCCGGTTTTTTATAAGCTATTGGTAAAGCCATTATCTGATGGAAACTGGATACACAACCACTCTGGAAAAAGCAAAATTTACCGTTTGAGGTTTTGTTCTATCCATTAGGTCATACGTTCGTGCATCCTGTGCAAATCCACATCATCCGCCATGGGCGGTCCACTTCTTTACCCTATAACCCGCAGATATTCGCGACGCATGGCGTGATAAGCAAGTCCCAACTCAGGTGAAATTTTTCCTTATTTCCAAGCGCTTTAGTTACGACAACCGCAACCAGTAGCACGGTAAATGGTCATTAAAATCAAACAGCTTGAAATTGCACCGCTGTCCAGCATGTACTGGCATGGACGAGGGCGGGGGATAAGGGCTGGGGACTGGCATCCTCAGCAGCATGATTCCAGCGATCTCATCATGGCCGCCCGTAATGGACAATGGATCACGCGGCCATTAAATAACCCCCTACACATCCAGGTCACTCGCTATATACTCAACAACCCCATAGGGTTTGGTCTATTTCAGCAGGACCGTCGATTTTCCAACTATGAAGGTTTGACTACACAATATCAAAAAAGGCCCAGCGTATGGATTCACCCCCTCAATCATTGTAGTTTTCTTAAGATCAATAATGTTTGAATGGTAAACATCACTGGGCATGGGTCATACGGTATCCGCAATGGATCGCCTCTATCCCTGATGCGGTATGCACTCATTTTTCTGCGTACGTCGCGCGGGTTACGTTTGCCACGACTTGTGATGGCGCAGCCATGGGCGATTTCCCGCAAGACGCTCTGTAACCAGACAGACCTGCCCCGAGGGGGAATAGCGGCGACTGCCGAACGAAAGACGGCGATGCAGGACGCGCACCACGATGGAGGAAGGACAGGTCCTGGGCTGCCTGACGGATTTGTGCTGCCGGTTCGGCATCGAGGATGCCTCCAAGATATATTCGATCACCCGCACGCGAATCCCATGGTGCTGTTTTTCCCGGCCTGCGGACGTGCTGGTGATGATTCTCCAAGCGAGCGGTTTATTTCTCTCGCCTTCGGATACGTCACACACAGAAGATGCAGGAGATTTACCCACCGCACAGTTCCTGCGGACCATTCATGGCATGAATGCCCTGACCGATGCGGCCAATGTGCTGATCTACGAATAGGGCACATCCAGAAAGTGCTGCCCATGAAGCCGTGGATGACTTGTTTGAACAGGTCAAAAAAATGCCCAAGCTGGTCTGCAAGCAGGATGAAATGCTGCCCCATAATACTTTCATCCTGTCTTCAAACAGCTTTGGGCCAGAAATGCTGGTGGGATACGCCACCAATACAGCCATGTTGATAGTCAACCATTTTGCGCTGGACCTTTTGGACTACTAGGACGCCAGGATACCCGCAAAAACGGCTGCATGAGTTTCAGGAGGGTTATCAGGAAGTGGTGCATGATTGTTCGTTGCAGGCTGAAGGGCACGGATTTTTAATCAAGGAGTTGAGTTCGGCGCAACACACTTTGCATAAGGCCCTGAAAGTCGTATGACGGTGACCAGAGAAGATTTAACCGTGCTTATCCGGAGTCCTCGACGTAATCTTTGGCCTGCGATAAAATTCCCACACCTAGGCAGGAAACCCGGCCGGGTGAGCGGGAAGATCCGGATGGAGGGAATCCTTGCGCAATCTCCGCCTCACCGGTTGCCGCGCTTCCATCAGGCGGGAGCCGCAAGGAGGATGCCGATTCCACGAAGGAACGATCCTCATACCCCAGCCTAGAGAAAGCCCGCAGGGAAGAAGCAAATGGCGGAATCAAAGGAGACCGGCATAATGGAAAAGGCACAGCAGAGGGCGACAAGCGAGACAGGCTCAGAGGAGGCTTCTTCTCTCCAAAAGGGGCAGTGGGCGGCCATCTTCGATTGGGATGGCGTGCTGATCGACTCCGCGGACCGCCACTTGGAAAGCTGGCATCGTCTCGCCCGGGAGGAAGGGAAGCCGCTTCCGCCTGACTTCTTTCTCCCCTCCTTTGGAAAAACCAACAACTGGATCATTCCCCAGATCCTCCGCTGGACGGAGGATCCTCAGGAAATCTCCCGACTCGGGGCAAGGAAGGAAGCGCTTTACCGGGAAGTCGTCGCGGAGCAGGGAGTTTCCCTCTATCCCGCGGCAGTGGCCTTCTGTGCATCCCTTGCCAGGCGATCGGTGCCCATGGCCATCGCTTCCTCGACCGCGCGCGCCAATATCGAGCTTACCCTGGCGCAGACGCATCTTCGGCATTTCTTCCGAACCATCGTCTCGGCGGAGGACGTGCAGCGGGGCAAACCCGATCCCGAGGTCTTTCTGCTCGCCGCCCAACGCTTGGGGTTCACTCCGGAGCGCTGCGTCGTCTTTGAAGACGCTCCCGCCGGAGTGGAAGCGGCGAAGCGGGCGGGCATGTGGGCCATTGCCGTCACGACGACCAACCCGGCGGAGGCGCTCCAAAGGGCAGACCGAACATTGCCCAGTTTCGTAGGGCTGACCGCCGTTGCCATCGAGGAGTGGTTCTTCTCCTAGCCAGTCTTCCTCTCAGTTGCGTGGGGACGGTGCTGCATTAGCTGGAACTTTCCTGGGACAATGCCTGCCTGCAATTACGCACCGATCCCCGCAAGGGGCGACCACCATCCATGCGGCCCTGGTCCAGCAGTATGGTTTCGGTGGCAGCCATTCCGCTGTCAAGCGATTGATCCGTCAGGTGCTTGCCGCCGAAGCGCCGCGTGTCACCTCCCGATTGACCTTCGCGCCAGGAGAGGCGGCCCAGGTGGATTTCGGTGCGGGCCCGCTGTTGGTCGACCCCAGAACCGGGGAGCTGCGCAAGACCTGGTTCTTCGTAATGACCCTGTGCTGGTCGCGACATCAATATGCCGAGTTCGAAATACGCACGATGCAGGTGAATCAGATCCGTGCCCTTATTGTATGCATTGGTGCCGATCTATCACAAGGTCGCCAGTGAGGACTGAATAAAGATGCGTCATGCGTTGGCTGATCGGAAGGCAAGGTATCCACCTATATGATGATGGCTGACGCGATTTGCCCAGCCTCCATGAAGATGTGCTACCGTTCATACCCCGTTTGGGGTGGGGCAAAACATAAAACCTTCTCATGTGCTGTCATGGAGAATCATGCGAGCGCAACGCAGAAAGTAAACCAAGAACAAAAAAGGACTGGCTTTTGTGCACAATCCCTTGTTTTATTTGGCTCCCCGGGACGGGCTCGAACCGCCGACCTAGTGATTAACAGTCACCCGCTCTACCGACTGAGCTACCGGGGAAAAGTGGGCGTATCCTAGCCTTCCCTTTGGATGGCGTCAAGAACAGCCTGAGGCAAACTTTACTCAACCAGAAACTCGATATGGATTCAGTCAAGACCGCACTTCTCAGTGAGAGGGATTCGCGCTAGACTTCGCCACAAAAATATTCACCGTGCGCTGCCTCGTCACACTTTATAATTAAATGATTTTTGGTGATCTAGCCTATGATGTTCCTGAAAAACCTGCCCACCGTGCGCGAACCGCGATTGTACATGGCATTGGAACGCACCTATCTAGGTTACTTTAAGCTGTTGTTTGTTTCTATTGGTACCGGACTGGTGTCCGAACGCCTTGCCGTTTTGTTTGTGTCCTTGCACTATGCCCGACTGGGGCATTTTTTTCATGAGCTTTTCAACCTATTAACCTGGCCCGCAATTTTTCTGATTTTTGTGGTAGGCTTTAACTTCATGTTCGATCTGAGACATATCGAAAAGGGACCCACTGTGGCAGCAAAAGAGATTATTGATCCCCGCATTTACATGGCCGCCGAACGTACTTTTCTGGCATGGGTACGAACGGGTATCGGCCTGATTGCTTTTGGTTTTGTGATCGAAAAGTTCGATTTTTTTCTGGAACAGCTATCCATCATGCTGCATACCAAACTGGTGATGGGTGAAGGGTTCTCGGGAATGGGCATTGTTTTCATCATTCTCGGTGCCACCAATCTGGTCATTGGCGGGGTCAACTTCATTCGCACCGTCAAGCGGGTAGATATGGGAGACTATCACGTCAACAAAATCTTGTATGGATTATATGGCGTCATCCTACTGGGTATTACCATTGTTCTGGCAGTCATGATCATTCGGGTATCCCTGTAGGCCATCAAGAAACGGCAATCAAAGCATCCTGATACGCCCAATAACAGGCATGAAACGGGAAATTTTCCGATCCCTTGCGGCCATTTCTCCACACCGGCAAACGACTGTTTGCGAGCATATCCAGACAGCTGCGGACACGCTGACCATATGGTGAAGCGGGAACCCCGGCATGACCTCCCCAGGCGATGATGACAGCGGCACTCATCGCCAACATTTTTTGAATCATGGCATCGTTTTCGGGGCCAATCACATAGGCGGCACCCTTCTCCAGCAAGGCCTTGCCGACTTCCTGACTATCGGTACCTCTTAACGCGAAAAGATTCAGAATATGCACACCGCCGCTCTCCGGAAAATTGCGCCAGACATATTCGCTGGCTGTGCGTACGGTTTTATCGGCTGCTGTCGCACTGGCACTGGAAGGATTTTTCAGAAATACCGCTATCATGGGACCACTGCGCTCCCTGAACGGCAAACTCAAGCCATACCGCCAAGTCCGGCAGGGTGAAAAATCCGCCTGAATACCGGCAACATCCACTGCCGGGGCATGTTGCACCGTACGTCCGATCCGCAAGGCACCCGGAGATATATGTTTTGTCATCCCACGATGATATCGGCAAATGAAGCCATACAGCAAACAGGATCTACTGCCAGGAAAACATTCCATTGGCAGCTTGATTCAAGAAGTCATTCTGCGTCGGCCCACAAGGATTCCAGACCATCCCCTGCCCCGCATTGAAAAACAGGGCAGCGACCCTTTATCATCCGGGTTACTCTCAACAAGCTGAGGATGGTGTCGTGCAAGATCTCACCCTAATACGTCCTGACGACTGGCATCTCCATCTGCGTGACGGAGTCACCATGGCATCGGTGCTGCATGACAGTGCCCGACGCTTTGCCCGAGCCATTGTCATGCCTAATCTGAAACCGCCCGTGACCACGGTGGATCAGGCCGACGCTTATCGTGACCGGATTCTGGCTGTGCTAGAAAAAGACGCCGCATTTCAGCCGCTCATGACCCTTTACCTGACTGACAACACCACGGCGAGTGAAATCGAAAAAGCCAAAAACAGTGGTTTCGTACACGCGTTAAAATACTACCCGGCGGGAGCAACCACCCATTCAGAAAACGGTGTCACTGACCTCAAACGGGTGTACAAGGTGCTCAAAGCCATGGAAAAGCACGACCTGCCTCTCCTTCTGCACGGCGAAGTCACCGATCCTGATGTGGATGTTTTTGATCGGGAAGCCGTATTTATCGAACGCCACCTCCAGCCTTTGATCCGGGATTTCCCGGGGCTCCGCATGGTCCTGGAGCACATCACCACCCGCACGGCCGCCCAGTTCGTGGCCGAGGCTGGACCGCACATTGCCGCCACCATTACCGTCCATCATCTGCTGCTCAATCGTAACGCGCTATTTGTGGGTGGCATCCGCCCCCACCATTACTGCCTGCCCATCCTCAAGCGGGAAAGCCACCGCCAGGCCTTGGTGCAAGCGGCGACCAGCGGCAATCCCCGCTATTTTCTGGGCACGGACAGCGCCCCACATCCCCGCCAGGACAAGGAATCGGCCTGTGGTTGTGCCGGCATCTATACGGCTCACGCCGCCATTGAACTGTATGCTGAAGTGTTTGAAACAGCCGGCGCCCTGGATCGTCTCGAAGCCTTTGCCAGCTTTCACGGTCCGGACTTCTACCGACTCCCCCGCAACCAAGACACGATCACTTTGGAAAAACACCCTTGGACAGTACCTGAAAGTCATGCCTGTGGAATGGATGTCTTGATCCCGCTGCGGGCAGGACAAGTCATGCATTGGCGGGTCAGGGATTAAGTGAATCCGCCAGCATCCAGCCCAAGGTCTGCTCCATGGGGATGTGCGTCAAGGGGCCGAGATGGGCTTGCAAGCGAGCTGCCGAACCCGACAGGCGCGGTACTTCATTGGCACGGATAAAGGCAGGGTTGACCCGCACTTCCAGGTTATGGCCGCTGATCTGCTCGACCATAGCCAGTAACTCGCGCAGGGAGTAAGCCTGCTCCGAGCAGACATTGAAGATCTGGCCGCAGACTTCCGCGCCGGCTTCCAGCAGCAGGTGGGCATAAATGGCCACCACATCGCGGACATCGGAAAAATCCCGGCTCACGTCCAGATTACCCAGTTCGACGACGGGTGCCCGGCGGCGGAAGTGGGAGACGATTTTGGGGATGAGGAATTTTTCATCCTGCCCGACCCCGGTATAGTTGAAAGGCCGGGTCATCACGATGGGCAAGCGTTCGCCCCAGGTACGCACCATATGCTCCATGGCCAGTTTGCTGCAGGCATAGTGGTTGACCGGTGCCGGGCAGATGGACTCATCGATGACTTCCACCCCGGGGGTGCCATAGACATTGGCTGAACTGGCCACCAGCACCCGTTGCGGCGGATGCGGCAGGGCGGCTAGGGCTTCCAGCAGATTGAGCGTGCCCAGCACGTTCACACGGTAGAACGCCTCGGCGTTGCCGTGCCCCACAAAAGACAGTGCCGCCAGATGCACGACATAGTCGGGCTGGGCCTGCAACACCGCCGCACGCACGGCGTCAGGATCGGTGAGGTCGCAGGCAAATTCCGGCACGCCATACCCCCGCGTCTGGAGCAGATCGACCATATAGCGCCCGGTGAAACCCGAGGCGCCGGTGACGAGGACCATCTTCAGAACGAAAACCCCTGCCGGACGCGCCGCAGGTCGGCCTCGACCATCATCTGGCAGAGGGCTTCCAGCGTGGTCCTGGGTTCCCAGCCCAGTGCATGGCGGGCCTTGTCGGGGCTGCCGATGAGCAGATCCACTTCGGCGGGGCGATAGAATTTGGGATTGACCCGCAGCACTTCCCGGCCAGGCTGCAAGACCTTCGCCATAGCCAGCCCTTCGGCAAGGGCCGTGGGGGATACCGTCGCGACCACACCCACTTCGTGCTCTCCTGCTCCCCGGAAATCCAGTGCCACGCCCAACGCCTTGAAGGCCATGCGGACGAAATCCCGGACCGATTCGGTGCGGCCCGTGGCCAATACATAGGTATCCGGGTGATCGGCCTGGAGGATGCGCCACATCCCCTCCACGTATTCCTGGGCATAACCCCAGTCACGCTTGGCGTCCAGATTACCCAGCTCCAGCACCTCCTGCTGGCCCAGGGCCATGCGGGCGACGGCGTCGGTGATCTTGCGGGTGACAAACTCGCGGCCGCGCAGGGGCGATTCGTGGTTGAACAAGATGCCGCTGCTGCCGAAGATGCCGTAGCTCTCGCGATAGTTCACGGTCATCCAGTGGGCGTAGAGCTTGGCAACGCCATAGGGACTGCGCGGGTAGAAGGGGGTGTCTTCGGTTTGGGGAATGGTCTGCACCTTGCCGAACATCTCCGAGGTGCTGGCCTGATAGAAGCGGATTTTCGGGTTGACGATGCGGATGGCCTCCAGCAGATGCACCGGCCCTACCCCGGTCATGTGGGCCGTGGCGATGGGCTGATCGAATGACACCCCCACAAAGCTTTGTGCGGCCAGGTTATACACTTCCGCGGCCTGGCTCTTCTCCAGCAAACGGATGGCCGCGCCCATGTCCGTCAGGTCATATTCCACCAGATGCAGGTTGGGGTGCCCCGCAATGCCCAATTCGTCGATGCGCCAGATGTTCACCGAACTGGTGCGGCGATAGGTGCCGTACACGGTATAACCTTTGTCCAGCAGCAGATGGGCGAGATAGGCGCCGTCCTGGCCGGTGAGACCGGTAATGATGGCCGTTTGCTTCATTCAGATTCCCCTTGCAATAGTTTCTTAATTCATCCAAGGCAGGATATATCAAAATATATCCTCAAGATACAACCGCTACATAAGGTAGCTTTGGCTTGAGGGAAAAGAGCGTTCGCTTTTACCCAAAAAAGTGACGGGCGCTGAACAGCCTGACATATCCACACTGACAATGCTAGAGAGCTCTAGGCCCAGAGGGTCTTGAGCACGCAGCGTTTTCCTGTTTGAGGCGTCAGATTCAGGCCGTAGGGGCAAGAGCCTCGGCGCGGCCATAGATGTCATCAAAGCGGACAATATCGTCTTCACCCAGGTAGGCGCCGCTTTGCACTTCGATGAGCACCAGATCGATCATGCCCGGATTTTCCAGGCGATGCTGACAACCCGCAGGAATATAGGTGGACTGATTGGTCATGATGAGCTTTTCTTCCTGGCCATTGACGATACGGGCGGTACCGGAAACCACAATCCAGTGCTCGCTACGGTGATGGTGCATCTGCAGAGAAAGCTTCTCGCCCTTTTTGACGATAATGCGCTTGATCTTGAAATATTCGCCCTCTTCGAGGGTGGTGTAGGTTCCCCAGGGACGGTGAACGGTGGTATGGAGATCGACGGTGCTGTGTTTGCGGGATTTGAGGCGCTCGACAATGGTTTTGACTTCCTGATCGCGGCTGCGGTCAGCTACCAGCAGTGCATCGGGAGTGTCCACAATCAGAATGTCTTGCAAGCCGAGAACGGCAGTGAGCCGATCGGGGCTTTGCACGACACAATTCCGGGTATCGACCAGCACACAATCGGGAGCGTGGACCTGATTGCCGTCTTCATCCTTGGCGATCAGGGTACCGTAGCCACTCCAGGCACCCAGATCATTCCAGTCAAAGCCTGCTTCGACCACAGCCACATTGGGTGCTTTTTCCATGATGGCGTAATCGATGGAAATATCCGGGGCCTGTTTGAAGTCGCTGCCCAGTTCCCAGGTGTCGCCGTTACGGCTGGCAGCGTCCATGGCACTCTGGACCGTTTCCAGCACTTCCGCGGCATATTGTTGCAGGGCGCTGAGCAGACTATCGGCGCGCATGCAGAACATGCCGGAGTTCCAGAGATAATGACCGCTGTCGAGATAATCCTGGGCGGTATGCTGATCGGGTTTTTCGACAAAGCGGGTGACCTGATAGCCCCCATCCAGTGCAGTACCCTTCTGGATGTAGCCATAGCCGGTTTCCGGGGCAGCGGGGGTGATGCCAAAAGTGACGAGATAGCCTTGTTCGGCGAGATCGGCCGCCTTTGTGACCGCATCGACAAATTGGGACTGGTCCTTGATCAGATGGTCCGAGGGCAGCACCAGCAGCATACTGTCCGGCCCGGCGACTTCCTGCGCCCAAAGGGCAGCGGCGGCCATGGCGGGACTGGTGTTGCGTCCGGCAGGTTCGAGCAGGTAATGGACGTTATGGATGGTCTGGCCGTGAATACGCGCGCATTCGGCAAAGGTGTCGCGGGTCAGGAAGTAGTAATCGCGATTGGTGACGGTCAGCAGGGGTGCATCGCCCTTGATGTCGATGACCCGGCGCAGGGTTTTCTGGATGAGACTTTCGCCGTCGGGCAGGGTCACAAAAGGTTTGGGGAAAGACTTGCGGGACAAGGGCCACAGGCGGGAACCAGTGCCACCGGAAAGAATGACGGGTACGATGCGCATCATCTGTGTCCTCATTGCGGGTAAATCTGCCGTGGATGACCAATGCATTTTTGTTCGGGTCATATTGCCTGAAACAACTCTGATAATGCAAGTTTATGGGCTAGGTTTTCCCACCTGCCAGAGCAGGTCTTGCCACTGGGGCAGGATTTTTTCGGGCAGATAGCGGGCGCTTTGGGTGGCGCCGGCAGTTCGCAGGGATGCCCGTACGGTACTGGCATCTTCATGGTAAATCATCTGCCGCAGGACCTGCACCAGACTGCCTGTATCGTAGGGATCAAAGTAGCGGGCGGCATCCCCGTACACTTCCCGATGTACCGGAATATCCGAGGCAGCCACCACTCCGCCGCAGCGCATGGCTTCCACCCCCGAAAAATCAAAACCTTCTCCCACACTGGGGCAGACCGTCACCACCGCCTGCCGGAACAGCAGGCGTAAGGCATCGGCGGGCACACTATGCAGTAAAAACAGGCTGCCCTGCTCAATCCAGGGCAGAAAACCCTCCAGAGCGGTTTGATAATCCCAGCCAATATGCCCCACGATGATCAGTTTGAGCCCAGGGTCTACCATGCTGCGCAAGGCCTCCCAGCCTTCCAGCAGACGGCTGTGATTTTTACGCGGCTCTACCGTGGATACCATCAGCACAAAGCGGCTGTCCGGACCTAATGCGTCGGCATAAAATCGGGCTTTTTCTTCTTCACTGTCAAATTGACGGGAAAGTTTGTAGACCTTGAATTTATCTTTCTTCCCTTTGATTTTTCCCTCGAATTCGCCGTGCAAATGGCGGCGGACAATACCCGGAATGCGTTCTGGCTCGGGTTCGGCGGGAAAATAATGGCTGGGCAGCATGTTGTGAATGGTATGGGCCAATGGCTCGGCTTCGGGAAAAAGATTGAGCAGATCCCTGCGGGTTGCATCCGATACACAGGCAAAATGCGCCCCTGCCCGCACGTTGGCTGCCATGGCCTGAAAATGACTGGCCTGATGAAAGGCCCGGTCCGAGATGGTGTGGGGCATCAGCATCGGAATGGCATCATGATAATGGACGATCAGCGCCGTACCCCTGCTCACCTGCGCCGGGAAAGGGGTCTGGGCAATCAATACATCCACGCCCTGGGTGTTCAGGCGAGGATAGCGAGAGCGCAAGGACAATTGCGACCGCTCAATCCCCACCAGATGCATATGCCGCCAGGGATAGGCGCAGACCCGATAATCACCGCGCAGCACCGGTTCCCGATCCGCCGCTGGCAAGCTCAGTCCATACAACTCCTGCCAGACAAAGTCCCGGAAATATCGGGTTTCAAAATGTCCCAGGGGAATCGCACCCATGCCCGTCCAGGCCTTCCAGCGCAGGCGCCAGCCCTGGGCAAAATTTTCCAGCCACTCACTGACATCGCCTTTCCAATCCACCGCGGTGCGCCCCTTCAGGGCGACCACGACCCGCGCAAAACGATGTACCCGCTCCGCCTCGCTCAGCACCTTGTGACCGTACACCCCGCCCCGCACACTGCGCTTGGACATCTGCAGCAAACCCGATAATTCCACATCGGGCAGGCTGGCCAAAACGCCATACAAAATGCGGGTTTCCTGGGGAATACCGTAAAAGCCATCCAGGGCCGGGCGCATTTCCATGAGAACGCGCAGAGTTTTTGGTGTTCTATTCATAAGTTACCAAATGGCATGTAGATAATGTATGGCGTTACACGGCAATATGGGCTGGGACAACGGGTCGCTCCAACAATCCGTAATTGCCGTCCTCCTGCAAAGCAAAAAAACGCTCCAGAAACTGGCGGGCGGTGGCATTGCGCCCGGTATCCACCCAGCGGGCTTTCAGTATGGGGGCTGCCGGATTTTCTGCCAACACTCGGGCCAGCAATACCTCTTCCAGACCCAGTCCAAAAACCCGGCAGGAGAGCACCATTTGCCACAAATAACGGGCTTTCAGCAAGGCTACCGCGACCAGACCATGTTTAGCCAGATGGTCGCTGGCCTGCAGTACCCACAAATGCCCCTCATCTGCCAGAAAACCCTCCAATTCGGCAATGGTCCAGCGCTGGCCTGTGGTATTAAACTGATTGGTCCGGTTCAAAAGCTCCAGGGCGCGGTCAAAGCCTGTATCGCTAGGGGTCATCTGGCGAATATCCGCCCGCAACTGCAAATCACGCAGGAAACTCTCCCGATCACTGGACAACATGGCCTGATCGCGCTCGATTTTAGCCTGCAACAATTCCGTGCGGCGAGCGGCTTCTTCGCTCAACTTCGGCATCTGAAATGGAACCCCATAAAGCAAATCCATCCGCCATCCCTGGGGATCACCCGTCAGGGTCCGCAGTTGTGGAAAAACGCGCTGGACCTCGGCAATTTCCAGAGGATTATCATCAATGAACAAGGCGTGTTCGGGCAGGATATTCAGTTCGGCCAAAATCTGGCGGATATTTTCGGATTTGGGCTGCCAGTTGATGTGAATACTGGCGAAATCTTCCCATCGTAAGCGGCCAAACCAGACTTGCTTGAAATGGATTTCGGTCTGGACCGCATCATTTTTGGAGCAAATGGCCAGCAGAATGCCCCGTGCCTTGCAGGCCAACAACGCTTCGGCATAGCCCAAGGGCCAGCCTTCGGTCACTTCTACAGGAATAATTTCTTCCGCCTCGGCCAACACGCCTTTCCAGAGCGTGTTATCCAGATCGGTGATAATGAGCTTGACCTGCTGGTTTCCCCGCAAAATCTGCAGTGCCGCCTGTGTTTTTTCCAGGACGCCCAGGTGAATCAAATCCCCTTGGGGGGTGTTCAGAATTCCGCCATGGGAATAATGCGAAACATCACCATCATAAGCCTGGCTATCCCCATAATGCAGACGCAGATCATTGATTTCCAAATAAAAGGCGTTCCGCTTTTCAGCAAGCCCCGACTCAAAGACATCATTCAGCCCCCGCACCAAAGCATAAAGACTGTTTTGACGATTCACCCTTAGTAACCCGTTGATTTGCGGAGGCGGCTCCAGAAAACCCAAGAAAAATACCGGAAGTTCTTGCGGCAGCGCGCCCCGAACTTTTTCTACCTGGGCCAGCAGTTGCTGCCGGGTCCGATCCTGCAGGGAAGCCCAATCGACATCTGGGCGCAAATGAAACAAATCGCCCTCCCCGGCCTCCACTACCTGGCCCAGCAAGGAGCGCAAGGTAAATTGCACCAAGACCAGGTCAAAATCACGAGCTGCCAGCTCAGGAACAGGATCATGATAGCCGGAGTCCATCAGATAATGCTGAACTGGCCAATCCAAAGCCAATGCGGTCTGCAATAAACCTTCCAACAAACAGGTGCCCAGCAGGGCCACACGCGGCTTGCTGGCCTCGGCAAAACGGCGCAGCGAAGACACTGGGGAATAATGCTCTTGCATTTCCGTGCGCATCAAAAGGCCAATGCGCTCCTGCCGATCCTGATACAAGCGGGCTTCCTGAGAATTTTTCAGCGCCCGAATCACCTGCCCTCTGCCGCCCGGCGACTGCATACACGGCAGATAATACTCCCTACCGATGGGGTCTGTAGGCCGTCCCAGAACCTTCTGATAGATTGCTTCCAAAAAGGCCACGTCCTCCAGATGGCTCAGTTCCGCAAGCTCCGGAGAACTCCACTGGTCGCGCCAGCGCTGCCACCAACCTGGTTTGCGCGGAGAGGTCACCGATTCACATATTCGTGTAGTAGTGGACGGCTTCGTCGAGGTCTTCAATCACTCGCAAACGTCCGTTTTCGAGAATGGCGGCGTGATCGCAATTACCCCGAATCAGATCCACATGGTGCGACACCAGAACCATGGCTTTGCTTTCCCGGCGCTTCAGTTCTTCCTCACAGCGACGGTTGAAGCGTGCGTCCCCCACCGAAATCACCTCATCCACCAGATAACAGTCAAAATCCACCGCCATGCTGATGGCAAAGCTGAGGCGGGAATTCATACCGGAAGAATAACTTTTGACCGGCTCATCCAGATAAATGCCCAGTTCGGCAAAATCTTCCACTTTGGCCACTGTTTCCATGACATCCACCCCATACACCCGCGCGATGAGGCGGGCATTATCCCGACCCGTCAGGCTTCCCTGAAAGGCACCGCCAAAAGCCAGTGGCCAAGAAACCGTCATCCCCCGCTGGATAGTCCCTGAATCGGCCCGCAAGGAACCGCTGATAATCTGGATGAGCGTCGATTTACCCGCACCATTGGGGCCCATGATACCCCAGCGCTCGCCGGGGTGAATATGCAAGGATATATCATCCAGCACTACGCGCATATTCCGCCCGTGGTGAATGGGAAAAGATTTCCGGATCTTATCCAGAACCAGGCTGTTTTCATGCATAAGAAAATATCGGCTCCAATGCTAGGCTTGTTGATTTATTCTATCATCCAGCGTCGTTAGAGGAACACTGTGTAGCCAATCCAGCGCCCGCACCCCAAGCTCTTCGACGGCGATTTCCGGGTGTTGGGGCGTGGCGTCGGGATGTCGGGAGGACCAGAGCCAGTAGTCGGTGCGGCCATCGGTAAAATGCCGTGCGGCGTAGAGTTCTTCCAAGATGGGGACATGGTCGCCATAAAAGCCGAGCATGCTGGGCCGGGACAGTTTGGGCAATTCGCCCATGAATTGTTGGAGCATGGCACCCGCGTTGCGGACGTGACGCAAGTATATGGCGAGATCATCGGCGCTGACTGGGGGTTCCTGGAGGAGCAGGATTTTCTTTTCTTCGGCGCTGACGGTTTCCAGATGCAGGGGTCCGTGGTTTTCCATGGTGATGATGAATATAAAAGTGGGCTGGGTGGCGCCTTGCAAGATTTCCAGAGTCTTGCTCGCTACCGCCAGATCGCCGGTGTAAGGGCCGCTGCGGTCTGCAGGCGTAAAGTCGGCGACATCGATGAATGTATCGAAACCCAACAGCGGATAAATGGTATTGCGGGCATAGAAGCTGGAGGGATAGGGATGGATGCAGACCGTGCGATAGCCCTGGGCCTTGAGCCGCCAGGCGAGGCTGGGCAGGGGCCGACGGGCCAGAAAGCGGTAAGGCTGAAACTGATGAATGCCCAAACTCGCCGGTGACCATCCCGTCAACAGGCTGAATTCGGTGCGGATGGTGTTGGCCCCCCAGGGGGGAACCCGGATCTGCCCGCTTTGCACGCAATGGCGACTGGCCGCATCAAAATCCTTGAACACTTCCGGGGCGATCTGCGGCCAGAGGCGGCGGATATCAAAAAAAGACTCACTTTGCACGATCACCAGATGGCCCGATGATGGATCATCGGATGGGCCGGACGCGGGCAAGCCCCCGGGATTATCCAGCGACTGAACCGAGAGATGGGGTTCGGAGAGCGGCCCAAAGGGCCGGGCCGGAGGCACCACAACGGCAGCCCGCTCGGCCCAGCCATATTGCCAAAGGCTGGGAGCAAAACCCATGTCGCGAATATCTTTGCCAGGCTGGAGGCTCGGGGCATCGGACCAGCGGGTACCCATCCAGAGCAGTCCTGCGGCGACCAGCAAGGCGAGGCCGTTATATTTCAGAAACAGGGGCCAGGACATTTGCGCGGTCAGCGGAGGCTCGGCCCAGAGGGCGGCAGCAATGACCGCTACCGCGATGAGACCCAGGGCCATGGCCCGCCACAGTCCCAGAAAAGGCAAATACAGGCGGGGATGCTTGATGGCATCGGTGAAGTATTCAAAATCCATGAATACAAAGGGCTCCCGGAGGCTGGCTTCCTTGGCATTACCCACCAGGACTACCGTCAGCCAGGCACCCAGAGCAGCCAGTGCGGCAAATATGGGACGTTGCACCAGCAGCAGCAACAGGGTGAACAACAACAGCCACAGACCCAGCTGGATCAGATAGGTCCACACCTTGCGCCCCAGCGATCGCGGGCGGGGATGCACCAGAGCCTCGACCGCCAGGGAAGCGAGACCGCCGATTCCCAGACACCAGGGCCAGAGCAGTTCAGTCATGGTGCCCGCTGTAGCCCATCAGACCAACAATCCAGACGGAAATACTGGCAGGAAGGACTGCCAGCCACCAGGTGCCAAAATTGAGGGGAAAGGGAAAACTGATGCGCGCCTTGTTACGCGCCAGACCGTTGCGAATGAGGGCAGCGGCACGCGGGGGCTGCATCAAAAAAGGCTTGGGACCGGGCATTTCCCGACACATGGCCGAATCTACATAACCGGGCATGATGACGGTGACCCCGACCCCCTCTTTGGCCAGCCAGCCGCGCAGGGCTTCACCATAGGCCTTGATGGCCGCTTTGGAAGCGCAGTAGCTGGGGGTGACGGGCAGCCCGAAGTATCCGGCCAATGAGCTCATCAGCGCGATCTGTCCGGCATGGCGCTGGCGCATGGCCGGCAGGACGGCATCCACCAGCACCCGGGTTGCCTGCAGATTGACGGCCATCAGAGCTTCAGCTTCTTCCCAGACTTCGCCGGACTCATCGGGGCCGGTATTGATGTTCACTCCGGCATTGGCTATCACCAAATCCAGGGGGCCTTCTTTTTCACAATCGGCCACCCATGCCCGCAAGGTGGCGCTGTCACGCACGTCAAAACTACGTTGGGTGACTGTGGCCCCAAGATTCTGGGCGGCCTGGACGATGTTTTCCAGTTTGGTACGATTGCGGCCATGCAAATGCAGGGCTACGCCGGGTTGAGCGTAGGCGGTGACGAGGGCGGCGCCAATGGCGCTGGTGGCTCCGGTAAGGAGGATGGTTTGCGGAGATCGTTGCGGCATAAGAGTTCCTCTATGGGGGACTGTGATAATTCCAGGCGTTCGACGGCAGTATCCAAGGCCAGTTGTATGCCGGTATCGCAATAAAAGCCGCCATTGATCTGGGTCGTATGAATCAATACCCGGCGAAAGGCCGACCAGAGCACCGGGTCGGGGCCTTCTGGGTCTTGCCAGAACTGGGCCAGACTTTGCTGACTGGTGAGACCGGGGACATTGTACACCGGGTTGGCGAGGGTGATCACCGGCTTTCCCACTTTCAGCGCCCAGGTGCCGACGGTGCTGTTAATAGTCACCACTCCGGCACAATGCTCCAGGAACAGCTCGAGATTGCCGTAATCATAGTAGTGAACGCGATCGGCAATGCCGAGTTTCAGGGCAATATCCTGCACAAAATTTTCGTAGGGTAAGATGCCGGGGTCCAAGGGATGATTTTTGACCACCAGATGCAGGCTTTGATCCGCATATTGTTGGAAAGAATAGAGACTCTGCCGGATGAATTCATAGGTATCGCAAAAAGCTGAATGGCAGGTGATCTGACTATCACTGTAGAGTTGCAGAGGTAACAGAAAAAAAGGTTGCCCTCTTTCGACAAAGCGATAATTGCGTGCCAGGTCGCTTTTGAGGCGGTGGCGCACCTTGGGATAGCGCCGTATGTACCAGAAATATTCGCGCACCGGATGCACCGGAGCATGGTGACGATAATGACGAAAGGCAAGCGGATTGAGAATATCGCCACTGTGGTAGAGCACATCATGAATGGCACGCATGCGGAAATTGCCCAGAAAGGGCTGGCTGGCATCGGGTATGGGCACGCGCTTCACCACCTCCCGATACCAGTCCGGGTCCTTGGGAAGCTGGGAGTGGCCATTGACCCCACCACGTTCCAGGGTCAGCCAGTAGGGCCGCAAATAGCCTTCTTCAAACACATGCACCGTAATGCCCAGCACCTTGGCCAGGGGGTGTACAGCCAGATGCACCGGACGCTGATCACCAAACAACACCACATCGGTGACCTGCTCGCGACGAAGATGCTGTTCCAGAAACGCCGAAAGCTGCTCCGGCCGACCATGAAAACGGGTCGCTTTGCGCGGGAACCAGTACACCAGATCTCCGCCGCAGAACTGGATTTTTTGCACCCTATGTCCGCGCTGCAGCAGGCGATCCGCCAGTCGCGCGAAAAATGGGCTGGCTACTCCTTGCAGGAACAGGAAATGTTTCATCGCACCCCCACGACCTGACGCAGCAGTAAACGAAAAGCCTTGCGCCAGAAGGATAGATGATAATCGCTGCTGCCATTACGTTGGGCATGCAATGCCAGTACGGCCTCTTCAGGGCTACAGAGCCGCTGTTCCTGGGGATGAATGTAGCGAGGATAGAGAATCAATGCGGCTGCGACCAGGGCATCCAGACTGAGCTTACGCTGTCGCCGGGGAATGGGCTGCAGGTCCGTGGTCAGTCCCCAACCCGCAAAAAAAGGATTGCCGTAACAGGTCACGGGGATATTGCGGAGCAACGCCTCGAACCCTGCTGCAGAAGTCATCACATGCACCTCATCCACCTGGGTCAGCAGGTGATGCATGCTGACATCTTCAACAACCTCGTCACAGAACAGCTTGACCTGGGCCTCCTCGGCGCCCGGACGACGCAGTCCAGCGTGGACATCCGGGTGGGGTTTATAGACGATGTAGGCGTCGGGATGCCGCTCTCGCACCTGGCGCAGCAGGTCCAGATTACTCCGGGTCTCGGCACTGCCCAGGGCAATACTGGCATCACTTTCCACTTGGCCAGGCACGAGGATGACCGTGCTCGGCGGGACGAGCGACGCCGAGGCTGGCGCAGTTGCTGGCACTTTGCCAGGGGAGGCGCTGGCCGAAAGCAGCGCTGGACGTTGCCAGCCGCCCTGCCCCACATTGTATTTGGTGAGCCCCAGGGTCACGATCTGCGCCCGCAAGGCCCGGGCGCGCTCCAACAGTGCGGCATCAAGATCATGAGTGGCGAGCAGCTGTTCCAGGTCCGAAGGCTGGCTGGCGTCGTAATACAGGCCACTGCGGTCAAAACAATAGGACAGGGGGGCGATCAAATCCGCGCCCAGACCGATGGAGCGCAGAAATCCATCCTCGACCCGAATGACGGGATGACCCGCCGGAGCATTGTGCGTGCCCCAGAGCAGCAGGGTCGCCCCCGCCGGAGCCTGACGTACATGGCGGATAAAATACAGGCGACACTCCGGCAGAAACGCTCGTAACGGTCCCTGTTTCCAGGCCGAGAAAGCGACGGCATATAACTCGGCGGGCATGTTTCCTGGCGCAGTGGTGATGGGTTGGTTCTCCTAGGAAATATGGGTCTTCAAGGTGCTCAGGCTGTATTGAAGTTCTTCAAGAGTATGCTCGACGTTCAGGAAAAAGCGCAGGCGCGCCTGCTTTTCCGGAACCGCCGGATAGAGGATGGGCTGCACATGCACCCCCTGCGCCAGCAGGGCGGCGGAAAGGCGCACGGCCTGCAGGGAGTTGCCGACAATCAGGGGCGTAATGGCGTAGCCGGTACTCAGTCCCGTATCCATCTGCAGTTGTCGGGCGGCTTCCAGAAAATAGCGCCCCCGTTCTTGTAGGGTTCTGACCCGTTCCGGTTCGTTTTTGAGGATATTCAGGGCGGCGAGGGCGGCGGCAGCCAAGGGAGGAGCCAAGCCCACGCTGTACAGAAAACCTGGGGCAAGATAGCGGAGATTGTCGATCAAAGCCTGCTCTCCGGCGATATACCCCCCGCAAGCGGCCAGGGTTTTGCTGAGGGTACCCATCCAGATATCGACTTCGTGAGGATCTACGCGAAAATGCTCGGCAATACCCCTGCCCGTAGCCCCCATGACCCCAAAAGAGTGGGCTTCGTCCACCATCAGCCAGACCTGATGCCACTTTTTCAGGGCGATGAGCTGCGGCAGGTCAGGGAAATCGCCATCCATGCTGTACATGCCTTCCACCACGATGAGTACCCGTTCGGCCTTGCGGCGCTGCTGCTGCAGCAGGGTATCCAGGGCGGCCAGATCGTTGTGGGGAAAGCTCAGGCGCTGGGCGCCGGACAGCAGCGCCCCCTGGATAATGCTGTTATGGACATATTCATCGTGCAGAATCAGGTCGCGGGGACCGAGCAGGTGGCCGATGGTCGTGACATTGGTGGCATGGCCGCTGACCAAAGTCAGGGCATCATCCACCCCGTAAAAATCCGCCAATGACTTTTCCAGTTGGCGATGCAATGGCCGCTCTCCGGCCACGATCCGGCTGGCGGATACGGAGCTGCCGTATTGGGTAATGGCGGTCTGGGCGGCGTTATTCACCTCGGGGTGTCCGGAAAGTCCGAGATAGTTGTAACTGCCAAAGTTGATGACCTGGCGACCGGCAATAGCGCTATGGGCTCCGGCAGTCCCTTCATGTACATGAAAAAAAGGGCTCGTGACGCCAAAGCGCTCCGCCCCTTCGCGCAGCAGATGTATCTGCTGATAACCGGGCTGGCGGTCAAAACGGGTGAAGGCTTCGGGAATGTCTTCCCGCACTGCTCCGTCAACGCGGGGTGGGGCGTCATGGATGTTTTGCAGACGCTGTTCCAGACCCTTCTGGATGAGCTTTTCCTTGAGTTGGGTAGCGAAATTGCGATCCGTTTTGGTCATTTTCTGATCTCAGGCGACGCCATGTTGGGCTTCCAGTTGGGCGCGGGCGGCGGCATCACCCTCCTGCCCCTCGGCTTCAGCGCCTTCCTTGCCCAGAGATTGCAGCAAACGGCGGGCCAGACGCAAGGGGGTGGGGCCTTCACTGAGCAAAAAAGCGGGCAGTTTGAGGCCGATACGCTCTTCCAGCGCCAGGGCCAGTTCGACCCCCATGAGGGAGTCCAGACCCAGTTGGCTGAGGCTTTGATCCGGCAGTACCTTGTCGAGGGGCAGACGGAGAATCTGGGCGACTTCCCGACGGATGCTCTCTACCAGCAACTGTTCGGCCTCTGCGGGCGGCAGACTTTGTAATTGCTGGCGCAGATCATCTTCGCTCCGCTCATTGTCGCCGGTGGCTGCGGGCATTACCGCGCTGAAACGCGGTGCTGCGGCGATGGGCAGAAAACGCTGCAAGGCGTGCCAGTCCAGGTCTGCCACCACCCAGCCGTCAGCATCGCTGCGCAACAGTCTTTCGAGCACATCCAGGGCCGTGGCGGCACTGAGTGCGGCACCACCGAGGCGTTGCTGGAGAAGATCCCGGGTTTTTTCATGGCGGGTGAGATAACCGGCATCACCGATAGCTCCCCAGAGAATGGCCAGGGCCGGCAAACCCTGCCGCCGCCGCCATTGGGTAAAGGCTTCCAACCAGGTGTTGGCGGCCACGTAATGGGCCTGCCCCGGATTACCCAGCAGGGTGGTGATGGAGGAATAGAGTACGAAAAAGTCCAAGGTCATGCCCTGTACGGCCTGATGGAGATTCCAGGCCCCCGCCACCTTGGGCTGAATGACCCGATCCATCTGTTCCCGACTGAGGTTCTGTGCCAGCCCGTCCTCGATGACCGCCGCTGCATGAATGATGCCGCGCAGGGGACCGACTTCGCGGGTAACCCGCTGCACCAGATCCTGCACCTGCCAGGCATCGCGCACATCACAGGACCAGGCATGAATATGCACGCCCTGCCCCTGGAGTCGGGCGATGATCTCCGCGCTGGCCGCATCTGCCTGACCACTGCGGCTGACCAGTACCAGATTTCTGGCTCCCCGCTCGGCCAGGCGGCAGGCGCTGGCAAAACCAAAACCCGTCAGTCCACCGGTGACCAGATACACCCCTTCTGCGCTGAGTTGCAAGCGCGGCGGATTTTCTGGCACCGGGGCACTGGGCAGGTAAGGCGCTGCCATATCCAGCACCACTTTGCCAATTTGCCGGGCCTGCTGCATGTGCCGGAAGGCCTCCATGACCCTGGCCGCCGGAAAAGTCGTGGCGGGCAGCGAATAAAACGTGCCGTCCTGAAATAACGCCATGATTTCCGCAAACAACTGTTGGGTCAGGGCGGGGCGTCCCTTGAGCAATTGATCGGCATCAATCCCGAAATAGCTGAGATTATTGCGGAATGGCCGCAGACCGATGGCATTGTTTTCGTAAAAGTCCCGTTTACCCAGCTCCAGGAAACGCCCAAAAGGCCGGAGAATCTGAAGATTGCGTAAAACCGCTTCGCCATAAAGGCTATTCAGGAGAACATCGACTCCCGCGCCCTCCGTATCCCGGAGGATTTCTTCGGCAAAATCCAGTTGCCGGGAGTCGTAAATATGCCGAACCCCCAAAAGGCGCAGAAAATCGCGCTTTTGCGGCGATCCCGCCGTGGCATATATTTCTGCGCCCAGATGGCGGGCGATCTGGATGGCGGCAATGCCGACACCGCCGGCGGCACCATGAATCAGGATATTTTCCCCCGCCTGCAACTGGGCCAGGGTGTGCAGGGAGTACCAGGCGGTGAGGAATACCGTGGGAATGGTCGCGGCGGCGGCCATGGACAGGCCTTCAGGAATGGCGGTCACGGCATTTTCCGGGGTGAGGATGCGGCTGCTGAAACTGGCGGGGGCAAAACCCATCACCGCGTCTCCGGCCTGCCAGCGGGTCACGGCAGCCCCGACACGGCGCACCCGGCCTGCAAATTCGAGTCCCAGACTCGGCCCGGAAAAGCCATTTTCCAGGGCTTCATCCGCCAGCAATCCCAAAGCATACATCACGTCCCGGAAATTCAGACCGGCATTTTCGACCTCAACCTCTACGTCGTGGTCCTCGGGGATCTGTTCGGGGGCATGTATCCAGTGCAGATGCCGCAACTGGCCGGGTGCCGAAAATTCCAGGCGGCGGATGCTCCCTTGATCCGCACCAGCAGGATAGTCTGGACGGGGTGCTGCGCCCTCCTGCACCTGGGGCGTGAAGCGGCCACCGGCAAGATCAAATACCCATTCGCTTTCAGGACCGGGGTCAAGGATTTCCTCCACGGCAGCGCTGACGGCGGCGGGCATGTCTGCCATCAGGCTGACACCACTCTCGGCAGCCTGATGGCCCAGGGTCAGGATCCGCAATTGCAGTTCCGGCCACTCATTTTGCAGGCTGCGGGCAAAGCCGCTGAGCCCGGCATATTCCAGATCGTTCGCCATGCCGAACAGAAACAGAGGGGGCACGTCTTGCTGATGTATGCACCAGAGGCCCAGTTGCCACAGGCGCGTGCAGCCATCGAGTAGGATCTCGGCTCTGCCTGCGGCGGAGATGGCATCACCTCGGCCTGCAATCGGTGAAGCCACTTCGGGCAAGAGGATGATCCCGGCAATAGGCATCTGACTCGCAACAGGCAGATGTTCCGCCGGATCGGTGCCAGCAGTGGGGAGGGACAGTTCCCGGCAAGACTGGCCACGAGTGGTCAGCGCGGCTTTCAGGCATTCTGCCTCGGCCAGCGCAGCGGAACTCCCGCAAAGGTACCAAGTGCCTGTTGCTGGCGAATTCGAGAGTGAGTGGCTTGCCTGCTGGTCCGACTCGACCGATTTTTTTCGCAAACACAGGCAGTAGCTTCCGGCTGGCTGTTCTTCCAGAATTGGCCCCAAATCCTCGAATGACTGCTCTTCCAGCCAGGGCTTCAGCGCCTGCCGCCCTGGCAGTCCCGCCGTTTCCGCGTCAATCTGCGCCCACCAGGACTCCGGTTCCACCCCCTGAATCAGGAGTATCCCGCCCGGAAGCAGGCTCTGTTGTGCAGTGCGCAGCATTTCCCACTGACGGGCCAGCGTTTCTCCATCCAGGCGCAACCAGAGCAGATGGACGGCCGGTGTCGTGTGGGCGGCGCCTATGGAGACCACCTGCCAGGCCGTGGCTTCCTGAATCTCGGCGCCGTCGGACCAACAGCCCTGCCAAAGGGATATCCGGGGATCTGCTCCATACTGTTCTGCCCAGATTGGCAAGGCCTCGGCTACCGTACTGCCCATTTCCATGATGTCCAGGGTTTGTGCTGCCGAAAGAGTATCCAACCAATGCGCGATCTGCTTCTGCAGGACCTGGATCACTCCCGGACTGAGCGTGGCCATGAGGGGAGGGTAGAGGCTGGTCGCCAGTCTGGTGGGGGTCTTTTCCCCGACCTCACCTAGTCCATAACGCCCTATAGCCAGGGTCAAGGGAAAAAATTCGGGATAATCCTGCAACAGCATTTGCCAGATGTCGGCCGCTGCAATTTCTGCGTTGCCCTGCCCTGCCGACTCTTCGTCGTAGGTTTGCAAGAGACTATGCGCCAATGGTGAATATTCCGCGACATAGCGCTGTCCCGCTCCATGTGCGACAGACCAGACTGCAAGAGCATCAGCCAGCGCTGCAAGATCCAGTTCCAGAATATGCGCACGTTTTTCCGAGCGAGGTACGGGGCGCAGAACGGTCCGCACATAATGGAGCTTTTCGCTTTCGGCCTTGTGCAGACGCATCCGACGCAGGCGCAATTCATCACACTGGGCCAGCAATTGACCGCTTTCATCGGCAAACCAGAGACGGGCCAGGAGGGACTGGGGAGAATGGCGCAACACCTGGACCAGCACCTGGATTTTCCCGGGCACACTGCGATACACCGTCAAAGCGCCAAAGCGAACCGGCACATACGCCCAACCAGAGTGGCCCTGACCCTGCATCGGCTCACCTTTCGCCAGAAAATCCACAAACAACTGCATGGCGCCATCCAGCAAAGCTGGATGCAATACATAGTCTTCGGTATCGGGGATACCGAGCTCCAGCTGGGCAGTAATGCTCCCAGGCGCTAACCAGCCCTGGACCACCGTCTGGAAAACCGGGCCATAGTGCAGCCCGGCAGCACGGCAGCGTTGATAATGGATTTCCCTGCTGAAATCAGGGACCGACGCATCGGCTTCTGAGCCGCCGTAGGCCAGCGGGAACCTGGATTCCGGAGCGGCGGAACTGCCCGCCCGTACCCGCCCTTTGGCATGCAATGTCCAGGCTTCCTGGAGCAGATTCCGGGACGATATACGGAAATTACCTTGGGCATCGTAATGCACACGGAGCATTTTACTGTCCTGCCCTTCCAGCAACAGGGGGAGCAGAATATCGAGTTCTTCCAGCACCCAGACCGGATGCGCGGCACTTGCGCCGAAGTACGCTCTGGCAGCGGCCAATCCCAATTCCACATAGCCCGCGCCGGGGAACACGACGCCCTCTCCCACCTGGTGATCCGCCAGAAAAGGCAGCAAGGCGGTGTCCAGGCGCTGTTCCCATTCTCCCGGGTGACCCGCCAGAGGATGGCCCAGCAGGGGATGGATCGCGTATTGCTGAAGCAGTCGGGCAGATTCGCTGGTCTGATCGTGCCAGTATGCTTCCCGTTCCCAGGGATAGTGAGGTAGGTCCAGGTGCTGCGGGATCACCGGGAAATAGCGCTTCCAGTCAGGCGTAATTCCTACCAGCCACAGGGATTCTGCCGCCTGAAACACCGCCCGGGCATTTTCCTCCTGGCGCCGCAAGGTCGGGATCACCCGCCCTTCTTTCCCGTTGGCATCGATGGCTTCCTGCAAATAGCCGCGCAGCACCGGGTGTCCTCCCAGTTCCACAAAAATGTTCCAGTCCTCCAGCAAGGTGGCGGCGGCCTGCTGAAAGCGGACGGGTTGGCGGATATTCTGCCACCAATAGTCGCCATCCAGATTGTCGCCATCCAGCACCGTGCCGGTGACTGCCGAAATGAAGGGAATCGAGGTCGATGCCGGGCGCAAGTCCTGCAGCACTGTCAGCAGTTCATCCCGCAGCAGGTCCATCTGTGGACTGTGAAAGGGATAATCCATATCCAGACGCTTGTAGCCTGTACCTTGGGCACGCAACTGTTTCTCGACTCTGTCGAGAGCAGCGCTGCTGCCGACCAGGGTGGCACCACGCGGGCTGTTCCAGGCAGCAATAGTTACTGCATCCTGTAAGTCCCAGTCCTGTAACTGCTGGACAAGGGTATCGGCAGCAGCGGCCACTGCCGTCATCTGCCCCAGTCCTCGGGAATATCCCTGCAAGCGGCTGCGCTCGTAAATCACCCGCACGGCTTGGGCCAAAGTCAAGGCTCCGCAAGCCCAGGCCGCCGCCACTTCGCCCACGCTATGCCCCGCTACCGCTGCTGGGACAATACCCTGCGCCCGCAACAGAGCAGTTATGCCCACCTGCAAGGCAAACAGGGCGGGCTGCGCCTGTTCGGTAGCGGCATAGCGATCCTCACCCAAATGACCCGCCAGATCTGCCTGCAGGCTGTATCCCGCCAAGGGCTGAAAATGCTGGTCGATTTCTGCGAGGCTGGCCGCGAACACCGGATCCGCGCATAAAATCCGCCCCATGCCCGACCACTGGCTACCATTTCCGGAGTAAACAAAAACCGGCCCTTGCGGGTTGTCGAGAGCCACCGCCGTGGGCACTGCTGCCCCCTGCTCTGTGCCAAAGGCGCGCAGGGGAGAGAGCATGTCAGGACCGGGTTGCAGCCAGAATAACGCCCGGTGGGGCAAACGCTCCCGTCGAAAATTCGCCTGATAGAGGGCGGGGTAAGTGTTCTGGGCGTTTTCCGTTTCGAGATTGCGGGCAAAATCCGCCACTACCTGGCGCAGCGCCGACGGAGTCGCCGCACTGAGGCAGAGCGGCTTGGCCGCCGCCCGCTTTCCACGCCAGGCCGGCACACGTCGACGCCGGGGCGTTGGCGCCGACTCCAGAATAATGTGGGCGTTAGCACCTCCGAAGCCAAAGGAATTCACACCGGCAATCAGGAGGCCTGTTGCGCGCAGTGCCAAGGTCTGGCGCACGACGGTCAGATGATGGGTCTCCAGTTGCAAACGCGGGTTGAGTGTATTGATGCCGATGGTAGGAGGCACCAAACGGTTCTGCAGAACATGAATGGTTTTCAGCAGACCCGGAACCCCCGAAGCCGTTTCCAGATGGCCGATATTACTTTTTACCGAACCAATGGGCAGTGGCTCTTCGGCGCGGCGATGCACGCCCAGTGCCCGCCCGATGGCTTCCACTTCGGCGGGATCACCCACGGCCGTACCGGTGCCATGGGCTTCCAGATAATCCAGTTGTTCGGGATCAATCCCCGCTGCCTCATAAGACTGCTCCAGCAAACGCTGTTGGGCACTAACCCGGGGAATGGTCAGGCCCGACTTGTGGCCATCGGTATTGATGGCACTGTGGGCTACGACGGCAAGAATCCGGTCTCCAGCCTTGACAGCCTGATCCAGACTTTTCAGGACGAATACTCCGCCACCTTCCGAACGCACGTAGCCATCAGCGTCAGCATCAAAAGGCCGGCAGCGCCCTTTTGGGGAGAGCATGGACGCCTTGGAAAAAATCAGAAAGCCATAGGGATGCAAATGCAGGCTGATGGCCCCGGTCAAGGCCAAATCACTCTCCCCACTGGCGATGGATTGGCAGGCCTGATGAAAGGCCACCAGCGCCGAAGAACAGGCCGTATCCACCACAAGGCTCGGGCCCTGCAAGTCATAGAAGTAGGACAGGCGATTGGCGGCAATGCTGGCCGTCGAGCCGGTGGCTGTACTGGGGCCAATGGCCGCGAAATCATCGGCAAGTCGGTAAGCATAGTCGGTACTGGCCAGCCCGATAAACACCCCGCAACGACTACCGCGCAATCGACCCGGTGCAATGCCGGCATGGGCAAAAGCCTCCCAGCTCATCTCCAGCAACAGACGCTGCTGGGGATCCATGGCCGCTGCTTCCCGGGGCGACAGATGAAAAAATCCGGCATCAAAACCCGCCACATCACCCAGCGAACCGGCCGCAAAAGTAACCGAAGTTCCGGGATGATGGCGCTCGGGGTGCTGCAGAACATCCTGAGCCCAACGCTCTCCTGCCACATGGGTAATCAGATCCCGTCCGGCCAGCAGCTGACTCCAGAAGCTGTCACCCGGACATTGGGGCAGTCGCGAAGCTTGACCAATAATGGCAATTTTTTTCACAGGCGGCTCACAAAGGCTTCAAATTTTTTAAAATGTTCCGACCAACTAGGTGCTGCAAAACCTTTCATTCTCTGGATTTGTTGCTGTCGCCGATCATGTGCACTTTCGCTGAAATCCCGAATCGCCCGCAACCAGAGTTCTTCATCATCCGTATCCAGATAATCGGGTATATTCCCGGCAATTTCCATAAAAACCGGCAAAGGGCTTGCCAAAACCGGTACTCCGACGGCCAGTGACTCCAGCAAGGGCAGTCCGAACCCCTCGGCATGAGATGGGAAAAGCAGAGCTTGTGCCCCCTGCAAATAGGCTTGCACTTCGGCGTCGCTACAGTCCGGAAGAAATTCGACATGGGCTTTGAGTTTTTCATTAAATTTTAATTCGTGCAGCAGATCACCACACATCCAGCCGATCTGACCGATGATGAGCAAGCGGGGAATATGCGCCCAGGGCCACTCCAGTATCATGCGCTGCCACAAATAGAGGAGGAATGCGTGATTCTTACGCGGCTCCAGGGTACCCAACACCACGAAGTAGGGTTGGGGAGGAATTTGCAGAGGCTGAGCGGGCGCAGTGCTGACCGGATGGTAGCCCAGGGGAATGACCGCGAGGGGTGGCATCGACATTTGCATCCTGTCGGCATAGTCCTGCAGGGCCTCGGCCGTATGCCGGGAATTACTGACGATACCCGCTGCCTGCCCCAGAATGACCTGCAGTCTTCTGCCGTGACGATCGGTGGCGTCGGGTTGGCAGAATTGGGGATGAGTCACTGGGATCAGATCATGGGCCATAACCAGCAAGCGGATTTTTTTGCGCCGCAGCCAGCCCAGATAAGACGGTCTATCCAGACCACTGTGCCCCATGTTGAGCACCCAGCTCCCCGAAGAAACCGGACGAAAGGGAAACTTCAAGGCATGGCGGGCCGTCTTGGCCAGACTGCCGTGTTGCCGACCTTCCGACCAACCCAGGAGCCAGTCGAACAGCAAAAGAGAGGCCGTAGCCGATAGTGCCACAGCCACACCACTCTCAATCAGCATGGCCTGGGTCCGGCCATGAAAGTGGTCCAAATACGCCAGACAGACCCGATCTACGCCGGTGGGAATGCGCCCCTTGCGCATCCGATGCACCAGGCGGGTTACATCCACATACACTGCCGCATCCGTCAGATCCGCCATGTTAAAGCATTATTTGACGATTCCCGCCGTAGTCAAACCCTGAATCGGATACACAATCTGCACTATCAGACCCAAGAATTTCTGCAGATCGGTGATGGGTGCCGAAGCCACATAAATCAGATCGTGATTTTGTATGGGGAACTCCTGGGCTGCAAACAGCGTAGCAGGATTACTGAAATCAAAACGGAACACCACCGGGACCTCGCCATCTGCCGTGGTCTGCACGGGTTCTGGCCAATGGGAGAAAAAGTCCGGCTTTTCCATGCGGAACACAAAAACCGCCTTGGCATCAGCTTCATTGCCGTTCAGACCGCCTGCCCGGGCAAGGGCCTGGGCCAGACTGATGCCCGATGCTTCAAAATCAATCTCCTTGGTCTGGGTCGTGGCGCCCATGACGGTCACGTGCAAGGGTTGATAGAGTGCCGTCAGCACATCTCCGGCCCGCAGGGAGACATTCTCTTCGGGATGACGAATGACCTCTTCCAGAGGAAGCTGCAACGTCTTGCCCGAGTGGGAAAGCTGAATGGTCACCTTGTTGACTGGCTTGTCCACGCCGCCCGCCGCTGCCAGCGCCTGCAGCACACTCACCCCGCCCGGAATCAGGGGCACCTGGGTACTTTTGTGGACATTTCCCACCACCGAAATACTCTGGGCGTGATTGCTCACCAGCCGGACAACCACTTGGGGATCGTGGGCCATATTTTTCAGGCGTGCGCGAATTTCGCTGCCTATTTGATCGAGGGTTTCGCCCGCGCAATGAATTTTTCCGGCAAAAGGAATCAGAATATCACCGTTGCTGCCCACCATCTGTTCAGGAATGGTGGTCATCACGGCGCCCGACGCCGAGGTCGTAGTAACCGCTGCCGCTGACGCAAAGAGCATGGCCGGGGGCGCTTCCCAGATATACACCTGCAAGGTATCTCCGGGACCCACCGTATAGAGTTTCGGGTTCGGATTACTGAAATCCTGGAGCAGACTCAGCTGGGGACTTTCCACTTGGGTCTTGATCTGGTGTGCCAGGGCATAATTGACTTCGACAAGCTGAATGCCATGCAAGGTCTGGTTGTGGGTCACCGCTTCCACCGAACCCGCACGCGGCCCAGCGTAGGGTAGATACGATGCACAGCCCGCAAGCCCCGCCAGCACCAGACCCAGCGTCAAAGCGCGCACTCCTGGATTGCTTGTGATCATCAAAAAGCCCTCAAAAAACAATGTCCATTGTGTATAGGGTACTGCTGCGGGGACATGTGCAGCTTAGGCGCACACACTAGTAAAAGTCACAAAGGCAACCCCTTGTTTTATTTGGTGCTGGCGGCAGGAATCGAACCCGCGACCCACTGATTACAAATCCGGTTAACAATACATACAGCCTTATTTTTCAACAAGTTGCGCCGCTTGCCAAAGCCAAAATCAACGTCAATCAACGTCACACGCTGTCATTCCACGCTCATCATGGCACAAATCCGTCACACCATATATAGCTGTCTCCTGTTGTGCAAGTGAAAGCTTTGTCCAACGATAGATGAGTTTGAACGGGATGAGAGACTGGAGCGAGGCGCTAAATTCCGCTATAATTTTTGTACTATATTTGAACCTTGGCCCATGATTCAACTTCGCACTTACGTCTATATAGACTCCCTCCAACCGCAACTCGCTGCATATATGGCCTCGGTCTCCCAGGGCTTCCTGCCAGTGCCCGGCGATGCAGCCCTGTGGATTGAAGTGTCTCCAGCCATGGCCATTCACCGCCTCACCGACATTGCCCTGAAAGCCACCCGCGTGCATCTTTCCCAGCAGGTCATCGAACGTGAATTCGGTGCCATGGTTGTCCATCATCGCGACCAGAGTGATGTGCGCGAAGCCGGCCGGGTGGTCCTGCAGCGCATGGGTGCCAGTCAGCAGGATCGTACCGCCTGCAAAATCACCTGGAAGGAAATCATTCGTGGCATGATGCCGGACCATGCGGTCCTCATAAACCGTCAGGGCCGACGTGGCTCCATGATTCTTCCCGAGCAAAGCATGTTCATTCTCGAAACAGAACCAGCGGGTTACGTCATTTATGCCGCCAATCAGGCCGAAAAGGCAGCCAATATCACCCTGGTTGATGTCCGTGCGGTGGGGGCCTATGGACGACTGACCATCGCCGGCAAGGAAGCCGATGTAGATGAAGCGGCTGCGGCAGCCATTCATGCTGTGGAAAACCCATCCTGGACTTAATGCCCATGAATCGTCACACCCTGCAAACCTGCTTATGCCAGTACCGAAGTCATTACATTGAAGAACAGGCTTATGCTCGTCGGGGCTGCCTTCTTTTACAGGATGATCCGGATTGTTTTTTTCGGGAAGGTACAGGCCTGCATGTGACGGCCTCCACCTGGATTCTCAACCCCGCCCGCAGTGCCACGCTGCTGATGTTGCACCGCAAGCTGGAGCAGTGGTTTCAGCCCGGCGGTCATGCCGATGGCAATGAAAATGTGATCGCGGTGGCTCTGAAAGAGTGCAGCGAGGAAACCGGGATTGCCGAAACAGATATTCATCTGTTGGATACCGCCATATTCGATATTGATATTCACAGAACACCGCGACGGGGCATGGAGCCCGCCCATCAGCATCTGGATATTCGGTTTCTGGTGGAAATTGACGATCGAATTCCCCTGGCAGGAAACAGCGAATCTCATGCCCTGCGATGGGTACCATTACATGAAGTCCATGCTTATAACAAGGGACTTTCCATCCATCGCATGCTGATCAAAAGCCAGGAATGGTTACGACAGCAAAGAATCCAAGGCCTAACCTAGACTTAAACCCGGATACGATCAACACATCACCTCAACCCGTAGGGTCAGGTTTCACCATTCAGCAGCTGGCGTTCTGAAGCAACAAAGAAGCGCCATCAAAGAGTGCGCTGCAGAAAGCAGCCACGCCAGGCACTGCTTTCTTTCAGGATGAAGCCACGCGACCATCGGGATATTGGCTCAGAAAAAAGTACTGACTGCCGCATCCAGTGCATCTCGCATATCCGGATCATCGGTAATCGGCCGTACCAGCGCCATGCTGCAGGCGGCAATGGGTGCCACCCCTTTCTGAATCAACGCACCGGCATAAATCAGCATACGCGTTGATAAGCCCTCATCCAGACCATGCCCCTTGAGGTTGCGTGAGCGTTCCGCAATGGACACCAGCTTTTCCGCCATATCTTCGGATACCCCCGACTCATGGGAGACGATCACCACTTCAATATCGCGCTCGGGATAGGAAAAATCCAAAGCCCCAAAACGCTGCTTGGTGGACTGTTTCAGATCTTTCATGGAGGACTGATA
Source organism: Acidithiobacillus sp. M4-SHS-6 (assembly GCF_047421495.1). Classification (GTDB taxonomy): domain Bacteria; phylum Pseudomonadota; class Gammaproteobacteria; order Acidithiobacillales; family Acidithiobacillaceae; genus Acidithiobacillus. The sequence continues at coordinate 1,203,510 of NZ_CP175559.1, read as the reverse complement.
ACCGGGATTAAAGGAAATCACCAACTGAAAATCAGGGTGAGCCTGAATCAGTTCGCCCTTTTTATCGAGAGGCAAGGTACGGCGATGGTCAGTCAGGGGATGGATTACCACCGTCGTATCCTGCCGGGCTTCAACAATTTCATCCAGATAACAGATGGCACCTATCCGTGCCGCTGTCGTCAGGGGACCATCCTGCCATTTGGTGCCATCCTTATCCAGCAGAAAGCGACCCACCAGATCAGAAGCCGTCATGTCTTCATTACAGGCAACACTGATCAGGGGACACTTCAGGCGCCAAGCCATGTATTCAATGAACCGGGATTTCCCACAGCCCGTTGGTCCCTTGACCATCATCGGCAAACGCGCCGCATATGCTGCCTCGTACAAGGAAATTTCATCATGCACTTCCTTGTAATAAGGTTCTTTTTCGATCAGGTACTGTTCTTTTGAATCACTATTCACTGTAACACCTCTTGCAATCAATTCTTGAACTTGACCAGACGGCTGACCTGGATATCCGTCACAAACACGACACCGGTATGCTTCTCAAAAAATGGCGCAAACCCTTCCAGAATGGGCGATACCAACTCTTCGGGAACCGCCACGATAATCATGATCAGGACATCATCTTCATTGAACATGATATGACCTTCATAAATCCCGTGACTGCCTTTTCCGGATAAATTGCCGACGATGGTATATCCCTTCACTCCGGCCCTGTCGAGCAGGTCCGTAGCAAAATCCTTGTGCGCACCTTCTATGATGACTTCGAGTTTTTTCAAAGGACTCAGATTCAGTGTTTTCATGCAATTCCCTCCAGAATGTTCTGATTGTCTGCCGCGACGGTGCGTTCTTGCAGGTGAAAGGTGCCATCTTCCAGGACGTGGGCCCGATATTCATCTTCTGGATCCAACAAAATAACCCGAACCCAGCCGCCGCCCAACAGCGCCTTGATTTTCACCAGATTGCTGACCGAACGCTGGGCAAAAGCCACTGGTGCCTCCACCAGCACAATCAAGCGTACCGGCTCATGATAGGGCTTACCATCCTTGAGCACCGTCTGGGTAGGCAAGCCTGTCCGCAAATCGCTCTGGTTGCCGGTCATCACCGCAAAACGCCCGGCAACATTGTGATAGACCTTGCTGCCGCTACCATAATGCTCGGTATCCACCACCGAAAAATAATGTTCCAGGTTGATCCATTCGCCCACCACCATGGGACTGGCCAGAATGGTTTCCAGCAAACGTCCTTTGGGATCGAGGCGGTAATCGTAGGAGTGGAGAAAAGCACGGCTTTCCAGATCCAGGCCTTCAGTCAGTTCACGCCGACCGACAATCGCGTAGACATTGCGGGTCAAACCCCATTCCGGGCGCACCTGGGACCAGTCATGGGTCTGACGCAGAGCCATGACTGCAGCCGCGTAGGGATCCTGGGCCAGCTTCTCAGACCCGCCCAACGATGGCATGCGTTCTGCTGCAGAACGTCGGGTGGCGGCAGACAAACCATTGCGCAGACGCTCCAGGTAAAGCAAATGCCGAGCAGGCAACAAATCCAGATCAAACAGCTCTACCGCATCGGAAGTAGTATTGTGCACTGCGGGCAGGAACCAGGTATCGTCCGGAATGACAATACCTTTGTCCCGCAAGCGACGGCGCACCTCGGGCTTGTTGGCCATGGCGGCGAATACCCGGGCATTGGGAAGCCCCTTGCCACCCCCGCAAGCTCCGCAATCCAGGGCGGACTCGTAGGGATTGTTTTCGGTTTCGCTTTCATGCCCCACCAACAGCACAAAGCGTGAAAAATTACGGTTCATGCCGATCAACAGCAGGGCCTGGGAAATGTAGCGGACCTGCTCATCCAGACTGAAACCGATGCGCCCCAGTCTTTCCATCTGCAGACTGGATTCGTGCCTTTCAACCCGGTAAGTATCCCGCAATTTCTGGATGAATTCCGCTTCCTGCTGAGCAGAAAATTGCATCCGCCGGGCCAGGGCACTGGGTCCGGAAATATGCTCCAGGGCGATTTCCCGCAGCTCCTTGACATCATCATCCGTCACTTGATCCCGGGGTACATTCCATTCCTTGATCAGCGCACGGACAATCATGGCCCGTTGCACCGCCCGTAAAATGGAATCCGCCTGATCCGGGCTCAGTTTGTCCAGGAGCAGTCGTGTCACCGGCTTTTCCGCATGCAGCTTGTTGTGGAGATGGTGATAAGTCAGCGGCGCAACCATCTTGCCGATCAAACCCAGACTGAAGATGAGCCCCACAGCCTCTACTGCCACAAAGGGTGACAGCACTGAACTTTTCAGCTCGTGAAGTACATGCTCCAAAGCGCCGTACAGAGGCTCTTCTTCCAGCTCCAGTTCGGCGGGAATTTCTACGACCAGGTTTTTAGGGGTCTGGATGGCCGGACAGAGGTGGACTTCTGTACCCCGCCCATATTCCAGAAAGCTGATAGGCACACCAAAAAATCCGCCAATACCAAAGGTCTGGTAATCGCCGATGGCCTCCAGATGCCGACGCATGGGCTCTGAACGGACATCAATGCACATCAGCGCCTGGGCAAAGGGACGTTTCTCCACTGCTTCCTGCTGGTGGGGAATATTGATGCGGTTCACCAATGCCTTGATGTAATGAGATTCCATGGACCGCAGCCAGCAGAAGCCCTCGCCCTTTTCCCAGGCGCGCAGGATATTCAGAAACTGGTCGAGTTGCTCCGGAGACATCCCCAATAATTGTGCTTCTGCTTCTGTACCCATGGCCTTGGCCAGTCGCAGCAGATTATGGGCCTGCCGTTCGCCCTCCCAACGGGATTTGGCAGCAATGTACTGTTCCGCAACCCGGTCAAAGTCAGGCCGCTTGCGCCGCGCCAGCATGTCCTCTACCTGTTGTGCCCAGGCCGGTAAAATCGCGCCGGTATACAATTCCAGGCGTAAATACGCCGACAGCGGATCGGCATGAACGAAATTCTGGATTTCCTCGGCATTGGCCGGGCAACCCTGATGGCGGACGGCTTCCTGCAGTAATGCCATGCCCAGAACCATGCGAACCGCCAGAAAATCCGTCAGATCCGCCGGATACTGCTCAGCCCAGTAATAATGCCTGGCCGTACTGCGATAGCGGATAAAACCTGCCCAACCATGCAAGCGGGTCAATTGACGGGTAATATATTTTTGCCAGGAAGCTTCCGGCACCTGCAGTTCACGGAGAATATGGGCGACCACACCTTCGGGGGTCTGTTCCGATTCGAGCAGTTGCCGCAAGTGCAACCCACGCAAGAAGAAGCGCACATTATGCTGGGCCACTTCTTTCCATGCCGTAAAAAAACCCTGTTTACGGCCCGGTGACTGCCAGGCGGACTGACCTTCATCAAAAAAGTCCAGACAACTTTTCACCAGCAAATCGTCCAGGGTACTGCCAATATCCGTCCCGAACAGGCGATCCACGTTGGCATAAACAGGGCCATCCAGGGCAATTTTATGGGCAAGAATCTCTTGCAGTCGCTCTTTTTGGTTTGCTGTATTCGGATCTAACCCTTTTCCATGAAGTGCGCCATGGAGGACAGCGCCATTCAGCCAATCAGTCTTGGGCACCAACTGTTCACTCTTGCAGAGTGTCAAGAGGGACCAGAGCCAATGCTCCATGGATATTTCCGACGGCAATGCACTGTCCTGTTTTTCCAGAAAAACCTGCAAATACTTGCGCATGGCGGCTTCATCCACCTTTCCGGCCTGCCAGTATTCCTGATATTCACTGCGGGACAAATAACCCCGGCCATGAAAGAGCTTTCCGGCTTCTTCCACGGCGTCTTCAAAGGGCAGATGTTCCAGGCCAAACAAAGGATTATGGTGAATGAAAGTGCGCATGGGCCAGAACCTTGGAATCGGCTCACTGGCCACATAAATCATGGTCCGCACTTTCAGACGATCACCCAGAGTCAGTTGATAATCCATATACCCCCCCAGAATAATCCCACCAAGGCAAATATCCCCAAAGTCAGGCCACCTAACCAGGTGCCACCCACACTTAAATCATGCACCGATTCGCCGTGATAGATGCCAAACAGCAGATCCTGCAAAAACCGCCCTACGGTCCAACCCCAGAGTAGTAGCACCAGCAGCAACAAGGGCATCCAGATGAGCGGCAAGCTCTCCATGGCTTCCAGCAAGGCAAAAAAGTTGGGGAAAACGGGTGTGGCCGTGGCCGCCAGAGCGGTCAGGGACATCAGTACCGACAGACGGGGTAATGCCCGGGCAAAGCCACCGGTCAATCCCAGATAGGAGCCTCCGGTCTTGTGCGTCAAAATGCCTGCCCAGACCAGCATCAAAGCGGCAGGAATAGACCAGGCCAGAGCAAAAAGTTGCACACCCCAATGCCCCGGTAACAGGCCGATCAACAGCCAGGTCAGGGACAAGCCTGAAGTGGCCATAAACCGTGCCCAGATCTGTACATCCCGGGTGCCTGCGGCGCGATAGGCATACAAAATCGCCGTGAATAATGCCAGGGCCCGCAAAGCCTGGGGCATTCCCTGCCCGAGAATCAGCCAGGCTCCAGATTTCAGCAGTAACAAAAGTCCCAACTGGGGTAAAACAATGACGGCCAGGGCGCGAGCCCAAGCCCCCGGCGCACTCACCAGCAAGCGATTAAAAATCCAGCTGAAAGGGAACCAGGGAAGTAATGTTCCGGCAATTATCCAAATGATGATATGCATGTCAGCACCACCGTAACAGCACATTGATACGGCGTGCCCCTTGCACCAGAATCTGGGACATGCGCGCATACAGGTCATTCACGTACAACTCTCTGGACAACAAAGCATAGAGAGCCAAGTAAACGCCGCGCCAGCGTCCCTGATCGGCCCGATCCCACCAGCCACTGGAATCCGCAAAAAAGGTGAGTGCCCAGGCCCCGACAAAAAACAGCGCCAGAATAATGACCAGTATATCGAAGTACAGGCTGTTGATGCTGGCCGCATTATAGAGCTGGTAGGCTTCTCCGTGAGGATAGAGAAAATGACCAAAGTAGTGACTGATCAGGGTATAACCAATCACGACCAGAACAAATGAGCCCAAAATACCGCCCATCAATCGCCAGGGATTGGTATGGGTCATTTTGTGGGTGGCAAACAAGGCCTGGGCGCCGGTCACCCAGCCGAAAAACAGCAGGATAATCACTCCCTGCTCATGCAAAAGTCTTGTAGAAACGAAAAGATGAGACAAGCTGAGCACCACTACCGGAACAATAATGGTCAATGCCGCAGCGGCCAGCCAGGGCAGGCGCGAGGGTTTGGCCGGACGCCGTTCCACAATGGAGGTATAGACCGGATCCGAAGGCACCCCGTCGTGCTCCCGGGCTTCGCCAATAATATTGCCCGCCCCCAAAAACAGGGAAGCCTTGAAAAATCCATGGGCAATCAAGTGAAAAACCGCCAGGGCAAAAGCTCCCACACCACATTCCATGACCATGAAACCCATCTGACCCATGGTTGAATAGCCCAGAGAACGCTTTACATCATTTTGTATCAGCATCATCGCCGAACCCACCACGGCGGTAATCAACCCAACAATAAAGACGAAATGCAGGACGATACTGGCATGCTCGAATACCGGGAAAAAACGGTTGAACATGAATCCACCCGCATTGACGATACCGGCGTGCATCAATGCCGAAACCGGGGTAGGGCCGTCCATTGTATAGGGTAACCAGCCATGGAGCAGGAACTGGGCGGAGCGGGCAAAAGCCGCAAAAGCCAGCAGAAAACCCACCAGTTCGGGCACCGACAAACCCCAGAAAGCGGGCACATGGGGATGCATCTGTAAGCGCTCAAAAATATCCGGTAGCGAGATGGAATGATAGGTTCGGATCAATACAAAAGCGGCCAGCCAGAGGGGGACATCGCCCGCCCGGTAGGTGATTTGCGTCCAGAAGGCATAACGGCCCGCTGCAGGGCGATCCGTATCATGACCCAGCAGAAAATACAGGACCACGCCCACCATGAACCAGGCCACCAGGAAGGTAATCAGATCTGCAGCCGACACCATGAATAGAATGGTCGCAGTCATCAGGTCCAGCAGGGCGAAAAAACGGGTATAATTGGCCTCTTCGACCATGTAGCGCACCGAGTACATATGCACCAGCAAACTGATTCCGCAAACAAAGCTCCACATGATCAGGGTCAGAGGATCGAGCCAGACACTTCCCCAGAGAGTGCCGATAATTTCTACCCGGGAGAAACCGCCCAGGGCATAGGTCGCCAGTTCCACCAAGGCCAGCAAAAACGTCAGCAAGGTTAAAAACACGCTGATCCGGGCGGCCGCCCTGCGGGCCTTGTGCATGAATACAAAAATAATAAGCGCCGACAATACCGGCAAAAATGGAATGATGATTGCTAGTTCACCCATGCGAACTCCCCTCTTTCATGCGCCCATATGCTGAAATCATTTGGTCATGGATATATATAATTGTGGTAATTTTTCCGGCAGCTTGTCCACATGGTCCAGCACCAGATAATTGCGCTGCCCGAAAATCCGGGAAACATATTCATCGGCATAAGGATCCAGAGACAGACAAAAAGTCCGGATACCCTTGCGGTTCAGTTCTTCAACGGCTTTTTTGGTGTCGAAACGCAAATACTGCGGATCCCGCACATCATTATCGGCAGGTTCACCATCGGTGAGGAGCAGAATGAGCTTTTTCTGGCTGGCACGCTGATCGAGGAGATGGCCCGCATGTCGCAACGCCGCCCCCATACGCGTTGAAAGCTGCCCGGTCATACCGGCAAGGCGGCCTTTGACCTTGTCATCGTAGGGTGCGTCAAAGTCCTTGAATTTATAAAACTCCACATCATGACGACCATTGGAATCAAAACCACAGAGCATATAGGGATCGCCAATCCGTTCCAGAGCCTCTGCCAGCAACGCCGTCGCCTCCCTGGCCAGATGCAGGACGCTGACATCGCCTTCGCTACGGGTACGCAGCAGATCATTGGTGGATTCGGACAGATCCACCAATAACATGACCGACAGATCACGAATATTCAGTCGGGTGCGAATACCAATCCGGGGATCGGGCTGCTGTCCCATGCGGATATCGGTCATCGCCAGAATCGCCGCATTGATATCAATTTCGTCTCCATCTTCAACCTTGCGGGTGCGGACCACACCCTGGGGTTGCACCGCTTCAATCAACTTGCGCAGCCTTTGTACCAGCGGCTTTTGCTGGTCCAGCATGCCGTTGATTTCAGAAGGATCCCCCATTTTCGGATGCTTTTCATAAACGGTCACCCATTGCGGGCGTTCCAGTTGGGTCTGATAATCCCATTCGGAATAATTCACCGGTTGTGAAACCGGAGCCTTGCCCTCTTTTTCATTGAACGTCAGTCCGTCATCATCGTAGAACTCCGTGGAGAGCACCCAGACTTCCTGGGCATCATCCCCGGCGGTTTCCACATCGACGGCGTTAATCATTTCCATGATGCTGACATATTTGCGCACCTGGGCCTGTCCACCAGACAGGGGATCACCACTCCAGTCCGTCGCCGGAGCTGTCCAGAGATAACGATTGTCGTCACGATAAAGACTTTCAGACTGGTCGTTCTGCACCGAGTAAGTCCAGCCAGCCTGCTCACAGGCTTCGGCCAGTTTTTCGGCGACGGCCATCAACACATCATTCACATCCTCCTGCGCTTCCCGGACGCGAATAAATGCTTCGCGGGCCTTGGCCACAAAAGGATGTGCATCCACATATTCGGCATCCAGCAGGGCAAGACTGATACGATCCATGATCGCTACTGTGTCAGGTTCGGATGCCTGTTCGATGCAGGCGGGTAACCGACCCAGTTGCTGCCAGAGGGGAAACAGGCCAGGAAATTTCTGCACGGCCAGATGTTCTACCCGGGCATCTTCCAATAGACCAATCCACAAGCGTTGCAGGGGCTTGGCCAACTCAAAACGCGGATCATATCTGGAAAAAACCACATGGGCGGCAGCATGGGCGGCAGCGGCGCGATACAGTTCCAGAGCCGCTGTTTTTTCACCCCGGGCATTTTCCACGTCATCATAAGCATCAGGTACATGGATGAAATAGTTTTCGATGTAGGGCTGATAGCCCTCCCGGGTTTCGTAATCCCCCGAGGTAGGACGCAAGAAGAAATCGCGGCCCCACAGAGCGCGCAAGTACATGATCAAACGCCGCTGCACGTCAATGAACAGAACGCCACGCCGCTCCTGCTGGAGCACCGCCAGAGATTGCGGAGTACTGAGACCAAAAAATTCCACCTGGGCGGCAAAATCATTGCGATAGGCAGAAATACCCCAACTCGCCCAGCGCCGTAATCCGCCCAGGGTCATTTTTTCAAGAAGCACTTCAATTTTGCCCAACATGGGGCGCACACCGCGCGGCGCCTGGGCAAGCAATTGATCCAGCAACAACAAATAGCCTCGGAATAATTCCAGCTCGCCCAAACGCCGGGCAACAATGGGCGCACTGGTAAAGAACAGCGCCAACACTTCCGCACTGGTTTTGGAAAACATGCGAATTGCCATGGAGAGCATTTCGAAAACGGCCTGCTCACCGATTTCCCGGGCCACCTGGGGAGCACTTTCAATAAAAGCCAGTACCAGGTCAGAACCCCGACCCAACGCTTTCAGACTGCTGGCTCCCTGCAAGTAGGCTTCCAGACCACGCCGACCAAAAACCCGGGCGGCTTCATGCCAGTTCGCCTCCAGAACTTCCGAGGCGTGAGGCCCTAGATCTTCCAGGATCTCCGGGTAATCCGCCAACTGAATCGACATACTGAGCTCACCCCGTTTTTATCGAAAGCTAACCCAAGCCTGTGTACTGGGCACAAGCTGGCGCAAGAGGATTCATGATGAAAAGACGAAGTAGCTCAGTCCGGCCAAATACGCTGGGGATTGATCTCACGGCCCCCACCGGCATTCAGATCACTGAGGTCCGGAGCCGCTTTTGGGGTTGTTTTCTGGGCAGGCTTGTTACTTGGCGCGGACTTACTGCTCGGAGCAGCTGCGCTCGCCGACGTTGCAGTGGATGCAGCAGCCGGACTCCGCCGTTTGGGGCTCTGGATACTCGCGTTGAGTTTGTTCTCCAAATTGCTCATTTCAAGATCTCCTCAATAATTCCTTCGAATTCCTGTACGGCAGCCGTTGCCCGTTTGCCCATCTGATACACGCTTTTGCCTTCGATGGCGGCATTCCGGTAAATGGCCCGGCGAGCCACCTGAACCGGCAAAACCGTCAGTCCCAGGGCCTGAACAGCCGACTCTGTCGCCCGGGACAAGGCACTGTGGTTTTCCACCTGATTGAGCACGAATGCCGCTTGTCGATCCCGCTTGTCGGCGTGCAAGGCCGAAATCACCTCAACACTACGCTGGCTCGCCCATAAATCCAGGGGCGATGGCAGTACCGGCAGCAAAACCCAGTCCGCCATCGCCAGAACTTCCCGGGTAGCGGGACTCTCCAGGGAAGGCGGACAATCGATCACCCAGTAGGCAAATTTATCTGCAGACCCGGCGTCCTGCTCGGACCAGTTCTGCACTGACAAGGCATGCCCTTCTGCTTCAGCCGCCCAATCAGCCCAATCCCCCAGACTGCCCTGGGAATCCGCATCCAGCAGCAAGGTTGTGCCTCTTCTGGATAAACCCATGGCCAGATTCCAGGCGAGCGTGGTTTTGCCACAACCGCCTTTGGCATTGAACAGGGCAATCCGTTTGACTTTGGACATGCGGGTCATGACTCCCGTGTCTGCTGGGCGCATTGCTCCGCAGCAGCAGCGAACTCGGTGCGCTCCGGATCCACCGCATCATTTTCAAACTGAATGGCTACCACGACATAAGTCTTGGCAAAATTCAGGTTGGGATAGTAACCGATCTTTTCGGATACTGCGGTCAGCAAATCCAGAAAGTGACGGGTCTGGGCATAATCGGCAAACTCATAGCGTTTGCTCCATCCCAGAGGGCGACGCTGAATTTCCCAGCCATCAGGGGCCTGCAAGTCCTGGAGATCCTGGTTCACACATCCCCCGTTATCAGTCAAAGCGCCCTAACATTTCGGCCAAGGCACGCATATGGCCTTCTTCATCGGCACGAAGATGGGCAAACACCTCGGCAGAGGGAAGATCGCGCATCCGCTCGGAAAAATTCTGAGCCTCGCTGTACAGTTGCACTGCAGAAAACTCCAGATCCTGATCGTGGGTCAGCATCTCCCGCAAATCCCTGCCTGGGCGAGGAGGACGCAATTGCGCACCCGTCGGCGCTATACCCATCAACAATAGCTGCTGGCTGAGCAGACCGGCATGATCCAGCTCTTCCCGCGATTCATGACGAAAATATTCTGCCCAATCGGTCATACCCCACAGCGTACAAAGGCTCGATTGGGTCCGGTACTGCTGAACTGCCGTGTACTCATGAGCCAGTGCACGGGTAAAATACCCAATGATGCGAGGATGATGATTACGCATCACATTCATGGGACTCAGCTCAGATTACCGGTCACATCACCATCACGGCCACTGCCATCGGCACTGGGGGACTGAGGTAAAATATGTTCCACCTCGGTGTGTACCCGGGCAATAATGTGCGCCGCGACCAAACCGTCACCCACCCGTTCACAGGCATCCGCGCCAGCACGAACGGCAGCATTCACCGCACCGGTCTCGCCCCGCACCAATACCGTGACATAACCCCCACCTACAAACTGACGGCCAACCAGACGCACTTCTGCTGCCTTAGTCATGGCGTCTGCCGCTTCAATGGCGGGGACCAGACCACGCGTTTCAATCATTCCCAGAGCAATACCCGTAGGCGCTGCCATCTGTGTCTCCTTGATAGTGTTTTTTTCAATCTGCCAGAAAGGGCGTAAGAACTACGCCCGCTCACTCGCGTTCATTCCACGACAATACTTAGGCTGTCGGGGCTTTGGGCAGAATGTATTCCACCTCGGAATGGACACGGGCAATAATGTGGGCGGCCACCAGACCGTCACCCACCCGTTCGCAGGCATCCGCACCAGCACGAACGGCGGCGTTCACCGCACCTGTTTCGCCCCGCACCAGAACGGTCACATAACCACCACCGACAAACTGGCGACCAATCAAACGCACTTCGGCGGCCTTGGTCATCGCATCAGCCGCTTCAATAGCCGGCACCAAACCGCGGGTTTCAATCATACCCAACGCAATACCTGTTACTTCAGCCATTTCTTCCACTCCTCAAAAGATAACAAAATATTCATGACCGAATCTTGCCACGGCCTTAGGCGGTGGCAGTTTTCGGCAGGATGTTCTCTACTTCAGAATGCACACGCGCAATGATGTGCGCCGCCACCAGACCGTCACCCACCCGTTCGCAGGCATCCGCACCAGCACGAACGGCGGCGTTCACCGCACCTGTTTCGCCCCGCACCAGAACGGTCACATAACCACCACCGACAAACTGGCGACCAATCAAACGCACTTCGGCGGCCTTGGTCATCGCATCAGCCGCTTCAATAGCCGGCACCAAACCGCGGGTTTCAATCATACCCAACGCAATACCTGATACATCTGCCATTTGCACCCCTCCTTACAAGAACTAAACCCAATACCAGGAACGTTTAAGGTTCCCAAAAGTCAATGATTCCACCAATGGTCAAATCAGTGTGAATCTCAAAATCACCTGCCGCATAACGTGCCGCCGTTCCTGCTACCGTAAATACCCATTTACCGGGTGGAACACCTACGGGATCTGTTGCCACATTGAGTTTCCCCATTGCATCGGCCAGAACCCGTAGCGAACTTTGTTTCAGCCCCGGAACTCGACGGGTAACCACTAGCTCCGAAACCACCTGCATAATCTCCACGACTACATTGGATCCCAATTATCAATAATGCCAATAATGGTGAGATCAGAGGGGTAGTCCTTCCTGCCAGCAGCTTCACGGGCAGCCGAAGAACCCACACAGATCACCCAGTCACCAGGAATACAACCGACCGCATCTACAGCCAACGAGCGGGGTCCACCTTCTTTTTCCTGGACTACCAACAAGGGGCGATGACCCATTTCCGCAATACGGTTGGTGGACACCAGGGTTTTCTCCACACGCATAATCTTCATGGGAGAGGTACCTCCTCCAATGGACTACCCAGTTTGTGATCCTGAATAAAGCCGTGCAAAAAGAGCATCCCTGCTGCCAGCAAATCACTGTACCGTGCGCGAATGGCTGTGGAGACTCGTTGCAGCTTAACAATAACTCGGTCCTTGTGGCCAGGCACATTGGCGTCATAGTTATAGTGAATCGCCATGGGGATAGGCAGACCCTGCTCCACGTTCAGATGCCGGAAAATCTTGACACCCACGTCCAGATCTGCAGCACCTTCCTCCACCGTATCCAAACGGGCGAAATATGCAAGATTGCGGACCTGCAATTCCTGAAAACCATCGCCGATACTAATAAAGCGTTCGCCATGGCCTTTATCGGGATACCATCCCCCATAATTTTCCGCGACGTATTCAATCTGGCTCAAATTATTAATGAGTAAATTGGCAATCAGGCGTCGCATCCCGTCATGGGGTTTCCCCTGACCTTGACCCCAGCCACCCACATCACTGGCATTCTCAATGGCCTCGTAAATAACTAGACGCGCCTGATCAGCATTCATGCCCAGAGTCGTTTTGTAGATTTCAGTATTATCCACAAACCGGAAAAGGCTCAAATCACCCTGACTATCCGGTACATGAATGCGGATGGCATCTGTATCCGTATCCAATCCAATCAGCAGAATATCGGTGCTGGCACCACAACAAAAAGCATTTTCAATCCCTTGGCGAAATTGTTGCAAACGCTCAAGAGCCGCTTCCATGGCCACTTTTTCATTGCTGTGGTGGGCAGCACAGCCCTGATGGGTAGGATCCAGGGAACTGCCATGGTATACCGCTACTTTCAGGTACCGGGTACCACTATCGGAAGTACTGGGATATCCCTCACGGTATCTACGTAGTTCTGCCGCCTGCCAATCCAAAATGTCCGACTCCACATCAAAGAGGGTCCCTGCGAAAGCGGATCGCCGTAATAAATCCGAAGCTGGTAGCCGCAAAATATAGGGAAACAACCCCTTTAAGCGTCCATCGGCGCAGGCGGAAACATTGACCGCATGGAAACCACAATCCACCAGCAAGGCATCCAGACTTTGACCATCGGCCTGTTCCTGATGAATACGCTGGGAGAACTGTTCCACGCCCGCCACCAATGCGGCAAATACGCTGGCGCTATACAGCTTCGGCATATCTACACCGCGTATCCAGGACTTTTCCAACACTGCTTCAGGAAAAGTATGGCCCAGGCGCTGCTCCGCCAAACGGTTAGCCTGCTCCGTAAAATCCCGAAGCCCACTCAGCGCCGCCACTTCTTTCAGAACCGGGACAATATCATCAAAACGTGCCTTGATGGTGCTTTCGCAGCGGGCAAGACGCGTATTCTCCGTATTATTTACGAGAGGATGATGACACTGGCGCTCCGGCAGACTGGCACAGGCCGGATGCACTGCCGCCTGACCATCTGCCTGCAGGGGAACCTGAATACGTTCAGCCTCGGCAAATTGCCGGGCCATGGGCAGGGATTGCCCCCCGGAATCACCACGCAAGCGTCTGATTTTGCGGGTATCCACTTTCAGACCTCGCCTCGCAGCAGGGATTCAGCGGCTTCTACAAAACAGGACATCATCCTCGGGCGCCCCCGGAATACGTCACCAGTGAACCCCGGGTAGAACTTCCGCTACTACCCGTCAACTTGGAATCACTTACCGCTGCCGACAAGGTCTGACCCTTGTTGACGCCCGCAGACATCACGCAAATTCTGGCATCACCGCGTTGCGTCGGATTCCGCTTTTGCGCCCAGTGTCCCTCGGTTCCGGTCACCCGTTGACTCCGGCTCCAATCGTCGCCGGTAATCTGCCAGGCTCCCCGTTCCGGTACAGATGCTTCCGAAACCACTGGCACAGCCTGGGCCACGGCAGGCTGCAGTGCCGGTGCCGGACTGTGCGGAACTTCACGGGTCCGGAATTCCGGTGTACCCGTAACCAGGCCTCTCGCCAGATTTACCGGTCCTGTAACCCGATCATTCTGGTCAGCGCTGTTGCCGGTAATACGACTGGCAATCTGTCGTGAAGGCGGAACAATACTGAAAGTCTGGGGATGACCCTGGACTACCTCAGCAGGCTGAGGCGGCATGACTGGTGCTACAAAACGGGCACTGGCTGGTGCAGTCGTGACTGCAGGTGTTGCTGCCGCCTGTGCCAAAGCCTGTTGCTTCAGGGCACAACTACTGCAACAGGCAGGCTCTGCCGGGATAGACATTTCCTCTGTAGATAAAGCAGTTGCTGCAGGATAGACCTCAGACAGGTGACTGACGGGCTCAGCAGCATAGGGCGTTCCTGAAACCGGCGAATAGGCACCGGCTTCATTGCCGGTCACATTTTCCGAGGGCGTCAGCAATGGCCCACTGACCAGTTGGCCCGTGGAAGTTCTGGTTAAACCCACTTTGGGAGCTTCAGCATGTGGAGTGCTCTCACATGCCGCATAGTGCTCTGCTCCATAATATTCCGTACCGGTGACGGGCAAGCACTCTCCACGCTCGTCACCAGACATTTTTGGGTGTGTACTGACTCCTGTTCCGGTCAGGGTGGTTCCCGACAAGCTGGACATCATGCCCACTTTATCCACACCGCCGCCGCAAAGATTGGCTACGGCATAACCCGTACCCGTCACTCGCTGGCAACTCCCGGGTTCATTACCGGTCACCTTTTCAGAACGGTCCACCAGGTTACCGGTAATCCGTTGCCCCTTGTCGGTACTACTGATACCCACCTTGGCCGGAACCGGTTCCGGTGCTGTCGCCGTCCGGCAAAGAGACTGAAAGGTTTCCTGACTCAGATATTCGGTTCCCGTTACCGGGCGGCATTCTCCGGAATCCAGTCCAGTGATTTTCGGTGAACTATCCACTGCGGTGCCGGAAACCATCTCACCGGCAAATGTGTGGGTTTGAGCAACTTTTGCCGGCGCACCGTTAATGGTCATCCGCGCCACACCGGCATCGGAGTACTGAGACCCGGTAATCCGCTGCTGCACACCGGATTCAGAACCTGTCACAGCGACGGCCCTGGCTTCGTCAGAACCACTGATAGGCAGGCGCTGATTCGCTGAAACACCCATCGCCACCTTCTGGGGTCGGCTGGGTAAAGCGGACTGACAGAAAGCCCCGAAATTTTCCATGCTGAGGTATTCCGTGCCGGTTACCGTCGAACAGGTACCCGCTTCGTCACCGGTCACTTCGTTGGAACGACCCAATTGCGTGCCGGACACGGACTGCCGTGACGATGTACTCGTCACTCCCACCTTGGCGGGATTTGCTGCGGGCCGGGCTGCACAGAAACTCGCAAACTGGTCAGTCCCTACATATTCCGTACCGGTAATTCCGCGACAGGATCCGGCTTCATTGCCGGTCACTGAAACCTGTCGGGTAACCTGGGTTCCCGTGACTTCCGAACCGGACAAAGTGGTATCCACTTCAACTTTCTGGGGCGCACGATATTTACGCGAACGCAACTGACCGGCAGCCTGAGTGGGTTGGGCCCGACCCCGGCCGTGCTCCGCCTGCTCCTGACGATGGAGACGGGCAAATTCCCGGCCGTTGCCATTTTGCAGGTAACGTAAACGGGCAGCTGCAGAGCTGAGCCCACGCATCACCGTCAAGGCCACTTTGCCTTTCTGGGAAAGAGTCTGACGCCGCGCCTTACAGAGCTGGCGCACCGAATTTTCCCGCCAGGCGAAATCTGTGGGGTTGCTGTCGACCATTTCACAGACAGAATCCAGGAAGGATTCTTCCACGCCGGGGATCAATGCTGGCTCCGCATTTTCGGCGGCCATCACCGGTTGGCTAATTTCTGACGGCGCTGGACGGCGGCGCCCACGCGGCCGCCTTTCTTCAGGATCAGACCAGCATTGCGCGCCACTACATCTTGATGCACGACGCGCCAGTGCCGCTTCTCTTCCAGAAGCTTTCTGGGCCATATTTTCGATTTGAATGGATGGGGACATCACCACAGCAGTGGATTCTGTCCGCATCGTTTGGGGTACAGACTTTGGCTCAGCAGCTGCTGGCACTGACCGTGATCTCTCGGTTTGCTTGCGCACGGCCTGCTGGCGCCGCATCTTCTGCGCCAAAGCCCGACCACGCAAGTGACCGGAAGCGGATATTTCAGACATATTGCCTCCCTTGGAGTCGCCGCCGTGCAAGTCGAGCACAGCGGCATCGTCACTGTTGCTCCTGATCAGGAGCCCCGGTACACCACAAATGCCAGACCCTGGCTCTGGGTGTAGTTGTCGTAACCGATCAACTTCACCAGATGACCCGGATATTCGCGGTGGCAGGCTTCCAGCTCGGCCAGAATGGTGTCCACACTTCTTTCACCAAACATGGGGAGCTTCCACATATACCAGTAATGCGTGAACGAACGATTGGGCTCAACATGCTCTACGGCTGGGTTCCAGCCCTGAGAAACAATGTACTGAATCTGAGCCCGGATCTGTTCCGCAGACATGGGGGGCAGGTATGAAAATGTCTCATACCGGCGGACTTGCTTGTAATCTTGCACATCGGCCATGATGACCTCCTTCCTGAATGAGTCGATGAATGTTCAGAAATCAGCGGTTCTGCACGTCGAGCTTGTCGACCGTATCGAACTCAAACTTGATTTCTTTCCAGGTTTCCAGAGCGATTTTGAGTTCTGGGGAATGGCGGGCTGCATTCATCAACACTTCCTTGCCTTCCTTCTCGATCTCTACGCCACGGTTACGGGCTTCCACGCAGGCTTCCAAAGCCACACGGTTGGCCGCTGCACCTGCCGCATTACCCCAGGGGTGACCCAGAGTACCACCACCAAACTGCAGTACAGAGTCATCACCGAAAATGCTGACCAGAGCCGGCATATGCCATACATGAATACCACCGGAGGCCACGGCAAAAGCACCGGGCATGGAACCCCAATCCTGATCGAAAAAAATACCGCGACTACGATCTTCAGGAATGTAGGATTCTCGCAGCAAATCAATCCAACCGAGGGTTGAAGCGCGATCACCTTCCAGCTTGCCGACCACCGTACCCGTATGGAGATGATCACCGCCGGACAAACGCAGGGCCTTGGCCAGCACCCGGAAGTGGATACCATGGTGGGGGTTACGGTCTATCACGGCATGCATGGCGCGGTGAACATGGAGTAACACGCCATTTTTGCGGCACCAACGTGCCAGACCTGTATTGGCACAGAAGCCGCCCGTGAGGAAGTCGTGCATGATGATGGGCATATCCAGTTCCTTGGCGAACTCGGCACGTTCGTACATTTCTTCTGGAGAAGGCGCGGTCACATTCAGATAGTGCCCCTTACGCTCACCTGTCTGGGCTTCGGCGTTGTGAATTGCATCAGCCACAAATCGGAAGCGGTCACGCCAGCGCATGAAAGGCTGGGAGTTGACGTTTTCGTCATCCTTGGTGAAGTCCAGACCACCACGCAGGGCTTCGTACACGGCACGGCCATAGTTCTTGGCAGACAGACCAAGCTTGGGCTTGATGGTACAACCGAGCATCGGCCGACCATACTTGTCAAGCAAGTCGCGTTCCACCTGAATACCATGGGAAGGACCGTTACAGGTCATGACGTAGTGCAGGGGAAAGCGCACGTCTTCCAGACGCAGAGCACGCACTGCCTTGAAGCCGAAAACGTTACCGACCAGGGAGGTGAATACGTTGACAACTGAACCTTCTTCAAAAAGATCAATAGGATAGGCAATAAACGCGTAAAAGGCTGCATCGTCACCAGGAACATCTTCAATGCGATAGGCGCGACCTTTGTAGTAGTCCATGTCGGTTAGCAGGTCAGTCCAGACCGTAGTCCAAGTGCCGGTAGATGATTCTGCTGCTACTGCCGCCGCCGCTTCTTCCCGATCTACACCGGGCTGCGGGATAATCTTGAAACACGCCAAAAGATCCGACTCCAGCGGCACGTAGTCCGGAGCCCAATATGTGTGGCGGTACTCCTTGACGCCGGCTTGATATTTACCAGCCATAAGATTCCTCCTAAAATATTCAGTCTAAACTTGACCGTCAAAGCTGTAACCCTTGACGAATGTACAAAGCGCATTACGTAAGGTAAAGTAAAAAGATATTAATGTTATCTTTTGGAAATATAAAACCTTGGTAACCCGCCTTCCGACCCTGCATCAACTACGGATATTCACGGTGCTTGCACGACACCTTAATATGACACGCGCTGCGACGGAATTACACCAGACACCATCAGCGCTATCCATACAGGTCAAGCAACTTTCTGAGACAACCGGTGAGCCACTGTATGAACAAATGGGCAAAAAACTCTATCTAACCTCAGCAGGTGAGGCTGTGGCCCGAGCGGGTAATGATATTCTTCGCCGACTCGATGCCCTGAATCAGGAGTTGGACGCCCAGCGTAATCTCGAATCCGGGACACTCAGTCTCTCCATTATTTCGACCGCGGAATATTTTGCCCCCCGCCTCATTGGCGCTTTCTGCAAGGAACATGCTGGCATTGAAGTGCATTTGGAAATTGCCAACCGCGACAGCATTCTTGAAAGGCTCAAACAAAATCTAGATGATATCTACATCATGGGGCAGGTGCCCGATGATGTTGATGGGATCGCCCACCCTTTCATGGATAATCCGTTGGTGGTTCTGGCTCCTGGCGATCACCCGCTGGCAGGACAAACCCGTATCCCACCCCAGCAACTGCGTGATGAAGCCTTTATTCTTCGCGAAGAAGGTTCAGGAACCCGCCTGACTGCCCAGAATTTTTTCCAGGAGCGAGGTGTTCAACTCAAAGTCAGAATGACCATGAGTAGTAATGAAGCCGTCAAGCAGCTGGTTGCCGGAGGTTTGGGTTTGAGTGTCCTGTCGCGCAATACCATTGCGGCCGAAGCCAACGCCAGAAACATTACCATACTGGATGTAGAAGGCTTCCCGATCCTCAGGCACTGGCATGCAGTTTACCGCAAAAATAAACGTCTGACCGCCGTCGCGCAAAAGTTCATGGAATTTTTGCTGCAAGGTAACTAGTATTTTATTCTGTGCTTATCGGTTGGTCGCACAAAACGACATGCCGTATACAATAAACTGTGCTCATAAAAGCACTGATGCACCATATATAGTACCCATATGCGCTAACCCGATAAGCACGTTTTATTCCATAAAAAAGCTTACGAATCATACAAGTTCCAAGTCGAACTTTTTCCAGCGGAACGGGACTGGGGCCTCGTTGAACTCGGCGATGCCTTTGAGAACCCGCTCCTTGAGTTCGGCCTTTGAGGTAACGCGGATGTGGCGAAGGAAGGTTCGAGCCATCTTGGAGAAGGCGCATTCGACGAGGTTGAGCCAGGAGCCATGTTTGGGGGTATGAATATATTCGAAGCGTCCTGGACGGGTGGCCAAGTAAGCCATCGTTTCCTTGGAGATGTGAGCGGAGTGGTTATCCAGCACCACGCGTATCACTGCGTCGGCCGGGTAATGAGCATCCAGGCGTTTGAGCAAATCGATAAATTCGCGGCTGCGATGCCTGGGTTCCACGTTGGCGATGATCTCCCCGGTGTGCAAATCCAGCGCGGCGAGGATGGACAGGGTTCCATGGCGGACGTATTCATAATCTCGCGCCACCGAAGTCTCCTTTCCGGGGATCGGCGGCAAGTCCGGGGCGGTCAGTCCAATGGCTTGTACACCGGGCTTCTCGTCAACGCTCACCGTATAGATGGGCCGTGTTTCAAGATGGGGTGCCGAGCCCTCCCTGTACAGGGCAACCTCTTGATACACCAGAAGCACTTCCCGCATCTTGCGGTCGAATTCGGGATCGCGCTTTTCGAGGTAGTAGCGAACCCGGTGCGGCTTGAGATTCTGTTCCTGCAGAATCCGCCACACGGTGGTTTTGCCCACCTGAGCCAAACGGGGAAACCCCGTAGCTACCGCAGATGTTCTCACCTGTCGGACCAAGGCCGACAGCGTCCACAACTCCGCTGCCAAGCCATGATCCTTGGGTTTGGTGCAGGCCAGATTGACCACCCACGCCTTGGCATCGGCCAGGATTTCCGGTGCCTTGGGGCTGTGGAAGGTGTCTTTCAAGACGACCTGAATCCCGGCCGAAAGCGCTTTATCAATGCATTTGTAAATCGTCGGTCGGGATACCCCGACTTGCCTTTGAATCTCGGAAATCGAGATCCCGTCCGCATAGCGCAACAACACGTTAGCTCGCTCTACCTCACGCGCAGGCGCTGTTCTCGAACCACTCAAGTCCGCTAACACCTGTCTATGGGCATCCGACAACACCAAAGGGGCACGCTTGGTTTCTCGCGTCATGTTCGCCTCCGTTTCCGTCCTGGAACCAGCATGACAAAATGACACTACTTTGTAAATCATTTTATGGAACGAACTACTAGTAGTCCGCTCCTTTAATATATTTACAAATAAGCACGGACTTGCCATGATAGTGAAACCATTCAGACTGAAGGAGATCATGGGGCGGAAAAGTGGACGAGCGGCGTTGAAATTGTCTGATGAGCAGAGAGCCAAGTTGACTGAATTGGCGGCCTCGCGTACGGCACCGGTGCGCGAAGTGGAGCGGGGGACGGGGTACTGCTCAAGTACGCGCAAGGGCTGCCGATCAGCGAGATTCAGCGGAAGTCGGGTGTGAGTCGGCCGATGATTTACAAGTGTATCGACAAGGCCCTGGCGTCCAGGCAGGTCTGAAGTACACCTACCATCGGCCCCACGCGCCCGGTATCACCGACGAAGCCAATGCCTAGGTGGTGAGCATATCCTGCACCCAACCTAAGGAACTGGGGCTGGCGGCCGAGTTGTGGAGCATTTCGGCATTGGCACGCTATGTGTCCGAGCAGGCACAGCCGTCGGGGTTCCCGCGTCTTACTGGAGCGGGCAAGAGTAGGGTTTGGCGGATTCTCGACGAGAACCAGCTCAAGCCCCACAGGATCACCTACTACCTGGAGAAGCGGACCCGGACTTCGAACGGAGGATGCATGAGGTGTTGATGGCTTATCGGGACGTTTTTCTCTACACCGAAGGCGCTGTTCATGATGGGCGGTCGAATCCGATTTACACTGTCAGTGTCGATGAGAAGCCCGGTATTCAAGCGTTTGGTTTGACGTCCCCCGACTTACCGCCGGTCCCGGGCAAGGTACCGGGTGTCAGCCGGGATGACGAGTATATGCGTCATGGCACGGTCTCGATCCTGGCGGGCATCGACTTGCACACCGGCCACCTGTTTGCCCGGGTGGAAGATCGGCACCGCAGTCGCGAATTCATTGCCCTGCTCCAGTCGATTGACGCCTACTACCCGCCGGAAGCCATCATCCGTGTCGTTCTGGGCAACCACTCGGTGCACATCTCGAAGGAGACCATGACTTATCTGGCCACGCGACCGGGGCGTTTCGAGTATGTACATACCCCCAAGCATGGTTCCTGACTCAACCTGATCGAATGTACCTTCTCGAAAATGGCCCGGATTTTCCTCCGCCATATCCGTGTCGATTCGATCTCCGAACTCAAGGCACGCATCTTGAAGGGCATCGACGAGATGAATGCGGCTTTGGTCGTTTTCCGCTGGAAGAAGCTGGACTTGGAGGCTGTATGATATGTAATCGGCGCGCTCAAGAATGAAGCGCAACACCTTTGGTCCAAGGAGGCTGGAGGTGGAAGATGGGCAGCAAGTATCAGCAGATGAGCATGGATGAACGGAATCGGTTGCAGAGAGGGTTGAACCAAGGAATAAGCCTGAGAGCCTTGGCCAAAGAGTTGCAGCGTAACCCCAGCACTTTGAGCCGGGAGGTTCATCGGGGGTGGATGGGTAACAGTTACGATGCGGTTACGGGACGGGAGACGGCGTGGTCGTGGAGACGTCGAGGCACACGCAAGCTGGCTCCGGGGAATGCCTTGACGGAACAGGTCACCACAGCCATGCTGGAGCGGAAATGGTCACCGGAGCAGGTGGCCGGGAGGCTGCGCTTGGATTACCCCGAGGACCGGTCCCGACAGGTCAGTCACGAGACCATTTACCAGTACATCTATGCTCATCCTGCTGGCGAGTTGAAGCGGATGCTCATTGGGGCGCTGCGGCGGGGGCATGGCAAACGGCATCCCCGGAGTCGGGGCAAGGATCGTCGGGGTGGCATTCAGAACATGCGCCCGATTCGGGAGCGTCACGTCGAGGCCGAGGCACGGGAAATTCCGGGCCATTGGGAAGGAGACCTCATCAAGGGGGCCTACAACGGCAGCGCCATGGGTACCCTGGTGGACCGCAGCAGTCGTTTCGTGATTCTGGCGCGGGTGGATGACAGCACCGCCGAGTCGGTCCTGGATGGCTTCACGCGGCGCTTGCGCACCCTGCCCAAGGCGTTTCGGCAGACCCTGACCTACGACCAGGGCAAGGAGATGGCGCGGCATCAGGAGCTGGAGAAACGCACGGGGATTCGGGTCTATTTCGCGGACCCCCACAGTCCCTGGCAGCGGCCTACGAACGAGAATACCAACGGCCTGCTGCGGCAGTACTTCCCCAAGGGAACGGACCTGTCGGAATATTCTCAGCGCTACTTGACCAAAGTGGCCGACGAACTCAATAATCGACCCAGGAAATCCTTGGGATTTCGGACACCCACCGAAGTAATGGCACAACGAATCAGAGAGTTACAGGGTAGTGTTGCAGTTCAAACTTGAAATCGCCACCTTAGGTAAATATCTCCCGGCAAAGCCGGGAGATATTTACTGCAATTCATTGACGCGCACGCACACTTGAATATTGTATTGGCCGATCTGTTTTACACAGAATGGATACGCCGATTTTTGACGATTCGCATCAAGCCCGACACAAAATTTGGGAGCGAGCGCGAACAAAGAAAATAAATACTGCTGTTATGGCCGGAGACAAGTAGATGGGAACGATCACTTATATCTACGGCATTCGCGTGGATAAAGCATGCTTGCCTGCTCTGGAACATCAAGTCTGGCTGGCCAGAAAGATGTACAACGAGTGTGTAGCAGTCATGCGTAAGGTATATGACGATGCGCAAGCGTTAATCCGGTCGAAAGCGGACAAGGAAACACTGCTCTTGCTGGAGCGAATTGAGACTCTGAACGCTGACTTTCAGCACATCCGATCGGCTAATGCTGAGGAAGCGGTCCTGAAAAAAATCGCGCAAGAACGGCGGGAAACCTGGAAAGCCTTATCGCCGCTATTGAAAGCCTTGCGGCAGCAATACAAAAAGGAATTGCAGGAAATCTATAATCGGGTGGGCATCAATGCGTCCTGTGATACCTACCGCTGTCGGGCGGATGCCGTCAAAGCTGGTTTGGGATATGCTACGGCTACGGCGGTTTTGAACAATGCGATATTGGCTTGGAAAACATCTATGAAACAGGGTCGTCCGCCCCGATTTGCCAAGGCCGACAAGAGTACCCAAGACACACTGACTCTGCAATTCACGGCCAAGGGTGGACTGACCCAGAAAAAGCTTTTTCTGAATGGCAGCAAAGAAATATCCATCGAATTACCGAAAAAAATCGCTAAGCGACAATATGGACACTTTCTCTTTCGGCTGGGAGCGGCTATGGCCCATGAATACGCCTCCGGCACTATTCAGATGCATCGGCCCTTTCCAGAGGGCGCGACCGTGGCGCTGGCGCGACTGGTCCGCAAGAAAGTGGGGTGTACTTATCGGTACTACCTGCAATTTTCCTTGAACATCGAGAGCCAGCATAGGCAGGCTGTAGGGCATACCCGCAAATCGTTGTTGTCGGTGCATTTGGGCTGGAATGAAGACATCTCTGGTCGGCGGGTATGCGGCATCACGGATGCGGCGGACCCAGATGTCGCGCAGATTATTCAGTTGCCACCCGATATTGAAAATGACCTGCAAAGGGCGCAGGACTTACAGGGGAAGCGGGATGCATCGCGGAATGGAATCGCCCCAAAGATTCGGATGTTTGATGATGCGTTGCCGGAAGGCTGGGATGAGGAAACGCGTGAGCAATGGGCTGCTTTTCAGAAGTTACCGGCGCAGCACATGGCGATCAGCCGGATTCATTACTGGCGGCATCGTTTTGGAGAAATGGTCCCTGACTGGTTAAAGGCATGGACCTGTGAAGATCGCAAGGTCTGGACGGCCAGTGTGCATATAGCACGGCGGGCGAGAAATCGCCGGGATGATTACTACCGCAAGCTGGCGAAACAATGGGCGACGGGATACGAAGCCATAGCCCTTGAAAAGCTGGATTTGAAAACGGCGGCGCTCAAGGTGAATGAAAGGACTGGAGAGAAGACGGATTTTGCCAAAAAGGCGCGGGCCGGACGGGTGGTAGCCAGTCTCTATAAACTGGAATCAGCGTTGCGTTGGTCCTGCGAGAAGTGGGGCACGGCCCTTCTGGAGCATACGGAAAAGACGGCACAGACTTGTGCGTTATGTGGCGCGAATGACTTGATGGAAGATGTGAAAAACCATCAGGTATTACATTGTGCGGGATGCGGGGCGGTTGTAGACCGTAAGAGAAACGGGGCAGCCGTAGCTTGGCAATGGGCCAATGAGCATCGTGAGGAAAAGATAGCGGACTATTGGCGGGTCAAGCTGGAAAAGGAGCGGAGTGCTTTGGACAAAAAGGCAGAACGTTTGCAGAAAATGCAGAAAGCTCGGCGGGTGAAAAGTGAGATATCCTGAACATCGTGGATCCAATCGGGTAAAAATACGACTTTCGCGGACATCGCGGGGGAAAGACTGCATTTTAAAGTGAAAGAAACAGCCTGTGAGGGGCGCAAGCATCCCTGACCGATTTTGGCCATAGGTTGTAAGCGGGATGAAGCTAGGCTGGATCGGGGAGGAATCCGAACTTGATCAGCTTTTTCACCCAGCGGGAGGCATTGCGTTGCACGCTCAACGCTTCATAGTCGGTGGCGGCATCCCGGTAATATGTGCCGCGAGAGAGCATGAAGTAGATGATGCGGAGCATTTTATGGGCCAGTGCGACAATGGATCGTTTATGCCCCCGGCGCACCACGAGGCTTTGAAATTTGGATTGTAAGGCGCATCGGGTGCGACTGGCGGCATGGGCGCATTCACAGAGCACTCGCCGCACATAGGGATTGCCTTTCCGCGTGCGTCCGCTTTTCCGTTTGCCGGCCGACTCGTGGTTCCCAGGGCACAGCCCGGTCCACGAAGCCAGACGATCGGCGCTGCCGAAGACACTCATGTCGTCGCCAATTTCCACCAGCAGCAAGGCCGCCCCCATAAGGTCCACCCCCGGCAAGGTCTGCAGCAAGGTCAGCGCGTGCTGTTGTGCTTGCAAACCCTCCAGTAATCGGGCGTCAAAGCGGGCGATCTGGGCCTCCAGGGCTTCGATATGACGCATCGTTTCTTCCAGCACAAAACCATGGCTGGCACTCAAATCGCCCTGCAGCGCATCCAGTATCTCCGCGCGGCTGGCCTTGAGGCGACGGCTCGCCAGGGACAGCACTTCCTGGGCTTTGTGCGAAGAGAAGGGGGATTCTGCGTCTCCAGGAAGCGTCGTCATCCGAATTATTGGAAATATCCCTACAAACACATCGCTAAAGAAGGCCTCAAAACGGGGAAAAAGCCGATACACATTGCGTTGCCCGTCATTCGCTCTAGCCAATCGCGGATTTTGGGTAATTCCCTAATCCCGCGATTACGAAGCTGAATATACGGATAAGGTCCCGATCTGCAAGCCTTTCTGGTAGAATGATCTGGCGAAAGAAACTCACCCAGAAGGTAGGATTGCAGGAGGGACCGATGAGTAAGATGGCACAAAGCATGCTTCCATTCCAGTTGGCGGCCAGTGAAGAGGTACTGACGGCGCAAGCGGGCCTGGTGCTGTTTGCGGAGCATCTGGATCGGCTGCATTTCCTCCGTTGGCTGGAGCGGGACATGCCGCAGCCGGGCAGTGGCCGGGGCTATTCGGCGGTGCAGCAGGTGCTGCCGCTGGTCCTGATGCTTACCGGCGGTGGGCGTTCGCTGGAAGACCTGCGGGTCATTCATGCCGACCCGGTATTGCGCCGTCTGCTGTCCTGGGAGCGGCTGCCCAGCCCGGATACGGTGGGGGACTGGTTGCGTCGTACCGGCGAAGGAGAAGGACTGGCCGGTCTGGACCGGGTGCATCGCCGGGTGGTGGCCGCACACCTGCGTAAGGGTGGCCGCAAGGCCCATACCCTGGATATCGATGCCACCCAGATCGTGGCGGAGAAACAGGAGGCGGCCTGGACCTACAAAGGCGAGCGGGGCTATATGCCCATGGTCGGGCATCTGGCTGAAGCCGGGGTCGTGATCCATGACGACTTCCGGGCCGGGAATGTGGCCCCGGCGACGGAGAACCTGGATTTCGTAAAGGCCTGTGAGACCCGCCTTCCCCAGGGTCACCACATCACCGCCCTCCGGGCGGATTCGGCCAGCTATCAGGCAGAACTGTTCAACTACTGTGAACGGACGGACAAGACCTTTGCCATTGGCGGCCGCCTGGACGCTTCCACCCTGGCGGCCATTGCCGCCCTTCCCGACAGCGCCTGGACCCAGTATGCCGACTGCGCCGTGGCGGAGACGGTACATAGCATGGCGGATACGGAGAAGGCCTTTCGGCTGATCGTGGTTCGCTATCGGCATCAGGCGGAGCTTCTGGAAGAGGACCGGCCCCGCTACCATGTCATCGCCAGTAACCGCTCGGGCAGTACCGCCGATGTGCTGGTCTGGTACCGCCAGCGCGGGGAACATTCCGAGAATGGCATCAAGGAACTCAAAATCGGCTTTGGCATGGAGCGTATGCCCTGTGGGCAGGAGAGCGCCAATGCTGCGTTTTTCCGGATCGGCGTCATCGCCCATAATCTCTTCGTGCACTTCAAACATGCCGCCCTGGGAGAGGACTGGCAACGGCACCGGGTGGCCACGGTACGTTGGCGATGGTTCCAGGTCCCGGGCCGACTCATCCACCACGCTGGACGCTGGATGCTGAAGATCGCCACTCACCGACTCGACGAATTCCTCGCCATCCGCAGCCGGGCCGACCCCGATGGCTCCCCCCTCGCGACCTGAAGACCTGATCCCACGGTTTCCGCAGTGTGCCAACAGCACAGGGAGACAGCTGCGCCCAATCCCTCTCAAGCAGGTCTCCCCACCCAAAAACCGGACTCACGAAGCCGCCCGGACCCGTTTCCGCCCGCTTTCCCCTTCACCAGAAACCAGATTCCGTTGAAAAACACTCCCCCAGGACCAAAGCATCCCATCAACCCTCATGCAATCGCGGATTTTGGGTAATTACTATTGCTTGCAAAAATAAGAGCCTTTGTGTATATTACTATTTGGTTCCTATCTCAACGGGCATAAGGTTGAGACGAAGAGGGTTCGGTGGTAGACGTGCTCACTTCCCTATAGTAATGCCTATCTCAACGGGCATAAGGTTGAGACATTGCCGGGATCTCCCTTCTTATTCCATCGCGGTAGGGATACACATTACTGGACACCCCCCGCACAGATTCCAGCGGGCGCAATTCGCGCACCGGGCTCCCACCTTGGGTGCTTGGTGGCAAAGCGTTCGCTTGGCCACTGTTGAAGAACGCGCGGCTCTGGTAGCCACGCATCAGCAATTTGTGCCATCCGTTCCCATCGCGTCCGGTCTTTCTGGCTTCGCCGCCGAAGCGTGCGCCGCCAGAGGTCGACGACATAATGCCGGAAGGCACTCAGACTCCGGCTATTGGTCGGCACCACATGGTAGCAAAGAATCCCGCCACCCATCGCCGACGACCCACCGTTCTGAACGGAGAAGCCTCTCCTCGGAGCCATGCCGCCCGCTCACAAAAACGGGCTGCGTGGCTTTTTTATGCTGCCGTCTACCCCTCATATATGTTGACCAGAGAACCATCGATTTGACTGATCACACTCACAAGACCGGAGAGCAACTGGCTAACAGTGTGTAAGCAATGGGATGGACGTCCCCACCCTATACCGTAAGCGGTAACTGAGCGGCGTATCTTGCGGCTTAGTTCGAGATGTTATAGAGGTCCGAGCGCAGGGGGTTGGCCGCGAAGTGTTCTTTCCAGAGCCTTGGCGTCAGTTCGGCGACGCGGGAACTGGGATGCTGGCCGACCCGCTGCAAGACATCGACCAGATAGTCATAGGGATTGACGTCGTGGAGGCGGCAAGTGGTCAGCAGGCTCTGCACGATGCCGACCTGTTTGGCACCCAGTTCCGTCCAGCAGAACAGCCAAGCCTTCCGGCCCATGGGGATCACCCGCAAGCCTCTTTCCAGATGATTGGTGTCGATGGGCACATCGGCATCGCTCAGGAAGACCTCCAGCCCCGCCCGGCGTTTGTGGGCATAGGCTAGGGCCTTGCTCAGCGGGTTGCTGGGCAGTAATCCGGTATCGGCGGCCGTGTCGGCCACCCAGGTGAAGAACGCCTCTACCAAGGGCTTGGCTTTGGTCAGCCGGATATCCTGCTTTTTGGCCCCTTTCAGTCCCCGATCCCGAATCTCGGCTTCCACCGCATAGATGTTGCCGATCATTTCCAATGCCACGGCCGCCCGTTGCGGATCGGCGTCCTGGCTCTCGAAGAATTCACGACGGGTATGCGCCCAGCACTGGGCATGGGTCAGCCCTTCCGTTTTCTTCTCGTAGCGGCTGTAGGCCGCATAACCATCGGTGATCAGCACGGCACCGGGCGGTGCCGTCAGTCCCAGGAGCTGATCCACATGTTCTGCCCGGCGGCTTTCGCAATACGGGAAGCAGATCTCGTCCCGCTCGCCATAGACCGGCCAGAAATAGCCCTGCTTCATCTTCCCCGGCCCTTGCAGGCCGGCCTTGATGGGGGTTTCATCCATGGCCTTGACCCGGGAAGCGCGGATGGAGTCGAACTGGGCGTTGTAGATGGGTTCCAGGAGGCCCACGACCCGCTGCATCAGTTGGGTCAGCCACACCCGGCTCAGGGTAAAGCCCATATCCTGCAAGCGCTGATGCAGGCGGTATAGAGGCAAATGATAGAGGAATTTCTCGACGACCATCCCGGCCGCGAAGCTGACGTCGGCGCGGCTGCCTTCGAGTACCCCTACCGGGGCGGGCGGACAGCTGATGGTCTGGGTGTCGAGGCGTTTGATCACCGGGCGGACGTATTTGATCACCACATAGCTGCTTGGCCGCTGTGCCAGGCGATAGGTCTCTTTACTGCCGATGACGGTGTACTGCTCCGGTGTCAAAGCGGCCATTTCCGGATTCGGGACTTCAATGGTCATCACCGGGACTTGATCGGCATCGAAGAAGGGCACGGATTCGGCCTGGTCTTCGGGTGTGCGGCAGGTGCTTTTGCGGGTATGGGCCGGAATGATACGGGTGGGGGCTTCTGCCAGCGGTACAGCGGCCTCTATCCCCAAAGCCTCGGCCAGGGTCAGCTGCTGTGCAGGGGCTTCGAGGATCCGCTTTTCGCTCTTCTGGCCGAAGGTCTGGCGCTTGAACCAGTCGAGCTGGTGTTTGAGGGCGTCGATCTGTTCCTGCAGGGAGGCCAGTTTTTGCTCAGAATGCAGCCACCCCTGAATGGCCAGAAGCACGGTTTGCGGAGACAGGGCAGCGGCCTCTTCGAGGCTCAAGGGGGTCGGAAACAGGGCCGCTGCCGTCATGCTTTTCATATGGAAAATCATAGCAATAATTGCGGTCTTTGTCCATCAAAAAGACCCCGAAAAACACGCAAAAAGCCCAAAAACCGATGGGTTATCCCGCCTGGGTGGGAGCCAGATACCGTTTGCGCCGGGCACCCGGCTCGATGCCTTCGAGCAGCAGCTTGAGCGCCGTCCAATCCATCTCCCGCGTGGTCACTTTTCCCCAGTCCGGGAGAAAACGCCCTTGCTCCAGGCGCTTGGCCCAGAGACAGAATCCACTACGATGGTAAGTAGGCCGTAGGAGTTTCACCCTCAGCCTCTCGCAGAACCGTACGTGAGTCTCTCAACTCATACGGCTCCCGTTGTCCAGTCGGCTTTCATTTCCATAAACGTGCCAGTGCACAAACAACGATGGGCATGCTTTCCTCATTCGGTTGAGCCAGTCAGCACTGCGGCGCTTATGCCCCGCCAATGCTTTGTATTTCCGACGAGCCCAGCGTTTAAGCTTCTGATTAAAATGATCAAAGACTTTACGCATAACCGTTTTGTAGAAAGCCCCGTAGTAGTTCCACCACCCTTGTAGGATGGCGTTGTACTGTTTTGATAGTTCCAAAAGGCTGGCCGGTGTTTGTCGCTGGATATTCCAGCTGCGGGTTCGTTGACGCATTCGCTTGAGCGCTTCAGTACTGGCCCCGGGCAGGAAGCTGGTAAACCGGCATCCATTATTGCCCCATGCCTCCCGTGGTCGGAAGGTGAACCCCAGAAACGTAAACTGCGTCGTAGGGTAAGCTGCTTTGCGGTTACTGTCCTTGCAATAAACAATCTTCGACTTGTCCGGGTGCATGCTCAACAAGCATTCTGCCAGGCGTATCTCAATTGCTGTCATGACCTCATGTGCCTGCCTCTCCGTGCGGCAGTGAACTACCGCATCGTCAGCATACCGTGCAAACGGACATGCAGGAAATGACCTTTGCATCCAGATATCGAACGCATAATGCATAAACAGATTCATCAACAAAGGGCTGATAACTCCACCTTGGGGCGTGCCGCTTTCACGCGGTACTTGGATACCCTCGACGGTCACGAACGGAGCCTTAAGCCAACGCTCGATATATAACAAGATCCAGCCTTCCTTTATGTGATGTTTTACCGCTTTGAGCAGCAGCCCATGATCAATGTGATCAAAGGCTCCCCTGATATCGAACTCCACCACCCAGTTGTGGTTCCAGCAGCGTTTACGTGTGATCGCAACCGCCTGCTGGGCCGACTTTCCCGGCCGGTACCCGTAGGAGTCCGGATGAAACAGGCGATCCAAACGTGGCTCCACTAAAAGCTTGACCGCCGTCTGGGCCACCCTGTCCGCCACCGTGGGTATACCCAATGCGCGCTTGCCTCCGGATCGCTTGGGAATTTCCACCTGCCGAACTGGTGGTGGAAAATAGGAACCGGATGACATTCGATTCCACACCTTATAGAGGTTCCGCTGCAAGTCCTGCTCGAACTGAGCGATGGATTGCTCATCTATTCCAGCAGCGCCTCCGTTAGCTTTTACGCATTGATAAGCCTTCCAAACTACTTGTTTGGAAATGTTATACGACTTTGCTGTGCTCATGCCACTCCTCCTTGCCTAAGCAAGTTGGTGACCGTCGCCAGCTGGACAACGCCATCCCTTCGCTCCATTCCCATTACAAGAATTTCATCACTACTACGAATGGCTCCGCCCCTCGACCTCTGCATCGGTATTCTTCCTCGCGGTGGTAGCCGCTTGTCATTTCCCTTGGCATCAGAGGTGAGGTTCTCACGTTCCATATCAAAGCCTGTATTGAGATCATGCCGCCTATACACCGGCTGCCATCTGGACAGTAAACAGGTGCCCTCCAGATTGGTCCCGAGGCTATTGGGCGGCCCCGGTTTTGACAGCGCTTGAGTTCTTAACGATGCGTCTTCGAACGGTTTGCTTTCGCTCATCTTCTCAATACCTACCTGACGCCGTTATCGGCGCCTTTTCCACGGTCGCTCACCACCACGCCTTTTGAACGCAGCGGCACCGGGCGGTTTGAAGCCAGCCCCTGCAGGCAGACTTCGGGAGGCCTGCTCCCATCTTCGATACAGCATCGCAGGCTTACGCCTGCATTCGTGACACACCCCAATAGAGGATCTTCATCTGGGTGGCCCGCCGGTTGATGAACACAAACAGATGCCCGGACAGGGGATTCTGCTGCAAGACGCTGCGGGTCAGTGCAGTCAGCCCATCATAAGACTTGCGCATATCCACCGGCTGGCCACAGAGGTGCACCCGCACCCGGCCTTCCGGGAAAAACATCAGCCCCGCACCAGATGCAACACCAGACCCGCGCCCAGTTCCAGGCGCAATTCCACGCGGGGGGTGGCCACCTCCTCTCGCCGGGTGGGAGTCAGGTCTGCCAGCGCACCCAGGTCCACAAAGTCCGGGGGGTGGGGTGCGACCATCCGCGCGGTCACGGCCGGAACCGCGCCCACATCCGATACCGACGGCACCCTGCTGGGAACCGCCTTGGAAACCCCCTGTTGCCGTAGCCGTCCCTGCCAGCGATAAAAACTAGCCGGGCTGATGGCGACCTGCCGACAAAATGCGGCCACCGTCAGGCTGCTCGCACGCTGTTCTTCCAGTAACGCTTGCCACGCTTGGGCGCTGCGGATGGGGGATTTTCTCCGGGATAGGGTCATCTTGTGCTCCTCAGCATGTGTCCTGGGAACACATTCTGCACGGCCCCCATATTCCCGGGTAGAACGCCGCTCAGTTACCGCTTACCTGGAACCAGCATGACAAAATGACACTGCTTTGTAAATTATTTCATGGAACGTACTACTAGCCCATCCCGCGACGAACCCGCTCCGGGGCCTCGAGTGTGTCAATTTGACCAACGGTCAAGCTGTAATAACCGGCGATGC
Source organism: Acidithiobacillus sp. M4-SHS-6 (assembly GCF_047421495.1). Lineage (GTDB taxonomy): Bacteria > Pseudomonadota > Gammaproteobacteria > Acidithiobacillales > Acidithiobacillaceae > Acidithiobacillus. The sequence goes on along the minus strand of NZ_CP175559.1, from coordinate 1,170,866 downwards.
GATCCCCGTCGCAGACGACGAAGGTTCTCGCAGAGCCGCTGCCTTGGGCCTGCCGCGCGTAGCGCAGCAACCATTCAGTGAGTGCCGGTTTGCCGCAGTCGAACGCTTCCAGCCATGCCTCGCATCAAGCGATTGCGGTGCCGACAGACTCACTTCCTGGTCCAGACCGGACGCCGCGAAAATAGATCGGCCAAGCCCGGGTTGTCGGATTCCGGCCGATCCAGCATGTCCAGCAGCGCCTGGTACTGGCTGCCGGAGACCATGAACAGACGCTGGTCGAGCAGGGTCTGCTCAGCCGCTTGGTATGCGGCATCGAGAATGAAATCAGTCAACGATTTGTGCGCGACCTCGGCGGCGCGACGCAGAATGGTTTCCTGCTCAGGGGTCGTGCGCAGCCCGAGGCGGGCTGAGCGGACGGTAGTGCTGGTGGCGGGCATGGCAAGCTTCCTAATGCTGTACATTCGACTCAATGTTAGTACAAATGACGCCGAAAACCCAGATGATGATCGAGGCCAAACCACCGGTAATGATCAGGCTGCCCGAAAACTGGCATGGACAAAAAACGCATCCCATTTTGTCAAGGCAGCAAACAGTGTCAGCGTACCGTGGCGGATGTAGTCATGGGTCGCAGTTTTAATATGACCGATTCGCAACGGAAGACCGGGTTGGGTGCGCTCCAGCGTCTGGCACTGGGACTTTTCGTCGCAACACAGAACGATGGCCTTGTCGGGCGGGTTCAGAGTCGCTGCACGCTGGCAGGCGATATGCCAGTCGCCTGCGCCATGCTGCGGCAGTTCCAGCGTCCTTGCGTGGTCGGCGGTTTGCCCGACGTCTCGATAACCTTCTGCACCGCCGCAACGGGCAAACTCGCTTTGCGCCCCCGTCCCGGTGCAGCCGAGAGCCCGGCCAGCCGCGACCGCCTGAAGCGTCGGCACCAGTGATTGACGGTCATACGCGAGACACACCACCGCTTTGCCAATGGTATCTTGTGTCTGCCCTCCGCCGCCAGTAGAACAATCTGCGCCCGCTGGCGATCTCGTACCGCTACCGTGCTGGATCGCATCCGTTTCTTCAGTTCCTGCATCTCAGCCAGATCAAGCATGATTCGCTCTTTGACCATCACAATCCTCCTCGAAGACGCACTTCGGACAGGATATATGAACCACCAAAATATAAAGGCATTTGTGAGACACCACCAGGGCGGCACTGTTGGATGGATGGGTCACATCCTCGTCATAGGCGACCAATTCCGTGGGCAATGGAAACTGTCCCACGCAGTGCTCAATCTGCTTGCCGAACTCGTGCAGGACCTGCCAGATCAGGATGCGGATACTCATGAATGATGCACGTCAGTACACCAGGTGCAACATATCCACAGGGTGATTACTCCCCAAAAGACTCCTCCATGATGGCCCGCGTCTCTTCCAGATCAAACACCTCCGGATCAAATCCTTCGGGTAGCATGTCCAGGAAAAGTGCTTCATCGCTGTTTTGAGCGCCTCTTTTTTGAATTTCCAGCAACTCCAGATAACCCCAAACGCCACCCACGTCTTCAGGTGGGCAATTTCGGCCCCCATCCACGATGGATGCCCAGGCATGTCGAGGCGCAGGGACTTCTTCGGTTTTTTCCACCTTGATGACATGCCGCCAGTCATCACCAAAATCGTACACATATAAAAACCTGCTCCGACTATGGATGACCTGCATCAGCGTCACCTCCGATTCTTCCCGGACCTCGACACCCCAAAAGGCATTCTCGGCGTCCGATTCTTCGGTGGTTTCACCATAGCGCACTTTTTTAATGACGAATTCATGCATATGACTGTTCGTCCAGCCCATCGCCACCTGGATGGCCTGATGCAGACTCCATAGATTTTGCTCGGCATCGATTTGAATCCGCCGCCAAATGGGTGGCTCAATGCCCTCTAATGCGATCCGCAAGGTGAACATTCTCATGAAATCACCTTGCCACCATCATTCCCGGCCGCGTTGTCCACCACCAACCGTACCGGCCAATACTTTCTCCGCTCCCGGTTCCAGACCCGTTTCGCCATCATCCAATCAGACTGCGCATCCCGCAGGAATTCCTGAATGGATGCCTTCGTCCAGGGAACCCATTGCGACGCTTCCCCTTCTCCCGTGGACTGCCAGTCTCCACCCATAACACCATCACCCGACGATTCCAGCATCATCTGATACCGCGTGAGCGTGAGCGAACTGGCGCAATAGCGATTCCATATCCGTAATATCTCCGGGGCATCCTCCTCGATGACCGCCACATGCCACTGGTAATGATCCGGCCTGCCAAAAGCCGGCAAAGACGAAAACCGCATCTCCCGACGCTGGGCGTTCAACTCTTCCACCGTGGCTTCCGTCGGAAATACCGGCTTCGGCTGGTTGTCCGGCAAACGATTCACCCAATCCGGAATCTCCTGCACCGGCTCCAAGGGCGGACCCGGATCAAATATCGACAACCCCATCGTCACAAAACCACACTCCGTATGCACATAATGGTCCGTGACACCCTCATGAAAAAACAGATCCTGCACCAACCGCCATGCCGACCGCTCCGATACACCACCACAACGGGCCAAATCCCGTACCAGCTTGTCCAGCTTCGCCTGTTCTTCAGATTCGTCCATCATTTTTTAATTAAACCACCTTACGCGGTCGCCCGCCTTTGTGACCATTTTCGCGAGAACTAACCGCCTTGGCACGGCTACGAACCCTTCCGCCAGCAGCCCCAAGATGGGCTCCCATCCACCGTTTGGAACCAAACTGGCCGGCCAGGAGACCGGGCACATACAGGTCCGCATCGAGCTTCGGCCAATGAAGACCCAAGCCAGATGGGCTTATTTCAATGACGGACAGATCATCCGGTGAAGCACCAGCCAAACCCTCGGCCAAGTGTGTCGGAAAGCTGATCTGCACGTCCGTGTCAAGTTTCACTACCACGCGCGATGTACGCCGAACGTAGCGGGCAGCCACAGCATAGCCTGCCTGCCGGTGCGCCTGAGCGCGCTTTTCGGCATGGGCGAACTCCTGTTCAGTAATAGCCATGAAACTTTCTCCATTCAGTACATAACTCAGCAATGTGATCTGCCAACCCCGTTTCAATGCGGGCCAGGTCCGACCGATCAAACCGATAGCTCTCACGTAACTCTGGCGGGCCATCCGGACAGTTCAAGATGAATACCGCTTCCCCATCGCCAATCACGTGGGCATGGGCGGGCCGATGTTCATTGGGATAAATCACGACCCGTAGGCCGCCGATACGCAAGATCGCAAGATCGCAAGATCGCAAGCATAACCGAGTATAGTAAAACCTAACCGCTTTGGAATATCAAAAAATCCAGGTCCCTAGTCCACCTTCATATCACAGTATTTGCGCAGCCCCGGACTAGCTGAAAAAGTCACCACCCGACGCGACGTAATCAAAAACGGTTTGCCCGTCTTGGGATTTCGTCCCGGCCGTGACCGTTTGTCATGCAGCGTGAACTTGCCAAAACCGGACAGCAAAACAGGCTCACCACTAGCCAGTGCCTGTCGCATCGTGGCAAAAAAAGTATCCACCAATGCCGACGCGTCCATCCTCGTCAGCCCCATACTATTGCGGAGATGTTCCGCCAGTTCCGCTTTCGTTACCGTCATTTTCTGTCCTTTGGAGAAACAGTCTCCGCCCCGGCGTCCGGGTCCGTACCGGCGTCCGGTTCCGCACCGGCGTCCGGGTTCACATCTCCACCACCCGACAATTCACCATCGCCCGTATTGTCCACCACCACCTGAAACGGCCAGTGACGACGCCGGTAGCGCTCACAGTCTTTTCTTTTTTCCGCCATGAGCGTTTCATCACACTGCACCAGATTGGCCGCATATTCCACCCGCACATACCGATCCCACTCCCGTAGAATCTTCGGCGCAACATCTTCCCGCACCGATAACACCCAGCGGTAATGATCCGGCTTGCCCGAAACCGGTGCCCATCGAAATACGATCGCTCCAACCCCCGGTTCCTGTTTACACAACGTCAAACCCAACGCCACAAAACCCGCTTCGGTTCGTACATACCGGTCCGTAATGTCTTCCTGAAAAAATACCTGCCGGAGCAAACGGTATGCCGAATCCCGCGAAATCGCACCAGCATCCGCCAGATTATCCACCAGATTTTCCAGTTTCCCCCGATCATTGCTATTTATCACGACACCTCCCATGGATTGATGACGTTCACTCCAGCAGCTTCAAAAGGACTGGTGTCGCGGGTGGCGACGATGAATCCGTTGGCGAGGGCGACGGCTGCAATGAAGGCATCGGCCGTTTCAATCGCCAAGCCGACAACGCGAGACTTTGCCAGCAGTTCCGCATAGGCTTTCGTGCAAGCCATATCGAACGGCAACACCCGGTTGGCGAACATCGGCAGCAAGCGCTTTTCCAAATTTTCATGCAGGCTGTTCCGGCGCTTTCCGTCCGGCATCAGCGCGATACCCGCACGCAACTCGGCTACCGTGATCGCTGACAGGTAGAGTGTTTCCAGCGCTTGTGCGTCGAGCCAGTCAAGAACATGGGTATTCGGGGCCGGGCGCTGCGGCTCCGAAATGACGTTGGTATCGAGCAGAATCACTCAAATCTCGCTGCACGAGCGGGGGACTTGATGCGCGTGCTCTCGAAGATGGCGACTTCTTCATCCGTCAAACCGCCTGCCTCACGAGCGATAGAGGCCAGATACGAACCAAGCTTCACGCGACCCTCCGGCTTGGCCGCCCGTTCCAGGATGTCGCGGATTTCCGCTTCGGTGCTGCGACCATGATGGGCGGCCTGGATTCGGATGGCCCGATGCACCTCATCGGGCAGATTTCTTACATTCACGTTTGCCATTTGATATATCTCCATCAAAGTGGATCAACGCACCCATTGTATGGTAATGATACCAAGGCGCAAGCGTTTCATCTTCAAGAAAATACCTCAAACCCACCATCCTTTCCCATCCCCGGATGCTGACCACCCGGCGAACGCACCGTCTCCACCAGCAAATCCGGCACCACCACCCCCGGCTTCACCGCCCCCGCATGTAGCGTCCTGCCATATACCTTACTCGATTTCGTCGAAATCTGCCCCATCGCCGCCGCCAGCGTCCGACGGTCCACTCCCGCCTTCTTCATCCGGCCCGCAAATACATGACGCGCCGAATACAACGTCATGCGCGGCCGTACCGACCCATGCACCGCATCCCAACCCCGCCGCAACCACTGCGCATAGTTTTTCAATACGTCCTCTGCCACATACCCTTCATAAAGCAGACGATCCCGCAGACTCATCGCATTCACCACCACCTGCCAATCTTCCTCAGACACAAACTCCAGATACCGCCAGACCCGCCCGGACTCATCCTCTACACCCACACCACGCAAGCGATTCCCCGCACTATCCCGCTTCGCCTTCGCCGTCGGTATCCACAAGCGCCGATGCGCAAGCTCCAAACGACTCTCCCACCACTCCCCCGGGCGATACCCCGCCCGCATCGCCGCTTCCATCCATAGCGCCACATCCTTCCCCACTTCCCGCTGACTCAACCACTCCGCCACCGGCTCCCATCCCTTCTCCGACTTCCGACGCTTCCCCGGCCCACCTCGCCGTTTCTTCCGTACCGCCCCCGTCATGCCCAGAACCGCCCCCACCGCTTCCCGCGTCCCCTGCCCTCCCACATCCACGAAATACCAGAGCAACGCCATCCGATACAGCCGCAAGGTCGATACACCCCATTCCTGCTTTCTCATCCACTCTCCCAACTCCCCCAACGTCCCCACCCCATCCCGTCCAGACCGCTCCAGAACCCTGCGCACCAGACGACCGTACAAACGCTCCGTCGCAACCGATCTCTCCATGACGCCACCTCTCTCGACTCTCCCGCCACCTATGGGGCCTGCAACACGCGATTTTTCTCCAAAAATCACGGCTTCCGGCCCCATTACTCTATCATGCACGTTTACACTTTTCCCACCCCTCGAAAACCCCGCGCACAAGAGGTCGTGGTCGCGGGAGACGTCACTTTGCATACTTTTGCGACGTCGCGCTGTGGTCTCCAGAGACGTCGCACGAGACCACTCTCTTTTTTGGAATGACCGGGGTCTCTGGAGACGTCACATCTGCCTACTCTGGAGACGTCACAATGCGGTCTCCGGAGACGTCTCCCGCGACCACGGTTCATTGCCCGGATGACGGTGGTCTCCGGAGACGTCGCATTTGCCTGCTTGGGAGACGTCTCGCGTGACCATTGCCTGCCAAAATCTTGCGGCACCAAGGGATAGAGAGGGTTTTTGCAAAGAGGTTTGCGATATGGGCAAAAGCAAGCGGATTACTTTTTGGGTGGGGAAATCGTCTTTGGAAGATTTACACGTTCAGCGTTTTCTTCAATGGCTGCATGAAAAAAAACTCAGGCAGGGCACATGGATAAAATCTGCCGTGGTTCTGGGGTTTTTGCAGGTGGAGGATGAGATCAAGGCAATTCCTGATGATCCACCAGCGGAACAGGAAAAAGGGAAAAGCCGTGCGGACCCAAAGAAGCCATAGCGGACGGCACCAAAGCGCAGTGGGATGCATATTGAGGAGATTTTTATCATGCTAAACCAGAATCTGAACACGTCAGTTCCTGCCATTGTCCGGCAGGCATCTACCGTTGGCGGTCGCATCGCGCCGGTTTCCCCTTATCCGGAAATGGCGCGATGGGGACGCAGTGCCGGGTCCATTCATCAGGCCATCCAGGGCGACCCGCTCTATCACATCCAGCGCAAGGCCATTTATCGCAAGGCCATGCAGGTCGGCGCACAGGCGGGCCTCGCCTGGGAGGACCGGGTGATCTGGGCGCAGTTGCAGAATGACAAGGTGTATCTGGGGCATGTCTGGGATTTTTCACGCTGGATTTTTACAGTGCCCTATTCCAACAAGCAGGTCTGGGTCATGCCGCCGATTCTGGAACAGGCCCATGAAGCCATCCACCTGCACAATCCGGATTTTCTGACGATCTCCAACAAGCTCTACCGGATTCATGCCCCTGCCCGATTGCTGACCAATGTTCCGCGCTGGCAATCCTGGCTCATGCCGTCCCTGCCGCCCTATCCCCGGAAAAAGGATATTCCGCCCTTGCTGTTACCGCATACGACAGCACAGCGTGCCGCCTGGATTGCCGGCCTGCAAAAAGGCTGGCGCGCGGGGGTGCGTCTGGCCAAAAACAATTTTACCGATGCCGTGTACACGATGCGCCGCACGTTTCTGGGTATTTTGCTGTACGACAAACTGCACGCGAAAAACCGGATCGGATCACCGTATTTTGCCATCAGCAATCTGGGCACCGTGCATCATGGCGCGGATTTGCGTGAAAACGATCGCGTTTTGCGCATTACCAAACCGGCGTCCTGGCATGTTTCCGGTTTGCGCATAGTGCATCGCTACACCCTGATATGGAATCCGGGTCTTTCGACACAAACCATCCAGAAAGCGGGCAAGCTCTGATGTTTACGGTGGAAGATTTGCATCGCGCACTGATTCTGGCCTCGGACATGGGTGCGTCCGATCTGGATTTGCAGACGGAATATCCGATGTTTCTGAATCTGTATGGGGAACATCGGGTGTTGACGCGCGACGGGCGCATTCTGGATGCAGCAAAGGATGCGGAATCTACAAAAAACCTGCATCTGGAATGTCTTTTTCCGGAAGAAATGCGTTTTATCGCCAATCACCTGTTTCGTGGCGCGGCGGCGCAGGAAGAAATGAACCGCACCCGGGGCGGGCTGAACATGGCGTATGTCGTGGAAGAACATCATCCCATCGGCCATGCGCGTCGTGGAAAAAAACATCGTTTCCGCGTGAATATGGTGCAAGGGCAGAATGCCAACAGTGAAACCAACGTGCAGATCACGATTCGCCCCCTGCCGGGGATGGTCAAGTTTCCCGAAGAATATGGCATCCCCGACGCGATTCGGGAGCATTTTTTCCATACACGCGGACTGGTCCTGGTAACGGGACCTACCGGATCGGGGAAAACGACCTTGCTGGCTTCCATGCTGCGCGACTGGCTGGAACGCGGCAAACATTCCATCAAGCTGATTACGGCGGAAGATCCCATCGAAATCATCTTGCAGGAAGTCGTGACCAACATGATTCATGACGGACGGATTCCGCACAGCTTCATCCATCATGCGGAAGTGCCGACCAACCTGCGGGATTTTTCCTTGTCCATCCGCGAAGGGATGCGACGTCACCCGGACGTGGCCATGATCGGAGAATTGCGGGACAGGGAAAGCATCGCTGCCGCCATCGAGCTGGTATTGACCGGCCATACGGTCCTGTCCACCACACATACCATTGGCGTAGGCAGCACGATTGGGCGCCTGATTGCCGGTTTTCCCACAGAAGAAAAGCTCATGAAAAAGCAGGATTTGATTTTTTCCCTGCGACTGGTGGTTTCCCAGTTGCTGGTGAAATCGACGGATGGCAAGCGCACGGCGATCCGGGAATACCTGCCGTTCACGACGCCGGTGCGCAAGCGGCTTCTGGATACGCCCATTGAAAATTTGTACCCGGTGATCGATGAAATGCTGGTCCAGCATGGCCGGCCCATGATCCGGGACGTCGAGGATCGTTACCGGGACGGCATCATTTCGGAAGAAACCTATCAGAGATTGGAGGCAGAACATGCGCTGGCGTAATGCGGGAATGGTCCCGCAAACCGTTTTCGGGCTGGAATATTACATTTTCGTTCCGGTGATTCCCTGGGGCTTTTTGGTCATTCACGGTTGGTGGTGGACCGTACTGTTGCTGTTGTGGTTTGCGTTCATGATCTTGCTGAACAAAAAGTACGGATTGCGCCTGATGGACGTGTTGACCCTGGTCCATCGGTTTATCCAGGGTGACTGGAGAGTTCGGTGAGTGAACGTCTCCTCTTGCGCATAAAAAACACGCCGGACGATCTGGAGATTCAGCGTTTTCTCCAGATGTTGGGACAGAGAAAATTCCCGCGTCAAGTCTGGATAAAACGTGCATTGGTGCTGGGACTTGCGCAACTGGAAAAAGAAATAGCTTCCACCAGCAGTGCTGCGCACGGCAAAAGCCCTGCGGACGGCAACGGTCTTGCAGACAGCAACGGTCTTGCAGACAGCAGTTTTCGCAAATCGCAAAATCCTCGCGGGCCGCAACCGCCTTCTGGCGAAGAACAACCTCATGCCGGGGCGCAACCCCCTGCCGGGGTGCAACCCCTTCGCAGGGTGCAACCCTCTGCCGGGGTGCAGTCCCAGTTTGAAAGACAGCCGGAAAAGCATGTTGGGGCGGACGACAATGCGGCAGGGTCAGGTATGGCCAGGGTGCAATCGCCACAGCCGATACCCGTAGCAGTTCCATCGCAACCGGGATCGGAAAACGGACTTTCCGATGTGTCAACAATTCCTTTGCAGGATGCGAACCCTTTGCAGGGTGCAACAAGCCAAACGCCGTCCGCAGGACCTTCGCCGGCTGCAAGCCCAAGCCCTGGTGTTGTTGCGGCACCTGAATCATCAGGCAATGTGGGAAAAACCATGCTGTCGGGTCGAGCAGACCAGCCCATTGCAGATGCACCGTCCGCAGGATCGCAGGATGCAAACCCTGTGCAGGCCGCAGGATATACGCCGTCCGCAGGACCCGCAGGACCCGCAGGACAGTTGATGGAAGATGAGTTGCGTTTTTCGCCGGTTACTGTCGAAAAGGCGCGGAAACTCATGGGTGCTTTTGGAAAAGGAGATTGATGGATGATAGCGATTGATGATGGATACGGCGATTTGAAACTCGGAAACGGGCGACGTTTTCGGGTGTTTCCCAGCAAGGCCGTCAGTGGTCGGGTGGTGCGTTCCCGCTATGTGAATGGGGACTTCGAGCTTGGTGGTTCGCCGGTACTGGAAAGCGAAGGAGCCATTTTCACGATTCAGGACGGGATAAATGCCGAGGACACCCGATTCGATGACTGGCCCAATTCCACATTGAACCGGATTTTGTGCCGTTATGCGGCGGCGGAAATGGGGATGCAGGACGGAGACAATCTGGTCACGGGCCTGCCCATGTCGGTCTATTTTGATCGGGACGGCCGGAAAAATCAGAAAGCGGTACAGCGTCGCACGGAATCCCTGAAAAAACCCGTGGTGCAGCACATGCCCGATGGGATGCAGCGGCATTTGGCGACGCCTGGACGCATCAAGATCATTCCCCAGGGGCTGGCGGCGATTTTCGATCATCTGATTGGCGATGATGGACAAATAGCAACACTGAACACGGTGGGCGTGGTGGACATTGGCGCCCGCACGACCGACGTGGCTGTTTATCTGTTGCAGGACGACGGGGAAAATACCATTGATGCCAGTCGCTCCGGCGGTTTTCGCCGGGGAGTGTCCGATCTGGTGGACGCATTGGCCCAGGAGTTGCAAAAGAGCTTGCGCCTGCCCGCCCTCCCCCCTTTGTCGATGGCGGCGGCCAGTCTGCGTACCGGCAGGTTCAAGGCATCCGGGCAGGAATATAATGTGGACAGCCAACGTCTGCATGTGTTGCGTACCGGATTACCCGGCATTCTTCAGGAAGCGGAACAGATATTGAGCGCGGGAGATGGTGCGGCCGGCCTCATGGATCTGGACCGGATTCTACTGGTCGGTGGCGGTGCCTATCTCGCGGAATCCATTGGATTGTCCTTGTGGGAACAAACCTGCATTCCCCAAAATCCGGAACTGGCCAATGTACGCGGCATGGTGAAATTGGGACAGGTGATCGAGCATGACTGACTGGAACGAAGATGATTTCCCGGATGAGCCATTCGATTATCATGACGAAATACCGGAAGTTTCGTCTTTGCAAGAACAGTCTGCGCCCGGTCGTCCTGCGGACAGCAGTGCTGCGCACGGCAGTCTTGCAGACCGCACAGGTCTTGCAGACGGCAGTTTTGCCGATCACACAGGTCTTGGTCTTGCAGACGGCACAGGCTCTGCTGTAGACGACGTATGGAACAACGCCCCACCTGGGGATACTTCCCCGCAAGGGGATGTTTACCAGCAGGGGGGTGCTCCCCTGCAAGGGGATGCTTCCCCGCAGGGTGTTGCTCACCTTCAAGGTGCGGAAGAAACTTTTCGACGATTGGCGGAATTGCATCGTCAGATGCTGGACAAGCAATACAACCAGGCAGTTTTTCGGGCTGATCTGGAACGGTTGGGTACGTGGATTCGGAGTATGGATGCGCATCTTGCGCAACTGGCGCATGTGGAAAATCTGGCGGAACAGCATCAATCCATATTGAACAACATGAGCGTCAAGGCACAGGAGCATCGTCAAACTCTGACGAATGATCTGGAAAAGCACCGAAAAGAGATCGAAGATTCTCTCAAGGCTATGGGTAATCCGCTGAAAAAACTGGATGACCTGATAGAGGAGCAGACCCGCAGCTTTCGGACCTTTTCACTGGTTGTGAATAAAATCTGGTGGATATTTTTTTCCGCAACGATCTCCGGTGCATTGGTGGGCAATCTGATTGCCTATTTTTTGCTGATGATGAGAAAATGATGTCTCAGTTGGTATTGGTACTGGCAATCACACTGATCAACGCCACTTTGTTGCTTGTAGCAATGGTCTGGTGGGAAAGGAAAGGGAAATGACAGCACTTCCTTACAATATTTCCCTGTTTGCCGATCAGGAAACCTGGATTGCGGCTTATGCCGCATGGTATGCCCATTTTTTCGTCATGCTGCCACCGGATTGTCCCTATCGTCTGGCGGAATCCTGGACGCGAAAAATGACCGAAGCCAGTATGGGTCCGGCTTTTTTTCAGCGTGATGACCAAAAAGCCATTGCTGAAAACGGAATGCTTCAGGCTGTGAAAAACCTGAAAAGCACCAAGCAATCCATGCCACCGTATCAGGAACAGAGGGTTTCCAACTTCATTCCGATGATCCACGAAAATTCGCAGAAAGCAGAAAGTGCAAACACCCAAATGACGCTGTTCTGAAAAATTTGAACTTTTTTGCAAAATAATGTACAAAACAGATGTGAAGCCACGAAACGCCCGAAAGGAAAACGGTTCCCGCTTCCGTCTCGATCCCTGAACGTTGTTACGGCACGATGTTCAGGGATTTTGTTTTTTGTGTGTCAGACGATCAACAGCAGTTTGTGTTTGGGTCGTGTAATGGCCGTGTACAGCAGGCGGTTGAAATCTGCCCTGGCTTTGGGATGTGCAAGATCGGCAATATCCACGATGGCGGTATCGTAAGTGCTTCCCTGTGATTTATGCACGGTACTGGAATATGCCTGCTTGATGTTGGCGAAATCATCCCGGAGTTTCCAGCCCAGCCGTGAATATTCCAGAGCCATTTGTTCATTTTTCTTTCGGGATTCTTGCGTGTATTGGCGAAAATACTGTTCCGCCTGCGCACGGACACGCGGCATTTCTTTAGGAACCCAGAGGGTGACAGGAACGCGCTGCGCAAAATGTCTTATGTCTGTGTCTTCATCATTATCAAAAATGGCGGAATCCATGATGACTTGCATTTTCCATGCAGCGATGGATGGCCAGTCTGGATGTGTACATTCCTGTACAGATTGTATGATGCCTTCACTGCCATTGGATAGTTCTATGCGTTGACCACGACTTTCTGTGATCGTGCGTTCCTGCAACACGATCCGTTCACCCGCCGTATAGGGCATTCGTTCCGATGGGAACAACGTGCTGTGCAACAAGCCATTATACTGGTCAACAGATTGGTTTCGCCACGCCAGAATGCGTATATTCTGATTTTTTTGGTCCCAGTCATATTGAAATTGATCTTTGGTAAAGACTTGCAAGGATTCTGCATCAGAATAATCATGCAGCTTATGGATGGGAAACGGTGTACCGTTTTGGATGCGAATATCGTGTGCCAGTTGCAGGATAGGTGAGTTTCTGTTTTGCCGGACTACTTCATTCAGGGTGAAGCGCAACAGGCGTCGATCTTGAAAAACAGGCGAAGGTTGGTGATTGCCTACGGGGGGCAACTGCGCCGGATCACCCAGGAACAGCAGGAATGCACGGGTTTCCATGAGCTTGTGGAAAAAAAGGGCGTTGATCATGGAGCATTCATCCACGATAACAACATTGAAATCGCGGATTTTGTTGTGATCCGATGATTGCTGAAGCGATTGTGTCCCGTCATGGAAACGCACCAGACGCATTCCAAGCAACGCATGAACGGTCATGGTCTCTGGCATCTCCTCGCATTGCTTTGCGAGTGTCTGGGTCAGAACACGCAAGGCTTTGTGGGTGGGTGCGGTAACAGCAATCCGGCGACCTTCTTCCTGCAATTGATGAATGATTTTCGCAGCGACATAAGTTTTGCCGCATCCGGCATAGCCTTGTAACAATGCGCCGCGATGACTTTTGTGGTGAATGGCGTCCAAAATGCCCTGATAGACTTTTTTTTGCCCGGATGTGAGTTTCGGTGTTTCTCGTACAGATTGTACCGGCGCTTTGTTGCGTCGATGTTTCTGAAGATCAATGATGGTGGCGGACATGATCGCTCCTGAAAAAATACGCTCTCAGGTGCTGGTGCCGTACGGTTTTCAGGCATTAAAAAACCCGCCCATGCAGCATGGGCGGGAATAGGTGCGCTACAAACAACGTCAGATCATCCACTCGATGATGTAGGTACACAGGTGTAACCCGCCGGGCACGCTGGATTATTGGCGGGTGGCGCATAATAGCTTGGTTGCGGCCGTTGATTTTGTGCGCGGTCATGTGCAACGCCATATCCCGCCAGACCGCCGAGTCCCGCGCCAATGGCCGCTCCGGCCAGCGGGCTGCCGGTCTGATTGCCGATGACCGCCCCGGCGACAGCGCCCAGCAAGGCACCACCTTCCGTACTGGACGTGGTGGCGTTGCTCGCATAGGGATTGTTTGCGCAACCGGAAAGACAACCGGCCAGGGCCAGAGCGATACACCCGGATCGGATAAATGAAGTAACGAACATGATGCACCTCCTGGACATGCAAAAGGGAAAAAAGCCCGGAAAAGGTTCCGGGCCAAGTCCGTTTTTGACCATCAAAAAAACGGATAGGGATACCACAAACCCTTGGTGCCGCAAGGTTTGGGGCACGTTAAACTCCTTTCAGAAAAGCGGCATCTGGGATGGATGATTTTTGACGAATGCTCGCATTCTATCCACGAGACGGGCATCCCAGGTGAGCGTTTCGTACCCTTTGATGGGCTGGTTCTGGGCATCCAGGGCGGGACGGCGATGGCAGATTTTTTTCGCCATTGGGTGTCGGCAGGATACGGTTGTCGGCCAGACGATAGGCCAGCCCCATGGCGCAGATAAAATCATTGACCGCATGGCCGTTGGGCCAATCAGTACTGAATCGCAAGTTCAGTTGCTCCGCTATCTGCGTAGCCGTGAATCCTCCCGCGACTAAGCCAGGGCTGTAGTCGGGGCTTCGTGCTCTGCCACGATAGCCTGCGCGTGCTGCCAGAGCGTGGAGAGCGTGACCGGGATTCTCGGTTGCGTCGCGGAACTTTTGCCGCGAGCGCACGCCTGGGCCTTTCGACCAATTCCCAACACCTGGGCGAAGAATCGCGCAGCGATGTTGTAGCAGGCGTTTAAATCGGCGTTGTAGCGTTTGCCGGTGGCGAACGTCACCCAGGACCAGTTGCGCGGATCCCGTTTGACCTTGCCGGAACCATCATAGGCATACTCCGAAGTCCCGGCCTGGTTGACGAACGTGACCAGCAGGCCGGCTTCCTCCGCCCGCTCCATGACCCGCTGTGCCAACAGGCGATGCAGCCAACCGTGGAAGCGTTGCCGGAGCGTGGAGCCCTTGCGACCAGCACGAGGCCGATAGCCCTGGAGATGTTCGAGCACGATGGCTTGCGCCCCGTGCTCTTGGGCGAACGCGATGATGTCACGGGACAGGTGTTGCGCCATGTCCCGGTTGCGATGGCGGGCCTTGCGATACATCGTCTTGCAGAAGCCCGCGCAGAGTTTGCCACTTTTGCCCATCGTCTGACGGGCCTTGTTCCGCACCCGCATCAACCCCTTGTCCCGACGGTCGATGTCCGCGCCCCGGTGAAAGAACTGCCGGGCCACGACCGTACCGTCTGCGGTGACAATGGATGCAGTGGCGGTCTTGCGAATGCCCAGATCGACCCCGCAGACGCGCTGCACGGCCTTTCTGGACGGGGACTGCACGGAAACCTTGAAGGGGATGGCGAGTTTGACACCTCTCCCATCGGCCAGCAGCGTCGGAGACAGGGCCTTGTTGGTGGACACCTCATGCCGATGCCGCTTGCCGGTAATGCGGAAGGTGCTCCAGATCCAGTCGGTGCCGGACCAGAGTTTGAGAGCCGCTGTATGATACGGCTTATCGAAGCGGGCACACTGGCCGCGATACAGGGGCGGATTGAGGGTATTCTCTCCGGTACGGCGCGGCGGCAGGGCATCGCGCCGCTTGCGCTGTCCACCGGCCCAGGTATCGTAGCGGGTGGAAAAAGAAGAGACCTGCCCCAGAGCCGCGACGATGGCGGCCCGGCGGAGATAACTCGGAAACTTGGGAAAACGGCGGTCGAAGAAAGGATATTTCGGGTTTGGGTTACGCCCGGTCGCGTGGATCAGTCTCTCGACGGCGGCGACCGGAAAAGGTCCGGAAACTTCCCGCTGATGCACCCAGAGCACGCCGATCAGGGCACGGGCATAGGCCCGGTAGAGCGCGACGGTTTCCTGTACCATCTTGCGCTGTTCCTGGCTGGCGGCGAGTGACCAGCGATCCGTGCGGATGACTTTCTGCATTGGTCCATGATACGCTTGGCCGCATGAAGAATCAACCCAATAAATCATCCTCTCATGCGGTATATGCGCTCAAGCTGCATATCGTATTCGTGACCAAATACCGGCGCAAGACGTTGACGCCGGATCTGCTGGCGTACCTGCGGGAAGCCTTTGCCGAAATTCTGGAAGGCTGGCGATGCACCCTGCTGGAGTTCGGCGGTGAAGCGGATCATGTGCATCTGCTGGTGGACATCCATCCCGCGCTCAACATCTCGACACTGATGAACAATCTGAAGACCGCCAGCGCCAGACGTGCCCGGAACCGTTTTGCCGAACACCTGAAACCGTTTTACTGGAAGCCGTATTTTTGGCATCGCGCCTATTATGTGGGCAGCGTCGGCGGTGCCACGCTGGAAACCGTGCGACAGTATGTGGAGAGTCAGGGAACCCAGGAAAAACCCCGCAAGGCTAAACGGCCCGCTTGACCCCCTCCTGGCCTACGGCCCAGGAAGGAGAATGCGCGGGCTAATGTTCAATGGCAGCATTACCTCTCCGGCAACACCGGAAGCCAGACGCAGTTCACCTGTACGAAAACGTATCTCGCAAAGGCGTTGCTGGTCTGGTATGAACAATGGTGACTGTTCCTGCATAAAAGAGACTCTCCATCAATAATTACAAAAGTGGGTAAGGTTTACAAGCTATTCTCAGCCTGTAACTTCTGAATCCTTGGTGCCGCATTTTTAGATGGTTACGCCGTTTTGTCCCACCAGTGATACAGATTCGGGCAGCCTACATACAGGCGTTTTCGCCCGCGCGTAAAAGCGACATAACGCAGGTGGATGTCTTCGCGGTTGTCGAAACGCAGATGGTTTTCCTCAATAAAAAAGCGCCGTTTTTTGCGAACTTGCGCAGGTGTCGGTTCCAGGCTGGCATCGAGATCAGCGTCGATGACCACGCAATCCCATTCCCGCCCCTTGGCTCGATGCGCGGTCGTCAGGATGACCTGGGCCTGATCTTCCCGATTTTCTCCCCGATTCAGGGCGTCGAGCATCGCGCCGAATCCCGGGTGCCGATAGAGCTTCAGCAGTTTCGCCGCGTCTCCGTCCGGGACGCTGGACGCTTCTTCTTCCAGTTCCGACCATTGGCGATAGGCAGACAATGGACCTTTGGGATCGAACTTGCCGGATTTGAGTTTCATGGCCGCGTAAATCAGGGATTTTTCGTCACGGCCCTGCCCGACAATGTGAAAAGACAGCCCCTGTTCGATGCACTGTACAGCGACTTCCAGCAAGGTGACGTTGCTGAACGTGATCCAGGCCAGTGTCGGGAAATGTCGAAGAAAAGGACGCGGGTTTCGGGAACTTGTTGGCGCAGGGGTAATTTCCGTCTGGCCGGTTCCCTGCACCGGGCGCTTTTCTCCCAGAGTGGACAACAAGCGGCTGGCAAGGTCCGCCGGTGCATCGCCGAAGCGAAAACTGCGGGTCAGATAATCCGCATGAGTATGGTCCTGCTGCCCCACATGCTGGAGCGCATCCACCGCCCCGCGCCAGGAATAGATGCTCTGGTACGGATCGCCCGCCCACCATGTCACCCCTTGCGGCTGATGAAAAAGTGATCCCAACAGGGCCGGATTGGTGTCCTGCGCCTCATCCACCAAACGATGAAAATACGGCAACGGCTGCTGCATCAGCGTCCATGCCTTGAAATAAAAATCATGGGTGATGGGAATCTGGAAATTCAGCATGGCGTCCCAAATGCGGCCAGCATGTTGCACCATATCCTCTTTTTTCCAACGGTGCGGCATGGCCGGCAGGTGTTGCGGTCCGATTTGCAGATCGCCTGAACCGCAAAAGCGGCTCAAGGTGCGCATGGCGATTCCGGCAATCGCCAGACCATCTTTTTGCGGGAATCCGGGCACTTTTTCCAGAATCAGAGGCAGGGACACGCGCCCCCGATCCTGCTTCAGACTGGCGCGTACCCGTCGGGATATGTCGGTGGGCAAACTTTCCAGCGCCAGTTGATGGGTGGTCATGGCCTTGAAGTGCGGCGGCAGCTTGTGGCGAATATCCTGCACAATGGCCTGATTGAAAGCCAGATAGAGTCCCGGTCCCGGCAGCAGGCGCGCGATCTCGCTCAGGATGAACGACTTGCCGGCACCGGCATAGGCGTGCAGCAGTACATGGTGTACCGGTTGACCATTACCTGCACTGCGCACGAAATCCAGAATGCGGGCCTGTTCTTGGGTCAGTTGCATGGCAATCTCCGTTGTGATGGGGGCATATCCTTTGGTGCCGTAAATCTTTTCGTATCCTGCCCCTGATCCCAACAGGCATTGCAACTTGCAAGGATTGTTTTGCATCGCGCATGGTTACAGAGTTACCATGTGGCGGTTATAGATCAGGAAGCCCGTATCCCGGCAATGCGAGGCCCATACATCATGCAGATAGACGAGATTTTTGAGCGGCAACGCGCTGAGCGTGAGGCAAAAGCCCGGAAGTGCGCCGCCGATGCATTGGCGAGGATGGCGGCGCAGGGCATCGAGGCAAAACTCATCGGTTCGCTTTCCGAAGCCTCGGAGCGGTCATTCAGTCGATATTCCGATGTCGATTTTCTGGTGGTACATCTGCCCTCGGAATCCTGGCGCTATCGTGTGGAGGGGATCGTCGAAAATGTCATGGATGGTCTGCCTTTCGACGTGGTGTACCTGGATGAAATCCCCGAAAAGGAGCGTGGAGCATGGCGATTATTGTAAAAAATCCATTGTTCCTGCGTATTGATCGGGAAATCCATGCGATTCTGGTGGAAATGCAGATGCTCGGATATGCGCGTGATTATTTACAAACACCAGACATGCGCGTTACAGCAGACGCATCCAGGTTGTATCCCATTATTGTTGCGGGGACCGCATCGACTATCGAAAAAGTATATTCCGGGATGGAAAGGTGTTTAAAAATGCTTGCACAAGACATCGACGGCTATGTTCCCAGCGGAGATTCCTGGCACAGGGACTTGTTGGTGCAAGTCGCTCATCCTGTACCTGGCATTCGTGACATACCCATCATTAGCGAAGACACATTACAGGCGCTTACGGTTCTTAAGGATTTTCGTCATCGTGAACGGAATCTCTATGGTAGCGATCTGGTAGTGGATCGCGTCATAGATTTGGCGGGCAAGGCACAGAATGGGTTGGAAAAATTGAATCGTGATCTGGAAATATTTGGACGACGGATAGGCGCTATAGTGGAGAAATCGCCACCATCCTCCGGCCCATGTATGTAGTTTAATGGTTTTGCCATTCAGTGCTATGCTGGATCTATCGGTAACGGGAATGTCCAAAGGAGGGATTATGGATTCCATTTTACGGACAAGCCAACAGACTTCCGTGCCAGGTGTCCAGCCAAATCATTTTGGTAGTCATGATGCAAAATCATCATCGCAATCTCTGCAACCGAAGTTGTTCACCTTACTCTGCCACCCCGCACCAGAGACTTCATTGCGAGAAATGGAACCTGCCGTAGGTAAGTTCGTGCGTTTTGCGGACCCGGAACGAGATCATTTCGTCTTGCAAGCGGAAATGGAACCCGTTCTGCAAGCGGAAGAATGGCCAGCGTTGCAACGTGGCGGCTACCTACTCGATCTGCTGGTTTATTTCTCACCACATCAAGATGCCTGGCAGCCTCTCCTGTTACCCTGGCTGGATGAGATGGTCCAGAAGAAGTTGCCCAAATCCCTTCCACTCCTGGCATTCTTCCCCAGGGATAGCCGACAGAATCCTGCGGATGCCTTGGCCGCCCGATGGCGACTTTCCTCTGGTGTGCTGTATGACCGACTGCAACGTCTATTGGTGCCACCCCATGTCTGCTGATTTTCCGCGCTTACGGACGGAACGGCTTATTTACCATGCCGCACGAGAACTGATCCGGCAAACAGAATATCGCATGGCCGGAAAATTGAATAAACCCATACATCTGATTTTGGCTGGCGGCGCGGCCATGTCATTATATTTTCCCATCTTTAGATGCTTTCGCTTCAAAATCAGCCATAATATGGCTTATTTTTTTGAAGATGCGGTCTACTTCATAACACTGCATTTCCGCCACTCCTTTGTTGAAATTATTGTCGATTTCATAGTCGGCTATTACACGGCGCGTTTTGCATTGATCCAGCAAGCGGGCAATAACTTTTAACCTATCAATACCAGAATAATTGATGTGGCAAATAAGACGTTCATGACTTCCTTTCTTTTCATTACATCGTGGATGCAATCGACAAAGACTGTTTGCCATTCGTGCTGATTGGTGATAAGCAGCATAGTAAGCCCTGCTGGAAGCATTGCGCCAATCCATTTCCTTTCCAGACATTATGCAAGATTTTGCACTGTCCAAAAAATCAAGCGGTTCAATCGCCATAATAATGCTCCGCATTTTCGATTTTCGCAGACGCATAAGTAATGACAAGCCCATTATCTAAAGCGAAATATTGTAGCGTTTTTTCAATGAATTTTTCGTTAATATTGGATGTTTTTTCGATAGGAATATCCAGACCAACATCATAGGCTAAAAAAGGTTTACCATCCCATTCCATCGTGTTAAACCGCCTCCAACGAACCGTAGATGATACATTTGATGCTAACTCTCTGATCGTTTCATAGGCTGCCTCAATCGCATGGGAAAGCATGTCATCATTCAATCCTAGTTCATTACATACACCGGCCACATCATCAATTCTGGTCGCCATCACATTGTCTGTTTCTGGACTGATTTTATGCCAACGATGTTCTAACATCTCCGCAGCTTGGTGGACACGACCGGAATAAAAAGCACTCCGAACAGCTAACTCCAACAGGCTTTTGACATCCGGGAATTTTTCGAGACTTTCCTGGGCAAGTTGCCAAGCTTCCCGATAAAATCCGGAACGCTGCAAAGAAACGATATAATTCTCATAAGCCATATAAGACTGGCTGTCCAGGTTGATAGCTATTCGGTGATGTTGATGCATCTCGGCCACATTCCCCTCCATACAGGACAGGATACCCAGAACAATATGAGAAGCGGCAGGATCGGCATGCATGGCCGCCTGCGCTTCATTACGCAAACGCCTAAGACTGACTTGATCCAACGGCCTATGTTCTAGCAAAGCAACCGCCTGTTCTATAAGGGTGCCATGTACGGGTTGTGTTGCTATCATCGGTTCTTTTGCGTCCATTTAAAAACCAATGACAGTCTAATTAAAACTAACGATTCCTGCAAACGAACAACTTTGCATGAAAAATCAAATCACTAAGAAGCGTAAAAGTCTAAGCCGCGCAGCATTTGGTGATTTCCAGCGGTGAATGAATCACCGAATGCGCCACTCCATCCAGCACCCAGGGCTTGCCGAGAATGGCCGTGTACTGCATTCCATCCCGATACTTGCTGGGTCGTTGCAAAACACCCGGACGATTCGGGTGTTCCCGCCATGCGGGTTGAACGTGCAGCGTGTCCAGTGCTGCATTGCTCAAATCCAGCGACCATGCAAAGGTGCTGTAGCGATCATAACGGTCATTGAGATTGTCCAGAAATCGTGAGGCCGCTTCCGTGTCCCAACGATGCAGCGCCATCAATCTTTGCATGGTTTTCTCGTAATGGCCCTGTATGTGCGCGAAAGCCAGATGAAACATGGCGTGACAATCCTTGCACAGAATGACAATGCCTTTCAGTCGCTGAATCCCCTGATTCCCGAATTCCGGCAGGTGATATTCCCATAACTCGTGCGCTTCCAGATAACGTTTTTGGTGACGCCCACACGACTGACAGACGTGATTGACCTTTTCGATGAGCGGCTTGCGAATGGCCGACCAGTCCTTGGCCGTCAGCAGGTTACACAAACTGCTGCCATGTGAAGATTTGGGAATCAGATCACCACAAAAAACCGGATGCTGACGCAACACACCGGGTAAAACCGATCCCGCATCCTGCGGCAACGGCTCCCCCCGATGGATGACGCGACCATCCAGCAAATGGAAGGAGTTGCCGAACAACGAGTGAATGTCTCCCCAGCCCCGAATCGGCGGGGATGGGGGGTAGGGAAACGGAACGTGTCGATAACGCATTTTCTTCATCCCTGCGGCGTGACAGTTTTGTTGACTGCCCCCGGAACCTTGGCACCCGTAATCGGGTTCCCGGAGACAACGCCATGCGTGTCAATGGCCTTGCCGGGAATGTTCTGCCCCTGCGTTCCTTCGCCGTGCGACTGCAGGGCGGACTTCAGATGCGCGTCATCGGTCTGCGCACCCTGGGCATTGGCCCAGCGCATGACCTTGTCGGGGATGAGATAGATCAGTTCATAACTTTTCCAGGTGGCAATCACCAGAAACGCCGCGTACAGTATGGCCGAACCCAGAAAATCCATCGGTCCCAGAAATCCGCCGCCGCTGTTGGTCATGGCCGACAAGACGGCATTGCCCAATGTGGCATTCAGTATCCAGGCGAACGCATAGGTGAGACCCGTACCCGCCATGAAGCCGACCAGCATCAGCAAGGGCCGGAAAACGATGCTGGTGGCCAGCAGGTATCCGGTGGACCCGTACCCGAAAAACTCATGACCTTCCGGGTGCATGTGCATGACCGCCCAGATCGGCGCTGCGGCCACCATTTCGACAAACAGAATCGCCGTGGTCAGTAAGGTGATGGTCCAGATCAGATACGGGATGAGCGGAATGAAAAACGAGAGCAGATAGCCGATGCCGAAAATCCACATGGCAATGTGCATGGCGAGTTCTCCCACGACAACTCCCAATTTTCCGAGTGCTGCACCGCCGACCAAGCCTGCCGCAGAATGGTCGACCCCTGCGCCAGCGCCTATCCCGAGCAATGCCGCCGCAAAAACGGCTCCGGCAAAGACTTCCATCGCCGTGCCAATGGCCTGTACATGCTCGATAGGATTCTCTCCGCCGGGTGCTTCCATGATGCCTTCGACGGTATCCACCCCTGCTTTGCTGAACAGTGCTCCCAAGGTTCCCGGTCCGCCTTCCGTGGGCATGAGCTGACCATTGGCATTCAGTCCCGTAGAATGCGCACTGTCCACAAAATCATGGACCCGCTTCATTTCCGCATCGTAATGTGAGCTAAACATTTTACCGGCGAACTGCGCCCAGGACGGGCTGACAAAATTTCCGGACGTGGATTGATTCAGGGCTTCTTCCGCTGCCTGATTCCACTGGTTGATTTTCCAGAACCATTCTCCCGCCGTGGCGAAACCGTACTTTTGCGCGGACGCGGCATATCGTTTGATGCCTGCGGCGAATACCTGCTGCGCCCGGGCTTTTGCCGCCGTGGTCAGTGCCTTGTCATAGGCATTGATGGCATTGTTCCAGGCAGCCGATGAGGGTGTCTGGTCCTGGCTGATGGTCGTCGCTATACCGCTGAGGGAACTGAGCAGGGTGGGCAGAGCCTTGGTCGTGGCCTTGTAAATGGCACCGCGCAATTGCGATCCGGTACTTTCCGCCGCCCCGTCAAGAGGGGCCGCATATTTCAGGTTGCTTTCCCAGGTCAATCGGCCACAAACGTCGGTCAGCCCGGCGGCGGGCATCAACGGCATGAATTGCGAAATGATGGATGCGCCGGTAGTGCCCCAGACATAACTGTCATACGAAGGCACATAATAGCCGGTAGCGATGGAGGCCACCCCGGGCAGCACTTCTGCGGGATTGTCCACCAGCGATTTTCCGGCATCCGCCAGTACTTCGGGTGTCGGCCCGCTACGGCTGATGAGATCGCCTATATGGAGATGGGAGGTTGTGGCGTTGACGGACCGTTCGCAGACCTGCGCCGTCAGGACCGATCCGGCCAGATTGCGGATGTTTTGCCGGGGAACCACCAGTGTTCCCAGGGCGTTGGTCTCGATATGCGGCACGATGACGTTCCAGCCGGTATCGGCAATACCGATGCCGACGAACCCGAACAGCCAGATGACGATGATCTGGATCGCCGACAATCCCGCGAATCCGGGAACGGGCAGCAACACCGCCGCGCCCATCAGTGTGCGTACAGGAATGGTGTGCTCGTTCCAGTTGCCCATGACCTCACCGGAACGTGCCGTTTTGATGATCGAGCCGAAAATCGTGTAACTCGCCAGCACTCCACCGATGAAAAGGACTACCGCATTGATCCATGAAAGGATGCTCACGATGGAACCCGTCCAGGAATCCACTTGCGCCTTGGTAATCTCTGCAACCGCAGGAATCACCTTGTTACCAACGATCTGTTCCAGCATTTGCCCGAACAAATCATCCGTAGCAGGCTTGATACCAAACCCATGCGCCCATGCCGCCTGACTGACGAAAAATAGAAGTAAAAATAACCAGTAATGACTGATTTTGATACGCATAGCGTCAGCTTCCCAAGGATGGTGTGCGGAAATAAGGGGTTGGTGTCATTTTTGGCGACACAGAGATCGGTTCCTGGACAGATGATTCATCCAGAATCTGAAACAACAGGTCCAGACCGGACGGTAGATGCAAAGCCTGTATGACATGATCGGTCATGAAGTCGTCGGTCAAGGATTCATCATCCTTGTCCCGGTCTTGCAGACGGCAACGGTCTTGCAGACGGCAAGGGTCCTGAGGACGACAACGGTCCTGTAGATCGCAGTTTTCCTGCGGATCAGGTTCCGGATAAAAATGGCTGGATGATGATTCGTTATCCATGAAGATTCTCCTACTGTTTTGCAGCCGGTCCGCTGGAAACATTCTGGATGATGTCCCGATTGACCTGCTTTTGAATCGCGTCGGTTTTTTCCGCCAGCAGTGTCGCCAGCAGTGCCTCGATGTTGGTACGCTGACGAAAGGCGATGTACTGGTACTGCAATTGCTGCGCCTGCAGGATCACCCGTTCCTTGGCGAGTGCCGCCTTGCTCATCTTGGCGATCATCTGATACCACTTGCGATTGCCGTAGGTGGCCTGATCTTCCCAGGCCAGCGCCTGCATGAGCGAAGCATTGGCCGCCAGAGGGGTCGGGACGATCAGCTTTTTGTTGAGCGACTTGGCAAAATCCGTTCCGAAGCCGGGATTCTGGGTGTCCATGGCGGCGATTTGCGCCAGTACGGTGCGCGACAACGAAATCCGCGCCCGCGTCGAGAACATCTTGCCTTCTTCGGCTTGTCCGGCCAGGGTCTTGTAATAATCCTTGTGACGCTTGCCGACAGGGGGTGCCTGTACGAGATTGTCCACCAACTGGTGAAGCGCCTGATCGTCCAGCGTTTTGTGGGTTTCGTCATGTCCTGTGGGGGGCATATCCAGCAGGGTGCTGCCCAGAATGTCGAGATTGGGCTTGGCGCTGACCGGATCGGGACATATGCCTTCGGCAATTTCCCTGGCCGATGCGAACTCCGTACATTGGGTCGCGTAGGTTTTGAGCGGTTGCCGGGCGCTGACCTTGGAGACGAGATTATTGTCGGCGCTATGGTTGATCGGTATATAACCGCTGATGTGGTTATTCATCCCTAACGCTCCCGCCCCTCCGGCCACGGCCTGGGACAGCGTGGTCTGTCCGGTGCAGGTTTTGCCGGCACAGGGCATCGAGGGCGGCATTTGGGCGTTCTGGGTCTCGAACAGCCGGGCGCGGGCTTCCTGTTGCGCCTTGGCCATGGCGTTCATGTGCATCATGAGCGCCTGCATGAAAGTCTTGTTGGCCACCCGGTCTTTTGATTGTTCATTCATGTACAGGGGCTGCCAGTCATTGAAATAGATGTTGTTGATGGCATCGACGATATTGTCTTGCGCGGTGTTGACATCCCCCGGCGTGGCCACCTGCCCCTGCGAAAAACCACCCCCGCACATGCCTGTCACGGGCACCACATTGGTTCCGATCGTGATGGCGGATGGCGTTGTCGGCGGTGATTCGCCGGCCCATGCCAACCCGCTGGTCAGCATGAGCGAAAGTGCCAGAACGATCTTTTTCGGTGTGTTGCGCATTGCCCTCTCCTTCGATGAAAAAAGCGCTCTACCCCTTGGTGCCGCAAGGTTTTGGGGCGGTTGAACATTTGGTGCCGCAGGGCTGGCGCGTCTTGAGCGGGACTAAGGCGTACAGCATGAGAAAAATGGTGGTGCCCGCAGGATGGGGTCTGGTACATTGGGTTTTGTCTGGACAACCAAGGGGAAAAGATGAAGAAAGATTTACAACGATGGGAACAGAT
Organism: Acidithiobacillus sp. M4-SHS-6; assembly: GCF_047421495.1. Taxonomy (GTDB): domain Bacteria; phylum Pseudomonadota; class Gammaproteobacteria; order Acidithiobacillales; family Acidithiobacillaceae; genus Acidithiobacillus. Next base: position 1,144,907 of record NZ_CP175559.1, on the reverse strand, counting down.
TGCCTGGAAAGTGTTTAACTGGTCTACCGGAGTTGTTGTTCTTAATGCTGTTGCTATATTAGTTAGAGAATACCATTACAGTAATCTACTTGTATTTATTTTTATGATTATTTTATTGCTACTATTATTTTTTTCAGCAGTGTTTTTGCTTTATGTAACCCCAGTTAACCATAAAATTTTTAATAACAGTTCTTCCTATGCGATTATAATAACCATCATATTTTTTCTACTTGAAATATCCGTTATTTTCTTTTTGATACATTAAAATAATGCATCATACATTAGGCGAAAAAACAAAAGCAACCTTCAAGCCAACAAATATCCAAAATATTTCCACAAATACAAACCATAATGGTGTTGAGCATGATGCTGTGAGTGCAACAACAAGAGCCATGCTAAGACTGACTATGATTGAAAGTCCGTAATATACCCCTCTTTCCTCAGCGTTATACAGTTTTCTTGCATTATGATGTATAACTATTATTGGCGTAAGCAAGCAAACAATGGTTAAAGCGATATGTAAATAATCAAGTATGTTTCCTTCTAAATAATTGTTGGTAAAATTAACACTGGATAATTTTACATAATTTATTTTTGAATCCACTGGCCCGGCCCAGGCCAGTCCGCTGGACAGCAAGAGCGAAAGTGCCAGAACAATCTTTTTCGGTGTGTTGCGCATTGCTCTCTCCTTCGATGAAAAAAGCGCTCTACCCCTTGGTGCCGCAAGGTTTTTGTGCGAAGTGTTTTCGGGACGGTGTTTTTGGTACAACTAGTACAGATTGTTGACCCAACTGCCCGATAATGCGGTGCTGGGCGCGTTGTTGACGGTCGTTTCGGCGCTTCCTGCATCCGAAGCATAGGTGCCCGTCGCATTGCTGACGGTTCCGCTGGCCGTGTTCAAGGCGCCCTGCTCCGCATTCAGTACCGTCGAACTGGCGCTGTTCAGCGCATTCTGTTCCAGTTGCGCGGGGTCCAGTGCAAAATTCAGGATGTTGTTGCCCTGGCTGATTTCGTTGTTCATGGTGCTGGTGAGCGTCGAGCAGGCTTGATCCATCATTTTTTTCGCAAGACTGTTGAACATGCTGTCCAGACTGCTGAAATTGAAATCGCTGCTGATATTGAAACCTTGCAGACCGCTCAGACAGCCTTGATTGAAACTGGTTTGTGGATTGGGCGGCTGCGACAGGGCCAGACTTTCCTTCGCCAGATTGCCGAAGTGCTGTTGCGCTTCACAGGTGGATGGACAGGAACTGGTGCAGCTACTATTGGTGGTAGCGGGCCCCGCCCAGGCCGTACCCGCGCTCATACTGCCCAAAACCAACAACATCCCCAGAGTGATTCGATGTTTCTTCATGGAAAACTTCCTCAAAAAAATAGCCTCAAACCCTTGGTGCCGCAGGTCTTCAGAACTTGTCCGGCTTGCGGCAGGGCTTTCCCTCCCTTGGTGCCGCAAGGTTTGGAGCGTCCTGACCCTTTGTCGCCGCAGGGGTGCGTACTGGCGTCACGGTGATGTTGATCTTCATGGAGAACGCAGTGCCGAAGGTGCCGCTTGTGTTAGATTCAAATATGGCAGGAACAGGAATGAGCGATTGGCAATCTGGAATTTTGGAAGCATTTGAATGACGTTTTATAAAACTACAATTAGAGTATACGCTATAATCGTTTTCCCTTAAATCAGCTAAGAATATTGAAGCATACAAGTATCATCGAGCCGATGATAGCCGGTATGTTGATAAGGATAAAATCATACCATACGGATTCATCAGCGTGAGATTGTTGACATTTTTTGTTGAGCTTCTTTAATATGAATGAATATGGCACCCATAATATCCATGTAGGAAAAAACATTGCGGCGATATATAGGCTCAACATGAGTAGTGAGCCATGCACACGATGCAAGTGATGCAAAAGCATACTGGGTGGCAAGTGATATGGACTAACGGTTATCGCTGCAGCCTGAGACGACATGGTAATAGCCGTAACCGGAAACTTGCTGGCCCAGGCCAGTCCGCTGGATAGCATGAGCGAAAGTGCCAGAACGATCTTTTTCGGTGTGTTGCGCATGGTGTTCTCCTTCTAGGAAAAAGCTTTCTATCCCTTATTATTCATGAGATTAATTGGTCCTGGTTATAGCATACACAGCAAAAACGTAAACAGGCAACATGGCCCATGATATTCCTTGCATCTGACTTTCTGTAGCAAAGCTTATCCATATCGCAACTCCCATTGTTATCGCGTATATAAAATTAACCATAATGACTACTAAGTTTTTCTCACTATCTTTCATGCGATAAACAGCCTCCCACCATGCTGAGGAAAACATGGTGATGTTTTTTTCAGGATCAACGGATGCCGGTTCAACCGGGTTAACCGATTTTATCATGCCACTCAATAGTCGGGCCATGAATATCCAGAATACTTCTACAAAAGCATAGGATATGGGTATAAAGCCCAACGACGATGCAATCAGCAATGCTATCAATGAACACTCCAGGAACATGGATAATCCGTAGCTGATCTTTCTATCGTTAGCCGAGATGTCGGGATGCTTGGAGAAGTAGGTGCGCATAACGACCAATGGCATCAACAGACAGATTATCGCCAAAGCGATATGCCAGTCATCCAGCCAGCTTCCCTGCAAATAATTGCGGGTGAAGTTCAACCATGCGACATTTTTAATCTTTGGAGATGCATCCGTGGGCATTTTTGTGGCCCATGCCGCATGGCTTGCCAACATCAAGCTGACAGTCAGTAGAGCCTGTATCCGTTGTTTGACGCGCATATCCTTTTTGGTGGCGTTTGTGTTCAAGTCCCATGATCTCCTAAAAGTCTGAGTATGCTCGCGCGCTGACACAATCTGTAGTTTCCAGTTTCTTTTACGACAGATAAAAACTTTTTCGAGCCATTGTATATCAAAAAAGAACCAACAGGCAGGTCATGTCCTAATATATAGCCGTATCCGGCCACAATATAAATATCGTGGTCATTTACGTTTTTTAATTCATGCCGCGAAAATACCTGTATCTTTGCATTCGGTATAAGATTTCTCAGCTTCTCGCGCAACGTGTATCCACCATGTCCACCTTGCGCCACGATCAGAATGTTTGATGGGTGAGCAATATTTATTCTTTTGCGTTTTTCCGCTGTCACGAACATATTAAGTATCTTCATATATCCTCCGTCATATGGTGAGATCATCCGGATGTCAGCATCCCATGCACCATTGGTGCCGCATGGTGATGCGTTACTGATTGTCTTTCGCCGGAACTGGTACGACAAATGGCAAGATTTTTTCCCGCACATCAGCAGGGAAATAAGATTTAGCCATTGACACCAGTTTCATGAATATTTCGGTATCGTTCATACCGTCTATCATGATGGACGGATGGATTTTTTCGTTACGTACTGCGTTTGTGTTCATGACTTCTCCTTTCTGTGTAAAAACCACCAACCCATTGGTGCCGCAAGACAATGTTTTAGGCATCCTGAATCCTTGGTGCCGCAGGGTGATACGCTGAGATTGAGTAATCAGTAATGTAATGTTTTCCATGTATTATCTGGCATCAAATCTTGAACCTAAACCGATACCTGCCAACAGGATACACATTTCACAGACCAGATAGCTTATTGGTCCAAGAATGGCAGCAAACAGTTCAAGACCAAAAATTAGCGATAATCCTATTACAAATGATAGCGCGCAATAAATCTTCTTTGTATCGTCTGAATCTTTCGTAAATGCTACATGCCTGTTTATCCAACATGTGGTTGCCAAAGGTGCAAAAATACAAACCAACGCTATGGTGATATGCAAATAAACCCAGACGTTCCATTGTTGGTAGTTCTCCGCAATATGCCGTGCAAATAGGTTTTTTGAGGGCGAATGGCGATGGGGGATACTACAAGCGCAAGTGTTTGATACCCCTGTCGCCCATGCCTGACTAACCGTCAGTGCCAGAATGATCGCAAGAAGCATCCATCGTTTTAACCAGTTGTGCATGGTCTGTTCCTTTCACGCAAAAGGTTCTGAACCATTGGTGCCGCAGTCTGTATTGGTTATGCCTGCATTCCCGGAAAACTGATGGATGGTGGTTTCCGGAAATACATCTCCAGCATCATGTGATTGGAAACCAGCCAGTTGATGGCGCGGTTCTCATCTTCCTGCAACTGTTTTTTCACATTCCATTGATTCGGCATGACCAGGGAAATCAGGGGCAGGCTGATGGATAACGGCAACCGGACCAGCAGGCGGTGCCACTCCACCGATTCCTGAAGCACCTGGATTTTCCGTTTGACGGCCATGTCCGGTTCAACCGCATGATCTTCCGCAGGCACAGGGTATTCCGGCATGGGGATTTCCCGCATGATCCTATCCAGCAGTGCATCCAATGGGGAATCCAGAATGTCGCCGTACAAGATGAGGCCCATATCCTGCATGTCTTCCCCGGCCTGCGCCTGATGGGTTTTCCACCATTGCGTACAGATTTGTGGCCATTGACTCACAGTTTCACCCCCTTGCTTACGCTGAATGTATCCCATGCGGTTTCTATGGCATCGAAAACCGGCGCTGGCACAGATAGCGAAAACTGTTTTTTCCGGTTTTTGGATATTTTGCCTTGATTGTCCAGACAGGATTGAATCAGACTGGACAAGTCAGAGTTGCGTACATCATATTCGGCATCTATCTGACGATAGATGGCGTCATAAGCGCGAAGCCTGTCAATTTCATGCTGGAGATCGTACCGCAAGGCTTCTTCTGCCATACGAAACCCAAAAAGCGCCATGGGTGTTGCATCCCAATACCGATACATGGATTCTGAACCGACAAAATTCAAATCATAATGATCGCTGTCAATCCATTGAATATCCCAGAATTCTCGTGCAGGTTTCGAGAAATGTTGCAAGGCTTCAAGATACTCGCGTTCGTTTCGCTTCATGGCTACGGACACTGGCAACAACATTCCATCCGGCAGCTCCCCGGATTGTGCGAGAGACCAATGGAACAAGAATCGAGAGAGGCGACCATTGCCGTCCATGAAGGGGTGCAGAAACACAAATCCGAATGACAGAATCGATGCAGACAGAATGGAATCTGCATTTCCCCGCAAGGTGGCGTCCAGTTTCAGGAGATCCGTCATCAAATGAGGCAGTATCTCCGGCGGTGGAGGGACATAGGTAATACCCAGAGACCTGGGAGCGCCATTCGTGAGCCAGTTTTGCTGGTGTCGATAAAACACCGCCCGATCCAACGGGTTGCTAACCATTTGGTTTTGCAGATCAACCAGATACTTTTCATCCAGGCGACGCGGTACAGACACCTGACGAAGTATCTGCATGAAGCTGTCCGCCTTGCTATGGGATAACGTTTCCCGCTCGATGGCAAAGGAACTGGTTGTTTCGTGCAAATACGCCCAGGCAATTGCCCGGTCCAGCAATTCGTGATCCGTGTTTACCCAGAACTCTCTGGATTCCCTGAGAATATCGCTGTCCAGGTAGTGCTGTAATGCTGCTGTGCGCTCTATCGTAACACAGTAATCCAGGGTCCCCAGACCATTGAATTCCACTTTCCATCGATCGGAGCGTGGCCCTGTGTCGGTCGTGACGTATCGGTTTCTATCGAAAACCGGAACCGTTGTTGCCCGGACAGACGGCATATTCTCCAATATCTGACCAGTAAAATGCTCCCATAGAAATGCGGCAACGCGAAGATAACTGCTAGTTGGCTTGGACTGGATCGCATTTCGGAGCGACTTCGCATCGACCAAGGGTAGCGCCTGTGCGAGAATTTGCAGATTGACACCCTCGTGTTTGAGTGCGAAAAGAATATGATCCAGAGGTTCCAGACTGTCAGGCGCGACACTGGCGGGAATCCGCAAATGATCCGCTTCACGGGTCACCTTGTTCACCGATGCTATCCGAGACGGCATGGCAACGGGAAATGTCCGAAGTTGCCAAGTTGTTCGTAAAAAATCATAACCAACCGATTTCATCACAGATTTCCTTTAACGCTGCAAGATTTTTTTGATTATAAGAACATTGCATCGGATTTTCTATAAAAAGCCAAGGTATTGTCGGCTTTGATCTGGTTATCTATGTGCTTGATGGCTTCTGCCAGTGCCTTTCCCAGATTGCGGATATGTTCCATCATCATCTCCGAAAGGATCAAACATGACGCCTTTCATTCAGATGCTTACCCAACAACAACATGGCAGATTCACCATTCAGAACATGGGCACGTCTCAACGCCAGTATCAAGCGTTCGGTATCGTCGGTTTCCACCCTGTCTCCAGCGAGCGCCGTAATGGTTTCCGCCAGCATATCCACAGGCGTTTTTTGAACCACCACCCCATGCGCGTGGGCCATTTTCAACACGGTTTCCTGTACAGTCTGCATGGCGATTCTCTCCAATACCTTGTTCATAAACAAAAGGATAACACAAAATCGCAGGTTTGTCCCATTCTACATGGATGGACCTGCGGAAGCCTTGCTGCCCAGGTGGAAAATACGCTTGATGGCTTCCACCAACATCTGGCCTAGACGCCGGATATGTTCCATCATCTTTTGCTTTCCCTCGGAATCAGGCTGCTGGCTGACGGTATATCCCAATTCGTTCAGGGCGTGGGCGTTTTTCTGCATCTGTTCCGGCGTCACCTTTCCATTCTTGACATCGCGCTGACCGCGCTCGCTGATGCTCTGGATGCCATCCTGCACTTCCGGGGTTAAACCCTCTTTTTTCACCCGGTTGTTCATCACCTGGATCTCATCGGGTGTCACTGGCGCCTCATTCAGCATGTTCATCACATCCAGCGTATCCCGACGGGATACATGCGGTACAATCGGGTCCTTTGACGAGCTTTTCGCAGGAGAATTGCTTGCAGCGGTGCCTTCCGCAGGAGTGCCTTCCGCAGGAGATTTGCCCTCTGCAGGAGTGCCTTCCGCAGGAGCGCCTTCCGCAGGAGCCTGATAGTGATGATGTTGATGCACCCGGCTGAACAGGCTGAAGCTCGGTTTCTGCGCATCCTTCGCATTCTGGTCTTGCCGCTGATCCTTCTGGTTTTGACCATCCTGTTTCGTTTGGTTTTCCTGTTGGGTTTTTTGATCTTTCTGCTGATTCTCCTGACCTTTTTGTTGCGCTTCCTGACCTTTTTGTTGCGCTTCCTGACCTTCATGTTGCGCTTCCCGGCCTTCCCACTGATTGGCTGGCGCACTTTTGTTTTTCATATCCCTGCTTGCCGTATTCTCGTCGGTATATTCCATTTCATTGGGAGCATTCGGGATGGGCATGGCGGCGGCGCGGGCATCGGCGGCCTGTTGTTCCGCCGCTGTCATCATCATACCGGCTGGGGCGGCATTCATGGCAGGGGTTGCTGTATCAATTGCCGGCGCGGGTGCAACGGTCTCGACGGCGGGTGCCGGCACAGACTGACCCGTATCCGGATCATATCGCCCGATCTGCTGGACCACGCTTCGGTAGCTATCCGTGCCTCGTTGCCGTTGCGTTACCAGCGCCTGCATCTGGGGAGCCAGCAGTTCCGGTTGGGCCTGCCATTGTTGCGCCAGATCATCCGGCAATTTGCCGACATGGAGCAGGTCATGCAGGGATTGCCGGTCGATGATCTGCCGATCCACGGGCTGTCCGGTTTCGGCATTAACGGCCCGGTATTCACCGGGTACGCCCGCTGGCACATATTGCAAACGGCCCAGGGTCAGGGCGGCATTCTGATCCAGCGCTTCTCGCTGGGCGCTCTGGTCATTGATCCAGGCCATGAAATCCATCGCTTCCGTCTGATTGTAAAAAGCCCGGATGAATTCCGACTGCTGAAAGGCCGCGTCGATGCGCATGGGATTCTGGTGGATGTCCGGCAGATAAATATCCTGTAGGCGCAAGCCGGTTTCTGTGGTTCGCGGACCTGCAGATTCTGCTTCTGGTGTTTTCGATGTTTCACTTTCTGGCATGGGTGTACTCCTTTCCATCGTGGGTTGTGGTTGAAGGTCTGGCCTCGGCTGTTCCCGGTTCACGGGTTCGACGCGCCTTGTCTGCGGCGGTGGAAGTTCTCCGTCAGGCGGCATGGGAGAGGGTCGCACGGGCAGAACCCCTCTATAGGTGCCCGGCGGAGGTGGACTCCATACCGTGCCCGGGGCATCTTTGAGAGTGTTCTGGTTCAGAATGCCCTGATAGCGGGTCTCCAGCCGGTTATCCAGCATATCCTCATGGATGGTTTCGTAGAGCGGCAGATTCTGGTTATCCAGATCGCGGGCCTGCAGACCGTCGCCGTCCAGAGCCATGACCTGGGCGGTTTCGACCTGCACGGCTTCCAGCGCCATATCCATAAGCATCGGCCACCTTTCAGGGCCGTCATGCTGGTAAATGCGCCGTGCCGTATCCAGCAGTTTCAGCAGGCGTGGGTCGTCCTGGTGCAAGGCCACCGGCAGGTCCATCCGGTCATCCGGCAGATCCAGGGTGAGGCGGGCCGATTCATGATCGAAAATGGCGCGCGCCAGTGCCATGGCCATACCCGGTGGACTGATTCTTTCGGAGGAGCTGACACCCTCCATGACTGGATCAGGTTGGGAAGTCCGCAAGCGAAGCAGTACGGCTTTCCCTTCCAAAGAAATAGTGTCAGGCAACTCCACGGCGGGCGCATCGGGAAAACGCTGGGTATCGAAAGGGGAAGAATACATGGTGGCACCTCGTCAAAAAATCCTCTGCACCCTTGGTGCCGCAAGGTTTTGCACTGGAAAGGTTGACGGCACCATGCAGATGGGTGTAGGAATCGAGCGAAGAAACGTGAGGACTTGCCATGTCATATCAAGCAGGATACGAAGATGGAAAACGCGCCGCCAGACCGCGCTATGATCCGGCGGCGAACTACCGGGCCGCGCTTTATCAACGGCAGGTGAACGAGGCTTTCCAGAATCAGGCCAATCAGTATCAGAATTTGTTGACCCGCTTCGAGAATCTGGTGGATGACTACAACAATCTGGTGGAACGCTACAATTTGAGGGGCGAAGCACTCCAGCACTCGGAAAACGCACTCCAGCACTCGGAAAACGCACTCCAGCACGAAGAAAAAGCGCATCAGCACGCGAAAAACGCGCACTGGATCGCAAAAAGAATGTGGATGTATCAAGAGGCGGCGTTGACCGCCTTGATCAACATTCCCGGTCTGGCCTTGACCAAGGAACCCACCGATGGTTTTGGTCCGGCCTTGCGCGAAGCGATTGAGGATTTGCAGAAGATCGACAACAGTGAGGAAACCTATCAGGATTTGATCGAGTACATCGGAGGAATGAGCCGGAACATTGCGGACAAGGCGATTTTGAAGCCGTACTTTCACAATGAGCTCAAATTGTTGCAGCTTTCCCCGCGAGATTCCGACCTTGCCCTGAAGATCCGGACCCTGTTGTCCAACCGGATGCAGATGCGGGCCAGCACGAACAATCCCCTGCCCTACAACTGGCCGGATCGTCCGGCGCAGCTCCGGGAAGTCATGGATGCGTCGGCCTATGTCACGGACACCACTTTTGAGCATCGGTTCATGGAGCGTTTTTATCAGATACTGACCCGTCGTGCGCTGGTGGCCATCTTCGGGCACATGAATCAGGGCAAGGACTGCACTGAACCGGAACCCGTTGCGGCTGCGCTGGCAGATGCGCGGCAAAGTGACGTGTTTCCGTTTTTTCCGGAAAATCGTCAGGCGCGATTCGGGGAAACCTTGCAGACGATCATGGTGGACGCCAGCGGCAACCCCACGGGCATCAGCTATGAAAACTGGTTGCGCAGCAGTTTCGGGCAGGTGCTGAACGCCATGGATGAGTGGTATCTGTTTCGTCAGAACGGGACATCGACCGATCTGTCCCAACTGATTCCGCAAGCCGTCAATCTTGATGTGCCGACTGCCACACCGCCATCGGAAATGCCCGTCAAAAAGGTGGTCAATGGTGGATGGGGAAGTGAAAACCATGCTCCAGCGCAAGCATCGCCGGTAAATCCTGCGAATCCGTCCCCCAAGTCACCCGGATGGGGAGAGCAACCTGCCGGGACATGGGGAGCGCCACCACCCCCGGTCGAGAAGCAACCATCCTCTGGCGATAGCCATAAAAAACCATCCTCTGACGGGAAGAATCCTCCGCGCTATACCTGGGGTGGCGGACCATCCTGATCGAGAAAGAAATTTTGTTGCCTATCCAGGTAGATGCTATGCTGATCCCGTACTGGAAAAGAATCGATGCGAGGTACAAAACATGGCATTTGAAGTCATCATCAGCGATCTTTCAGATTTGATGGAAGAAAAGGCGGCTGCGCGAGAGGCAGATATGCGCACCATTCTCGAAGGGCGGGCCAGTGCAGCCAGCATTCACCGCAAAAACGCCTTTCTCACGAATGTCCGCGAATGGACCGAGATTGATATGCGGCAGTGTAAGCGCCATTTTGATGAAAAAGAGGATCTTCACGGCGGGATCATCGTGTTGTGAACGCGGAAGATATTCCGGTTTCGATCGACGACACCATTCTGGTTTTATCTCGCGCAGCACAGGCCAGCAATAGTCACCATTTGTCCGATGTCACACTGGTTGGCGGTCAGGCGTTAAACTTCTGGGCAAATCGGTATTTTGGAAGCTGTGACGATTTTGTATCTGGTGACATAGATCTGTTGGGTGGCACCACAGACGCGGGCCATCTGACGCCAGCCGAAATCCTTGGCGTCCTGCTTGAGCGCCGCCAATTGCGACAGGGTGTCATCACGCACCAGGAGCTGGGCCAGCGCGGCCTTGGCCGGTTCGTCCAATACTTCCGCAAGCAGGCCGCCCAGCCGCCGGCGTTCGGCAGACAGGGCTTCGCTGACCAGCTCTTGCAGGGTGGTATAGCCGGGCCGGATGATCTTGTGCTCGTTGAGCCAGACGATCAGCTCAGCGGCGATGAACCCCGGCATCACATCGCGCCGCACGGTCTGGGCGGTCATTGCGACAAGCTGCGGCAGGAAATCGGCTGCCCACGATTGGTAGCCGAACAGGTCGGCGATTCGTTCGCGCTGGGTGTAATGCTCGATTACCTTGCTCCATACCGGATCACTCCAAATTTTCTTCACGCATTAATCCCGTGCCTCAAAGCCAATCCATGACGTGCAACTTCCGCGATGAGAGCGCTTCGTCAGTGTCGGCGCGCCCTTGCCCGGCCAACCATCGGAAGACCTACAGACGCCGCAAATTCCGCGTTTGGCATGTATCCGTACCGCTTGCCTTGATGTCCAATCATGTGAATAGCTACAGGCATCAAGGCCGCGTGATCTGCGGACCCTTGTCTATAAAGACGTAACTCATAACTGGTTTCACCAATTCTGGAGATTGCAGCCAGATCACCGGCACCGGCCAATCTGGAATATCGAAGCGGCCCAGTCCCAAGTCGGAAATCAAGATTATTTTCGGCTTCAAAGGTGACGCGACACTGTTCATCAACTTCGTTGAGGTCGATGTAGTTCATCCGCACCATACACGAATAGGTGGCCTTATGCCCACGTGCGTTTCTGATCGTAAGCGGCGGGAAGAAGTCATAGCAGTCTTTGCTTAGCCAAAAATACTGCGTCCCCTTGCCAGCAACGGACCCAGGCGCGGCTTGCACTCTCGCCGTATCTGAGTGGCTCAGCCGCAGGATCATCGTGACCTCGTCGGTATCATCTAGGACAATATCAGCGGATTGTTCATCGTAAAGGAGCTGCCATGCTGGGGCCGTCAAGTCTGCGAGATCTGGGCGATAGAAAGCCCAATTTTGGTGCAGCATGTTGTCCATCATCGATTGCCAAGAGAAATTCATCGCGGCTGTAGACGTCGGCTCTAGCAGGACCGAAAGCTCGACGTTCTGTGACATGCCCGGCCCGGTGAAATTGCCCGACGTGACCACCAATGATTCCCCTCGGGCGGACTTGGTTCCGTAGCACTTGGCATGAAGAAGGCGCTTGCGGTTGATGATGTGGACATCGGCGCCGCATTCCAGCATTTCTTTGACGACTTGTTTACTCGTCAGCCTGGCGTTGGCACTTCCGGAAAACACCGCGACCACATTCCCACCACGGTCGCGGTGCTGCTTGAACGTCTCAAAGAAGCGTACACCGCCGTTATAGTTACCAAACCCTGAGACGATGAACATAGTCCCGTCACCTGGTGTGTGTTCGCGTACCCAAACTCTTTCCAAGATGTTCACTAGACCTTTGCTGTGTCCGGTTGCGTATACGTTCGGATGCAGGGTCAGTTCATTCATTTGGATCTCACAATCACCATAGCCTCGGCGGTAACGGCGTTGTCCATGTGGTAGCCATAACGCTGGTAGGTTTGCAGCGGCACGGTTTCAACGTGGGTCCACCCGCATGAGCTGGCAATCTCGGCAAGATGTTGAGGCGTGTTGATGTCGAACCGTTTACCGCCCAGAACGGTGTGATTGCCGCCAACGATCAGAGCAAATGGCGCGCCCTTTCCCATTAAGGGCCCAATCGCAGAGAATACTTGCGCCATGCCAGCGAAGTACCGATAGAGCAGTAGTGGAACAGCTTTGCGCCTAAAACCATCGTCCTCGCAGAGCGCTCCTTGCAGCATGCGGCAATAGTCGGCCTGAGCTTCTGGAAGCCCCGCTGCGTTGCAGAGCAGTTGATCTAGCAGTGCACGCTTTGATTGTTGCCCGCGTACTTCTCGGCTTCCGACAAGTCGAGCCTCAAGCGAAGGAATTTCTGACGGAGGAATCAAATCTAACCATATAAGGCTCAGTCGTTGGGTATCAATGTAGGGCAGCGCCGTTGCATAAGGCGGACTGGTCAATGCGCAGTCAAATTTCTCGGAGCTACCAAGAGCTTTCGCCGTCATCTCGCGGCTGTCAGTCAGGATGGCTCGGCTTGTCGGTTTGGCTGCGCGGACGATCTGTTGCGCGTCTTCAAGTTTGTTGATGAACTGTTCCGCCGCCTCTTCATAGGCAGTGATAAACAGCTTCTCCGGGAGGGGGGATTTCCTCCGCCGGATGCGAAGATCATTGGGGTCTTGGAAGGAATAGTCACGCAGCAAATTGCTGGCGATGGCCAACAGCGGTGCTGACGTCTGCGGCTCGCTTTCCTCGATGGCCAACCTTAACCGCTCGATTTGTTGGAAAATCTCGGGCGTAAACCAGGCCAACAAATATTCCTCGCGTGCTGCCAGGTTGCATCCTTCCTTTGGAACCTTGATCCTGCGCTCGCGCTTAACAATCTTGGCTAATTCTGCGCGTAGAGTGGCGGCCGGCATACTGATCGCTGCAAGCTTGGCATTTGCAATAAAGACGGCCAGCGGATTGATGTCGGTGCCGACAGCATTCATCCCAAGATGAACGCATTCGAGCAGTGAGGTGCCCGACCCACAGAAGGGGTCTAGCACACGTGAACCAACCGGAATATCAAGGATGTTAAGGATCGCGCGGGCAATCTGTGGATTGAATTTTCCCTTATATTCATGAAGGCCGTGCGCTGAATATCGTGTTGATTGACGATTAGGTCCATTTCCGTTCACACGCTCAAGCTGGGACTGCATCGTCGGCGCATAGCGCTCGCCATCCCACACGCTTGCAAAATAGACGAGCCTGTGTGCCGTCTCTGCGTCAAAGTCCCCACTAAGTCTTAAACCCTTGGAAGTCTCCGAGAGCGCAGCTGCAGGCATGAGGGTATTCACCTCGCGCTTCGCGAGTTCCAGCTCATAGGGGAAATATTTGTATCGGTGACGGATCAGTTCGACCATTTTCTAGTTTTTCTGTAAGACGAGGATTGTCTCGGTCTTGATGTTGGCGTGAGCAAGGTTAAAAGATTTACGGACTGACGAAATCGTGCGTTCGATGCGAGCGCTTGTGCCGAAGCCAAACTCTGCCGCAACCGCTTGGATGATGTCGGCGTTGTTGATGATCTTGCCGTGGATTTTTGATCGTCCTATTACGAAGCAGGCGTATCCACGCTTCACAAGTACATGGTTGATGAGCCTGAACGTGTCCCGCATTTGGTTCCAGAAATTCTCTTCGGTATGATGGTTCCGTTTGAAGAAGTGGGCGCGTGCGCCAATTTCTTGTTCTTTGACGGCTAGAGGGTCAAAGCCCAGCCACCACATGCGGTATTTGTGGTAAAGCCAGTATTCGTAGGCGTTTGGGTAGGGTGGTGACGTGATGACGAGTCCCACTCTACCCCCCAGTTGTTCGGGATCCACTTTTAGGGTGTTTGCCTCGATCACCGTGGCCGGTCCGATGTCCCAGTTTCTTGAGGCCAGCGCCTTATCCAGCTTCTCGACGGCAGCGATGAAACTGGTGAAGACGTCCGCCCGCGCGATGTCCTTTTTTACCGCTGCATAACGCGTGTCGCTGTCTTGGTTTGAGACGCGAACCAAAATCGAGGACAGTGCTAGCCTAAGCGCGTCGTGGGACGCTAAATCAGAGATAGTGCTAATCTCATTTACTAGGGCCGCGATTGCGCCTTGGATGTCTGCCTTGAACCAGTGATCGACATTCGGGATGTCCCATGTCTGTTTGGAGCGGCTTCGGCTTGCGTTGGCGCTGATCGCGCGCGCCTTATCGGCGAGATCAATTGGCCGAGCGCCGGTTTTTACGCGCGCGATGAGACACGCGATGGGGTTTAGGTCCACACCTACAGAAGGTAGACCTAAGCGCTGCGCTTCTAGAAGGGTTGTCCCGCTTCCGGCGAACGGATCGAAAACGAGAGTCCCCTTCGGGCACGGCAACGTGCGCATCAGCGCTCGCGGAATCTCGCCAATGAATTTTGCCGGGTAAGGGTGGATGGCTTCAATCGCGTGCGCACGCTCGCGCTTTTCGAAGCTCCAATCGATAGCTTCAAGCTGTACGTTGGTACTCGACCGTGGGAGTGCGTTCGCTCCGGTGGCTATGACCTCTGTCGTGAATCCGGTTAAGGTCACGATGTGCCCCCTTTGTTGACCGCGAAGAGGGGCCACTGTTCTGCGATGTAATTTTCAGCCGCGTCTCGGATCACCCAGGCGACGGACACCTTCTTTCGCTTGGCGATCTCTTGCAGCGTCGCATACAACTCTGGCGGCAAGCTCGCAGAGGCGCGTGTTGCGCGTGGCTTGCCGGTCGGTTTCCGGCCTCGTTTGGCTGTCATGATCGCCCCCCACGAATTAACTGCAGTATCTTACAGCACTGTGCAGCACGCGGGAAGGGGCGCACGCTAAGCTGACGGTCACGGGGATCGCCCGGCACACCGTGGTGCGGTCCCTCGCGGTACACCTACGGTACAGCCATCATGTTTGCCAGACTCCACCAAAGTACGCTAAGTTTTTGTCAAAAAACTACTTTTTTCTTCCGTTGCTTACGCTTTCATGTGCTTGATTTTCCTAGGCACGCAGCGTTAACGTGAAAGAACCCGATCTCCAGGCGAGCGGCAGCCTGGCGTGACGCGAGCCTGTGCGAAGGTGTTGCGGTGGAGCGAAGATTTATACGGCGGCGGATAGGTAGCCGTGTTTGGCGAGCACTCTACGGCTTGTTCAATCAGAGATCGTGCCGCACGCCGCAGCACGCCCTCTATCCCCAAGCCCAGCTCTCTCATACCACCCTCAAATACGGTATTCTTTTCCACGGCGTACTCCTTACGTTGCCCACTTGGTCTGCAAACCCTTTGTAGGAACAGTACGCCACCTTACTCAAGTCAGTTGTAAATCTGCCTGTACACCACTTTCGATTATCGCTCTAATTCACTTGCACAAATTGAGGCATCCATATAAGCGCTTGATGTCGGGCGGCTATCAGTGCGTCTGCTTCCATACTGCAAGACTATGCCTGCTGCATGAAAAGTACAAGTTATTTGTTAATGGCTCCCAACCTTGGGCTGGGGCGGATGGCGGCAATTTCCGATATGGACTACCAGCGGCTGGCCAGCACCTCAGACAGCCGCATCCGCCTGGAAACTCTGCAGGAGGCCAATGACCGGATAAGCAACGACATTGCCAAACTGCCCATTTTTCAGCACTACAACCTGGGTTCCGGCATCCATTCCAGCAGCGACGGGCAAAAGTTTGAAACCAGCCGTGACACCCTGAATGCCCGCCACTCCCTCAAATACTTCGGGCTGAAGAAGGGCATCGTGTCCTACACCCTGATAGCCAATCATGTGCCGGTGAATGCGGCGTCATCGGGGCCAATGAACATGAAAGCCATTATGTGTTCGACCTGCTATACAACAACACCACTGACATCGAAATTGACACCCATTCCACTGACACGCATGGCGCCAACCAGGTCAACTTTGCCATCCTGTACCCGTTCGGCTACCAGTTTGCCCCCCACTACCGCGACACTTACAGCGTGGTCACAAAATCACTGTATGGCTTCAAACCACCCAGCCACTACGAGGAATGTGTGGTCAAACCTGCCCACAAGGTCAACACTGGCCTGATCATCAGCGAATGGGACAACATCCAGCGCATCATGGTATCGCTGGCCCGCAAGAACCGCACCAAACGTGCTTTGTGGGAATATGACAGCATCATCAGGAGCCTGTACTTGCTGGACTACGTTGACTCGCTGCCGTTGCGGCAAAATGTGCAGAAGGCGCTGAACCGGGGGGAGAGTTATCACAAGCTGCGCCGTGCCATCGCCTACGCCAATTTTGGCAAGCTGCGGTTCAAGACCGAATACGAACAGCAGGTATGGAACGAATGCAGCCGCCTGCTTACCAACTGCATAATTTATTACAACGCCAGCCTTCTTTCTGGTGTGTTGGTACTCAGAGAACAGGCCGGGGATTATGAGGGCATCGCCAGGCTGGCAAGGGTATCTCCAGTGGCTTGGTCGCACATCAATCTGTTTGGGCGTTATGAATTTGACAAGCCACTGGAGCCGATTGACCTGGATCGGCTCATTGGGGAGTTAGCCATGATGCCTGTTCCCCATAATTCAGATGGCGAGGTTCTGGAATAGTCCGATTTGTCGGTTTGGGCAAAAATACCCAGGATTCGCCTCTCCTGCTGGGGATCACGAACTATACAAGGAATACACATCCGAGAATGGCGGGATAAAAGTGGAGGGAAACACACTCAAAAACGCCATGATCCACGACGCATTGAAAAAATCCGTCACCTTCGCATCGCGCCTATACAGAAGCGCACCAGTACAGCATTACCTGATTTACAAACGAAACACGAAATCAGTGTATCCACTGGAACAGTATTTGAGAAAAATCATGAATACCGATCCAAACATGGTCCGGCTAAAAAAAGAAATCAAGCAACACACATCCAGAGCGGCATTGTTGCTCTGCCAACTGCACGAAACCTGTGGTGAACCGGATCAAAAAGTTTATGAGCAGACGCAAGATTTGGAAAACCTGCTGAAAAAGATGCCCGGTTGCGAACACTTGGCTCAAAATATCAGCAAAGCCTTGAACAAGGCCCCATTGGTCAGTGGACAGCAGAAAACGGCGTTTCTGGCATCATTTTCTGCATCCTCTTCTTATGGACCGTCTATGTGACAAATTATTCAGAATTCAGGTCCAGAATTTTTAGGAGATTTCGTGTATTGAGGTTGATCGTCTGGCGGCTTATTGGGCCACGGAATATTGACGCCCAGTGTTTGCGCCCACCCTGCAAGTAACATAGTTGTTCCTGTAGCGACACGCAATGCGTCTTCGGCATCAGTACGATCGTAAGCCCCTCGCACTGAAGACCCCAGAGGCAAGGATTCCGGGTATCTTGGGGCAATGTAATACCGGTCCAGCCGATTGGGGGCCAAACGGGAAATCTCTGCGTTTTCCGGCAGCAAGCCACGCAGGTTTTCCAAAGAATGCTCTTTGGGATAAGCTTTTCCGGCTGCGATGAGAAAGCCTTTCATGGCTTTTTCTGCCGACTGCTGGGCAAAAAAACAGGCCAGACTATAGATATTGCGATCCATGAGCGCTTGCACGGCTTCCAAATCGGTAAATGCGGCATCGAACCACTGCCGACTTCTTTCCAGGTTCTCAGACGCGCTCATGAACCAGTATTCCTTCTTCCCGGATGGTTTTCATCCAGCTCCCCTTCCATCCTTCGACCACTTCTCGTGTCGTCCATGGAATGATGTCACAAGGCAGATTAAAACCTTGCTTTCTGGCTTCTTCCAGGACGTTCAGCACAATGTCCTGGCGGTCCAGAAAGCGAATCGTGCGGAATTTGTCGTCTGTCTCGACAAAAACATCCATGTCGGAATCCTCTGAAGCATCCAGTCGTGCCGTGGAACCGAATATCCAGATTCGTCTGGCCTGAAATGCGTTGGCAAGCAGGGGGATCAGGGTTTCCCGCGCTTTCGCCATGCGCAGCAGAGACAGGTCTTTAGCATGTTCTCGGATTTCCACTTTTCGATTTGCCAACCAAGTATTCATGGAAATACAGTTTAACACCAGAAGACGGAATTACCTAAGCGTTACCATGCAGACCGATCTATCAGCAGACTCATGGAGTAACCCGCGTTACACCCGAGCCATGAGCATCAATCTCCTAACTGTTCTTAAGCTGCACGTCTTGCCACTTTCCTGCGAATGTCGTCCTGAGCATCC
Source organism: Acidithiobacillus sp. M4-SHS-6 (assembly GCF_047421495.1). Classification (GTDB taxonomy): domain Bacteria; phylum Pseudomonadota; class Gammaproteobacteria; order Acidithiobacillales; family Acidithiobacillaceae; genus Acidithiobacillus. The sequence goes on along the minus strand of NZ_CP175559.1, from coordinate 1,126,359 downwards.
AGGGACGCAACCATCTCACCACCAGCATTTGAAAGGCGTGCCAAATCTGATCGCGGCATAGAACTCTGATCGGCGAAAATCAACACTGAATCAAACTCCACCTTCGCTCGAAGTAAGCGTTCCAAGACGATGGTGGCTAGCCTGGCTTTATCTCTGTTTGGAATCCCAAAGACGAAAAGCGGCGCAAATTTTCCTTCAATTCGAAAATCAATCGGGTAGTCTTCGGCATTCTGCATGTTGGAATAAACATAGTCCTTCTGGATTTTTTCAGGATCGACAATCTGACCCAGTATTTCAGTCAAGTCCTCATAAAATGATGACTCAGATCGAGTCCTGTTTAAAAATGTGAGATCATAAATGCTAGCAAGTGTTTGGGAAAGTCGAAAAATTGCAGGACCTAATCGATCAGGCGATGTATCCAAAAAAATCTGGCCTTCGTCTTCGCCAGCGCCGCCATTGGCTAGCACTTGCTCAAATAGCTTCCCACGGGTTCCCTGATGAAACTTGTCTATATCACTTTACGTAACTCAGATGCATCAACGTGTGACCGGCATCTGTAAGACGCAAAATTCCACCAGGACGTTCTTCAAGGTAAAGTACAAATGGATCACCGTCGGGAAATGAGAACGGCGTATTTACCATTGTATGACCATTGCGCTTAAGCAGGCGAACGTCTGAGCACATATGGGAGCAGAGGTTCGATTGAATTTTTTCGATGTCAATGCTCATTCGAATAGGTCCGGATAATCCCGTTCAGTGGTAATCCCGGTTATGTTGCAGTCAGACACGAGATCATGAAAAGCACCTGAAATTGAGCGGTAGCGATCAGTTGGCTCAGCAAATCCCTCAGGTTTGAGATTTGCACGAATATACCGCTCCGTAGCTCGATGAATATGGCATCGAAATTCAATTACTGTTCCTTTGATGCGGTTCTGGTGTGGATGACTTGATCCGTTATAACGAACGAGCGTCATGGTTTCACCACTTGGCATGTGCCACGCGAGGCCACAAGAGAAATCATCTTTCACTCGCTTGTTCTGACGCCAGTACAAGTTGAATTCGTATCCATCTGAGCTTACAACGCGAAAATTCTTCTGTATGTGCGACGCCTTGTCTGCTTCACGCACATTCGGATTCGTAACCTGCTTGCGTCTCGTCAGTAGTTCAGCAATCATGGCGTCATTCACAGATTCCATAGTCACGGATTCTATACCTGATAAATCTGGTTCCTAAAATCATGGTAATTCTTACATATCCCGGTAGTTTCCAAACCAACCCCGAGCATCACTCATATTGATTATCGGGTTCCGCAGCCACATGGGTCAAGGCCCTCACTGGCAGCACTACCGGTTCGTAAGCAACTTTTTGACATCCTCATCATTCACGCGCGCTCCACTCCATGCTCTCCGCTTCCGCGTTCTGTTGGGTGTCCGATGACGCTCTGACCGCCTGGAATTGCCGGAAAATGGTTTCCGTCAATTCCAGCAAACTTTTCTGATCCATGGCCGTGACAATGGGACGATCCTTGGGATCGGGCATGAGCACCTTGTCTGCAGGCACGGATGGGGGATCACCCGGATAGGGTTCCTGGGTCACGGAATCCAGGGGTGCGGGCACCGTTTCCGCCGTTTTCTGATCTCCGTAAATCTGCTCCAGGTGCAATATCGCGCCGTGGGAAATTCGCCATTCCGGAAGCTTCGGCCAGGGGAAATAAGCCGACGCAATGCTCAGATATTTTCCTTCAAAGGTCAGAAACATCTGCCCGGATTTCTGCGCCGGAAGCTCCTCGGCATTCACCCGGTCCACGCGCTCCACAATGTCACTCTTGTCTGCATACCGGGAGGGCAGCATACCGGAGGATATTTTGTAATACTGGATGCGTTTCATCCATGCCTTGCCGATACTCTTGACAGCAAACTCGATGGATTTTTCGTCTTGCAGCTTCATGAAGCCCTTGAAGCCTGTGCAGGAATCAATCGCGGCAGCGCCCAGCTTGGATTTCTCGGTCAGACGCGGCAAATCCTGCGAACCTTCCAGTACCGACATACCCAAGGACCGGCCCTGCGCCAATATATCTTCCTCACCCTCGACCATGTAAGACGCTTTTTCGTCATACGTCAGGCTGTAGGGATGATCCGCATCAGTGACGCGCACATCCACCGGTTCATCCACCCCCTTGCTGATCTGGTTGCCCAGCAAACGGGCCAGCATCATTTTGTTGCCGGCGACGATGATCTTGCCCAGAATTTCGAGATCGGACGGGGGTTTTTCCAGTGACGGCAGGATGGTGACGACAATGCGACGGTTGAGCGCCACGTCGTCCCAATCCAGTTCGGAATACTGTGTTCCGAAGATATGCCCGAAACTGTCCGACATGGAGTTCAGTGCCCGGATCAATTGCATGGTCACAAAACCATGCTGCTTGTTTTCTTCCTCCGAACCCGGCACCTGGGGCATTTGCTGCACAGCCTGCACATTGGCCGGATCGTTGGCATAATCCGGCGGCGGCGTGTCCTTGTAACCCGGCAGATTGTTCAGGTAGGTACGGATCGGGTCGATGGCGCGATCGGGAATGTCGGGGAAAGTCCGTTCCCGGCCGTCGATTTTCAGCTTCTTGTGACGCAAATCCTTGACGGCCGGCAGCGTGATATATTCACGCAGCGTGTTGGTGGACAACTGGAAATTGTGATGATCGCGCATGTACACCAGCGGTGTCAGAATCGCCTCGATGAAACTCACGGTGCGTTCATGCCAGATCTTGTTGTCCCCTTCGGGCGCCTTTCCCAACAGACTCTTGATCAGGCCGGATACCGTGTTGAGGCTGCCCGAAGCCATCAGATTGATCGTGATGCTCTGGCGCTCGATGGGCTTGTCCCACAAGGTGACATCGCCTGTGGTGTAGTTGACCAGCAACAGATCGTCCTCGCGCCCGGCCAGCCATGCCATCGCACAGATCATGTGCCAGGTGACAATATCGCCCTTGCCGTCCACCAGGGTGAAACCGGAACCCATCACCAGAAAAGACCACAAAAAACCCAATATGGTCTGCGTCTTGCCCGCGCCGGTCGTTCCCAGCAGAAACGCATGGGCGCGCAGCATGGCATTGGTCAGAAAAACTGGCATTCCCCATTGCTTGCCGCGACGCACCGTACCTATCCAGGCGATGCCACCGGCCTTTTCGTATCCGCCGCTCATGCCCGGTTTCCGGTTGTTGTAGTCCAATCCGCCTTCCACAATGGGTTTGGCTACCGGGTAAATCGCTTTACGGGAATAGGAGGGCAAAATCAGCAGAGACATGGGTAACGCCAGCAGATCGGCATAACCGGCCAGATGTCCGAAAAAAGCGGGCAGTACATTGGGCAGGATCAGGGTGAACAGCAGCGACGGAAACGCGAACACCCAGAAAACGAGGGGGCCGCCCTGAAACAGAGGTGCGAATTTGCGCTCGACATGAAACTGGTCATCATCCCGAAAGACCTGCCCATGCAATAATTCGTTAGTGTCCGCTGACATAATTTTGCCACTCCCGTGATTTTTGCCACTGGGTTTCTTCCAGCGCGTCCCACAATCCGCTTTTGACGAATGGTGTCTGGATCACCTCTACCGGTCCATTTTGACGCAGCTCGCAATGCCATTGGACCAAACCCGGCAACCCCTCCGGATGGGGGCGCGGCAAGCCCAGACCATGCAGGGCATACCACAAGGCCCGATCCTGGTATTTCAGCCAGACAAACCAGTTGGGGGGTACGATTTCCTTTTTCCGGGCATCCTGCAACGCCGAAAGCAGGATGCAGACCTCATAAGCATGTTTTTTCCGGTACGCCTTGAATTTTTCGACGTCTCCGTCGGTTAATGCGGTGTGTTTGCGAATGACCTTGTTCCCGCGCCACGCATATTGTTTCAGGATGTCGCTGGTATGCGGATTGACCAGCGCGTGAAACAGGGCATTGCGTTCCGGCGTTGAAAATCCTTCGCGTCCCGCTCTCGCGCCCACCTGTTTTTGGGTCCACTGTTCCACTGCCGCATCCTGCAAGACCCATTGCCCGGATGCATTTTTGACGAAGGCTCCGGCGCGCAACAGGATGGTCAGCGGATGCAATGGCCAGTCGCTGGTTTTTTCATGACGCTGCACCAGTCCCGCCAGCACGGCCGAAAGTGACCGTCTTTTCGGTATCCGGAATTTGTTTTTGAGCGCGGCGGAACGCTGGCGAATCACCGGGAGCATCCACGGATAGTGTTTACTCATGTACAGGGCCAGATCCCAGGGTTTCAAAAAAGTTTTTTTCAGATGCTTGCGGCGATTCCACAAAGGCAACGCCAGGGCGGTGGGTAGCAGGGACCAGAAAACCGGCCACGCCTGAAACTTGCCGATGGACAGGTGGCGATCCAGAAAATGATTGAACGCATAAGCTTTGTTCCAGGAAATTTTGGGGATACGATGCTGCTGCAGATAGGACCACAGCGCATGACCGATGAATCCTTGTTGAAACCATGCCGGATCGGTTTTTTTCAATACCCACAAATCCACCAGCCGCATGACTTTCCAGTACCCGATGATGATGTCCTTGCCGAAAAAATACAGGGCAAGCATGGCACCGATGCCCAGGATGAACATCAGGAAAAAATCATCATCACTGGAACTGTTTTGTTGTTGATCGCTATTGCCGGACACGCTGCTCTCCGTAATGAATATGCCACGCGGCGCGATAGACTTTTTGCGCAAAAGGCAGTCCGTACACCGGATTCCGCGATTGATACCACGCCACGCCCAGCCAGAAGTTGTGCGCGTTGTGGATTTCCTGCCGGAGAATCCATGCGCCGGTAAACACCGAAGCGCAGTTGTGCCATTGCACGGTGTGCATGTGCCAGCCCATGCGATGCAGACGATTCCGCCAGACGCTGTTGATCTGCATCAGGCCATGATCCGCCGTCCCGTTCTTATCGACGATGCGCGCGCCTTTCCATCCGCCTTCCACCTTGGCAATGGCCTGCAGAATCAGGACCGGCTCATGAAACCATATCGCCGCCGCGTTTTCGCAGAGATTGACCGGGATCATGAAACATTCTCCAGCAACTGACACATGCGATGGGCATAGTACCAGTGCGCGCCCACGAAAAGCCCCGCGCCTGTCGAACCGATGACGGCCAGCATGTCGGGATAAATCACGGCATCCATGATCAGAAAAGCCAAAACGAGGATGCCGATAAGGGCGTTCTGGTGTTCCATGCGCTTCCAGTAATGGAGACGTTTTTCCCGGTCTTCCGGTGACAGGTTGCGAATGGGCACCCGGTTTTTCGTGATACGGGTTTCCCGTATTTTTCGTATCCACCCGGAAGTCAGGGAAAAACTGGCGAACGGGTTTTTAGGCAGAAAAAAGCGTGCGCGACTGCGTAATGACATTCCAGGTTTCCTCTTTTGCCGAAAAAGCTGAAAAATGGTGATCTGATCTTTCCGATTTCCACAGTTCCACGGGTGCCGTGAGATAAAAACCCAACTCCAGTGGCGGAACCAGCCAGAAAATTGGAATATCCATCCGTGCATTCAAAAGGCGTTCCTTTTCCCAGGTCAGCCATTGATCCAGGTGAATGCGTTGGGGATTGATGCGTCGCATCAACCGCAGGGCCATGTCCAGTGCTGTAAGAGCGATCAGGGATTCTGGGCGCACGTATTCATCAAAAACCACTTCCCGTCCATCTTCCACGAATCGGCAACGGGTCAAATGCGGAAAACGGGCAACCATGCGATAGAAGGTGGCGGCGAATGCGTCATCGAGCAAATCTTTCGACGGTCCGGTGACGTTGCAGTAATGCAGGACGCTCATGGGGTAAATTCCTGTTCGGTGGATGGTACCTGCTGTTCTTTCGTTGTTTGCAAGGACTGCACCGTCTGCTGGTAGGCGGGATGTTTTTCGCTGGGAGTCACCACCGGATGTGCCGCCTGATATTCGGAACGGGATATGCCGTATGCCTGCAAGACGGTGTGCAGACGGTCCATATCCAACTGGCGGCCAGTGATGAACTGTTCCGGCGCAATACCGGCCTGAGTCAGCGCGCGCAAGATGCTGTCCATGTCGTATTCGGGCTTTTCTACCTGGGAACGGGGAATACCCAGAGCGGACAGCGCATTGAGCGCCTTGTCCTCATGAATTCTGGAGGACCATTCGGTACGGATGCTTCCCATGCTGGTTTCTGACGGAATTTTCGGCCAGCTTTCCGGGTCGCTGCCCATACGGGTTTGCAGATCCTGCTGCTTTTCCCGGATTTGCGTTTCCAGCGCATTTTTCATGGCTTCCATTCGGGAAATTTCCTGCACGTCCCGTGTAATTTCCGGGGTCAGCTCGACTTTGGTCACGACTCTCGGCGCGGCTTGGGGAACCTGTCCGTTTTCGATCATGCTGGCCATGACTTCCGCCTGTTTGCGCATGGCATCGGCCTTACCGGGGACCTCTGTCACATCGCGGATCAGGACGTTCTGACGGCTGGCATCGAAATAGGCGATGTTCATATGTATGGGTAAGCGTTCGTTGGTGAAATGCGCTTGCAGGATGCTGCCGACCCAGGACTTGCAAGCATGAATCTGTGACAGTGTGTCATGGCTGTCCTGATGTGGAACCTGACGCGGTGTTTTCGTCAGGATGATCCTGGCGCTGCGATCCGTCGGATCAAAAAGTACCAGTGGCGGTTGCAAATCCACCAGGGGATGACGGGAGAACAGGTAATTTTGCGATGCCATGATGTCCATGACCGCGTGGAAAGGTTCCATGTTCATGGTTTGCATGACCATTTGCATCACCTGATTTTCCAGCACATAGTGGCGTATGGTGTCATTGGTCGGCTCCGCAGGCAGGTGTTGCAACAACATGCGCATGGTTCCGGTTCTGGGATGATCGATCATTTCCGTAATATTGGTTCGGTTGATGGTCATGGTCTGGCGGATCATGTCCATCAACAGGTTTTTATGCTGCCATTGTTCCGCCAGGGCTGGATCGCGCCGGAAATAGGGTTGCATCATGTTCAGCGTTTTGTTGCGCACGATGATCGCCTGTTCAATCCACTGCCGTTTATGCTGTTCGGTAATGATCTGCGGATTCTTGAGAAAAGCATTGACCTGGGCCATTGCCTGCTGTTCTTCTTCGTTCATGGGATGAATCACCTCTCGTTGCCAAATGGGTGTGGGAACCTGCACCAATGGTGCCGCATCTTCAATAGCTGCACCTTGCGTTTCTGTGACGCCTGTTGCTGTCGGCATTGTGTCGGGCGTCACCGGAGATGCTTCGGATGATGATGTTGATTCAGGGACAGCCGGAGACGGCGGCCATGCGGTAACAGGTGCAGGATTTCTTGTGCCCCCCGTTTGCTGATTATTGACGCCACTTGCGTACTGGCTCCATGGGTTTTCAGCAGGTGCAGTGGATGCGGCTGGTGCGGAAACCCTATTGACTTCCTGCGTAGCCGCCCAGACGTCGATGAGTTCCGCCTGCCATTTTTGCGCTCTGGATTGCGCTGCCTGCAAAGCCTGTTCATAGGTTATGCCGGCTTTCAGCACCTTGGGAATTTCCCAACCGTCCTGCAAGATGGCCACCAGCTTCCAGCGCGCCGGAGATTTTCCGCTATTCGGCTTCCAGGACCGTTCTTGCGCATCGAGCGGCAGCAACTTGATCTGGACGATCCGGTCATCCGGGCCGATTTCTCCTTTTTCACCGGGTTTGGTCGCTGCCATTTCTGTCGGGTTTTCCGTGGGGGATTTTCCGACTGTCGTATCCGCAGATAATTTCTCCAGACGCTGAAGAAAATCGGGCTGATCCAGTACGGCATTGTTGTTCAGTCCCGGCCAATGGGATTCGGATACGGCCAGGTGCATCAACAGAAAAGACAGGCCGGTCAGAGCATCTTCGTCACGTCCATGCTGTGCAAGATTCACACGAGTTGCCTTGTTGCTGTCGCTCAGACTGTTCACCAGAAAATCCACGCCCAGCTTCCAGTAGTCACGGTCCCAATCGGCGGACAGGCTGACCAGCATTTCCCGCAAGGATTCCAGAGAAACCGATGCCGCCCAGGACTGCCCCGCTTCCGGCAGCCGTTCCGGGTGCTCACTCAAACCGCGCAGATATTCCGCAAGCGCGGGAAGTATCTCCGGGGTTTCCGCCAATGATTTCCAGTCCATGTTCACCTCCTGCCCCCTTGGTGCCGCAGTCATGCTGACGGCAGTCATGCTGACGGCAGTGCTGCGCACGGCATCAGTGCTGCGCACGGCAGTGCTGCGTACGGCATTGGTCACGGTTTCACCCGGGTTGGGCATGTCCGTGTCGATAACGGCGGTTGTTTCTGGTGGATCAAAAGCCTGCTGATCCGGATTCCACCGCGCCATTTCCTGCCATGCCGGAGAAAGCGCGGTCTTCGGGTGCGGGCTGACCCAGAAATCGGGAGACAGATAACGGTCGACCAGCATGTCCCGGTCCTCTGAACGCTGCGTGTCCAACAGGTAGGGAACTCCCGGCTTGCTCATCGCCATCCACGGATCGAACAGCACATGATCGCCCACCAACAGGAACACATGCCGGGATTCCGGGTCACCGTTGTAAAAGCGCAGTTCCCGCAGTTCGGCATCCTGGGCCACCAGATCGCTTTTCCGTACGGACCACACCTGTACCGGGACCGTGCTCAAGGCTCCAGATTCCAGAGCGGCCAGCACATAATTCACAGAGGACGTTTCCTGGGAGACATCCAGTGAGAGACCCTGGGCAACCAGATCATTCAACAAGGGCGGAATATCCACGGATGATTGAGTGGGAAAAATCATCGACCATTGTTGCAACCGCTGCCAGTCTGCATTTGCTCGCGGATCAGGGGATGCTTCCTGCAAGGGGGATGCTTCCTGCAAGGGGTTTGTTATGCCCTGCAAGGGGTTGCCCCCCTGCAAGGGGGATGTCAGCAAATCTCCAAACTGTTCCTTGAGGTCACTGACGATCTTTTCCGCCTGTTGCACGAGGTCGTCAGAGTGTTGACGGGGTATATTATTATTATATCCCCTGCCAACAGTTGAATCTTCCAAAGAACCAATGGGTTGCTGACCGCCCAAATCCTGCATGGGCCTTGCCGCCTGTCCGGGTTCTGCGTCCTGCAAGTCTGCCGACTGCAAGTCTGCTGTTTGTGCGGGTTGGTTATTCAGCAGGGTGAATGTACTGTTCACCAGCCACAGAGCGCGGTCCAGTGTATTTACGCTACCGATGAAGCGGGGACTGGATTCACCGGAGACGATGCCATACAGAGAGTAATCGTTCTGGGTATTTCGCATCAACTGCAGGGCGGTTACGCCTTCCAGGCGATCTGGTCGATCCCATCGGGTTTCCAGACGGGCTGCGTCATAACCAAAGTACACGGGGTTTTTTGCGCCAACCTTATGATTGAGCCAGTCCTGGGCCAACTGATCAGCGCCAGAGGTCCAGCCCATGTTTTGCTGCCCTTTCAGGTGCGTCTTGAGCTTTTTGATGCCCTGGGCATAGGCTTTTGCAAAGGTATCATAATGGGTATCGCGGACATTGGGCACGGCTGAGGCGATGGTATTCCCATCACGATAGCTCAATGCCGGTATGTAACCCTGTTTATCCCGCGCAATGAGCAGCGCCACATGATTGTTTCCATCATTGAAACGCAAACCGACGTAGCGGTCGAAATTGCCGAGTGATGCAGGCGCTTCCACAGCCATTTCATCCTGCTGCATATCCTCCGGCCAGCGCGGGACAGGCGGTAATGGGTTGGGCATCTGTTGCGCCGACAAGGATTCAGGCATGTACCAGACGGGAAAGTCTTGCAGGCCGTAAGGCGCATTGAACAGGATGTTACGCTGTTTTTCCGGAAAATCTTCCGCAATGCGTTGGATGAATTTCAGCCACGCATCGAGATCGTGCATATCCACGCGCTGGGCGTATTCCGGCGCATTTTTTTCGTTCGTGAAATCATAACCATCCCCCTGCTTGCGGAGTTCGGCCACGAGGCTTCGTTCTTCGTCATCATGATGCAGTGTGACCATCCAGTCATGAGGCCCGCGATGCGCGTGATGTTCCCAGAAAATTATCAATTGCTGATTCCCTTCCAGGCGTTCCATGATCTCGCCAAAGGCTTCCTTGTAAGGCGGTTCCCGCAAGAGTTCGCTTTCCTTGGCCAGATGGTGCCGGTCGCCATCGGCGCGTTGTGTGACGCCTTCCAGTAATTTGCCGGCGATTTTGACAAAGCCCTTTTCCACTGCGTTGCTGGCATATTTGCGTCGCAGTTTTTCCACTATTTCCTCACGTGCGGCGGTGTGCGCTTCCAGGAATGTGGCGAATGCGGGTGATCTTACCCCAGGCAGGTAACTGCTGCCTGGGCCTTCCGTGGAGAAACGGTAACGTCCCTGCGCATCCCGCGCGATGTTCACGATCACCTTGTCGAAAATGCTTTTCCCCGCTGACCATTCCGCAGAATAGGCGGGAACAGAAAACACGCCGTGCTCATTGGGATAACTGACGGGAAGCTGCATATTCCATAATGGCGAAAGCATATCGGGTGGCGCCACTTTCCAGTCCGGAAGATCGGGCTTTTCCGATGCACTTGTCGGCGCATAATCGCCATCATCTTCTTCATCTTCTGGATCGTCGCTTTCGGTTTCCGATGCAACTGTCTTTGTTTCCGGCTTTTCTGGTTCAACGCGAGCATCCGTGTTTTCCGGTGCGGCAACCTTGGTATCTCCGGTGTCCATAGCGGTTTCCGGTTCGGACGCTTCAACCGTGGTGGCAGCCTCACTCAAGGGTCCGGTATTCACGTCGATGCCCAGATCGTGCGCCAGACGCATCACTTTCTGCATGGCTGGCACAAAACGATTTTCCGGATCGAATTGCCCTTTGACCAGGGTCATGATCAATGGTCTGAACTGTTTCTCGACGATACGCAATCCTTGCGTTTCTTCCGGCTTGCACAATGCCGGATGATGGGAAGCGCGACCGGCCCTGTTGGTTTCCGTGTTCAATCGCATGACACTGTGACCCTCTTCCCGCGCCATGTGCATCAGCACGGCTTGCAGCGTCATGACTTCCCCGTTGAAACGCGCGGATCGGCTGCCATAAGCATTCCAGATGTCCACGATCTGTGTGACTTGTGCCTCGCGTTCCCGCGCTTTTTGCTGTTCCGCATCCATGTCGGCACGCTGTTCCGGGGAAATACCCGCCCACTCATCCAGTTGCACCAATCGCTGCTTTTGCGTCTTGCCGAGCTGGATACCCGTCATGACCTCAAAAACCTCCTGGCTGGCGGGGTTGCTCCCCGGCATGGGGTTCGCACCCTGCAAGGGATTCATACTGTTATACCCGATGGCGCGGCGAATGGCGTCGATGTTTTTTTGCTGCACATCGAAAACGATAGGTGGCGTGGATGCCTCGTTATCGTCACGCGGGATGCCATGCTTTTGAAAAATGGCACGCGCAACGGCTTTTATGTCGGCATTTTCCGGGGGATTCGCCAAGAATGCCGCGCCCTGTTCCTGTACGACCTTTTTGTATTGCGCTTCCACATTCCGACGCAAATCCGCAAAAGCCTGATATAGTGCATCCAACGTGTCCTGCTTGTGCGGAAAGGCCGACGTCTCCACGATCATGCCGTTTTTGTGCAAGGATAGTTTCAACTCATCGTAAGCGGTTCGTGCAGCATCAGGCTTTTTATCGTATTCGCGCAACGCATCCGAATAGTGCATCAACACCTGATGATAGGTGTCTTTATCCACCACTTGCTCCTCTACGCGAACGGCCAGCATTTCCGCCAGAAGCGGTTTGCCTGCCTCATCGGCAACCTGCATGTCGCGTACTTTCGCCTGGAGTTGCGTCATCGCATCGAGAACGACGGGAACCCGTGTTTTGAGATGGTCGATCCAGTCGCTCAACGCATTGACCGGATCGGCATCTTTTAATTCAATGATGGAACGTCCGTCCAACATCCAATATGCCGAATGATGGGGTTTGGCGGATACCGCATCCGTGTCGATGAAGTATCCGATATTGATGGCTATGGCCTGTTGTGCATCGACAATCCATCGGCCCGTCACTTCCGGCGTGGGAGAAACCCCGCGCATGTCCACGGTTACGTCAGAAACCTGATGGTCCAAAAGGATCTGTGCATCTTTCATCGCCTGACGATATTGCACTTGATACGCCCGGGTAGCTTTATCAAAAGATCGTGAAAGGAATTGGGCTTTCCCTTGATCGTCCACGGTGTAAATATCTATCTCTTTTGCACCATGAAGCACGTCATCCCGGTTGATTTCCGGCTGAATACGGATCGTTTTGCCACGCAACGCGGATATTCTGGATAGGTCGTCGCGTTGCGAGGCAAATCCACCGGCTGAAAAAAGATGGGATTGCACCCAATCATCCACCAAAGGATGCTGATACCATTGATCGTTCATGCAAATAAAGGCGTGATCCGGGCTGAGTCCGCCGAAAAACCCCTCCAGCGGTTTTTCCGCATCCATTTCCGTGAATGTGCCCGCAAACGGGAGACTGGCGGTAACAGGAATGGAAGTTTCCCGTAGTACCTGGACGGTTTCAGGATGTGTTTTGCGGATGGTTTCCGCTATGTTGTCCGCATTTTCCGTTGTCGCTGCCTGTGTTGCGTCGGTCGGTTCTGATGATGGCAACGGATATTTTTCCGCAAAATCTGGAGAATGCGCAGCATCCCATACGCGCTGACCGATATGCCGACGATAATCGGTCATTCCTTCACGACCTTGCAGAATGTTTTTTGCCATTGCTTTTGTGCTGGCAGACATTTGTGGATCGTCCATAACAAACAGCAATGACTCTGAAATGGCGCTGGATACATGACCCAACATAAACAGTCTGAAATCATTGCCCGGATTTTGCGCTTGCGCCACCACATCAGGATACACACGCAAAATGCGATTCACGATCATGGTGTCGAAAACGGCCTTGTCGTCATCCTGCACAGGTTGAGATTCAGCAGGTTCAGCAGGTTTAACGGAGACTGTTACCGGCGTTTCCATATTCAGTCTGGCTTCGTTTTCCGTGCGACGCACACTCATTTCGGCATCCAGCTTTTGCAAGGCGTTTACATGCAAGACGTTTTCAAGCTGTTGTCGACGAATGATGTAAACCGGATGCTTGATGCTTTTGTGAATGTCTCCGTTTTTGTTAAACAGCGGAAGATCAGTCAACGATGATCCCACTACAGCAATAATGTCATTTGCATTGACTACCTGATCGAAGTTTCGCGCATAGCGTGAAAACTCATGGTTTTCAATTTTAAGCAAGAAGTCTGCATCGAGTGCATCCAGATACGGTTGACGTTCAGCCAGTGGTTGATTCTTGTTGTCTGCAAAAACAGTCACAGCAACGGGCAGTCCGTACTTCCCTCGTAAATCATGAATCAGGTTTTTTGTCTTTTCCTGTTGATCCTGGATGATTTGTTCTGCATCGGGAACATCCTTTTCTGGAATGTGTATGGTCAACAGCACATGCAAAGCCTGCCGCCCTTCCAGTTGCATGACGCGGTCGATATCAGAACCGGAAAAAACCGTTGAAGTCATGACGCTGACAGGCCCACCTTCTCCTCTGGAAGAAAACCGGGCACCGATACTGGAAACAAAACGCAACAAGCGGGCATCTTCCATCTTTTTCAGCAACGGATACAGGTATTCCAGTTTCTGTTCGGGGAACCTGGACAATGACAGACTGTTGATGATGCCGGACGTCTCGTTTTCCATGTTGACGTATCCGGTAATTTCGGACTGTTCAGGGTTATCACTGGCATACCCAACAACCGTTTCTGAATGCTTGGAAGTATTGGCATCGTAAGGTTCGCTCTTTTTGATGGATATGTTGCGCAGACCGATTTGCTGGAATTTCTCACGCAAGACCTCTGACGGATGATCCATTTTTGCGGTCAAATCCACTTCGCGCATGGTCGTTGTGACTTCTGGCGTTTCCGCCTGTTCTGGAGTGTTATCCAGATACCCTACTCCGGCCAGATAAGCGGGTTTACTGGCATCATCGGGTACGGCCAACACTCCCGCGCGTGTCGGGATGATACGGGTTGTCGTTACGTTCGGTTTCATCGCATCATCGGTGTTATCGTGCGCTTGTGTGTCTTTACCCATGTTTTCCATTGTCCGGGTGTCGTCGGTGAATGTGACCGATTCCGTAGGAATACCAGCATCCCGCAGGTCCGCCAGCAGTGGGCCGGGTTCGTGACCGACGACCAGTATCGGTGCATCTTCACGCGCCTCGCGCAGATCCACACGGCCCAAACGGGCATTGCCATTCTGGTCAATATGCAGACCATATCCCGTTATTCCGTCCGCATTCATACCGGTGATGAACCAGTGCTGGCCATTGTTTTCCGAACGCAGAACGATCCCTGCACGGCCATCCAGTCTTTGCTTTTCGGCCTCGGATACGGGCAATGGCGCTTGCAGCCATGTATCCAGCCTCGACCAGCGTATGTTCATCAATTCCCGGTCTGCCAGTGATCCTTGCTCCCAGAAATCCTGCCACTGCTGCAACTGTTCAGTGCCTACCCAGGCTTTGATGGTTTCAGGAATGACCATATCGGGAGAAAGGTCATCCTGATTTTCCAGAGAAACTCCCTCAGACAGACGGTTTTCATGGGCATTGATCGCAAGATTCACCATATCCTGTGCAAATTCGGCAGCCGGAGTGTGCATATCATCCGGTTTTTTCAGATGAAAAAGCTCATTGCCGTTTCGCAAGGCTATCTGGTATCCCCAGGACACATTGTTACCGCCCGTCACTTGAGCATTCGGAAAAATCTTGATGCCTTCATGATCGAAATGACTGAAAGACGTCCCGGACCAATGCCAGCCGGCATTTGTCAAGGCATTGGCTATCCACTGTGCCCGCAAGTCAATCAGGTGATCCAGTTGGTCCTGATAGGTTTTTTGCAAATCCGGGCTGGCGGCAACAGCATCCCATCCCCCGGCGCTTTCCAGGGTTTCCACGGCGCTTTGGTAGGTCGGCCCCTCTTGCGCGAGTTCCGATAGTCCGGCCTTGGCAACATCCGGAATTTGCGGGGTTGCACCCAGCAATGGGGTTGCACCCAGCAATGGGGCTGCACCCTGCGAAGGGGTTTGCTCCCCGCTAAGGGTTTGCTCCCCGCCAGGGGTTGCACTCGGCGCTGTCTGACGGGCAGGATGATCATAGGCATCCAGATCGGACCGGGAAACCGCGACAGCCAAGTCGTCCATAAGGATGACCTTTTCCAGATCGTCATCGCGTTCCCGGCCATCGACCAGTACGGCGCTTTCCGGCAGGGGCATATCCAGATATTGATTGATGGCGTCCAATGACATGACGGCCTGGGAAAAACCCTGCGATCGCAGGGACCGGAACAGATCATCCAGCGTGCGATGATTTTTTACAGCTTCATCCAGCAAGGATTGCACATCTTCCACGGGTTGTGACGATGGGGGACTCAATGTTTCGGTGGATGGCGCTGTTTGCATTTCCGGCGTGTCATCACGCAGCAGTTCCGGGTATTTTTCTCGTTTCAAATCCCGCAGGGATCGCGGAGTGAAGTGATAATCCAGCTCCGCATTGAACCGGGTCAGTTCCTCGATATTGATATAGCCCAGTTCCGGTTCGCCTTCTCCCAGGTCAACTAGTCCGAATGCCTGTGTCTGGCGTTGATCGTCAGGACCATTGCCCATGTCTTTCTCGATGATGTACCAGTCGGCATTGCCGCGAAAATAATGCAGGCTTACCAGTGCATCATCCCCCTGCCCGTCCGTTTGATAGGTATGCGGCATCGCCTGGATGACCTGTTCCAGTTCTCGCAGCTTTTCGCTGAAAAATGCCTGTTCTTCGCTGCGCAAACCGGCTTCTGTCGCCTGCCGCTGGCTGTCTGACAAAAAGCCCCGAATGGAGGGAGGAATGGTCCGTAAAAGCGGTGGGTTTTCCATGACGATCTCCTGAGAATCTTTCGTGGAATGAGACGTAGGCGCTGACGCTTCGCCAATGGCATTGCTGCCTGCAAGGGCTTCGCGGCCTGCAAAGGCTTCGCGGCCTGCAAAGGCATTGGGACTTGCAACATCTGTGGTTTCGACGGTAACAGACTTCCCGCTAGTGGCCTCGTTGCTTGTCAGGGCATTGCGGTCGGCATGACCTATGCGGTCGGCATGACCTACGCGGTGGTCGGCAAGAGTGTCCTCTGCAAGAGAGACGTCCGCAGGACTTTTGCTGTCTGTAGGACCTACGCGGTCTGCAAGACCTACGCGGTCTGCAAGACTGTTGTGGTCTGCAAGACTGCTGTCCGCAGGAGCGTCGTTCGCAGGAGATTTGCTGTCCGCAGGACTGGGACTGTTGAACAGATCATCGAACAGGCTGGCCTGTTGACCGCTGCCCGGCAATGGGAAATCCGAAAAGAACGGGGCACTGGTTGAGGACCATGGACTTTCCGTCGCCTGTTCTTCCGGCCTTTCCGGTTCCTGCAAGCCGATGCGGGATTTCAGGACGGTTTCATCGACCGTCAGGGCTTCCGCATCTTTTTCCTTTATTTCTTCTGCTTCCGCATCGTCCTCCGGTTCTTCGATGACTTCCTTCTGGCTTTCCGTGACCAACCCCAATTGTTCACGCAGGGCTTCCCGTTTTTTGGCGCTGACGCCCAGACGTTCCAGTACCGACAAGGCGTTTTCCGTCAAGGGCGGGCGCGAAAAGGCGTTGATCATGTCCTGCACAAAAGATTTCGCCTGCTGGTTGGCTTCTTTTTCCTGTTCCTTGGTGTGCATCAACTTTTCGACCGTTGTCGTTTCTCCCGTATCCGGGTTCGTTTCCTGCACTGCCTGCAAGGTTTTTTTCATGTCCTGCAAAAACAATCCGGTCAGACGCTCTTCCAGGTTATCCAGCTTGCGGATTTTCAGGCGCAAAAGACGGCTGGCCAATTGGTGTTGCTGCTGAATCGTCTGAAGTTCTTCCTCCTGGCCAAAGGGTTCCGCATGTTCACCCTTGTGAATGATGGTCTGATAGGTTTTTTCCCGGTCATGGATCGAGGATTCAAAAGCGGCGGCGTCCAGCATGTTTTCCAGACGGGCCATGAAATTCACGTTTTTGTAAGGATCGAATTCCGTGCTGCGAAGATGCGTCTCCGGAATATGCTGCATATTCGGCAGATACATTTCGATGGTCATGTTTCCATTGGTGAATCTTTGCTCCAGTTCAACGATGAAACCACCGATGAACCCGATGCGCTCATGAGAACTTATGGTGGAATTGTTCAGATTTTCGACACCTTTTTTGAACTGTGCCATCAAAAACTTTTTCGTAACCAGCCGTTCGCGTCCTGACTGGCCCCAGGGGATGAATGCCGGCTCTTTTGCCTTTGCCTCTTTCGCCTCCAGGGTCAGCATGTCGGGATTTTCATTATTGCGATCTGCAGAATTTACGTCGTCCGCAGGACCGCCGTCTGCAAGACTGCCGTGCGCAGCACTGCTGTCCGCAGGACCTTTGCTGTCCGCAGGACCTTTGAGAGTTGCTTGCAAGGCGTTGATTTGCGTGATCACTTCCGGCATGTTGGGAAGTACATAGCTGTTCAGTTCCACGAGTTTTTCGCGGGCATCGGTAGCCCGGCGCAGAGCTTGTTGCTGTTCCTCGCGGAATCCTCTTTTCAGGCTTTCCAGTCGCCTGACCTGTGCGCGCAAGGGGACTTCCAGCATGAGCACTTCGTGACCGGATGCCTGGGCTTTGACAGCAGCGGGATCAATGGCCTGGGTGTCGGGATCGGTGATGCTTTGGCGCGTACCATCATAATAACGTACCTGATCGATGAATTTTTTCTTGGTTTCCAGAATCTGCCACAGTCCCGCGTCACTGGAATTTTCGGTGACGTAATAGGAAATCCCCACCCGAAAGGATTTTCCATATTTTTTCAGCAGGAGATTGCCCTGGCGAAGAATACGGCCATTGCGTTGTTCCACATCGGTCGGGCGGTACGGCGCATCCAGATGATGCTCGTGGACCAGACGATCCTGCACATTCATGCCCGGCCCCATCTTGGCCGTCGAACCGATCATGACGCGCACCTTGCCGGCCCGGACCGCATCGAACAGGTCTTCTTTCTTCTCATCCGTATCCGCATCATGAATAAAGGCGATTTCTTCCTGCGGTATGCCCAGGTTCACCAGCAGACGGCGCAATTTTTCATAGGCCACAAAGGACGCTGATGCCTGCCCTCCCGACAAAAACTGTTTGCGCGCTTCCTGAATTTCATCACGGGTATATTTTTCCAGCAGCTTTTCCAGGGCGCTTTCCGCATCCTGTTGGGCCTTTTCCGGGGCATCGGGATGCTCTCCGGCAATGATTTTCGCCAGATGCTTTTCCAACGCGTTCTGTTCTTTCTGGCTACGCTTGCTGGGTGTGGAGAAATCGAGATACACGAGTTGTGTTCCGCGATCTTCGGCCCATTCGTCATAGACCGCTTTGACATTTTTCGCGCAGATGCCCAACTTTCCGGTTTCCTCGCCTTCTTCCGGCACATAGGATGGATCAAAGGCCCGCGCATCCAGTCCGGCCTTGCGCAGGTCATTGATGATGACCAGCACATTGTCCTCTCCGGGACCGGGATGACTGGGCAGGTGATCCAGTCGGTATAAAATACTGCCTTCGGCATATTCCGGTTCGCCGGTCAGTTCGTCATAGCCGACCTCTTCACCGATGATCTGACGCTGTGCCGGCGTCATGGGGCAGACCACGATCTCCGCCTTGCCGCCCTTGATCTTCGGAATCGGCAGCGCACGTTGATGCTGTTCCTTTAGCAATCGTGCGATGTCTTTCTGGCTGATGACGTCGGCATAGTCCCGATACATCCCCACCAGTTCCGGCAGATTGTCGAAGGTGGACAGGGTTTGCAGGCTTTTGAAACGGCCGGTCAGGGTAAAGGCGAATTCTTCCTCGACCTGGGCAAACAGGCTGACCCAGGCATCAAAGGTGTATATCCCTTTTTCTTCCAGTTTTTCCGGCGCCAGATATTTTTGCAGCAGATACATTTCCGCCACGGTATTGGAGATGGGAGTTCCGGTCAGGAATACGACGCCTGACCCCACATCCCGACATTGCGAGACCTTGATCATCATGTTCTCGGCCTTGATGGAGCCTGCCGGGTTTCCCAGCCCCCGCACATTCTGCAAGCTGGTGTTGTACGGGACATTCTTGTAGTTGTGGCTTTCATCCACGACCAGCAGATCAAAACCGATTTCCGAGAAGTTCAGGCATCCCTCATCGCGGGATTCATTGGCCTTGGCGTGCATATTTTCGATCTTCGCGCGCAGGTCCTGGACTTTTCGTTCCATGCGCTTGACGCTTACCCCTTCCATACTGATCTTGCCGCGCAGAAAGTTTTCCGCCGCGTCAATTTCCCGATGCAGATAGGTTTCGTAAAACTCCGCGTCAATCGGAATCCGGTCGAAACTGGAATGCGCAACGATGACGGCATCCACGTCGTTGTAAGCGGCCTTGGCCAGAAAAACCTGCCGCTGGTTTTTTGCCATGTCGCCTTTTTCCGCTACCAGCAGGCGGGCATCGGGATACAGGCGTAACCAGTCCTTGGTCCATTGGCCCACCAGATGATTGGGAACCACGACCAAGGGTTTTTGCGACTGTCCGGTACGGCGCTTTTCCATGACGCCGGCAATGGCCGCAAAGGTCTTGCCTGCGCCCACCACATGATCCAGCAGCACACTTTTGGACTGCATGATGCGCCAGACCGCATTCTTTTGATGCGGCCGCAGGCGAATATTCGGATTGGAACCGGGAAGATGGAGATGCCGCCCATCATAGGATCGGGTCCGGTAGGTGTTCATCAGATCGTTATATCGATCTTCCAGCAGCTTCACCCGATCCGGGTCGGTAAAAATCCAGTCGTGCCACGCATGTTTGATGCGCTCTCCCTTTTCCACGGCCATGGACGTCGCTTCCACATTGACGACGAGCTTGCCGTCATCGGTCTTGTCCATGACCTTGATGCTGCGGTGGTTGTGCAGGTCCATCAACAAATCGGACAGGCTCTTGCGGTCCGTACTGTATTCCGGTGGCTGCCCCAGGCATTGAACGAACCATTCTCCGGTGATGGTGTTTTTCCGAACCTGGGATTGGATGCCGCCCAGATGGGTGACGAAATCGGCCACCACGTTTTCGGGCAACCAGAACGCGCCGATGTGGATGGTGCGTTCCAGAATGTCGATCCGGGGAGGACGGTGCGCTTCCAGAATCCGTATCTCCGATTCCCATGCGCCGGGTGTATCGGATTGTTCCTGGGCGTCACGCAGCATCTGGATTTTCTGGTCGATATTACCGGACAGCCATTGGCTGCGTTCTTCCCAATGACCGTCGGGTGCTATGAAGGCCAGCGCGTCTTCCCGGCCGATTTTCAGTTCCCGGTGAATGGTTTCCAGGGATTTCCCGGTCAGGGATTGCAGACGGGCGGGATTCACCTGCCCGGATTCCGAGAGGGATACCATCATGGCATCCACGGCGCTTTCGACGTGTTCCACCTGTTGGATGGGATATTGGGTGCGACGGGCGAAAATCTCTGACCGGACCACTTTCTCCGGGCTGCGCGGAATGCCATATTTCCGGGATATTCCTGGTGTCACTTCCGGCGTGTATTCGATTTCCAGTCCGGACAGCAATGCCCATGCCGGATCGTCGCGCATGAGCGAGGCATTGACCTGACGGCGCAGCGCGTGATAACGCTTTACGAAACGGTCATAGTCCTGCCGCAGTTTCCGGCGCAGGGCATCCATTTCCGGGGTCTGACGGCGTTCTTCGGTACGCTGCAGGTCCGAAAGCTCCAGGAGCGTGTCCCGCAGACCGATCATGCCGGCCAGCCGTTGAATGTTGCCGGCGGCGCGGCTGGGGGGAAAGGTCACGAGTTCCCATCGGGTTTCGATGGTCCGGTCCAGATAATGGACCGTGTCGGGGAAACGCATCCCGATCAGCGGTTGATTTTCAGTGGCGAACAGCGGCGAGCTGACCGGGGCGGGAATTTGTTCGCCTGGATAGGGTGTTTTGGCACTGTTGTGCCGCCAGACTTCCAGCGCGGCCTTGCGGACCTGTTGAGGCACCACGAACAGGCTGTAGGGCGTTACCCGGTATCCCATTTCTTCTGCGGACAGGACAGGATAGGGACGTTTTTCCTCTGCGGGGGGCGTCCGGTCCAGATTTTCCAGAATGCCGGGACGCACATCGGCTTGCAGCACTTTAGCGAGGGACGCGCCCAGGTCGACGAATTCCGGCAGGGGCAGGACGATGGGCGCACCTGACCGATACAGGCCCTTGCCCCAGCCGATGGACGCTTCGCCCAGGATGTGATCGGGATGCTCCCGATACCAGGGATTGCCCAATATCGGCAGTGCTCCAGCATTCCCGCGCTCATCCGGGCCTCTCCCGATGATGTCCTTGCCTAAAATCCATGCGGGCAGATGATCCGGCAACGGATAAATGAGTTCTTCTTCCCGGGCATTGCGTCCCTGTTGTTCCTTGATTTCCTGCTTGCGGGCCTTGGTCCATTCATCCACCATCGTTCGGGTCGGCGGATCATAGGTGACATTCAAGGGTTGTGTCCGCTTGCGCAGGACCACCACATCGACGACCACATCCGTGAACGAGGTTCTGGAAAAAGCCGTATGCGGCAGGCGCACGGCACTGACCAGTTCCGCCTGATTGTGCAGCCAGACACGAAAAGCGCGATGCTCTGGCCGGTCCGCATCCAATAGATAGCGCGACACGACCATGATGGCGATACCACCCGGACGCAGCCGGTCCAGACTCTTGGCAAAGAAATAACCGTGCGTATTGGGCGCCACCCGGGTCAGATCCGGGCGATCCATGTCCAGCAGTTTGGTGTGACCAAAAGGTGGGTTTCCCACCACCACGTCCACGGTTTTCGTGAATTGCGCTTTCTGGAAAGGCGCATGGATGATTTTTTCCTGGGGATGCAACGCCTTGGCCACGGCAGCCGTGA
Organism: Acidithiobacillus sp. M4-SHS-6; assembly: GCF_047421495.1. GTDB lineage: Bacteria > Pseudomonadota > Gammaproteobacteria > Acidithiobacillales > Acidithiobacillaceae > Acidithiobacillus. The sequence goes on along the minus strand of NZ_CP175559.1, from coordinate 1,104,345 downwards.
TGGGGTCCATCTCGACGCCCAGAAATTCCATCGGCACGTCCCGGGGAGCCAGACTCAAAAACACGCCGCTTCCCACAGATGGTTCCAGTACCTGCAAGGGTTGCGTATCGGCATCGGGTTTTGTCAGCGTTTCCGGCAGGACATGTCGCACGGTCTTCCAGATGGCGGAAACCACGGCGTCGGACGTGTATTGCGCATCCACGGTGCGGGCGCGCAGGGACTTCAGTTCTTCATCGGTGGTCAGGGCTTCCAGTTCCAGGACGACATCGGACCATCCTTTCGTGATTTCGCCATTGGGACGGCGAAAAGCGTTCGGCAAGCCGCCGAAGCCATAAAACAGCGCAATTTTCTCCTGTTCTTCCGGGGTTGGTGCGCGATTTTCCGCGATACAGGTTTTGAGTATCCGAATGGCTTGCAGATTATCTCTGGCCTTTTGTTTCTGGCCGCGTTGATCACTTTGATCCTGGCCACGACGAAGATTGACCGATGCCGAAAAATCCAGCCGGAAAAAATCGGATAACGCGATTTCCGCCAGCGGGTCCCTGGGTAGCGACGGATGATTTTCCGTCGCGTTTTTTTCATCGGGATCTTCAGGATCTTCGGTTTCTTCAGAATGGCCGTCGGTCAGTCGTTGTTCTGTCGTCGTACTATTCTGTACACCAGATTCACCTCGTCCCAGATCATTTCCGGGTTCTCCTCGTCTTCCGTCTCGTCCATCGACAACCCCTGTTCCTGGAATTCCAGTGTTTCCAGTGTCCGGAGTTCCGTCTCCCAATCGTCCTGATGACCGTATTCCACCAGCAGGGATTCCAGTCGCCACATCTGCCGGTTCCGGTCCATGTTCCGGGGTTCGTCCAGCAGGCTCCGCAGGTGCTGATGGTATTTCATGTGCTTCAGGCTTTTCCGATGTTCCGTGAGTGCCGGGGACGTCTGACCCGTCTCGTCCTCCTCCACTTCCATCATCAATATCTCGTCCCGATTGTTGTACGCGGAGATCATGTTCATCAGGTGCCAGTTCCGATCCCACTGGCGATCCCGCCAGTCCTTGTCCCCTCCGGGTTCCGGGCGCTGTTCCTGTACTATTTCTATTGTTTCCCTCAGTTCCTCCGGGTCGTCGGAGGCCATTGTCGCTTCCCGCAAGTCCGTCAAATAATCCATCCAGGTATCCGGGAATACGCCCGGCGGACAGCTTTCCGCTATCCCCGGCTGGTTCCACAGGGTTTCCAGATCGGATTGATCCCGGTCCAGAAAGCTGATCACCTCGTCGTTCAGTATCTGTTGCTCCAGTTCGGTCATTTCCATGTTGTTCCCCTTCGTGAATATTCGTCATGACATACCCCGGTAAAAATGCGGTCACTCCCTTGGTGCCGCAAGATTTCAGCCCCTGAATGCGGCGGACCTTTCAGGTGGAAAACCTTTCAGGTGGAAAACCTTTCAGGCCATGCAGGATATGGGCATCTACATATCTGATATGACGCACCCCGATAATAATGACCCCTCCCTTGGCACCCCAAGGTTTGGCTCTGTGGTCACCGAGGGAAAGACGGATGCTGAACAGCACAATCCCGCCAGTCACCATTGCGGCACCAAGGGAAAAGACGGGTCCTGCTACGGATGCGTTCTACGGAATGCTGTCTGCCAAGACATGCCGTCCGCAAGACTTACCGTCCGTAGGACATGCCGTCTGCAAGACCTGCCGTCCGCAGGACTGCGGCACCAAGGGGTTGAGCATTGAGAATATGGAGGTGGGTTATGGAAGTGATGGAACTGATTCAGCAATCCCAGGCGGTAGCGGATCTGGCCTGGGATGCGGTCAAGGCGAGCGATCCCCGCAGAACAGGATTATGGGAACGTCATGCAGATGTCACGGAAGGTGATCATCATTATGCACGGGATGTTCTGAGCGGTAAGGTCCGCGCACAGGAATACAACGGGGTGCAACTGACCCCTGAAATGATCGAATCGGCGAAAGATCTGGTCAATTTCCTGCAATATCGTGTGGGATGGGGCGATCCCCACGGTACAGGCATGGGACCATCGGCCAATGCGAGCAATGCGATCCTCAATATCGCCGCATTGATGCAATATCAAAATCGCATCGTTCAGAAACAGCAGATGGGCATGGCGGGGCAACGTCCGAACAAGGGCATGGAAGCACTGCTTTTGCAATTCGCGTCTGGGCATCCCGTTGGCCATCCGGAAACGATCATCCAGAAAGTCCGGGAAAAGCTCGATCCGCTTTTCGAAGATGGCCTGAGACTGTCCGATCACCAAAGGATGTTTGGCGGCGCTGTTCCGGCTGTTGCCCACAACCCGCAGCTCGATCAACTGGCAAAAAAGTTGTTGGATGATGCGAACCGGCATGATCCGGTCCCGGTGCAGGCCCGTCCTGTCAAAGCCGCTGCTTCTGATCCCTGGGGGCTGAAATGAACGAGCAGATCCATATTTCCCTGACCATTATCAATGACCGGGGTGAGACCATTTCCCCGCTGGTCCGGCAGGATGTGCCATTGGACGGGCAGTTTAAGAATCTGGTCAACACGTTGACGAAACTCAATGCGATCAAGGATGCGCGATCTCTCATCTTCAACATTCATCCCGTGGATGCCGAAGGCAAGCCCGTATCCAGCGATCATAACGCCTCTCTCTGGATGGTTTCCTTCGTGACCCGACACCCTTTGGGTACGCAGGTGGTGCAGGATCTGTTGCCGTTCAAGTCCCGGACGCTGGCGGAGGATTTTACCCGGCGTTTGCTCGACGGCTTTCAGGAGGGGCGGAAAATCCAGATTTCCACCGACCCGCAGTTCATGCAGCAAGAGGTACGGCCATCGGCGGAAATCCATCAACTGATACGCCCCGCATCTCCCGGATTTTCTCCCGGAAGCTGAAAAAGGAGTGTTAAAAAAAATGGAAAAAACGGCAGCATCAACCAAGACGCCGACACCTGATCCCTTCGTGTCCCTGCACGAACGGTTGGGCGCTCTGGAGCAATCCCTGCAAAACATCCAGAGGTCACAGGAATACCTGCATCTGGAGTTGCAACGCTTGCAGGAATTCCAGCGGGGAACCCTGGATGCCGCGCAACTGTTGCAGCAAGCCCTCATGGTCTGGGCGAACAGTGAACCTTCCCGCATGTGGGCCGAGACGCGGGAGTGGCTGCACAAAGCAGAAGCGATGGTACTGGATGCGCAAAAGCCCTGGACGGAAGAAGCGCGAAAACTCTGGATTGCCGATGTGGTCGAGGCGTCCACCAGCGCGCTGCAGGAAATTACGGCGGAATATCGGGAGCGGATTTCCACGCGCGCCAATCGCGCCGTGGTCAATCTGGATCGGACGGCCAGGAAAAATCTGGATGATTTTGCCGATTATCTCAGTGAACTGCACGAAAAATACGCCCAGGAAATCACGGCTTCGGCGGAAAACACCCTGCGCGAGCAGACCAAAGCCATCATCGCCGAAAACAAACAGATCATGGAACGGCTGATCGACATCTTACAGGATCAGACAGAAACGCCACCATCGACGGGGGATAGTCAATAAATGGTCATGGTGGACATGCACGGCATCGATCATGCGTTTACCGGCATTCGAGACGAACCCCTGTATGGTCGTGTCAAGGAATTCCTGCGCGGCGGCGATCGCTGGCCGTGGGTACTGACCCGTCTGGGCATACCGGATTCAGCCCTCAAAGGGAAAAATTGTCCTTGTCCCGGCTGCGGTGGAAAAGACCGCTTTCGCTTCGACAACAAGGACGGTACGGGTTCCTTTTTGTGTTCCCAGGGCACCGGCAATGTGCTGGCCGGTTCCGGTTGGGCCTTGCTGGAGCATGTCTATGGCTGGAGTTTCGAGCGCGCCCTGGATGAAGTGGCCCGGGTCGCCCTGGTGGATTTCGCGCCGAAAGCCGGTATCGGAACATCGTCATCCGGCCATGTCCATATGGCGCCTTCCGAACTTCCGCAAGCGGTTTCCATGCCGGTAGCACCGGGTGTGCCGCAAGTCATTCATTGGCAGAATCTGGCGGAAGAACCGCAACGCCGGTATGACTATCTGATGCGGGTTTTTCGGGAATCCATCCCCCTGTCGCAACTGGATGGCACCGCGTTACAGATTGTACGCAACTACTGGATTTCACGCGGCATGGGTGCAACATTCCGAATGCCGCCCCATCTGCATTTTCATGCCCGCCTGACGGATACGCAACAACAGTGGTCTGGACCCGCATTGATCGCTTGGATCACCCGGCCTTGTGACGGACCCAACGCCTTTGCCGATCGGCATTTCGTCGGAATGCAGCGCATCTGGCTGAATCCGGCATTGCTGCATGGCCCATTACCTGCCAAACAGAGCAAGGCGCCCATTGAACAGGCCAAAAAATCCTTTGGCATCATGGACAAAGGCATGATCGGGAGCAGTGTGCATCTGTACGGTTCCGAAAAAAGCCGGGTACGCCTGATTGGTGAGGGCATCGAGACTGTCCTGTCCTGGCTGCGCCTGCAAAGTCTGCAAGGCACCCTTACGGAATCCGTCGAGGCCCATGCCTGTCTGGGCACTTCGCAGATCAAGAACTGGTTTGCCCCGACCGACAAGCCGGTATGGCTGCTCCAGGACAATGATCCGGCAGGGAAAGATGCCGCAGCACTTTTCCAGAAGCTGCACCCGGACACCCGGATTCTAGCACCACCATCGTCTTGCAATGATTTCAACGATTATCTGCTGGCCATGATTCAAAAACCTTCATCGCAAAGGAGCATTTCACCATGTGTACCCTGAAAAAGATTTCCGCTGTCGGAGCCGTGTTCTTGCCCGTTTTGCTGGCAGGCTGCGCTCCACAAACAGTGACACCGGAGCCTGCGGCCGGTCCCATTCCTTCCGTCCTGTTGCGGTCCTCACAAATGGCGGCGCGGGCGCAGCAACGGGTGTCCGAAGTGCTGTTCGTCCAGTCTCACCCCCCGATTGTGGCCGTTGCACCTTCGCAGCAAAAAGCCATGAACGACCGTTTCCATTTCCATTGGGAGGGGCCGGTGAACGTAGTGGCCATGAATCTGGCTGCTGCCATGGGGTGGAATCTGGAATTTGCCAAACCGCAACCTTTTTCGATGCCTGTGGTGTACATTGATCAGCAAAATAGTGATGTACGTCACATGGTGAATGTCATCAACCGGCAGATCATGCCGACCGCCCTGCTCCGGATACAGGCGCATGACCGGACACTGGTTTTACAGTCTCCGACAAAAGCGGAGATTCAGGCGTTTCATGCGTCACAAAAACAATGCGCAAAAGGTGCAAAAAGTACCACACAAAAAGTGGAAAAGAAAACAACAAGATACAGTTTGAAAGGGATTCCTGCAAAATGGCTGCGGTAATGCCTGCGTCGGTTCGGCACAAGTTTCACGCCAAACCGACAGAATTGGACGGTATCCGGTTTTCCAGCAAAAAAGAAGCGAACTATTACGCGGAACTTTTGTTGCGGCAAAAAGCCGGAGAAGTGCTGTTTTTTCTTCGGCAGGTGCCTTTTCACTTGCCCGGCGGGGTGCGCTATGTGGTGGACTTCGTGATTTTCGAGCAGTCCGGCGATGTCCGGTTTGTGGACACGAAAGGCCTCAGGACGAAACTCTATCTGACCAAGAAGAAAATGGTGGAAGCGTTGTACCCGATCACCGTGGAAGAAGCGTGATGCCGATTCGCCATGTCAGGGGCAAAGTCGCGTTGGGTGTGTCTGCATCAACAGCAACAAAGCCGTCCGCAGGACATGCCGTCCGCAGGACATGCCGTCTGCAGGACTGCGGCACCAAGGGTTTAGGCATCGTGAAAAAGGAGAAAATCATGTCTCGTTGGGGAAATCGTGGAATATTGTTCGTCATCGTCGCCTTGGGGCTGGCCGGTTGCGCCACGCATTCCGAACCACCGGCAAGAGCGGTCAAGCTGGCCTACCTGAGTCATTTGGACCATCGGCATTTTCACTGGCCGAAACATCATCGCACCATTCTTTATCACCTGTTGATAAACACGCATGTAGAAAAATGCGAGCCTACCGGGAAACCGGATGTGCGGGCCTGTTCCGTTTATGTGCATGTTCCGCATGTTACGGATCATCACGGTGTGATCGACATGATCAAGGGGAAAACGCATTGGCACTTGCTCTGAAAATAACGGGATCACGAAAAATGTTGAACGGAATCATGGCGCGTGGTCGCGCATGGTTTTCGCGGGTGCAATCCCGCAAGAAGCGTGGGCATCGCCGACGGCAGGATGCGGCGGGTCGGCGCGCCATGACGATCACTGAAATCGTGGGACAGGATGCGCAGGAAACCTTTGCGCGACGCATTGCCTATTTGCGCAAACTGGACCCATTGGTTTTTGAGGAACTGGTGCTCGATGCTTTTCAAAAAAGAGGCTGGATCGTCGAGCGCAACACCCGGTATTCCGGCGATGGCGGCCTGGACGGAAAAGTGTACCGGGATAACCACTGGATCGGCATCCAGTGCAAGCGGTATCGCGGTGCCATCCAGTCAGCGCATGTGCGTTTGTTTGCGCGTGATCTGGCAAAGTTTGGGTTGTATGAGGGCTATTTCGTGCATACCGGACGCACCCCGCAAGGGATAAGGCATCGATATGGCAACGTGATTTTATTGTCTGGCCGGGAACTGGTGGATTTTTTGACGGAATAAAAAATTCGGCATTACCCTATCAACAGGAGAAAATGTATGCATGATTTAATGCCATAGTACATAGGCACAGGCTGGATTGACTAGGTTGCGCGAGCAGTAATGCGCAGATGTTTGTAAAGGAGGCAATGTTTTTCGAGGATCGTGGTCAGCAATTGATGGATGCGTTGATGTTGGGGTTGCGTGATTTGCGTGACAAGGGGGGAAGCGGAGATTGATCTGTGTACGATTGAACAGTTTGCGCAGAAAGACACTTTTGTGAAACTGGCGAGCCGTGAGGATTTGAGCTATAAGGCGCGAAAAGTCATGCGGGCTTTTCTGGTACAAAGCGCTTGGCAGGAAGGGGGTGACTTTTTCCGACAGCAGTATGGTTATGCGGCGCTTTATTTGGATCACGCGGTTTTGCCGTGTGTCTAATGTCGATTCAAATCATCTTGCACATCATCGGCAGCACTGGGATTGTCAGTCTCGGTCTGGCATTTGGGGTGCAGGATGCCCTGGAGCCTCATCTGGTCTGTTTCGACAAGAATCTGTCTTATGTATTATGGCCAACAAGAGAATCCTCTCTATTAACGCGCAAACGGTCTTTGGTGAAACCGACTGTGTTTTCAGCTAATCACTCGGATTCCGTTTCAGTCACCCTGTGCATCAGTTGGTCTCTGATGTGTCGTGGCGCTATCGCCCGACACTATACGCATCGGTAGCACTTGGATTCCCAGCAAGTCTTTGGCGACATCAGGGAATTGATTACGCACCATCACGTTGAGATAACCGCGGACAGCCTCTACGCTGAGCGTATCCACTTCGGTAAGCCTAGCGCCTAACCATTGCGCCACCTTGTAGGAACTACCCAGCTTCTCACAAAAGTGGGTAAAAACATCTCCAGATAACTGAATACGGAAATCCCCGTGGCGTCCTGAAAATTCAGCGAATACCTGTTGGGGCGGGCCTGTCTTGGAAGGAATCGAGTTTGTGGAAAGAGAGTCGTGTAGGTTGCCGTGGACATCTTTTAGCATAGTGAAACCTCTCTGTTGGTATGGTTTTAGGAGCTTGCTAACTGCTGTGATGCGCATAGGCTTCCTTGCAATTGACAGACTTGCAAGTATGGTTCCCCCACACACACGCTTATAAGTATAGCCAATAAAACCATCGAAGCAGTCCCCATTCCACTTCCGACTTGGTTATCCCCCCCAAGAAAATATACATAGAAGAGAGATTTCATTATCAATGAACGCTACTAAAAGGCACGAAGCATGCGTACTTGCGCTTCACTGTCGTTCATCCTATTCTACATAGTACATATTATGGTATAGGGGGCTGATGCTCTTGGTGTCCATGAGGGATGAAGACCGTTTCAGAGTTTTTGCATGAAAGCCATGACCTTCGTCAGCGTAAATGCCAAGATAGTGTCTGATACCACTGGGGCAGTCATGGAAGTCCCTGTTTTACTGACACCTGAAGGTGTCTTGGGGCCTTTGTTGGATTACTGCCTTGCACGCAGCCACAATCGCAGCCTTTCCTGGATGAAAAAGATTGTACTGGCTGTTACCCTGTTCCTTCGATACGTCAAGGCCAATCCCAATGAACCGGATTCCTATCGTCTTTTTCAGAATTTTGCCCAGCGACTGTATTCAGGGACCTTCGACCACGCTACAGGGTTGGACCCTAGCAATCTTTGCTGGCAACCCTATTCAATTAACAATGCAGGCGACATCATACATCGGCTCTCTGAATTCTTCAGTTGGCTCGGTGAAGTGCGGCCAGAAGCAAAAAACATTAACCCAAGATACGCAGGGGACGCCTTCGACCGAAAAATGGATGAAATAGCTTACCTTTATCGCCGCGAGAAGGCATTCCTTGGCCATGGATGGGCTGCAAACCCTGGCCCGCATCAAACAGGGTACAGAACACGCCGTAAAATGACGCCGCGTGTGGCCCAGAGTGAGCCACCAGCTTTTCCTGACGATCGATTTGAGGAGTTTTTACTCAGAGGGTTCAAGGTGGCTGGCAAACACGATTATCGTGGCATGTTGATCACACTACTACTGCATGGAGGCGGATTGCGGGTGAGTGAACCGTTTCACCTTTACCTTATGGTGGACCCATTGGTCAAGACAGTTTAGAGGGTGAGTTTAAGCTGGTCCGGTTGCTTCCACTGCAGCGGAATGGCGCTGCCCCAAATCATCCATGAGTAACAGTTAAGCCACGATCTTCGGATACTTGTCCACAATACAGGCCCCGCCGCCCTGGCCGGTCAAATAAACCTGATCCGGTGTGGCATAACCGAGGGACTGGTGCAGGCGGGGCCCAGGACTACGCTCTGATGCGGGCAAAATAACACCATTGACTAATCGGTCTTCTGCAGGGCCACTCACTACTTTGCTATAAATGGGGACGCAGTGTGTTTCTGCGGCGCGATTTGCGGCACCCAGGGCCGATTATCATGCTCACACAAGAAACAATGAGCATTTAGTCGTTCGTGTGAAGCGTCGCATTGATCCCGCCCCAAGTGGATTTGTTCGTTGGAAGCACTTCGACAACGCCAGTTTGGCTATTTCGCCGAAACAGAAGGTGATCCTTCCCTGAAAGGTTGCGGGCGTAATCCACTGTGCCATCCGGAAGTCGGACCTTGGTCCCAGCGGTGACATACAGACCTGCCTCGACAATACACTCATTACCCAGCGAAATGCCTATTCCAGCGTTTGCCCCCAGCAGCGACCCCTCTCCAACTGAGTTCGTTCGTTTTCCGCCGCCCGATAAGGTTCCCATAATTGATGATCCGGCACCGATGTCGCTGCCATTGCCCACTGTGACGCCGGGCGTCACGCGACCTTCAATCATGCACTTGCCCAACGATCCCGCATTGAAATTCACGAAACCTTCATGCATCACTGTCGTGCCCTCCGAAAGAAAGGCCCCCAATCGAACCCTGTCTGCATCTCCAATACGCACACCGCTCGGAACCACGTAGTCCGTCATTCGAGGAAACTTATCGACGGAGAAAATCGTCAAGTGGTGATGTTCTTCGGCAACCAGGGAACGCAACTTAGGCACTAAATGTGGCATAACGGGACCAGCCGAAGTCCATGCCACGATGGGCAGATTCTCGAAAAGCCCATCTAGACAAACAGTATTTGGCCTCACGCGCCGACTCGATAGCAAGTGTAGCCTAGCGTATGCATCTTCGATGCTACCGATCCCGACAGAAATATCTACTTCAATTTCAAAGGACTCACTTCTGACGAGACCGTACTTCGCCGCCAAACACGATCGCTTCGCGCCATCATCCTCGGGAAAGTACGCCTCAATCGTCGTGTTTGATCCGGTGTCGATGTACCGAAGTCCTTCCAAATTCACAGTTTCAGTTTTCATGTTCCACTCCATTAGTGAAATTATGATTGATCCTAGCAACTGCAGCACTCGCGAGATCGAAGGAATCGCCGTCTCCGCGAGCGTAACGCCTCACCAAAATTGATTCGTCACCACCGGCCTTGACCGCATTTACGGCATTATAACGAGATTTTGCTTCGATGAACCTCATTACAAACGCTCTCCGAGTTTTCAGAGTCCCCGGTCGAAGCGGATTGCTCCTATGGAACACTGTTTTATCAAAAATGATCGCATCACCTGGCACAAGTGAGTAGCTAACTCCTTCGCAATCGAACAGATATCTCGAGAATCCGGAAATGTAGAGTGAATCACTAAATAGATGAGGGAACTGCTCTTGAATGAACGGGAAGAGCTTCTTGAAGCGCTTCTGCTCCGCGTTTCGATATTTCGGACCCAGTAGCGTCTTGTAGATATTCGGGATATTGTAACGTCCCTCTGCCAAGGCTCTGGTTACGTGAGATTGTAACTTAAAAAACTCGCATCCGGAAAATGAGGTTGTTGAAAGCATGGTCATGCCGCCATCCTGATCTTCCTGATCAATCGGGTCCAGCGGAATCCATATCGAAAAAGCCCGATCTTCTGGAAAGATGTACTTAAAACTCGTGATATCTAGATGCCAGTCAAAACCAAACAGTTCAGGATCAGTCTCGAACACGACTCCGTCGGAGAAGAAACAGTCATCGTAACCGAGCGAACCGATCATCTTCGCAAACACTTTATTCTCGACGATCTCAATGATGCCTTTTTCATCAATGCCAATGTTGTATGTATTCTTCTTGATGGTATCGAATGTTGTTCCGCTTTTAGTCGCGGCTAAGATGATGCGCAGTCTTTCTACAAAGGTCGGAGTAATGAAATTCCTTATGACGCAGAAGCCGTTATTCCTGAAATATAGGCTATCAACTATGGGTTGGGAAACAATATATTCATTACGTTGCTGCATTCCTAACTCTTGCACGTTAGTCTCCATGGAAAGTATTATGCTATTTTGCGCACAGCACTCAAAGACTCAAAGGAATCCGCGCCACCGCGTCTGCTCTAAGTAAAACGAATTGAACTTGATCCAAGAGTTAAGAGTTAGAGGTTGCAGAAAAATGCCGTGAAACCGGAATATGTGATGTTCACCAATGGTGAAAAAACGCATTCGGGAGTATCCTGCGGCGCGTTTTTGTGTTGTTTTGCTGCTTTTTCCTTGGTTTCCTGGATTTCGGGCATAGGTATTCCCATCAGGCCGCTCCCAATCGGGAGATGCGCAGAATATATGAAAAAAACACCTGAATGATACCGTGATCCAGGATTCGAGCCCGGTTCGTGGTGAAAACCGTGGGCACCCAGACGGCGGCATCCAGTTCCTGCCCACGAACCAGAAAAATAGCAGGTTGTAGTTCAATTGCTCCATCATCTGGCTTTCCGAACGAAGGCCGCAGAACACCTGTAGCAGCAACACCCGCAACAGGTGCTCCGGAGGAATAGAAGGACGGCCGAACGCAGAGTAGATGCTCTGAAAGTGACTGTCCAGTTCCACCCGCGACCGGTACACGAACGCCCGAATCGCCTGCAGCGGATGGCCCTGCGGAACCCGCTGCTCCGGGGGAAAGTAACTGAACATGATCGACATCTCCACCTTCGCACCACGCACCCCATCAGCCTCCTGTCCCAAGATTCCCACATTATGCAAGAGATTTTATTCAGCAACATCTTCATCGTTTCGGGGTGCTCTCTCGTCAACGAGACTCTAGGATAACATCCCTGACAACCACCCTCAACGGGCTGAACAACAGCCACTCGACCATGGAGGAAATATCCTCTGGTTGCAAAATCTCGTCCATGGCAAGCTTACAACCGCCTCGCGTAGCCATCGGTGTATTGATCCATCCTGGACAGATCGATGTCACTCTCATGTCTTTGGACTGGATTTCCGCCCTTAAGGAATCCAGATAACGCATCGTAGCGGCCTTGCTCGCACCATACACCCCTTTGTCAGCAAATCCATAGACACCTGCACGCGATGCAATATTGATAATGTACGAATTCCGCGAACGCTGCAGCGCTGGCACAAGATGCTTTGCACACCACATCGTCGAGACCAAGTTGGTGTTCAAAACCTGCTGTAATTCGTCGAAATCCACATTCAAGGTCTTATTGCTGGTTATTCCCGCAGCAAAGATTAACACATTGGCTGTTTCGAGAAGCTCAAGTTTTTTCGCCAGTTTCTCGATTTCTGCGGGATTGCAAAGATCCAGTCGATAAGCCATTGAAGGGGCGTCGCCAGACTGTCGAAGTTCATCGGCAAGTTTAATCAATTTGGATTCTGAACGCCCGAGAAGCAATGTGGCCCGCCCTCGTTTGGACAACATCCGCGCACAAGACGCCCCCACCCCTCCGCTAGCGCCAACTACAATGGCGACAGGTATTCGTTGGGCATTTACAACTTCTATGAACTGTTGAATCATAAATTCATTCTCGGATATGGTCATCAAGCGGGGTTAGTAAGGAGATCTACCACGGACCTGCGATCTAGCTGAGCAGCGTCCATCCTTCTCACATACTCACCATGTGCCGCTAAACTCATGCCCAGTTCATGCAATGAAGCCTTCGTGGCGGAAACATAGTTTTTGATGAGAGGCAGCGCTTCGTCGCATTGCCTAGCCAGCCACTCCATAGTGAGTAAGGCAGGGACGTCCTCATTAACCAATCTGCTCGTTCTGAGATCCTCAAGTGAAGCAGGAGACATAGACCGATAGATCGACTTGGTGCTTTTCATCAACAGCAGGAAAGAGGAGCATTCCTGAAGTCCGTATTGCATTCTGAGTATCTCAGGAAACCGCAACGTGTTGGCACCATAATGCATAGCGAGATTCACGCGCTCCTGATCGAGCGTCTCGATCAGTTCAGCGTTGCCCTCATGCACCCCCTCGCAGTAGTGGATGTACTGGATGCCCTTTTCAGTTAGCTTCAAGTTGATCTTGTCCAGCGCAACAGCCAAATGAATAATATAACCGAGAGGGTCGAACTGAAGATCGAGAGGACGCACCAATTTGAATTGATGCGCACCTACCTCCACGGACGGTCCGGAAAACATCGACCGGAGGAAGCTAAGAGCGTGATCTGGGTTTGGCCCGAATGCGCTGACATTGACGGAAATCTTGCGCTTATAGGCGATCTTGTGATTGAGGTAGCGGGTCCCATAGAAGCTATCCTCAATCAATACGATATCGAAGCGACGAAGTATCGGATCATTGCGCCACTCATCAATGATGCAGATCTGCCCTCCCTGCCCCCCACGAACCAAGACTATGATAATCCCGCCTCGGGGGAACTTCGTCTTGATCCATTCCAGCATTCCCAGACGCAGGTTCGGAATATCCGGCAGCGTGACCACGATACCACTGATTACTTCTGTCACCGCACTTAGGTCTGAACCCATAGTGTGCACATTCTGCTTCGGAAAATCGCATAATGCTGTGCCCCCAGTAATGATGTTTTCCATGCTGATCAACTGGCCGGGTAAGCGGTTCTGAAAAGGATGCCCCTCCTTCCTCATTAGTAGGACTTGCGGCGACAGCTGCGTTTCGTGCTTACGCAATTCCAAGTCTACGGCCAGCGTAAGGCCGACATGGCCACCTCCCACGATCAGAACATTTTGCATAATCTTACTTCTCTCCTGTGAGAAATTTTTGCGCGTTGTGCGGGGAAAACCCTTTCAAGAACGAAGCGAGATCATCGTGTTGCCATGCTGAAGATCAACCGTCTCTTCCGTGACCACATAGGAACGTAGAAGCAACCTGTCCGTTTTTTCCTTTTCAAATACATCGCGCCCATGCAGACAGTAATCGTTGGGAATAAGCAGAGCTTGCCCCTTCTGCAATCGATGCCCCATGCGACGCCCGATATAAAGCGCCTCCTGCGTCACAGTTTCCAGTGCGTCCCGCGCCTTTGCCGCGATGTCGTTATTCAGACCGGCGATCAAATTAATACTGCCGAAATTCAGCCGGATACGAAGGCGGCTGTTCTTGTCGTAGTCGATCACCGATATACGACGCACCTGCTCGCAGGGCCATCGAAGTTTTTCACCTGATCGAATCTCGAAGATCCGCTCCTTCAGCAAATCGAACTTGTCGGTGGGAAGCTGGGCGACGATTTCTTCCGCTGTCGCGATGAGCGTCTTTGGCGCATCATCGTTCGCAATGTGCGGCATGAGCACCAGCACTACGGGTCGACAGTTGTCAGTTGCAAACGCAAGATCACTGTGCATGCATAGCAGATCTCTTCTGCTGCTCGCTTCGTTCGAGTAAATGGTCGGACGAATGTCTGTGATAAAACTTTGATTATACTCCGAATATCCGACACATTTACCGATTGTCTCACCGAGTACTAACAAGAGAATCTTCGAGTTCTCGATGTCGTCATACATTGGAAGATTGGTGACAACAAGCGGGGTACACTCCGACCAAAAGTAATCGCGGAGCCTTCGGGGAAGGCGGTCCGAATGAGCCAAAATTCTGGAGATATACCTGCTCTGTATCTGTCCGGGACACTCCGAACGAATTTGGATCACTAAACCGTTTAAATCCGCCGTTTCGGTGTTGTCAAGGGCAATCTGCTGAATTTGTATTTTGCTCATGGAGTCTTCCTTCTATCGGTTGTATTGCTTTCGTCACATGGCGGTATTCAATTCATTCCAGCATCGTGAGCGCATTGTGGCGAATCACCACCTCAAAATCGTTACGCACACTTTCAAAATCATTGCCACTCGCGACCACGATGCCGGCTGTCTGTGACATGTTCGTAGCAGCATAAGTCCGTGCTCCAGTGTCAACCCGCCATTCAAGGCGGTAATCGTTAGCCAACGCAGGCGCATGGCGTCCTGCAACTATGCCATCACGAGTTGGGAAATAGGCCCAGAAGCCATAGCCCCCATGGAAATGCACAGACGGCAGCGGGAGTCCAAGCTGCAACAGAAGATCCAGGTCGAGAATGTTCACGCCGTACGCGGAGCGATAGACATTGGCAACACAGCCACCAGGTGGTCTTGCAGCCACTTCGAGGAACACCGGTTCTCCATCGACAATGAAGATTTCCATATGCGTCGACATATCGCTCGCACCAAGGGCCTTCAGTACTTCACCGGCGAATTTCTTAAGGACTGGAGCTATCGGATCATTCTCTCGAAGGGTTATGCTACCCAGCACCCTTCCTTGCTTAAATTCGGCCACAGGAAAAGCGTACGCGCTGGCGAACTGAAACTTCACTTCACTTCCTTGGACAAGCGAATCGACATGATACAGATCGCCAGACAAAAACTGTTCTACATCGACCCTATCCAACCTGCCTTTCCAAGCTTCGGCCCAGGCGCATAGATCCTGTGGCGAGACAATCTTTTCGACAGCAACACTTCCTTTTGAGTCCACGGGCTTGAGAATGAACTCATGACCAAAGTGAATCGCCAGTTGGTCATATGACAGTGAATCCATCCCAATCGTGTTGGAATTTACCTCGCTGAAGACCGGTGTCTTGATGCCTGCTGCAATCAATCGTTGTTTCATAGCTATCTTATCACGGAAAAGGCATAGTTCGTTGTCATATGGCCCCTCCAACTGCCATTTGCGCCGAAGCCAACCGACTTCTGTCAGGATCATTTCCTCACAACAGACTAGGCGTACCGTTCTCTCGGGAAACTGCTGCTGTTCCTGAGCAATGACATTATCGAGTTCGACCACATTGAGAGCATCGAACGTGTCATGAGCAAGGTCCGCAGCAATCACATAGAACTTATCGACCCTTCCCTCAAACGCGGGGGGTAATCGCTCGGGGATAGCTTCTGTGACAACGACGACTCGCAAATCAATTTCTCGACATAGTTCGTCGAAGATCGACTGTGAGTAGAAGTCAGCATAACACAACGTGGCGAAGATCGCGGTAATTGATTTCATTTTTAGCCTTACATTTTAAATTCGAGTTCGGAAGTTACTCACTCAGTACGCGTTTCAATCCTAGGCCACCAGCAACCAGGACGGCACTTGTCGTAATCAAGATCAGCGCAGCCAGACATGACATCATCAATCCGACTGAACTGTCAGCTTGATGCCCCCATATGAGATTCATCCATGAATCAATGGTTCCAGAATGCCCATCAATTAAAGGCTTAAATATCCGGCTTTGCAATGGAACCGTAACAAGCAGCCCAAGCAACGGCGTGCTCTGCGCAACTAGCATCCGTATTGCCATGATACGCCCCTGAAGCTGATTGGGGACATTAAGCTGCCACATCATCTGATTTGCCGAGGCAGCTACCGCAGCTGATATACCCATTACAAACATACACATCAGAATCGTCGATGCCTGTGTTGACGCTCCCAAAAACACCATGGCGGTACTCTCGACAATGATACCGAACAGGATGGACGCCTCCAAACATAGTCGATTGGCAAAACGACTGAAAATCCGGCCACCGCACAAAGTACCGACGCCCATCGATGTAATGGCGATCGACAGTATAGTAGGAGATTCGCGATAGAGGATGAATGGCGATTGAACCGTCGACACAACGGCGAAGCCACCGTTTATGAAGGCGTAGAAGCCAAGCAACTTCAGGAGGGCAGGCCGATTACGCAGCCAATATACTGCTGCCGAGGACGTCGCGTCATGCCGATGTGCCTTGTCGGCATCAATGCCCAGCGCATCCTGGTACAAGAGCCGACGCAGGAGCCAAATAGACACGACGAAAGTCACCAAATCGCAGATCAGAATTCCTTTCAACCCGATTGAAACGAGCGCAATCGCACCCAGTAGCGGCCCAACTATGATCGTCGCAGAGCGGTACGACTCCATCATGCCGCTAATGCGACCCAGCTGCGCACGCGGCACAAGCACTGCGATGATCGCCTGCAAAGAGGACCAACGAAATACATCTGCAATGGTCAGTAAAACAACCATTATGCAGATAAAGTCAATAGTCAGTTGATTATCCAGCAATACAATCAGCGAGGCCAATACTACTGCCATCGAACTAGCTTCAACTAGGAAGATCACCCGACCCTTGTGTGCCGAATCGACGATTACTCCTGCCCGCAGCGAGACAACCAACGTCGTCATCGTAACTAGAAATGCCAGCAGAACGAATGCCCAATATGAGTGCGTGACATTATATACCCAGATATCCAACCCGAACGTAGTCAGTCGCGAGCCAACAGAACTAATGGCCCGGGCTAGCACCATTCGTTCTACACTGGCGACTCTGAGCCGATCATCATTGGCATTGGCGACAATCAACGACGTCATAAGGTAGCCTCGCACGCGTCGACACCAAATCCAACGCCACCGCGGGCACCAAAGCGGTAACTGATAACTGGCGTGCCAGACTTGAAATCAATCTCACGCAGCAGAATCCCCGCGCTCTTTCCTTTTAACAACATTGGACTCACGCAGACGGTTGATTCTAGCATTCCGACCGCCGCCGGGTAACGAAAAAGGTCGCTGACAGCCTCCTGAATAACATAAGAGCAAGAAGTTTTCCCTGCCTGTTCAACAGTCTTCTGCCATTTCTCTGCCGATACTTCCGAACCGATCGTGATCTGGTCTCCCCCGAAAGAGGAGGCTGGCTTGAGTACAAGACCCCTTTGGTTAGCAATAGCGTACTGGATTAGATCTTCCTTGAGACGTATGGTTCGAGGAATCACGCGCTGAAGTAAATCCCATTCTTCGGCACTGTAATGGTGCGAGTACTCCTGTGCCGAAAGCAACTCAAGGTTGCACTTGTTGTCAAATAAGATGGTAGCTGGAGTGCCAACGAAATCTATGCGACCGGCATCCACCGCTGCACGCAACTGCTCGAATAGCTTATTCGGAACCTTGTTCTTCGCCAGTTCGGCATATGTGAACATGGGATAGACAACATCGATACTCTGACCTTCAAAAGAAACGTCGTTGCCATTGAAACTCAGGTCTTGCAATAGTCCAGTCACAACCTGAAAACCCTGAGCGTTAACTCCAGCGGCGAAATCCCAAAAAGTAGGGCTAGGCGAACGGGCCTCTGAGGGGTTGACGAATGCTACCAGCACCCGCAATGCTTTCCCTGCTGCTGGTTGATTAACGCAGGCTCGAAGCACCGCCCCCCATCGGGCCATCATCGGCGGTCCCCCAGTTATCACTCCTGCTTGCAACAGCCAGTCGTGAAAGCGGCTCGTTTTCCACTCCTTCATCACACGATCGCACAAACCCAGCCCACCCAGCGCAGTGGACACGTTCATTTCGACAATTTTTATGCCCGTACTGCAAACGAGAATATCGGGACGGGCGAATCTGGTCGCAAAATCTAGGTCCTTGCTGTTGCTGTAAAGTCCGATTAAACACCGAGAGGTCTCGGTCGCGCACTGGAAGTCAAGCATCTTGGAGACATTACCGCCGAACATGCGCTCTGGCAGTGAAGCTAGGATGGCAAGTACCTGCGCGGCACTGTCTGAAATCGTGGCGAGAAACGACGCATCAAACAACGGCGGAGGATAGATGACTTCTGGGTAGCGCGGATCCGACCTCGTGAAACGCTCCTGAAACGTTTCACGGAGTAAACCTGCGTCCTCGCCAGAGCAAGAGAGATACTTATGCCAGTGCCTGTTTACCCGGCGATCAAAGATGTTCATCCTCACCTCTGTCTACGATACATGCATGAATCGCTACATTGGCCTCCAAAGCTGCTGCTTCGACGACGGATCTTTCAGAAGCCTCGCAGACGACATAGCCCATGCGATCCAACCAAGACGACTGCGGTGGCACCGTGTCACCCGACGTGTAGAAAAGCTTGATTTCTCGTACATAAGGAGCAAGAGATTCGGGTACACTTTTGAGGATCCCCGCCTTTCGCGGGATTCTGGCCAAGAGTGTGTATCGGGATGTCGATGGCTGCATATCTGCTTCAATTTGCCCCCTGAGGGTTCGAAGGTACAGCACGTCAGGGGTAACGCCCATAACTGCGGTCTGTAATTCGAATACCTGCCCACCGCCGGGTCGACAGGCGGCTTCGTTTAGGCTCAGTTGACCATCGTACTCCCAAACCTCAATGTGAAAAGCATGTGGAACCTTATTGCCCTCGCCCAGAGCCTGGATAACTTGTCTGGCAAAATCATGTAAAGCCTCCCATTGATTGTCTTGGGATGGCAGATTGATGCTACCGCATACAGGATACGGGTCGATACCCTGGCGAAATTCTGGATAGTGTTGCCTGAGTCCAACGTACTCATTGGCGAAAAAATACTGGAAACCTGTACCATCCCAAACCCCATCAAGGTGATACATGTTGCGCTTACCGAAAAATTCTTCGGCAATGAGATCCAAGGGGCTGTCGATATCTACGATATCAGTCAAAAGCTCCCACAGCGCGGCGAGATCATCGCCGGTATTTAGCACCATAAAGCCCATCCCGCCGGCCTTTCGCCTAGGCTTAACAACGAATGGGTATCCAAACTCGAACGTAGCTAGCCAAAGATCTCTGGCGTTATCTATTGCCTTGAATCGCGGTGTATTAATTCCGTGCGATCGTGCGCACAGCTTCATCAAGAGTTTGTCCCGAAAGATCTCGACATTCTCAAGCGGCATACCGGCAATTCTTGCGACCTGGCGAACGCGAGCAGCCCTCAGCAGATCAAATTCCCGCAACGCCACAACGTGAGTGACGCGCCTTTCATGGCAAACTTGGTTTGCTACGAACTCCACTTCGGGATTCGAAAAGTAGTTACTAAAGGAGTACACCGTCACGCTCAAACGTTTCAGATCCTCGGATAGTAGCGCCTCACACTCGCGGCTTGTGAACAGAATCAACTCATCGAATCCAACCAGAGTGTCGAGGATCGGTGGTAGTGTAGTTCGAATTGACGCTGGCAACTGTGTAGCTTCGAATAGCAATATAGTCCCATTACTCATAAGATATCCCGATGAAGAAATTGGAGTCAAAACAACGCCAAAAACTAGATAGTCTCCGCTCCGTGTGCAAGTGAAGGTGCGTATTTCACGGATCGTGGCCTCCCCCACAAAGCGTACATTCTGGTCATCCTTAATTTTAAGCACAGGCGGTCACGATGGGTCAACAGATAAAGTTATGGATAACGCGTAAAAATCGCCTGAAAGTGGCGAGGAAAGGGGCATCCCACGGGCACGCAATCGTTCATAGCGACCGGGGGACTCATCGCGGACGAAGCACTCTCCGACCATTTTCTGGAGCTTTGGCCTCATCTCTGCAAACCCCTCAATAAATCATTCACCAAGGTGCTTATATGGATGCCTCCATGTGTGCAAGAGGATTACGATATCTGGCCTGTTGAGGTCGGGTTGCAGTCTTATATCCGGCCTTTGATGCAGGACAATCAGCCTGCTGGCCCTGATGAAATCCGCCAGGAAAGTCCTCATCTCAAAAGCGTCCTTATCAGGACAGACACCTTCCAGGTTCCCTTTCCTACGGTCTGACCTGTTTTGCCATCAATCGATTATCCGCCTGCGCAACTCCTTTTGCTGAACATCAACAATTCTGTAACGGTTACACTATGGCCACCGCATTCCTGCCGTAATTGGCCTCATATTCGGTGCTTTTCACCAGCAGTGCCCAGATGGTGCGCGCCATCTTGTTGGCCTGGGCCACGACCACCACATTATGGGGCCGTCGGCTGAGTACTTTGTCGATCCAAGGGTTCCGATTCCTGATCTGGAAGTTGACAACGGCCCGAGCCCCATGGGTGAGCAAGGTGCGCAGATAGCTATCTCCCCGTTTGCTGATGCCCAGCAACCGGACCTTGCCACCCGTCCCACTCTGGCGCGGCACCAACCCCAGAAACGCCGCAAACTCCCGCCCTGAACGGAAGGACTTCATGTCTCCTACCGTGGCGATGATAGCGGTGGCGGTGAGCAACCCCACACCGGGGATGGCCATCAAACGCGCCACGGCTTCCTGGTCTTTCTTCCACAGCGTCAGGCGTTGCTCGATATCGGCAATGTCCTGATCCGTCTCGCCAAGACGCTTTAATTGCTGACGTACCGTTTCCATCATCATCGGGGATACGGCACCTTCCAGATCCGCCAAAGCATTCGGCACTGCTTTCAGTCCCCGCTGGCGACCTGGTGGTAGATCCGCACCGAATTCATACAGTAGGCCACGCATCTGATTCACCTGCATGGTGCGGATCTTGATCAGCTGCTCCCGCATGCGGTGCAAGGCCAGAATGGACTGCTGCTCTTCGCTTTTGACCGCCACAAACCGCATATCCGGGCGTTGCACCGTCTCCCAGATGGCCGCCGCATCGGCTGCATCGGTTTTGTTGGTCTTCACGAAGGGTCGCACGAACTGAGGGGCGACCAAACGCACCTCGTGGCCGAGCTTGCGGAGTTCCCGGCCCCAATAATGTGCGCTGCCGCAGGCTTCCATCGCGATGATGCCCGGTTCACGGTTCGCAAAAAACTCCAGGAGCGCCCGGCGCTTCAGCTGTTGGCGGTGAATCTCCCCAGTTTTCATGTCTACCCAGTGCAATTGCATGACCTTTTTTGCCAAATCCAATCCATACGTTGTAATCTCCATGACGAGTCCTCCTTGTCCTTACTGTGGAAAATTCCACCTTGGCACCTGGATGCCGTCCGGATCAAGCGGGGACTCCCTCATGAAACTCCCCGCTGCCGGTCCTGTAGGGGGAGGCATCCATTACATCTTGTATCAATCGCCAGAACACCACTTCAGTCACGCTGTGGGATTGTCCGCACATTGCCGACGCCATAACGAAGCCGGCGACACTCCAGAGCATGATGCGGCGTTGTCCGTAACGTTCCATCAGTAGACCGGTGAGTGGCAGCCCAATCACGTTGGCTATCATGTATGAGGTAAGTACCAAGGTAATCTGGTTACTGTTGGCCTGTAACGATCCCCGCATATAAGGCAAAGCAACGTTGACGATGGTGAGGTCCAGCGCCTGCATGAAGACAACCAGCATCATGCGGATCAATCAGTACGGAATATGGCAGTGTCGGCATGAAACGAGAAAGTCAACCGCTTGACTCCTCTTTCGTTTCCCATGAACATACAGCGAAACAATGTCTTGATGGAGAACCCTCATGCGAATTCTGCGTTTCTTGCTTTTGCCTGTCATTCTTCTCGGCCTTGCAGGTTGCGCGAATCTCAATGACACCCAGCAACGTGCGTTATCGGGCGGAGCCATAGGCGCAGCGGGTGGTGCGATCATTGGTACGGTAGCTGCCGGAGATCCCGCAGCGGGAGCGGCCATTGGTGGCGCGGTTGGTGCCGCAGGCGGCGTCATCATTCCCCAATTGGCCCATGACGCAACCCGGCTGGTGGGCAATTGATCTGGGCGGCAAGCCCTTGCAGGATGCGAACCCTTGGCAGGCAAGCAAGCCCTTGGCAACCCGCCGGTTTTCGGCTAGTTTTCCCAGAAGAGCCACGCAAAAGGACCGCCCATGAACAAAAAAGACCTCCCTTCCTACCGTGGACGGGTGAAGACTTCGACTCCAGCCAGTTTGATCGGCATGCCGCATTGCT
Source organism: Acidithiobacillus sp. M4-SHS-6 (assembly GCF_047421495.1). Classification (GTDB taxonomy): domain Bacteria; phylum Pseudomonadota; class Gammaproteobacteria; order Acidithiobacillales; family Acidithiobacillaceae; genus Acidithiobacillus. The sequence continues at coordinate 1,081,764 of NZ_CP175559.1, read as the reverse complement.
GAGGATGGCGTGGGCCGGCTGGGGAGAATGACCGGGCCCGAGAAAATGCGTGGCGGTGGACAAATGAGAGTACCATTGCCATACTTAACCCAGAGGTTAATGTGAGGGTCCGGCTCATCGTCACGGGGTTGTGGACTTTGTACGGCATAATGGAGGGCCAGCATAACGTTCTCCGGGATTTGGAGGTCTTGGAGCGACAATTCGGCGCCAATGTGCGGGGTTTACTCAGGATTTTGGATGACATTGCCTGTGGCAGACGTGACCCAACACGGTTGCTGAAGGAAAAAGATATTGCCATAAACTTGAAAGCCAGGTACGAAAAAGCGGTATCTAATGGAACGCTGGAGGTAGTTAAAGATGAAGATGAGTAACGCATTCAAAAAAAATGGTGGAGCTAGCTCGCCGGAATGCAGATTATTGGGCGGCAGGAATTGCTATGGACTTTGCCACAGGCGTAGATGCCCTGATGAGGAAAAAAATATCAGCCGTAGCGAGTTGGCCAGCAGGATAGAAACGTCCTTGCCCTACATCACCAAGGTGATGAGGGGCGACGCCAATTTCACATTGGAAACCATGGCCAAAATCGCTATGGCTGTCTGTCTTCGCACCAGAAACGCATAGTCACGCTCCAGAAAACAGCATTTGAGGCGGCGCGCAAAGGCTACATTTCAGGTGCTATCGTTGCTGACCTCCGGTCGAGCATCCCCGGGGGCACCCGCCCAGTACCGGCGGTGCAGGTTGAAGCCCACAGCTGCAGCAATGATCAGCCCCGCGCCTGTGATCTCTCCTGCGGAGAAAGAGCGACCGGCAACGGCCTCCCAAACGAAGGCGGTGATAGGGATGAAATTGATGAACAGCGCCGTATCGGGTGCCCCCAACCTTCGCACGCTGGAGTTCCAGGCGACAATGGCGATCACCCCGGCAAAGCTGATCATGTAGCCTAGTTCCCAGCCTGCGGCGACCACCGCCGAAGCACTGGGTAGCGGCAGCACCCCGCTGGTGGCTAGGCCTAGGGACAGGACTGCGAGAGACATGGTACCGTACAGCGTGGTCCAGGTCGTATAGCGCAGCCCGGAGACCCCCTCAATCATACCGGCACCGTAAGTGTAGATCGCCCAACACAACATGCCCAGCGTCACCAACGCATCGCCCCACCCCAGCCCGCCCTGCACTAGGATCGCCGGATCGCCACCAGTGACCAGCAGGGCCACTCCTGCAGTGGCCACGACAAAGGCCAACAGATCAGCAGATTTGGGACGCACGCCAGTCATGGCCCATCGGATGGCAGCCGTGGCAAAGGGCAGCATGGCCATCATGGTGGACGCCCGTTCCGGAGTGGTGTAGCGCAAGCCGAACAGCATGAATACATTGAACCCCACGATCCCGACGGTTCCCAAGCTGAACAGCAGCCCGTGGTGGGTTGTCCGCCCCAACGCAGCGAATCCCTCCTTTCTGGCCGCCATAACGGCCAGCAGCAGGACGGTCACCCCAATATAGCGCAGCAGAGTGAGGCTTACCGGGTCTAGGATGGCCAGCGCCTGCTTGGCCACGGGGAACATGCCGCCCCACCCCACGGCAGCCAAGAGTGGTAGCCACCAAGCCGTTGTCCAGACCGTCGCGCTGTGCTCAGAAGAGCCAGACATGGTAGCCATCGTCGGCCTTGCTAATGATGTCGATCTGGCCGTAGCTGGACTCTGGGCCTTGCACCAACCCTACCGCCAAGCCCGCGCCTTCAGCATGGCCGAAGGCGTTGGCGCAGTTCTGGCAGGCACCCTGTATGACCCCCGCGTCAAGCAGTTCGTCGAACAGGCCGTGCATGGAATGACTGTCGACGGCCAGCAGTTCGGGCCAGCCGGTGCCTTCTGCGGCGAAGAACAACTCGGCCAGGTCGCCCCGGCTGTGCACTTGCTTGGCGTGGGTCATGGCGTGGAATACCTTGCCGGTCTGGTCTGGTCTGGTCTGGTCTGGTCTGGTGCGGAATAGACCACGAACACGTGTTTTTGTTTCATTGCGGCCGTTTACCAAAAACAGCCGATTGATATCTACCCAATGACTGCGGGTCCTCGATTGAGCCATGATGGTGGACTTGTTTCCAGCGACCATCGATTTTCTGGAAAATTCGACTCGTGCGGATGGCAAGCGTTATTTCCTCACCACCCAGGCGGAAATAGCCTCGCTCCCTTCCTACGGTGTAAAATATTTCCGACATCTCGTGGATGGTGTAGTCGAAATACTCGACGTACACTTCCGCTGGGCCGTTAAATAGGCGTTCGTATATTGGCTGTATTTCTTCCCAACCGCGTTTGATACCGCCCAGTGGATTGTCCATTGCAATTTCGTCAGATTGTGCCCAGTTCGTTGACATCATTTTCATATCGCACGAATTGAAAGCGCAGTAAAATTGCACAAGCATCTGATATGCCGATGATAATTGCCCTTGGTCTTCCTTACCTGTAATTGCTTGGCGCGCTCAAGAATGAAGCGCAACACCTTTGGTCCAAGGAGGCTGGAGGTGGAAGATGGGCAGCAAATATCAGCAGATGAGCATGGATGAACGGAATCGGTTGCAGAGAGGGTTGAACCAAGGAATAAGCCTGAGAGCCTTGGCCAAAGAGTTGCAGCGTAACCCCAGCACTTTGAGCCGGGAGGTTCATCGGGGGTGGATGGGTAACAGTTACGATGCGGTTACGGGACGGGAGACGGCGTGGTCGCGGAGACGTCGAGGCACACGCAAGCTGGCTCCGGGGAATGCCTTGACGGAACAGGTCACCACAGCCATGCTGGAGCGGAAATGGTCACCGGAGCAGGTGGCCGGGAGGCTGCGCTTGGATTACCCCGAGGACCGGTCCCGACAGGTCAGTCACGAGACCATTTACCAGTACATCTATGCTCATCCTGCCGGAGAGTTGAAGCGGATGCTCATTGGGGCGCTGCGGCGGGGGCATGGCAAACGGCATCCCCGGAGTCGGGGCAAGGATCGTCGGGGTGGCATTCAGAACATGCGCCCGATTCGGGAGCGTCCCGTCGAGGCCGAGGCACGGGAGATTCCGGGCCATTGGGAAGGAGACCTCATCAAGGGGGCCTACAACGGCAGCGCCATGGGTACCCTGGTGGACCGCAGCAGTCGTTTCGTGATTCTGGCGCGGGTCGATGACAGCACCGCCGAGTCGGTCCTGGATGGCTTCACGCGGCGCTTGCGTACCCTGCCCAAGGCGTTTCGGCAGACCCTGACCTACGACCAGGGCAAGGAGATGGCGCGGCATCAGGAGCTGGAGAAACGCACGGGGATTCGGGTCTATTTCGCGGACCCCCACAGTCCCTGGCAGCGGCCTACGAACGAGAATACCAACGGCCTGCTGCGGCAGTACTTCCCCAAGGGAACGGACCTGTCGGAATATTCTCAGCGCTACTTGACCAAAGTGGCCGACGAACTCAATAATCGACCCAGGAAATCCTTGGGATTTCGGACACCCACCGAAGTAATGGCACAACGAATCAGAGAGTTACAGGGTGGTGTTGCAGTTCAAACTTGAAACCGCCCTTCTTGAACTGGAATCATGTTGCCTCCGTGTGCTGGTCAAAACTGGCAATGAAAGTTGGTCTTGAACTTCGAAGGGGGCAGCAGCAACCTCATCTTTTCCTCGAACACCCCGTTATTTCTTAGTTGTGCATGCATCTTGTTAGCACTCCATGATAAAAATGACTGCAACTCACGAGGAAGATGTACCGATATGCTCACGTGCGTTGCGCATCCCAGCCACTAGGTCATCAAGGCGGGAGGCACCGAGCATTTCCTGCATACCTTCATACAGGGCTTGTCCGGTTGTCTCAAGGCCGTTCTGCAACGCCAGGCCTTTCTCTGTCGGATTGACCAGGCTCGCACGTCGGTCTTGCTCGGCGTTTTTCCTTTCCAACAAATGCTTGGTCACCAGCACATCGATGAAACGCGTCACGGTGGACTCGGACAGATCCAGCGCCTGAGCAATGGCTTTCTGGGTACATCCCGGCTTGGCCAGGACATATCTGAGCACATAGGCATGGGCAGGTGACAGGCCGTATTTGCTGAAGGCCTCTTCCCAGATACGGTTGACCGCCCGAGCCAAAGCATTACTGTTGAAGTAAACACAACGATCGAACATGGATGACCTACATTTGCCTAACTTGTATGTACGTGCAATTATATAGGCGGGTTCCAGCAGGATGTCAAGCATCATGGCGCATCTCAATCAAGATTCTCTCCACAGCATCGATCGGGTAAGGGCTGTTGCCCTGTCCTACCGCGACGAATGGAACGATGGCTTCGGCGCTCGCGGATGGAAGCTGGACAGCGCCCTGGGTTATCCCGACATGATCGCAGCCACGTCTTATCCCGGCCTCAAGTCCCCCACTTCCGTACCCGTACACGATGTGCTGGACCACTGGCTACCCGGCTTCGGCTATGATCCTTGGGACGAGGCCAAGGCCACTTTGCAGCACGCCTTGCGAAACGCACTGGACATAGACGTCAGCTATACACAACTCGCTCGCGACATCCTCGGCGGGACGGCGCAGCCGGACTCTGGGACCGTTGCAAAGACGATGGAACAGCTGTACCTCGCAGGAGCTGCCGCCATGCCCGATGTTCTGGCCGCCTGGCACAGGCGTGGCCTGGATTTCACACGGCGCCATGCCATCGGCCTTTGCCTGCAATCCCTGCTGGAACAGGCCGAACGGCTTCTGGCGGAACATAGCAGTACCTGGGCTCACGCACGTTTTCTACTTGGCAATGACTCCTGCCGGATGGATATTGCACCCGAGAATGGTTTCGCGCACATTCGGCTATATGCCCATGTTGTGTCCGACAAGCGGATATAAATTTCCTATTGTTGGTGCGTGAGCACTGATGGTCAGGTGTGCAGAGCAATCTCTTTCATGGAGTGAGCGTCCAATTTCAACAGAGCTCCCATTGCGGCATCGGATTACTGTTGGAGAGAAGGAGGTTCATCCTATTAAAATTGACTATAACTCGCCATCAGAATCAAGCGAGGACTCCGTCCTGAAATTCCTCGTTATCGATCCTGTTTAGGGGGATGCCTCCAATTCATCTGCGATCGAATAGAGTTTGTTCACTGAAAAATGAAACATTGACGGCCATGTCATGCGTAGCATGCGTGCATGTCAACAAACGTTACTCCCGCCCAAGGCACCGCCGTAGCGCTGGACGCATCGGCATCGTCGCATCATCGGTTCTGGCTCAGTGTAGCGCTGCTGGCGGCCACGGTGATGCAGGTGTTGGACATTACCATCGTCAGCGTGGCTCTGCCTTATATGGCCGGGAGCCTGTCCGCCAACACCACGCAGATCAGTTGGGTGGTGACCAGTTATCTGGTCGCGGCAGCCATTTCTACGCCATTGACCGGATTTCTGGCGGCACGATGGGGTCGGCGCCGGTTACTGTTGATCAGTCTCGGGGGCTTTGTGGTGGTTTCCGGGCTGTGTGGAATCAGTCAGAATCTCATGGAGATCGTCTTTTTGCGTCTGCTTCAGGGTCTGGTGGGCGCACCGCTGCCCTCTCTGGCGCAGGCCATGCTGATCGAGGCCTATCCTCCGGAAATGCGGGGGCGGATCACGGCGCGCTGGAGCCTGGCCGTGGTGGCGGGCCCCATTCTGGGGCCCGTGTTGGGCGGTATCCTCGTGACTCACCTAGACTGGCGATGGGTTTTTTATGTGAACCTGCCCGCTGGCTTGCTGGCCTGGATGCTGGCCTACCGTTTCAGTAGCCCCTCCACCGCCATCGAGAAACGCAGCATCGATCTTCCGGGCTTCGCCGGCATGGCCATCGGCCTGGGGGCACTACAGATCGTGCTGGACCAAGGCAATACGATGGGTTGGTTCAGCTCACAACGCATCGTGATTCTGAGCCTGCTGACGCTATTGGCGCTCGGCTTTTTCCTCTGGCGGGCACTGACGCGCGCCGACAGCATCGTTCATCTCCGATGGTTGGGGAATCGGGATTTTGGCATTGCCTCCCTCGCGTCGATCATCTTTGGCGCGGGTTTCTACGGCATCGTGACCTATCAACCCATATTCCTGGAACATCTGCTGGGCTATCCGCCAGAAACTGCGGGATGGGTTTCTGCCGCCCGGGGGATCACGGCCATGTTGGGCATGCTGCTCACCGGACGCCTCATCCATCGCACCGGGCCGCTGGTCTGGGCGTTAGCGGGATGCGGGATCAGCGCGGTCGGTGGATATGCCATGACGGGGTATGCTCTCCATATGGGGCTGACGGCGGCTTTGTGGCCCGGAATCCTGCAAGGGGTCGGGTTGGGGATGGCGTTTACCGCCATCGCCACACTCGCCTTTCGCTCTCTGCCCAAAACCGCATTCGCCGATGCCGCCGGCCTCTTTGGCGTGATGCGGGTATTGGGTGGTGCCATTGGGGTCTCCCTGATGTCTACGCTGTTGAGCCAGTGCACACAAAGCACCTGGAATCATCTGGGAGGATTCGTGACGGCATTCAACCCGGCTTTCCAGGATTATTTGCACGCCCTGCCCACGACCTCGCCGCCCGCACAATTCGCCTTGCTTCAGCAGGTTTTGCTGCGACATGCGGAAATGCAGGCCTATCTCGACGGATTCTACGCGCTGGCAGCGATCTTTCTGCTCAGTACCTTCATCCTGCTCATCGCCATTCGATGTCGAGTTGGCGCCACAACTCGGTCTGACCAGCGTGGGTAATGCGCAAGGCCCGACGGTGCGCGTTGCTGCGTGCCAGCCATCCAGCGTCAAGAAACGTTTCCAGGAGGGCCGCCCCCAGTACGCCCCCGAGGTGATACCGTCGCTCGCTCCAGTCCAGACATTTGCGGGTAAACGCGCGGCGGCTTCGAGGATCGGGCAGAACAGTCACCCCGAGATCACCGAGCCAGCGCGCGCCCGATGGGGTGACCGTGTAGTCCCGTTCCTGTTCGATAAAATAGCCCTTCCGGACCAGGGCGTCCGTCAGGGCAACCCCCAGTTGCCCCGCCAGATGATCGTAGCAGGACCGTGCTTTTTGCAGGGGCAGGGCGGGTTTCGGAGATGGGGAAGGTCTCGCAGAGCGGGCCAGTGGCATGAGCGCTTCGATCGCATGGGCCACTTCGGGACTGGCGAGCCGATAATAGCGGTGCCTACCGGCCGTGTCCAAGGCCAGAAAGTCTCCGGAAACCAGTTTCTTGAGATGCGCGGTCGCGGCCTGGGGAGATAACCCGGCAAAGCGGGCCAATTCCCCGGCAGGTCGAGACTCGCCGTGCATGAGCGCAAGCAGGATCTCCGTCCTGGCGGGCACTGCCATCAGCGCGGCCACAGAAGCCACATCGGGATCTTCCTTCATATTTCCACCGTCCATGAAACATTGCGATGGTCCGTAGGTTATCATGCGCCCATCGCAGGTGACGAGGGATAGCCATGCAGCCCCAAACTTTGGCACCAAAGAATGTGTACCACACGGTACTGGAAACCCCTTTCGGGAATCTGTACGTCGCCTATGCGGAAAAGTCTCTTTGTCTGCTATCCGGCGACGAGCGGGCATTCCGCCAGGACATCTATCGGTTGTATGGCCGATTTCCGGCCAGAAACGATGCCATGAGCGCACGGATGATCGCCGACATACTCAGCTCTGTATTGGGAGGGCGGGCCTATCCCGGGCCACTCCTGTTTCCATCCCATACCCCCTTCCAACGGCAAGTGTTGCAGCAGTTGCAGGAAATTCCCAGAGGAGAAGTGCGCAGTTATGGGTGGCTAGCCAGGAGGCTGGGAAAACCGCATGCCAGTCGTGCGGTCGGAAACGCCTTGGCCTGGAACCCTTTCCCTTACGTGATTCCCTGTCATCGAATCATCCGGGCCGATGGCCGTCTGGGGCAATATTCCGGTGGTGGCGGCGCCAACAGGAAAGCCAGACTGCTGGCGTATGAGGGCGTTGCCGTTGGACAGGGGAAAGACGGCACATGGAGAATCCAGGAAGGCCCAGGTGTGACCCCATGACCAGCAATCCTGTCACGATTCCGCTGCCCGTGGACCCACCCTACAGCTTTCGCTGGGCGATGGAGTACCTGCGGAGTTCTCCCTCCACGGTGCTCGAAAACGTGGACCCCGACACGGGTTTGCAGCGGATGCTGCGCCTGGACGGAATGCCTGTCCTCCTGACTTTACGCAGCGCCTCAGAAGACGCCGAACACCCGGCTCTTTTCGTGAAAATGCAAAGTGCGGGGGAAATGACCCGGACCATCCGCGACACCGGGGTACTCTGGGCCAGGAATTTCCTGAACCTCGACCACCATCCGCGCCATTTCCTGACACTCGGGAAAGGGGATGCACCGCTCCGCCAACTGCAGGAGCGGTTTTACGGTATGCGCCCCGTCCGCATAGCCTCTCCCTACGAATCCCTCATCTGGGCCATTATCGGTCAGCAGGTGAATGTGGCCTTCGCGCGCCGCCTCAAATGTCGCTTCCTGGAGCATTGTGGGAATCCGGTTCACATGGGAGACCAACACTATCCGGTATTTCCAGAACCGGAGCAGGTTCTCCAGGCCAGCCAGCAGGAACTGGCTGCCCTGCAGTTCAGCCGCCAGAAATCGGCATACATCACCGCCGTTTCCGCCGCCATGGCCGATGGGCGGCTCAATTTCAACACCATCCGTGCGTTGCCAGCGGAACAGGCGATCAGCCATCTCCTGCAATTCCGAGGAATCGGCCGATGGACGGCGGAGTATGTCCTGATGCGTGGACTGGGATATGCAGACTGCATACCGGCAGCCGATGTCGGGCTACGGAAGGTGGCTGGAGAGCTTTATAGCCTCGGGCGAACGGCTTCGGAAATGGAGCTGCGTGCCATCACGGAACCGTTCCGTGGGTGGAGAAGTTGGGTCGCGTTTTATTGGTGGATGACGTTGCAGCAGGTTTCCACGTAGGTTTTGATCCAGCAAGCGCATTTGCCCCGCATTGGTGGGTGGTCTCACGCCTCTTCTGCTACGAATCAGAAGAGCAAAGCGAGAGCGAGGTGTTGTCCGACAGACTTTGCTGCGATCTTGGTCTCTGCCATGGCATTCGGTCCGCTGGTTTCCCAGCAAATCCTGTGTTAGCGTGTAAGCTCATCTTCAGGGCGGGGTGAAATTCCCCACCGGCGGTAAGCCCCTTTCCGGGCAAGCCCGCGAGCGCCTGCCTGTGCAGGGACAGCAGATCTGGTGCGAATCCAGGGCCGACGGTCAGAGTCCGGATGGAAGAAGATGTTGATGCATGGCAAGCGGGTGGTCATTTCGACTACCCGCGTGAGTGTATTTGCGCCTGCCCTGAAATGTTTTTCGCCTTTACTTTTTGCGAGGAGCGTTTCATGTCTATTCAAGCCAATGTGTTACGAAAAAACGATCTTTGTCCTTCCCGTCCGGAATGGGACGCCGCCCTGGAAGCGGTGCGCTGTGGTCGTCCCGTCATTCTCAAAGATGATGCCGACCGGGAAAATGAGGGAGACCTGATCATTGCCGCCGAGTGCATCACTGAAGAAAGCATGGCGATGCTGATCCGGGAATGCAGCGGGATCGTCTGTCTCTGCCTGCCCCCGGAACATCTAGCCCGTCTGGATCTGCCCCAGATGGTCCCCAACAATCAGAGTCGCTATGGAACCGCCTTCACCATCTCCATCGAGGCGCGGGAGGGCGTGAGTACCGGCGTATCGGCCGCCGACCGGGTACGGACCATCCGGGCGGCCATTCATTCGGATGCCAAGCCGCAGGACCTGGCCAGCCCCGGACACGTCTTCCCGCTGCGTGCCCATCCCGATGGCCTTCGGGGCCGACGGGGCCACACGGAAGGTTCCGTCGAACTCGCCCGCTTGGCCGGTCTGGCACCGGCGGCAGTGCTCTGTGAACTGATGAACCCCGATGGCAGCATGGCGCGTGGCGCGGATATCGCGCGCTTTGCCACCCTGCATGACTTGCCGGTCATTACCATGGAGGATGTCGTAGGCATGGTGGATCGACAATGGTCATTGTGTTGAGGACAAGGCATGCATATCGACCGCCTGGATCATCTGGTACTGACCGTACAGGATATATCTGTCAGCACAGACTTCTATTCACAGGTATTGGGCATGCAGGAAATCACCTTTGCTGAGGGCCGCAAGGCTTTGGTTTTCGGACAGCAAAAAATCAACCTGCACCCCGCAGCGCGGCCCATCGCACCCCATGCCGCCCATCCTGTTTGTGGATCGGCGGATTTGTGCTTTATCGTTGCGGGAGACATTCGGGAAGTGCTCGTTCATCTGCAAAACTGCGGGGTAGCCCTCGAAGCGGGACCCGTGCCCCGCACCGGGGCCACCGGGCCGATCACTTCCGTCTACTTCCGAGACCCCGACGGGAATCTTCTGGAGGTATCTACCCATGATTCCAAGGGAATGTCGTGACCGATAAAACGCACGTCGCACTGGTGACCGGTGCCACTTCCGGCATTGGTCTGGCCATAGCGCAACGATTGACTCAGGCCGGGCATCGAGTGGCTCTGCATTCTCGCGCCTCCGCTGCGGCCGGTCTGCAAGCAGCAGCCACTCTGTCCGGCGCCCGGTATTTTCAGGCCGATCTGCTGGATGAAGCAGCGCGGCAAACGCTCATGGACGAGGTGATCGCCCACTATGGCCGGCTCGACGTGTTGGTCAATAACGCGGGGGAGTCCAGCGTCATCCCCCATCAGGATCTTCGGGCAGCGACGCCAGAGATCTGGCATCGCTTCTACGAGCTCCATGTGGTTGCGCCCTGGCACCTCATTGCCCTGAGTGAACCTCATCTGCGCGCAGCATCAAGCGCCGAACACCCGGCATCGGTGCTCAATATCAGCTCCCATGCCGGAATCCGCCCCAAGGGAGCAAGCATTCCTTATGCGGCCAGCAAGGCGGCACAGATTCATGTCACCCGTTTGCTGGCCAAAACCCTGGGTCCGGCTATCCGAGTTAATGCCATTGCTCCGGGTTTGGTGGATACGCCATTGACTACGGACTGGGTCGAGATTCGTCAGCAGTGGGTGCGTGAAGCGCCCATGGGACGCAGCGCCAGCCCGCAGGATATTGCGGACGTCGCGCTGATGCTGACTGAATCGACTTATCTGACCGGGGAGGTGATCATGGTGGATGGTGGGATGAATCTTATTTGAGTGGTAGCCCAATCTAAACCATGAGCTATAAATGGAGGTGCACATGATTTACACGGTTGAATGCAGCTTTACGGACTCCTCCGCAGAGAGGGAATGGAATGCCTTTTACAGTGACGAAAAGTTGCCGGCATTAATTTCTGTCAAGGGGTTTCTCACCTCCCAACGATTTCAATTATCCTCCGGAGCACCTTCTGCACCTACTTATCTCGCCATTCACACCATTGCCAATGGGGGAGTTCTGGAAAGCGCTGATTACCGCCAAAATGGTGGCGGTAATTTTGCCAAATGGCAACCCATGATCACCAATTGGCACAGGAGTATTTATGAAGGCATCGATCTGTTTACGAATGTCACGACTGAACAGCGGCTATTGATCAGCAATGAAAGTGATGAGGCATTAAAAGCGCTCGGTTTCCAAGTACTGCATCTATGGGCAACGGGGCTTGATCGGACGCCCATGGAACGTTGGATGGCGATCTCCGACCAGCTATCCGTTCCTGCCCACCATCTGAAAGCAGATGGAGTATGTGTATATACCCCTATGGGAAATCAGCTAAAGAGTAATTCCGTATGAGCATCCTATACAGAACGATGAAATAGGAATTTCGCCCACTATAACGCATCGGGGTGAACGTAAAGGAGGGATACTGACATGGATACCCGAAAACTGCTGCTCACCGCGCAGGACATCCGTCAGATGAAAGGTGAACAGAAAGTCCATTTTCTCAATCCCAATGCCGTTCGTATCAATAAGTCGCTTGGCGATGCCGTAGGCCTCCGGCACATGGGCATACATCTCATCCAGATAGAGACGGGTAAAGAGAGTACCGAATACCACCTGCACCATTATGAGGAGGAAGCTGTGTATGTGCTGTCTGGTAAGGGCACGCTCACCATGGAGGATGATCAGTATCCCATCGCTCCAGGTGACTTCGTCGGTTTTCCTTGCCATACAGCCGCGCACAGCATCATCAACGATGGAACGGAAACATTGGAGTGTCTCGTCATCGGTCAGCGACTGGATCAGGATGTCACGGATTACCCGAATCAGCATAAACGCCTGTACCGTAATAATGGGGAATGGAATCTGGTGGATATGGCAGATATCCTTGTATTGCGCGAATCCGCGCAGGAACAGGAAATTTATGAAGCTCGCAACATTCGATACCCAGCCGTCGTCGCACTTCCTGATGGAAAGTGCCACCGTAGATTATGCGCATGCCGATATCCGCAAGTTGGCGTCCGCGCTGTCCTCTGACGATTCAACGGCAACCGTCAGGCGTTGCTTCGAATGGGTACGCGATCACATCGAACACAGCATGGATTTTCACCGGGAAGATGTGACCTGCGCAGCCTCGAACGTGTTACAGCAAGGCACTGGTCTATGCACCGCCAAGAGCCACTTATTGGTAGCCTTATGGCGCGCCAATCAAATCCCTGCGGGATTCTGTTATCAACGGCTGACGTTGGATGGCCCCACCCCACCCTTCTGTACACACGGCTTTACTGCCGTCTGGCTGGATGACTGGGGTTGGTATCGTTGCGATGCGCGCGGCAACAGTAAACCTGGGATCCATTGTGAATTCACGCCCGGACAAGAGAACCTGGCCTATCCGACGATGTATAACGGCGAGCGGACCTATCCGGATGTGTGGGCAGAGCCCTGGCCAGACTTGCTCGCTGCCATGGGGGAATTGCAAAACATATCGCAGTATCGGAGCCATCCCATTGACGCCTGCCCACCCGCTGCTGATTTGTGCGTAAGCGAGCCTACGGGAATGAACATACATAGCGCGGAGACCGACCATGTACTGCCCTGACCCGTTTGCAGAAACCCGCCCGGAAATCCTGCGGGCACTGATTCAGCGTTATCCCCTCGCAACACTGGTCAGCATGGGCGGTAACGGTCTGGAGGCAAATCATATTCCCTTGTACCTCGCACCTGGTGAAGGGCCGCAACCGGTGCTGCAAGGCCATGTGGCACGTGCCAATCCGCTATGGCGGGAGGCGCCTCCGGACGATGATGTGCTGGTCATCTTTCAGGGGCCGCAGTACTACATCAGCCCCTCTTGGTACGCGACCAAGGCGGAAACCGGCAAGGTGGTGCCGACCTGGAACTACGTCGTCGTCCATGCCTATGGTCCTTTGCAAATCCGCGATGACCCCGCCTGGGTACGACAACAGATGGTCAGACTGACGGCACAACAGGAGCAGGACTTCTCTTTGCCCTGGCAGGTGGATGATGCCCCCCAGGACTTTACGGAAAGACTCATTCAGCAGGTGGTGGGCATAGAAATTCCCGTCTCCCGTTGGCAAGGCAAATGGAAGGTCAGCCAGAACCAGCCGCTTTGCAACCGCGACAGCGTCATCACGCACCTGGAGCAGCACAACCAGCCCGTTTCTGGGACGATGGCTGAATACATTATTGGACAGCAGCCTCAAGGGCGGCAAAAGGAGCTAACCCCGATGACGATAACCGTGGGTTTTCTGGTGTTTCCGGGTATCCAATTGCTGGATCTGGCGGGGCCATATGAAATTTTTTCCGCCTTACCGGATGGCAAGGTCCATCTGTTCTGGAAAACCCGCGAGCCGGTGGCCTGTTCTGCGGGAATGCTTCTGGAGCCTACGACCACTCTCGCGGACGGGCCGCAGGTAGATGTGCTGTGCATACCCGGTGGGGTCGGCATCAACGCCTTGCTTCTGGATCAGGAAGTGCAAGCCTGGGTGCAGTGCCAGGCAATATCGGCGCAATTTGTCACCTCTGTGTGCACGGGTGCTTTGCTGCTCGGTACGGCTGGATTGCTCACTGGACGACGCGCGACGACACATTGGCGATATCATGATCTCCTCGCCGAATTGGGTGCCATACCCGTCAAGGAGCGTGTGGTTCGGGACGGTAATCTGATCAGCGGCGGCGGGGTTACTGCCGGGATAGATTTTGGACTCACGCTGGTAGCCGCACTGCGCGGCCAAGCTGCAGCAGAAGAAATTCAGCTTGCCCTGGAATATGCGCCGGAGCCGCCTTTCCAAGCCGGCGGGCCGGAGGATGCTCCCAAGGATATTGGGGAGCTTGTCCGGCGCCGTACCGAACTATTGCACGCCGAACATGAACGGATGGCCGGTGCGTGGCGGAAACTCCCGCCTGGTCTGTATGACAAGAGCCAACGGCATGAACTGCGCACCCCTCTCGTTCGGGAATTGCGGCAGGATGACGATCCCGCTTACCGTTCGCTTTGGCGGGATGCCTTGCAACAACATGCACAGTATTTCCGCACAGCTGTAGAAGACGATGTCCCTACGGGTATCCCCACGCGAGGAGCGAAAGACAGCTTTACCTTCGGTGCTTTCGAGAAGAATGCACTGGTCGGGATCGTCAGTCTGGAGCGGGATCGCGGTGTGAAGTTGCGGCATAAGGCGCTACTTTTTCGGATGTTCGTTGCGCCGGAGGTGGCCGGTCATGGTATCGGTAAGTCGCTGTTACAAGAGGTACTCGTCCGGGCACAGGACATCGAAGATTTACGGTACATCCATCTGACCGTTCTGGAGCGAAACCAGCGGGCGCGCGCTCTGTATCGATCGCTGGGCTTTGTGGATTTCGCATTGGAGCCAGAGGCTGTTCGCATGGACGCAGATTATGTGGGCGAGGTTCAAATGATGCGATTCCTCAGAAGGTGAATGCCATGAAGCTGATGCACCCTGACGAAAACCTACTGAACAGGAGTAAAAATCATGGCGGAAATGGAAATCCTGACCCTGGATGCCAAGCCCCTTTGCAGGGTGCAACCCCTTCGCAGGGTGCAAGCCCTTGGCAGGGGACAACCCTTTGCAGGCCGAAAGACCGACGCGTATTCATGGCCAACAAGCCCTGCTGGCTGCAAACCTTGCAGGCGGCAAGCCTTGCAGGCGGCAAGGCCGGTCATGTAAGGGCTATCCCGCCTTGCGCAGATTCCGCAGCACAAACTCATTCCAGAGACGGACCAGTTCCTCTCCCAGATTCTTGACATCCGGGTCCAGTCCATCATCCTTTTCCGCCATCATGGCCTGTATGTCCTTGGCCTTTTCCAGCTTCTTGCGCAATGCCAGGTCTTTCATGGATGATCCACCCGGATACCGTTGCGCCAGAATCTCCAGACTTTCCATGTAACCAATCCGCTCTGTCAGCAATAAACGCAACTGGCGATCCTTTGGCGTAGTCGTATAGGCCCACAACTCGGCCGGTGGCGCCATGACATATCCCAACTGCTTGAACGTGCCACCGGATTTGGTGCGCCAGATGCAAAAGGTTCCGGAACCGCCTTCTTCTGGACCGACACAATAACTGCTGATGATCTGTGCTTCATCCTGTGTCAACGAAAACTTGTCCACCAGAGGATTGTCTTTCGGTCCATAGGGATTCGTCAGAATGTAAATACTGGTCGCAATATTGACCAGGACATCGCTGAAATCCTGGGGCATCTGGGACGACAGCAGCAAATTGCCATTGTTTTTGCGCCATTCCCGCGCATCTTTTTCCAACTGGTTGGTAATGGCTTCCAGGCCATTGGTGTTGTGCAGCTCGTCATATACACCCATTTTCGGTAAGGTGAACAATCGCTCGGCACGAATCTCATGGTAACGACGATACGCATCTGGTGCTGATTTTGCGTCCAGCGGGTGAAACAGAAAATCCTTGGTCAGCATGAACCTCGCCATCAAATACATGATGCCCGCCTGTTTCAGTCCGGAAGTCGAACGATCCTTGACAACATGTTCCAGATTGACTGCCATGAGCTTCGCCTTGCCCAGGCTGAAATCACTGTGCCCGGCCAACATGGGCCAGCGTTCCACAGCCTGGGTAATGCCCAATGCAATCAGTTTCAGCACAGGAATTTGCAGTTGTGGATGCCGAATGTCACCAAACTGGCTGGTAATGACCGGATCATCATTACAGACATCGATCAGATCAGACAAAACGGGCATGGCATATCGTTGCGCGGACAATGCCAGATCGGTTTCCCCTTTCGCAAAAAGGGCATCCACCACATCCCACCATTTGGTTTTGCGATCCGTTTCCACCTGCTGCATGGCTTCGTCGATTTCCCGGTCCATTCCCGTCACATACCGGTGTGGCCGCCCATGCACACCGTCCGACCGCAAGCGATAGGCCGCATCCACCAAAGATACGGCTATCTGATCGACAAAATCCTCTGTCGTATGTCCGGGTTGACGCACAATGGACACCAGCAGATTTACCAGAAAGTCCTTGTGTGAACCCAACGGATACCGGTATCCCAATGGGGTGTCGAATGGATTGATGGTTCGCCCTCGGGTGTGCAGATCGAAACCCACCGCAAGATCCGGGTCTTTCAAAAAGTAGCGTAACATTTCGATCACGGATGGACCACCATACCCCACGTCGATCAGTGCCAGATAAGGCAGAAAATCCGTTTGTGACAGAATCAGCGATAAAATCTGATTCGCCACCATAACCGACTTGCCGTATCCCGACAAGCCGAAAATCAAACTGATGAAACTGTTTTGCTTGCGTGAATCACCCAATGCAAAGGGCATGATTTTCCGTTGCAATGAACGCAACCAAAAAGTCGCGTGTGACGGATCATCCGCCGACCACGGTGACGTCGCCATACCAAACGGCATCAGTTTCAACGCATCGGACAGATTGATCGGCAAAATGGGAGTACTGCTTTTCGCCAGGAATCCCGGTTGGGCCGCCAGATGCGACAACAGGGGATCGGTCACCATGCGCTGCAAACGGATTCCCCAATTCGTGCGCAAACTGCTTTCCAGATTTTTCGCACGACGCAATGCCGTTTCCGTCGCGTTTTTTTCATCATTCCATGCCCAGCTTTCCACGATCATCTGCATGGCGCAGATGGGATCGTGATGGTCATAGTGCGCATTTCTCAGTTCCTGAATGGATTCCTGAATCTGCCCATTGGCGGTTTTGTTCATGAATTTCATCATTGTTGCTGCAAAATAACGGGCATTCGCCAAGGATAATGCGCCACCCTGCAATCTCCATGTGATGCTGAACGGGATGTCGGTACGCAAATCGTGCAACAGTTCCGCCATCGTCGCGGCTTCCGGACGGGTGACACCCAAATCAACGATCATGGGTACAAAATAGCCGGAACCGGAACGAACCACTCCCCCTTTCAGGTTTTCCATGTCTTCCGGAATCACCGATTCCGCAATGCGTGACGGTTGTACCAGCAATTTATTGTTCACGATACGCGGTTGCGGCGTCTGATTCACGGAATAGGGATGCTGGTGATCAAAAACCGGATCAATGCCGACCTGATTACGCAAAATCGTGATCGCATCATCCACTTCCAGGGGCGTGAGCGACAGGTTGATCATCGGATGACGAAACAGAGATTCCACGCTGGATACCGTGGAACGATGCGTCATATCCATGTCATCGAGCAATTTGAACGGGTTCTGCCCGTTTTTCAGCAACCACAGCGGCAGATTGGCCGCTTTGACTTTTTTCGCATTGTTTTTGACCGCATCTTTCACCACGCGCGGGTCCAATGCGCTCAAATGGGTTTCCACACAGAGCATCGCGCCCTGCGGCACATAATATTTCGCCAGACGCGAACGCTGCATGAGAAAATGCGCAAACTCCGGCTTGAATCCCAGACGATCCGCTTTCGCTATCAGGGCTTCCAGATTTTTTTGGTATTGTTGCTGCGATCGGGTGACATCCCGAAAATACCGGATGCTCAATACCCGGCCCGGATGCTCGAACAGAGTGCCCATCATTTTGGACAGGTTTTGTGCCAAAGCCATGAGACCATCCGCATCAATGATGGATTTGGTCCCATCCAGCCAGAAATAGGAGGCCAATCCGCCGCCTTCCAGCACCACGGCCTCGCGGGTTTCCTCTACCGGTTTGACGAAACTGCGCAATCCGGTTTCCGATTCCTCGTCAATCTCATCTTCCACCTGCTGAGACATGACGTTCCAGCGATGGATACCGTGCAACTGTATGTATTGGGCCAGCATGATTTTTCCCTCCTGATATGGATTTCGCGCACGTCTGTCGTTGTCTTTTCAAAAAACACCCGGGCGGAGAATGTCCACCAGGGTGTTTTACAACACGCTTTTCAGCGATCAGGGAACGACGACATTTCCGCTCGTTGACCCCGCAGTGACGGTAGCCCCTGTACCGGTAAAGTTCTCGAACGTTTTTTCACCGCTGCCAATGACCCAGGGAATAGCACATAAAATGGTTCCCGCGAGGATTGGATAAGCAATGTGCCTTGCAGCCACCGGCTTTGACTGTTGCTCCAGTTCACCTTTTTTGTGCATGTGCCAACCGCCGACACCAGCCGTCAAGAGGCCAGCAGCCGTGCATCCCAGCGTAATGAGACCCGGCGTATAGCTCAGAGCATCGTGTATGTTCTTGAGGTCGGTAGCAAGCCCGGTTACCGCCCACGCTGGAGAAGTCCCCAGCACGGTCAGGCCCGCGATCTTGGTCAGTCCCCACAATACCTTTTTACTGCGATTGTTCAATTTCATCTTCAGACCCTCATCGAAAAATCGAGGACAAAGTTCCTCAAACCCTTGGTGCCGCAAGCTTTCAGCTCTTTTAAAAGGGCAAGCTGGTTCCGGCAAGATGGGCGATGGCCATGGCAACGCCGGCAATGTCGATCAGTCCCAGGCCCCCCAGCAGGTGCATCCAGGCTTTGTCGTGATGCTCATTGTTCCGGGGATTGCCCGTGTTCAGGCGGTACATCATCCGCATGCCGCTCACGAACCAGATGATGCCCAGCAGTTGCAGGAAGTGCATGATGTCCACAATGGCCGTTGCCACATCAGCCCCCCCAGGCCCCGTGTAGGCCAGCGGCGAAGGTTTGGCCGCGCCGGTGATCGTCAGCAGGCTGGAACCCATGAAATAAGCCAGGCCGCACATCAGGCAACCGATAATGAATGACCATGCCACACTGCTCAAGGTCAGTTTCGGATCTTCTACGGACAGTTGTCCCATCCGGAAAAGGCGATAGCCACTCATGGAAACCATATACAAACCCATGATGAAGGCCAGCAGAAATACCAGACCGATCACCGGATTGATGATGGTACTGGCATGTTCGATCATGGAGATCGGTGAAAGTGGCGTATCAAGTAATGGCATAAAAATCCCCCATCAATATCGTCAACCCCTTGGTGCCGCAGGTCTTACAGACTGTAAGTCCTACAGACTGTAAGTCCTGCGGACGGCATGTCTTACAGACGGCAGGTCTTACAGATGGCGTGTACCAATGCCCAAATGCCAGTCCTTGATCGGTGCAGGACAGCGGTATGGCTACCGGCAACCATGCCTGTATTTCCCCCAAATCCTGACCCAGCAAAAAGTAATCCCCTGAGAATGGCATGGACCGGAAATCCGGCCAGACTCGTCGTGCTTCTTCACCCAGGAACCAGAGCACCGGAGTGTCTCCATTCCAGGAAATATTTTCGGGATCATCGACCCGTATGCCCGGCGTGGACGACGATTGCTGTCCGCAGGATTTTTGCTGTCCGCAGGACTTTTGCTGTCCGCAGGACCAGGACCAGGATTGCCAGAAGCGATCCGTGCTTAACAAAATGCCCTGCCCCTCGGGATTTCGAGTCAGCCAGCGTTGATAGAACAGGTCCAGCAGCTTCGGCAGAAAATTGCCGCGAAATCCCGCCAGTATCGCTATTTCGTTCACATCACCCCCTGAAAATCCTTCAGCGATACAGCCGTCGGTACATTTTCGTATCTGTCCGATACAGGCGATGCAGAATCCGGACCGTCTGCCGTGACGCTCTCCGCAGAAGAGGATGCCATTTCAGCCGCCAACCATGCCGGTGGACGAGACGGCGGAAAAGTCGTCAATTCCCCATGTCCTGCGGACGGCAGTCCTACGGACGGTAGGCTTGCAGCCGTCGTTGGTCCTGTGGACGACAAAGAGCTTGCACCCTGCAAAGGGCTTGCACCCGGCAATGGGGTTGCATCCTGCAAAGGGGGTGACGGCATGACAGGCGGATAAGACGGTGTTTCCCATCCCGGTGGCGGCGGTACCGTGGATACTGGATTCGGCACCTCAGACACCGCTTGTTCAAAACGCTGCGTCGATACCGGCGCCAACGATTCTGCATGCGTTATCTCTGCGCCCGGTAATGCGGCTTTCAAATCCAGGACGCCACTGCGTGACAAGCGATAAAGGAACTGGCGCATGGTCTGTTCCACCGCATCCTGTGTACCTGTCGTTCGCTGAATCCAGGCATTCAACGCCTGTTCTTCTCCCACATCCATTTTCATGTGCTTTCTCCCCGACCATTGCCAGCCATCCACCATCCATCGTTCCGCCCGCTCCGACCAACGCACCCGAATCGCAAAGGGCGCATAATCCAGAAATCCTTGCCCTGATTCCGACATACATTGCATCTGTACCGGCAGAGGCTGCTTTGAATGCAAGGAAATGCCCGACAGCCGGGACCAGCGCCGGGCCATTTCCCGCAAGGAGGGATCGCTGGCATGGAGCTTGCGCTCCACCCATAGGGTCTTGTTCGAGGACGGGTCCAGATCGTCGATCCGAAAGCGCAGCAACAAAAAATGCGTACCATTACGCGCCCGGATGGGCAGTGCTCTCCAGGCTTTCGGCAAAACACACAACGGCGCTTCCGGTTCAATGCCATCGGGACATGACAGGCCATCTTGCTCTTGCATTTGCTTGGACAATGGATTTTCTTCTGCACCCCGTTTTTTCCAGCGGCGCTTTTTCCAGGCCAGCGGCAGGGCATTTTCACCCCGTGCGGCCTCTATGGGTCCCAGACGCTCGATGTGCTGCCCGAAATCCAGTATCCGGCAAGTGTTTTTGTGGCCATTGTCCGGGCGTAATCCCCTGCCCGCCATTTGCAAATAACGCACGACCGATTGGGTCCGGCGCAGCAAGACCACCGCGTCGATCTCCGGCACGTCCAGCCCTTCCGTGAACACATCCACATTCACCAGGAATCGAAATGCCCCTTGTCGAAACCGCTCAATCTGTGCATTCCGCTCGGTTTCCGAGTGACCACCGTGCAATACACAAACCTGCGCGTCTTCTTCATCATCAGGGACAGTCTCCATCGCCGGATGATGTGTCGCTGCTTCTGCTTCTGCCAACGCTTCGGCCACGGCTTCCGCTTCCTTGATGGAATCACAGAAGATCAGGACATGATGACAATCCCGGGTTTTCTCCAGAACTTCCTGTATCCGTTGCGTGAAGTCCAGGGATCGGTAGCCTTCGATGCCCGCTATGGCCACTTCCCCATGCGACAACTGGATGCCCGTCGCCGGCAGGACATGCTGTACCGGCACGACTTCCGGAGCGACCAGATACCCTTGTGCGATGAGTTCTTCCGGCGTGATCCAGCAGGACACCTTTTGAAACAGACTCTGCGGACCATAGATGGGCACGTGACGGCCATTATCACTCATGCGCCAGGGCGTCGCCGTCAACCCTATGATCGGCGGGTCCTTGTCCAGTGAACCCAGATAGGCGGCATATTGCCCTTCACCATCACTGGCGGATTCGCCCGTTCTGGCTGGTAAGCCATACCTGGCTGGTAAGCCTACCCGATGCGTTTCATCCACCAGGACCAGATCCCAATCGCGGCGATTTTCCAGCCGGGAAACGGTCTGGATGCTGGCTACCGTGATACTGCCCGGAACCGCCTCATCCCACTGGCCCATACCGGCACTGACCACCAGCGTGGGGATGCCATCGAATTTTTCCTTGGCCTGGGTCAATAGCCGGGTGCGATGGGCCAGCAACAAAATCTGATGATCCGGGTGGTCTTTCAGCCATTGCTCGATGATCGCCCGCATGATGACCGTCTTGCCCGCGCCGGTCGGCAGCACGCCCACCGGACACAGACCGTCATACGCATCTTTTAATAATGCTTCGACGGCCTGTTCCTGATACTGGCGCAGTTTCATCATCAATGAAACATGCCCGTAGCAGGCCATGGCACAGGAGTCATAGGTTCCCGGGTTTCCGTCGCTTCAAAACCCGGTGGATGCATTGCCGTATTGTCCGGTTTCACCCAGGAGGGCGTAAGATTCACCTGGGAAAAAGGTACTCCGATCAACCGGGGTTCCGGCACTGGCGGAAACTCCCTGGTTTCCCAATCGGCGCGCGGCGTGGCATCGATCCGATAACGGTCCAGCGCATGAACAGCCGCTCGTACCGGTTGGGGTATGCCGTCCACGTTCGTCAATATCGCCGTCATCAGGCCGTTGAGATACAGGGTTTCATGGGCGCGGGTGGAGGCCACATACAGCAATCGCCAGACTTCGGCGGGCACCTCGGAAAAAACGGGACGCTCTCCGGTTTCTTCGTCGATCTCGAACGGTTTTTGCACACCGACGTCCAATGTCACATGGGAAAATTCCAGCCCTTTGGAGCGGTGCATGGTGGACAGGGTGTAATCGGCGCCCTGTTGATGGGAAGTCGCGCGCAACATGCCAATTTCCCGTTCCAGCACGCCGTGCTGATTGGCCACCATATCGACCAGAAACGCCAGACCCTGGCCTTCACGGGTGTCTGTGAATTTTTGCAGCTCCTGAAAATCATCGAAAAAACGCAAATCCGGGTGCGGCGTGAATTCACGGCGATACAGCTTGCAACAGGCTTCCAGAAAATCCGCGATTTCTTTTGCCTGATCACCGGCCATATACACCTTGTCCCCCCGATCCAGCCCCCGCAAGGCGGCAGTGACCAAGGCGGCATTACCTCGGAACAGGTAAGCCGTCGGTTTGCGATCCATCCCCTGCGCGGCATCCATTTCCACGCGGGAATCATAATTCCCCAATCCCCGCAAGAAGGCCCGGAATTCCACCGGCGTCCGTTCTTTTTCATACAGCGCCGTCAAAAAGACGTTCCCGGCGTCCGCCACGCCCTGACCGAAGCGATAAGAGGACTGCAAAGGAAGGACCCGGGTTTCCGGGTGGCGGTGTTTCAATGCCTGCATGGCGTCTACCGCGCCTCGCCAGCCATAGATGCTCTGATGGGTGTCGCCGATGAACACCAACTGGGCATGGGTCTGACTCAGTACCCCTTCCATCATCGGCATGGAGGCATCCTGCGCTTCATCGAACAGGATGTGATCGGCGGGAATGACCGGGCGGCCCATCGACCAGATTTTCAGATAGGCATCATGGGTGACCGGCGCGTTTCCACCGGGGTCCAGCATCTTCTGAAAAATGTCGTTGACCACTTCCTGTGCGGCATTCAGGGTGCTCTCCAGAAATTTCTCGTTTCCGGATCGCGCCAATTTCATGGAGATTTGTGTTTTCAGTTGTTCATCCAGATGGTGCAAGCCGACCTGATCATCCGCCGATTGGCAAAAACTGGTGAGTATGTCCTGCACCAGAAAAATACTTTGCGCCTTGGACAGGCGCACATCTTTCATGGATCGCAGAAAACCCAGAAACCGGGGGTCATTCCAGCTTTTGAGTGTGCCATACAGCCGGTCCACACGTCGGTTCGCATAGACGTTTCGGATGAGACCGCCCGCCGGATGCGTGCCATTCCACGCCAGACTATGCGCCGTATTCACCTTGACGAATCCGGGCAGTTTTTCGCGCGCTTCATCGGCATTCTTCTTGTTGAACACCAGATATTGCACGGACCTGCCCTGCAACGGTCCCCCGTTCACGGCGAAATTCACCGTGGTCGATTTGCCCGTACCGGCCAGCGCATTGACCGCAATGAATGGATGTCTTTCGTGAATGGCCTGCAAGATCGCCATTTGTTCCGCGTTCGGCTGCATCAAGATCTTCTCCCCTGCTGAAAAATAGAAAACCCTGCCGGATGATCGACAGGGTCATGTCCCGCCCTACCCGGCAGATTTAAAAGCCTTTTCTCAGGAGGGACCGTTACCCCAGGTATTTTGCACCTGCGCCTGGGGTTGCGCCCCAGCAGGGGGTTGCACCCCGGCATGAGGTTGCGCCCCAGCATGGGGTTGCTGCATACCCGGATAGCTGGCTTGTGGCTGCTGCATTCCCGGCTGACCGCCTTGTGGCGCACCCCATGCGCCTTGTGCGGGTGCCTGTTGCTGAGGTGCAGCCCCGCCGGGTGCAACCCCTTGCTGGGGTGCAACCCCCCAGCCGCCCTGGGTCTGTGCCGGTCCTTGCGCGGTGGAAGCGGCAGGGGCCACCAGTTGATGCTGGACCTTTTCCCAATTCGCGGGGTCCTGGTTGGCCCCGCTGGGCATGTAGCCCTTGACTTCGACGTATTGCGGGTTGTCTTTCTGCGGACCTACCACAATACTCAATTGCCGATTCAGCATGTACTGCGTGTCAACGCCCTTGTCAAAAACCGCACTTTCCGGCACACCGCTGCTGATCGCCATGCCCGCCAGTTCCTGCAAGGAATATTTCAGGTTGTCCGGTTTCGTGGACTGCACATTCAACAGGTGCTGAATTTCCCGTCCCCGCATGGGTCCATCATTCAGAATGGTAAAATAAAACCGCGAGCCATAACCGGATTGCCCACCCTTCAGAGGATGACCATCCGTCACCTTCGTGACCTGCACATCATAAATTCCCGGCTCGATTCTCTCGCTGATACCGGTCGAGGCTTTGGTGATGCCCTGCATACTGACCATAACCATGATTGCTACTCCTTCTGTGTTACCGACTGGTGAATGAATACTGCCTGAACCCTTGGTGCCGCAGACTTTTTGCTACTTCAACCCCAGATGTGCCGGTGACGGATCACGCCGCCTGCACATCCACCAAAACCTTGGTGCCGCAAGGTCTGGATACCTTTTTCTACATGCCCGGCCCCGATGATTTCCGCATCGGAACCACCGCAGACGCGGGTGCTGCAGGCCACGCCGATGGTGCCGCAGGTGCAGTAGAGACGGGCTGTACGCTGGCAGGCGACGTTCCAGCGAGGGCTGTAGAAGGCACAGCAGAAAAACCATTGATGGAGGCTTGCGCGAAACGCGCCGGATCAAAGGGGCGCTGGTAGGCTTCCTGGATGGCTTTTTCCACCGAGTTCCAGGCCAGCGGCAATTCCAGCGGCAGATCAAATCGGTTCTTGGCGTCAAAAGCCGTGTTCGGCGCCGTACACAAAATGCGTGTCCCATTGGTCACCAGACGCACGACATTGCCATCCTTGTCACGGACGGGATCCGCCTTGAGTTGCGCGAAACCCACCAGATCGGCCCAATCCCGCAATACTCCTACCGCGCGTTTGTCCAGGCGCATGACATAGGTGTCATGCGGCCCATTGACCGGGTCAGCCACCGTTCGGGATTCGGTCTGGGCAATCAACAACACATTCGCGCGCAGCTCCACCCGGAACCGCTCCATGAGATCGCGGAATTTTTCCCATTCCTGCTTGAACAGTTCGTAGCCCTTGCCATAGGAAAAGTCGTTCAGGGTTTTCTTGCCATGTTCCCGCAAAATCTTTTCCTGGATCTTGCCTTGCAGGGCGTCCATCGAATCAATGACCAGGGATTTGAACTCGCCTTTTTGAAAGTAACCACCCACTTCCAAAAGGGTTTGCACAATTTCGTCATAATGCTTGGCATGGGCCTTGTCATGCCAAACCGGCATGGTACCGATGCCATCCTCAACGGCCAGAATGAACGGCTGGTTCATTCCCGCCCCGAAAGTCGTCTTGCCGATGCCGTTCTGGCCGTACAGCACCATCCGTACCGGCTCCATCTGACCGCCCTGCTGCAGATTCAATGCCATGCTTCACCTCGTCCATTCAATCAGTCTCTGAACCATTGGTGCCGCAAGGTTTGTGGCCCATCAGACGGGTGTTAGAATGGTCGGCAATCAGGCAGGAGTGCGCTTGCATTTCGTGAAGCCGTTACCCAGAACGGCGCTGCCGATCAGCCTGGGAGTGCAAAGCCCGCCTATGGCGGGCTTTGTTGTATCTGAATAAGCCCGGCTTCGCCGGGCGTGGGATCTGTCCATGCAATCCACGGCCCGTAGCCCGGACAACGAAGGGGGCCAACGAGCCCCCCGGCGGCGTCCACCAGTGCCGAATGATTGACCGAAAGGGACTTGATCTGGTTCATGCCAACAGAACGCAACTTATTGATTTTACATGTAATATTAAAAAAAGAAGCGGCGTGGCGGTCAATAGAATAACGCCGCTGCCGTCGCTAAGACTTCATCCATGATCGTTGACGGCAATGTGTCCACCTTGCGAGCATTGCGAGCGGACAAATCGAGGGCGCGGGGTTGATCGCAGCGGATAACGCCAGTGGTCTTGATGCCGCTGATCGGCACGGCGAAACCGACGCGGCGGACAAAGCCGCCGCCGTTGGTGATGGGCAGGATTACAGGGCATCGCGTCAACCGATTGAAGGCTTCCGGCGACACGATCAGCACTGGCCGACGACCGCGTTGCTCATGCCCCGCTGTGGGTTCCAGATCAACCAGGTAAATATCGCCGCGCTTCATCAAATCAGCTCTTTTCCGACTGCCGGGGCGTAGATCCATTCGCGTTCTTCCGCTGGCAGCGGGTATATGCCAGAGGCTTCGGCTTCGGCCAGCAATTCGGCCAGGTTGTAGCGCGGGCGCGGCTGGGGATCGACTATCAGGCGTCCATCGGCCACGGCAACGCCGACCGTAGCTCCTGCCTGCAAGTGCAGCAGGTCGAGGATTGCCGGAGGGACGGCCAACATGACCGATCCGCCCACCTTGCGGAGATTGGTTGTGTGCATGGGATTCTCCCTTCGTGAAGATTATACCTAAATATAATACCTGCGCCGTTCTCCTGCAAGGCAATGGGGTTGGGAGCAATGAAAACGGGCAAACGCCACACTCACGACCTGCATACTTGCGTCAGGATGGGCCACTTGATGCATACTGGTCTGCGAAACCCGCTTGTTGGCAGTCTTGCTGACCGCGTAAGTCTTGCGGACGGAAGACAGGCTGGGATTCCTGGACGGGCATCGCCACCGGCGCGGGTGCGGGCAATACCTGTTCCAGCATCAGTTGCACCGTTTCCCGGCCCTGCCAGCGGTTCACCTGCAACCGATATTGGGCGCGCACTCGAAAACCCACCGGAGGCGGTTCCTGCGCGACTTCCCGGCCATTCAGGAAATGCACGGCGTCGATAGTCCGGGGAGCACCCATGCCATCGGCCAGTTGCAATTGCAACTTCCAGTGCCCATTTTTGATAGGCTTGCTGAACATCACCACAAAATCATTTTCAAAAAGCGGCTCCGGGAACCCCTGCCCCCAAGGGCCTGCCTGTTCAATGGCTCGGGCCATATCCAGGGTCAATTCCGCCGCCTGCAAAGGCCCATCACACCACACGGCTTTTTTGAATTGTCCGCCCGGGATCTGTTCCATGGATATGGCGTTGATGCTGCGCCGGAACTCCTCGAAACGTGTCTTGGGCAGCGACAATCCCGCCGCCATCGCATGTCCGCCGAAACGGTTCAACAGTCCGGGGTTGCGACTTTCCACCAGCGCCAGGGCATCGCGCAGATGCCAGCCGTCCATCGACCGGCCCGAACCTTGCGCCGTCTGTCCGACATCTCCCGTGGATGTGAACACAAAAGCCGGACGTTGATAACGTTCCTTGAGCTTGCTGGCCACAATGCCTACTACCCCGCTATGCCAGCCGTCATTGCCGACGCAAATCACCGGATCGCCCGTATCGCGCAGATTTTCGGTGATCTGCATCGCCTCCTGCTCGATGTGCGCCTGTACTTCCTTCCGTTGCGCATTGACGGTTTCCAGAAAGCGGGACCAGGACTCAATGGCCTGGGCATCACGGCTCAACAACAGGCGAATGCCCGTTTGCATGTCGGCCAGGCGTCCCGCCGCATTCAACCGGGGGCCCAGCCGGAACGCAAAATCCTGTTCCCGGATCTGGGCCAGTTCCAGACCGGCGAAGGCGACAATCCCCGAAAGCCCCGGATTGATCTTTCCGGCACGGATGCGGCGCAGGCCATTGGCCACCAGTACCCGGTTGTTGCGCTCCAGGGGGACGAGATCCGCCACCGTCGCCAACGCTACCAGATCCAGTGTTTCTTCCAGGGTTTCTTTCCCGATCCACGCCGGATGGGTCAGGTGCATCGCCCATAAAAAATACCATGCCACCCCCGCGCCGCAGGTGGATTTCCACGGAAACGGACATCCCGGCTGATTGGGATCGATGATGACATCCGCCGGTGGTCTGGTGGATGCCGGTAAATGATGGTCGGTCACAATGACTGCCATGCCACGCGCTTTCGCCGCCACAATCCCCGCATGGGCCGAGATGCCATTGTCCACCGTGATGACCAGCCGGGTGTCCGGCGCAATGCGGTCCGCTACCGATTCTGACAGGCCATAACCTTCCGTCAGGCGGTTGGGCACGATGCTGGTTACAGGCAATACGCTTTCCAGCCCTTTGCGCAAAATCGCGGTAGCGCAGGCGCCATCCACGTCGTAGTCCCCCACGATGGTCACCGGCCATTGCTGCGCTATGGCCGTAGCCATCACTTGCATGGCATCGCTCATGCCCAGAAACCCTTGTGGCCCCAATGGCGGGGAAAGCGTCGATAGTGACAGGGTATCTTCGGGATCAGCGCCACGCGCCAACAGTAACCGACGAATCAGGGCGGGAGTAGTCTGTATCATCCAGTTTTTCCTTTCGCAATGTTCCTGATATTCAGGTGCCGCAAAGCGCAAGGGCTTCACCCTGAAAGGGATTTCACCCTGAAAGGTGACACGCCTATCGCTCGATGCGGCGTTTCTTCCGGATCGTCACGGGAACATCCTTTGCAGGTTCCCTGCGCTCTTGATGGGTTTCACCCTGCAAGGGATTCGCACCCTGCAAGGGTTTCGCGGGGATGGGTTTCTCCGGCATGTCCAGATCCCTGGGATACCAGAATGGCGTCTGTGCGGCTTCCGGTGAACCGGGTGATGCGGTTGAAACAGATCGGGCGGGGACTTTTTTATGCGGCCTTTCCTGCACCTGGTCAGGCCCTGTCAGTACGCTATTATGGCCCACCAAGGGTTTCCCGCGCAGGCCATACTGGGGGGCCATCAAGCGTTGCTGTGCTTCCTTATGATTCAATGTTCATCCTCTGATTTGCTGTTGGTTCATGCCGTAGGGGTATCTCCAGCACGGTCAAATTCCCGGTATCATAGGCGCCGGTGTCCACAAAGATATGTCCAGCATGGCAGGCCACTTCCGGGACGATGGTGTGCCCGCAATAGACCGGCAAGGCTTGCACCCTGCGAAGGGCTTTCCGCCTGAAAGACCGTTCCTGGGCATTCTGGAGCATTCGCTTCCCCAGCTTGGCCAGCTCCGCGTCACTATGAACGGCAGCGCGCACCGCGATCTGGATATTCCGCCCCCACAACAGATGATCCAGCCAATCCCCTTCCCCGTCATAGCCGAGAATGAAATGGAACGCTTCCCGACATGCCGCTGCATCCATGGTCTGCGGGGCTTCCTCGCCTGAACCATACAGATCCACCGTTTCGGCATGAACCACCTGAAACTGACCATCGACTTCCAAAATAAAGGGCAGAGACTCCAGCAACGGCAAATGGTCTGCCGCACGATGGTAGCGCTTCGCCCACTGCCAGCCTTTGCCATAGGTGAAGTTTCCCGCGTAATCCCGTTGCCGCCGGGGATACCATCCCACACTTTCCAGACCTTGTTGTTCCCGTAACCAGGCCATGAGCATGGCGTCATGGTTGCCCATGACCGCATGAAACCAGGGTTCCATCAGCAGATCGAGACAACCCTCGCTATCCGGACCACGGTCCACCAGATCACCCACACTGAACAGGCGGTCCCGTGCCACATCAAAGTCCTGCCGGACCAGTTCCGCATCCAGCAGCGCCTTGCAACCATGCAGATCACCGACCACAAAGTCGCGGCCTTGCGTGTTGACGGGCAATGTTTTTCGATAGGGGTTTTTCCCAAACATTACTGTGCCGCCGCCCAATCCTTGTTGAACTGTGCCTGCAATTTGCCGATGTCCGACCCATTCAGCAGCAGCCCCAATTCCCGATTGACTTCCAGGCTGGTTCGGTCCAGATTTTCACTTCCGATATACGCAAGCCTTTGAGAAAGCACAAGTTTTGCGTGGAGGTAAATAGGCTTCACGGGTAACAAACGCACCTGTACCCCATGCTCCCGCAAAAAGGCCACGTCGCGCTGATCGGTCACATTGATATTCGCTGGCAGAATCACCCGCGCCAAACGTCCCTTGGCCGCAATCGCGTCCAGCGTCGGGCGATACGGCCCGATTTCTTCATCTTCAATGCAGATTGGCCCTGGCTGATGGATGACCTGCAATATCTGGTTGACCGACGTACCCGGCGAGAGGACCAGAACCCGATGCGTCCATGCGGGCGCATGGCGGTTGTTCCAGTCCGCATTGAAAACGGCATTCGCGGCACGAACAATCGTCGCGTTGCGGGTAATATACATATAGTTTCTGGCGTCATGGAAATCCGACCAAGAAAAATTCGGGTTTCCTATTTCTGCCTCATGGCCAGTCGCTAGATATTTGGCATGGAGGAAAGCATAGTGATCCCCATGGCTGGTAAAGCGGTATGGCGCGAGCTTCAGACTGGCTCCGGTCGCTTCGATCTCTTTTTCTTCCTTGCGGACCTGCCAGGGACGCATCCCGTAGGGCTTCCCTTCGATGATGACCCGGACATCCACACCCCGCGCATGGGCGGCTTTGAGAGCGCGGAGAATGGGACGGTCAGTCATGTAGTAAACACCGACACTGACCTCGTGGCGGGACTGGTTGATGATATTCACGATAGGGGCTACCCCGGCTTGGGGTTCGATGTAAAGTGGCATTACAACCCCCCCAGATAACCGTGGGCACCCATATCCTGCTGCATGGTCGTTTGGCAGCAGGGACAAGTGGCCGTGATGTTTTCAGTGTGTTCTCCGAATCCAAACATGATGTTTCTCCTTTTCGGGTCATAACAGGCACGCTTACGCTATGCTGCTCTATGGTGATCTTGGCGATTGCCAGGATCCGTCATTCTTTCTTGCTGACACCGACGATGATGGTCGGGCGGGAGCGTGGGGAATAGCTTCCAGGGCGCATGTAGGGCATGGGTTCGCCTTTGTACTCGGTGTGTTGATGGGTCCAGCAGCCGATGTCCGGTTTTTCATGCCGTCGATAACGTATGGGCTTTTTCCCTTGGGTTTCGACCAGTCCCTTCGTGCTCAGATTCCCCAAAGCTGTCTGAACATTGCGTGGTCGAATATGCAGTTTGTCCGCAATTTCCTGGGCGGTTTGCCAGGAATCATCAAGGGCGTCTTTTACTGCCGCAATAATTTCTATACCGAAATCTGACATCATTTCCACCAATCCTTGTCGAAAGGCAAACACATGATCACATGGGCCACATCCATTACGGCAGCGATATAGCCATCCCAGTAGTTCGGACAATCCTTGAGCTTTTGTTTATCCATGGTGTTTCCTTTCACGTAATGCTTTCCACGTCCGCGTCGGGCTGGCAAACCGCCCGCGACGATCTTTCCAATGGTCGAAATAGGTGTAAGTCGCCACGAACGGCCCCTCACAAAACAGACACCCATGCAGCGGATGACCGGCGTGTATTTTTGGCTCTTTATCCTGCCAATAGCCGGGTACATCGCCGATCTCCAAATCATCCAGTGACACCTGATAATGAAGGCGCATATGCGCGTCCACCCGTTTTTTAAGTGCATCCATATCCGTGTCCCATTGGCTGTCCCAGATGGTTGTTGTCATTCGTCGAAGCATCCTTCGATCTTCCAGATCCCGGAATATCCATGTTTTGCCAGCGTTGCTGGAATATCGACACAGCACAGGCATAGATGCTGTTGGATGTCTCTTTGACTATACCCACACGACACATCAGGCATCAGATCAGCCGTCCCCAACACGTCCATCAGGTCTCCCTGGATCTCGCAGCGAACACCATCCAAAATAACGACATCGCACATATCACCCTCCTGGTGCCGACAGTTCCGCCCATCGCGCCTCCAGCAGGCGGACATAATCTTTGGCCGAGCAAGTACCCTTATACAATCCCAACGCCCAACCATCATTCACTTCGATAAGCTGCGTCCGTCTGTCCTCCGCCGATACGCCCACATCCAGCCCGTATCCAGCGGGCGCGCCGTGCTGTTGGTAACGATCCACCATTTCTGCCACACGGGATTCGTCCACCTCCGGCGCATCATCGGGTCCATCGTCGTAGCGCCCGCGTCCCAGGATCACCCCCTGACAAACGTAATATCTCCACTCCGCCGCGAAGCGGTGCTTCGGCATCACCCAGACTATCGTGTCGTGTTGCCACTCTGGCCGATCGAGCTTGGTGCGCCAGGGCTTGATGTGCAGCTTCCGCGCATGCCGGACCATACCCCAGGCCAGCAGAAACGGCTTGTCCACCAGATATCCATACAGGCATTCCGGATAGTCGATAGGTGCAGGCTCACGTATCCCCTGATGCGACATGGCCGCCCGGTAAAACTCGACCGAGCCGACCGGCATCCAGCCGGAACCCGGCAGGTCATAAATCTGGTCGATGGCAGCAGACTGAACAGGATCGTCTGCCCAGGTTTTTGCGGCGAATGTTTCTGCCGGATAATTGTTGCGTTGCGTGACGATCATGTGGTTTTCCTTTTTAACAGCTTCCGTCACAAGGACTTGATCCGCAAGTCTCACAAACCACCGGCGACCAACAGCAACCGCGCACCGCTTGCCCATCCACGGTCGGCTCCCCACAATCAGGGCGCTCGCCGTCCGGGGTTTCCCCGTCTTTTCCCAAATCCCAACCTTCACAACACATGAAAACCTCTCAGTGGATTACCCTGCACAATGCCAGTCCGAAGAAAGACAGTTTTCCAGATACATTCTCTGAACATCTTGCGACACAGCCATGAACGCCGCGTAATCTGTGATAACTATTTCAATATGTCGTTTTTTTTGTTCCTGCATTAAATCACGCAGAGCATCATCTGATATGTGCAACCCATCATTCACCACATCAATAGCATCCATACTGTTGACGACAACAATCATCGGATGATCATACTGAAGAGATACTGAGGCTTGCAGTATAGATGTTAACATCAACCTATAAATGCTTTTGTCATCATAATAAGAGCCAGATTGACTTAAATGACAACGTAGCCACAATGATTGCACATCATGCAACAGGAATTTTCCGATTCCTTCATACGGTTGTTCCTGAATAATTCCTCGATCTTTCAGTATGCTGGTCAAATCATTTTCATCACCCAACAGCAGCAATGGCGAACCCGCTTCCATGCGGCGTTGAATCTTGTCAGCAAGCTCCTGGGCCATGTCCCGGCTGTTTTCAGCCATAGACAAAGGATAAAAAGGTGGTTTGCGTTCTTCTCCAACCATGATTTTATCGGGTGAAACCCGCATCGATTCTTGGACTCGTATCATAGGGTTCGCACTCATGCCGTAACGGGAATGACCAAGGATGACATCATGTTCGGTCACATCTTTCCCATCTTTCCAACAAATGGTCTTTTCCATAACTACACTCCTTTTTGTATCATGTGAACTTCGTACGTGTTAGGTCCAACTTGCCGGACCACAGCCGGGCCAGTCACGGTTTTCATCGGGATGCGCGGTATAACCACCATTTTATGTGGAGATGCTTTGATCTCCGCTTTTGCTTTCTGCCATGCTGATTTTTCGGCGGCTGTCGCTACCGGGAACCTCAATAATACCCGTGCCCTGGGAAAAGGCAGGCTATTCACGGTTGGTGGCGTTGGCACTTTTTCGGATGGCGGGTATATCACATCCCATATCAACGACAAGCCGACGCTCAAGCCGAGAAACGCTGCCACCTTTGTCCATTGCCATTACCTGTCCGTCATACGATGGCGAATGGAAAGCAGTTTTCCGGAAAGGGGCGCGATCACTGGAGAGACAAATTGTTGAATCCTCGCTCCGTATTTCTGACGCACAAGAAAAAAGCCATCAACCATCATAGAGATCAACATCAGAACGATGCCCACAATGAACAGGATGCCGAAAACCTTGACCATAAACTGAGAATCAAGTCCAAAAAGTTGCTCGGCATCCACAAGCTGGGCAGTAACATGCGATGATAGCAATAGCGAAAGCATAGCCAGCATCAGTACGGCCATCCAAGGCGCAAGAAACAGTTGCAGATATTTTGCTATACGTTTCACTTTTTACCCTCACCTACTTCAACGAACAAACCACACCCTTAACGAAACCCTTTGCCGAAACCCGTTGTCTCTCCATCCCGATATTTTATCCACGTCTGGAAAATCCATTCCGGCACCGACAGCCCCGTCCAGATCGCCATGAGGCCCACAAGCCATGTGCCTTTGTCGAAGGGAATATGCATCTGTATGTCCACATATCGGGTTATCACCGTCCCGATCACGACAAAGAGGAGTATTTTCACCAGAATGAGGGATATTGCTTTTAACCGATTCATGAAACCTCCTGATAATTTTTTGCTGGCACATGTGACTTATCCGAAATCACCACCTCTTTCCATGTGCCACTCGAATACACGCGAAACCGTCTGATTCGGATAACATGCCCATTCGTCCCATTCATCGGAACACGTTTGAGATCACGCTGTTTCTTCCGTATCCAGCAAGACACCAGATAAACGCAACTCGTCCCAATCAGAATGACCAGGAGAGAGGCGGCAAATCCCATCTTGCGACACTACCCTGGGACCGTCCGCAGAGGCGACCAACGTCGAAACGCCCAAACTCTGGCTGCCAGGTTCACGACCAAACCAAAAACGTGGCGATTCTCTGCCCTGACGCGCATCTTCCGCAATGGCCGGATCAAAATCGGGATGATGCTCGATGTGATAAAGCACCGCCACGGTATTCTCTCCGGATGCCCCAATTTCATAATGGGCCAATTCCGTCAATGCCTGCTGGACTTTCAACAAGTCTTCCATATCATCAGGCTTGCGAATCACGACGGTTATTACGTCATCCATAACATTTCTCCTTTGATGTATCCCGTAAATCATTACTTAGGCGATGGTCGCCGCTTCAATGCCGGAAAAAAGACTCAGGTAGCGCATTTTTTCAACCGGTTCAACCCGGAGAAATCGCCATACACTGCGGGTTTCGGATGGCTTTCAAAAGACGTAAAAGAGGCAAAAAACGCCTTTACCGCTTCCGCCAGCCCGTCATGCACATGCACCCCGTCCACCGGTTCCCCGTTCCCGCCATGCGCCCCGTCAATCCGGGCAATGTACGGCACATGCGCATACCGCGCTTCCAGACAATGCGGCCAGCAGTCGTCCGCATAAAACATCGGGCGAATCGCTTTCAGAAAAACCGATTTTTCCGGCTTGGCGTCATGCCCGGAAAAACCGTTTTGTGAGGGATGAAACACCAGTGCTTGTCCAAACAGCTTTTCCAGTTGCCGTTCACGGTACGGAATCGCATGATCCGGGACGCTGCTGATGACATGCACTTCATGCCCCATATCCAGCAGCATTTTGATCGTATCTACGGCCCCCGGCATGGGTTGAACATGTTCCCACAGGCCCAGGGCGTTAAACGCGGCCCAGATTCTGTGATATTCCCGATTCGTCAGCGCATACCGAGCAGACAAGTCGTATTTCAGGGGACGAATCAGCGGCAATGCCCGATTTAGCACATCCTCACCCACGGTTCGCCATGTGGCGTCGAAGTTAAAAAGCACCTGATCGGCGTCTGTGGCAAATTTCATCCGATTGTGCGGGAAACCCCGGCGTTCAGGCTTGCAGCCTGCAAGGCCGGGAAGGGATAGCGCGGCGGTCAACGACCGCCCCATTTCCGCATCTCCTTTTGTCGATGCTATCTTGGTCCACATATATCCATAGCCATCCGTCCGCTGAATCAGCGTGCAGAAACGGTGATGGATGCCTTGTACCAGTCCGGTAACGGACTGGATATTGAAACTGCCGCTGGCGCGTATGGCGACGCGGCCCAGATATATACCCGCCTTCTTGCCGGTTGTGACGATGGCCTTGACCATATCCCCGGTCTGGAAGCCGAACGCGCTCTTGCTCCGGGTGAGATACCCACGCGGAAAACCGTGTTTCGTCAAGCGCGTGCGTTGGTAGCTGCCCCGCCCTGTGGCCTTGATGGTCAGCACCGGCTGCCGCCAGTCCTGAATGTCATCCACCCGGCCTGTGCAAATGGCGTCCAGACTGTGCGTTTTGGGAATATTCAGGCGCTTGCGGTTCCACTTCGTCCTGCCGCCGGTTCCGACTTCAACCGGGAGATGGGTTTCTTTCAATCGTTCCCAGAGCGCCCAACGGGTGCTGTTGACGGCGGCGGCATCCTTGAGGGGTGCCTTGCGGACGGCCTCGATCCGCGCCAGACGCTGCGGGTCTTTCGCCAGAAAGTCCCGCACGTCCTGATGGTTCTTGCGCTGATTGCAGGGGAAGCAGGCCAGGGTGAGATTGCTCACCCGGTCACTGCCGCCTTTGCTTTTGGGGTGAATATGGTCGATGGTGAGGGCCGTGTGTTCCGCATCGCAGTAGGCACACTTGCGACCCCACTTCTCCAGCAGATACTCGCGAACCTCATAGCCCTGGAGTTCGCCCTGCTGGTACTCCGCGCCGCTGATCTCCGGGTTCTGCAAGGCCTGGGTATCGAAGCGGTGGAGCATCGTCGAGAGGCTGGCGACGGGAGTCCAGCGCAGCAAGCGTTGTACCCAGGTCATGACGGTATCCACACGATGCTGAAGACTGGGCGCGAGCCAGCCATCGGGTTTGGTGCGGTTGTCGAAGCGTGCCGGACGATGGCGAAGCTGATTCCGCCGCCGTCTGCGAAAAGCCCGGCGACTGGTCAGCTTGTCCCGGATGGCATGGCCCCGGTGCTGCAATTCCAGCAGCATCAGAACCACACGGGCTTTAATCACTTCTCCCGTTGCCGGGTCCACGTTCTCCGCTTCGCGGGTCACTGCCAACCCTGTAGCTTTGCTGCCGGGCGTGATGGATACCCGCAGTTCCTGCAGGACGGAATCTTCCCGCAAGCGGTCCACCAGACGAATGGTGAAGGGCACCATGCGATGCACCCGCGCCCGACCCCGCTCCAACAGTATCCGTGCCCGTTTCTCCGAGCACGGCATCAGCGGTTTGTGCCTTTTGTCCAAAACAAATACAGCCATTTGCTTCTCCTTAAAACGTATCCTTACGGATACTGGTTACGCCCTATTCAGGATTGCTCCCTGCAAGGGTCTCCCCTCGGGGCTGTGTGATACCGGCTCCCGCTGTTGCCAGCGGCGGCGGACACCTTCGGCGTTTTCCCTTTCGCCAGCATGATGCCTGCCTTGCAGAGCCTGGAACTGAGGAAGCATTCCAGGGTGCGTCTGACCGACCCGTATCCCACGTCTGCACATTACCGCTTGTGCCCCCTGGTCAACCCAGCCTGCGTACTGCCTTGCAAGCTCCGCCCTTCAGGACGGGGTAGTTGACTATTTATTTGTGACCGCACGATGCTGGATGCTGCGTTGAATCGCTTCTGTCAATATCTTCTTTCGCACAAAAACATGATGCAGGAATTTAATCGTTTCATATTCGTCATCCAGCTTCTCCCAAAGCTGATGGACTTTTTTCAACGATGATTCCCATTCTTTTTTCAGTGCTGCTTCCGGTAAGGTTATCCATTCCATGACTTCAATCTCCTTTTATTGATCAGACATATAAACTACTTTCCAGCACACATGACCTGCAGCCCAAATACCGACCTTGTCCACCATCAGCAAAACCGCTAAAATCAGTTTTTTTATGCGGTCGCGTTTTTCCCGACACTCGTCGCCATTGCATGATTATTCTGTATCCCTCAGCGGTTTTATGGCTTCCTGCATTTTTTCCGCATCATCCGTGTCAGCGGGACGCTCTACATATTTTTTCAGGACTTCGCGGCCCAGGCGCTCCAGCTCCGCGCCCTGCTCTTCCGTGACTCCGCGTGTGCGGACCACATCCAGCGCCCCCAGTATCTGCAGGAAACTCAGCCCGAAATAGGACTCGCCGGGCAGCGCCTTGGTAAACGCCTTGCGCAGTTCGGTTTTCGAGGCCGGAATGCCCAACTTCAAAGCCTCTTTTTTGGCCGTCAGGGCCTGAATCTGCGCTTCAATCTTTTCCAGTTCCGTCATGGGTGCTCTCCTTATTTCAAAAATCAAACAGGTTTTTAAAAATGTCCTTTTCACGCCCTGGTTCCGATGAAATTTTCACCGCTGCATCCTTTGGTGCCGCAACCCGCGTTTCGTCCGGCCACCCATCCGGCATCGCCTCATCCGTCGCGCATTCCAGGCAATAACCATTGGCAATAAGCGTTGAAATCTCCACCGCAAACGCCGCGCCGTAGCGGTTGGCCAGTGTCAGCACATCGCCATCCACGGCGATCACCGCATAGCGTTTTTCTCCGCGAACCATCTGCATGTCGGGCTCTTTTCAGGCTGGTGACTCAGCCATGACAGCCGCAAAGTGGCTTATTACCTGCCAGACAAGCAATATACTAATTCTTACTTATTATACTGTCAACACCCTGCTAATCCCAACTTTCTGGCGCTATCCTGCGGAAAAGGCGGCAGAAAGCGTCAAAACTTCACCACTAACCAACTTGCCAAATAGCATCGACCAGATTAGAATACGCACATGGAGAAACGAACCCCACATTGCCGGTTGGCGGTCGTCAGGGACTTGGTAAAAGCGGACAAAGTGCGCACCACGCACGCGGCGCGCACCGGCGCCAATGAGCTGGGACTGGCTTTCTCCGACATGCTGGACGTGATGATGGCGCTCACGCCAGCGGACTTTTACAAGAGCATGACCACCCATGCCGATCACACGGTATGGCAGGACGTATACCGCCCCAGCACGCAGGCGGGTGACGTGTACCTGAAATTGACAGTTATTGATGACGTGCTGATCGTGTCTTTCAAGGAGTTATGACGATGAAATGTCCGGTTTGCGGCGCGGCGGAACTGATCCACGATACCCGAGACCTGCCCTACACCTATAAGGGCGAAACTACCATCATTGCGGCAGTGACGGGCGATTTTTGCCCGGCCTGTGCCGAATCCATTCTGGACGCGGCGGAATCCAACCGCGTTATGCTCGAGATGCGCGCATTCTCCAGGCAGGTGAACGCGGCCATCGTCGATCCAGATTTCATCGCGGACGTACGCAAAAAACTCAACCTGGATCAGCGTGAAGCTGCGGAAATCTTCGGCGGCGGCATCAATGCCTTTTCTCGCTATGAAAACGGCAAGACCAAACCACCGCTCGCTCTGGTCAAGTTGTTCAAGTTACTGGATCATCACCCCGATTTGCTCAACGAAGTGAGAACCGCCTGATCGACTGATCCTGTCAACGAGGGAAAATCGTGTGCGCCTCGATGGCCACTGCCACGATTCTGTCCTGGTCATCCATGTTTCTCGGAGGCCATGACTCTTTGGTCGCCCCCATCAGGATTTTCTGATCCCCTTCTACGCGCAGCATCCGGATCAACCAGGAAATGGTTTGCCCGTCTTTTTCCTTTCGATAGACCAACACGATATTCTGATCCTTGGGCGTGATCATCGGATCAAACGCCACCCAGGAATCCTTTGCAATCATCGGCTCCATGCTGTCATTGTCCATCCTGAAGAAAAATGCACGGGTGTCGCAAGGCGTGGATACCACGCGCCACTGAACATCCGGATTGCGGATCGCCCATAAAATCTGGCCCACAAAATCATTGGGTTGTATCGCCTCCAGGCAGGGTAACGGAAATCCGTGAATTTTTGGCCGCATACCATGATCGAAATCCAGATCCGGCAGACGCACCGCGCGGGCAGTTCGTGCGGCCCCGCCCCTGGCCGTTTCCAGCACGGAAATATCCACCTGATAGATCCGGGCCAGTGCCGGCAACCGGGCCAACCCCGGCGGATTCCCTTCAAGACGTTCCCATTGCGCTACCGCTTCTTGCCGGATACCCAGCTTATTCGCTACTTCCGATTGCGGCAACCCGGCATCTTCCCGTAACTGCTTCATCAATTGCCACATCGTGTTGCGCGGCTTGTTGCGGTTTTTTCGCGCCTCGATCTGCGTCATACCCTCTCCATACCGTCGTGATCTACTGATTGTACTCCGGATGTTTCCCCAGCGCATTGACACCGCCGCGCAATTATGCTAATCGTTACTTATACAGCGCAACGGAGCACAGCATGTACGATCATCTCCCGGCCATCGTCCGGAAATTTGGCATCCTGACCATCGCAGACGCCATCAACGTGACGCCATCAGCGGTCAGCCAATGGCGCAAAGTGCCGTTGAGCCGGGTGGTGTTGCTGGCCGAGACGCTACGGATCACACCCAACGAAATTCGTCCCGATCTCTTCCCCAAGGGCACCACCGTCGCCGAAGCCGCCCAATATCAACTGCAGCACGATCCGCGCAGCCGTACCGCATTAACTCGCCTGTTCCGCCAAAAAATCAAAAGAGAAAAAGTGACCATTCGACGGGGGGAATGGCAGGCCGCCAAAACCCTGGCGCAGGCATGCGCAGCAATGAACCCATGCCGATGTTCTTGCGGCACCAAAAATTCTGGTGCCATAAAACGGCGAACGAATAGCACTGATAGCACTAATGAGTAATGACATCACCAGAAATTTTTTACGGCACCAATAGATCATCGACCCAAAAGGAGAATCTTGTGCAGCCTGAATTCAATCCACAAATCAGCCCAGCTCCACAACACCATGCCGGGACGCAGCCCCATGCCGGGGTGCAAGCCTTGCAGGCGGCATCCGCTCTTCGCAGGGAGCAGCCCCCTCGCAGGCCGCAAGCACCACGCATCCGCGTCGTGGCCCGCCCCAACCCGTTCGGCGGCAATCTTGTTTTCTGGGCTGTTCTGGACGAGGTCGACCCCGGCAATATGCTCATCCTGACCAACGGGACCCGCGACTGGCCCGCCCGGGTACTGGAGGTCACCGACACCATCATCACCGCCCGCGATAACCAACGCACGTATCAGTTTGCCCGACGCGGTCCCCGCGCCGGACACATCGCCGGACATTAAGCCATGCAGGCTGCAAGCCTTGCAGACGGCATGTCCTGCAGACGGCATGTCTTGCAGACCGCAGGACATGCCAACCTTGCCGACTGCAGGTCTGCGGCACCAAGAATAACAACGCCAAAAAGTTTGCGGCACCAATGGTGAGTATGCCGAAAGAAGTTTGCGGCACCAAGGAATCAGGAACAGAAAAAAGAGGATCCCAGATGACCATTATCAA
Organism: Acidithiobacillus sp. M4-SHS-6; assembly: GCF_047421495.1. Lineage (GTDB taxonomy): Bacteria > Pseudomonadota > Gammaproteobacteria > Acidithiobacillales > Acidithiobacillaceae > Acidithiobacillus. The sequence continues at coordinate 1,040,343 of NZ_CP175559.1, read as the reverse complement.
TATGACCGGCATCCACTTCGCTCGAACCGGACTCGAGCCGCATCTCTCCGCCCGCAGCCCGGAGGACTGGTTCCGCATGGCCTGCGAAATCGCCATCCGTTTCGGTGCGCGCATTCGCCCCGAATCCCACGGCGGCGTCCGTTGCGATTTTCGTGAGGATTCCCCCTCTTTGGTCATCTGGTCCAATGGCTACTGGTACGATCACCGGGATCAAAAACGGGGTGGCACCGTGGATCTGGTTCAGCATCTGCAGGAATCCCGGGGTCTGATCCCCACCGAACAAGGCGAGCTTACGGACGAGGAATGGCAGGTGCTCTCCGCCCAGCGCGGCGGCGCACGCTCCCGCTCCAGCCTCACTCCCGCCCGCGCAGAATGGCAGTGGGCGCAACTCATGCACGGCAAAGATTCCACCCGGGACCTGGGTATTTTCCAGAAAAAAACAACCGCAAACAAAGTATTGCAACCCACCGTGGCATGGCCCGCTCCCGATGATCCTCATGGTGCCTTTGTGTCTTCCCCGCCCGATCCGCGATGCGTCGGCAAAGAACAACTGGAGACCACCCGCGAATATTTCCGGTTGCGCAAGCTCTCCACCCAATGGTTCCAGCCCGGCATCATCGGTACACGACCTCTACAGGATACCGAGCAGGAACGCGAACAGCAGGACAAAGGCGCGGATTTCCTGTTCGCCAACCCTTACTGGCCATTCGCCCATTTTTTCCCTCTGGGGTTGCGTACCCATACCACGCTCGATACCGACCGCATCAGCGGGATGCAGCGGACATTCCTGAGCCATCCCCAGGATGATTATCATCCGGCCAAAAAAACCGGACGCGCCATGTCGGGACCCGCAGGCATGACCCAAATCACCGTGCCTCTGGACCCGCAAGGTTGCCGTGTCGAGACCATAGCCAAACTCACCAGCACCGGCGAGCGGCGGGTTTTTTACGCCGAAGGACTGGAAACCGGACTTTCCGTAACCCAGCAATCTGGCGGACTGCTCAACGTCCTCTGGTCCACCGCCGGGTACAAAAACCTCACGGAAACCATCCTGGATCTCGACGGTAAAGTCATGGATCAGGTGGCATCCGAGGAAATCCACATCCTGCTGGTGGATCGTGACCCCAGCCAGGCCGGCGAAAAGGCCGCCGCCTATCTGGCCCACACCCTGAGACGTATTGGTCGACAGGTGCTCTATCTCCTGCCACCTCCGCCAGACGGCGATCCCGACTGGTGCGGGGATTGGAATGATGTGCTCATCGAGGGCCGCATGGATGCCGCACTCCAGGCCGCCATCCGTGACGCCGATGAAAACCTGCAAAAAGCGCCTCTTTACTGGCCTGAAGACGATCCTGCCAGCGACGGTCCCATCCGGCCCATCCCGGTCCAGTCACGCGATGTTCTTCAGGATACTCATGCCGCCCGCTGTCAGATCGACATGCGAGAATACCATCGCAAACACACCCCGGACGACGATTTGCAGGGCGTCCATGTCAATGTGGACACCACCGGCCTGGGCAAAACCCGTCTGCTGTCCCATCTGCCTGCCCCGGAAAACCGGCAGGATCATCTACTCATCGCCACCCCGCAGCGACGCGATGCCACCCGCATCATCCAGGACCATCGCACCCGGGATGACAGCTATTATCAGCGCAATAGCCGGACCAATGTCATCGCTGACGAGGACACGATCAAAAACATGATCGCAGATCGACTGGATGCATCCACTGCTCCCATCGTCTGGACCCGCGACGCCCACTATGTGGCTCATGCCGACACCCTCCAGAAAGACATGGCCGAAAATACGCTGCCCTCCTGCTACCGGACAGTGCTGGAGGGCGGTGTGCAGATGGATCTGGCAGGCGCCTTAAGCCAGCAAAACGGCGAATTGCACCCGGACATCCTCACTCACCAGAAACATGGCTGCAACAAGGAGTGCGCCGTCTGCCCTCACGGACGTGTAGCGCAGATTCTGGTGCGTGCCGAGCAAAAACCCGACGAAGCCGACGAAATCCTCAGCGAACTGGATAATCCGGTCAAAAATCTGGGTCCCTATCGCTGCGCCGGCACCGAAAATAAAGTGCAAAAAGCGACACTCAGCCAGTTCCTGCCCTGCCCCATGCAGCTCAACCGCTTATTGAGCTATCAGGAAAAAGCCGTCTGCACCACTACCGCCTTGGCGCAGCACGACAAGCGGCTGTTCGCGCAGGCCACCGAAATACGGCAGGACGAAATGCCTCTATTGATGGATAGTCAGGAACTCAACTGGAAAATTTTCCAGGAAGCGAAAGCAGCCACCGATTACTGGATCAAGGATCTGCAATTTCGTCTGAGCCAAACCCCCAGTGACACCCCCGAAAATATCAAGATACGAAAATCACTGACGCAATCCATTGCGTCCATGCAAAAAGTCATCCTGTTCTACCGGTTTTTGTTCGATCATTTTTTGAATGTGATGGACGATGACAAGCGCATGACACCGGAACAATTCACGGCATTCATCAACACCAAAAAAGTGTATCGCCGGTTCGTCAAACCCTTTTTAAAATCCATCAAAGCCCAAAAAATCCAGCACGAAGCGCTGTTCGAGCAGCCCTATTATCCGTCGCCAGAATCCCACCGGAAAATCGTGCCCACAGTCTTTGTCAAACATCTGGCAGAAGCCCTGCAACACGGCAGCGTTTTTTTCCTGGAAGGCTTTTCCATAGCCGATCGAAAAATTTTGCTCTATTTCCCCACCGAAATCGGTGAGGAACTCAAACTCAGCTTCGCCGGCGAATGCAAAAAACGCATCGAAATCTACACCGCCACCCCGGACCTCGTGCTCGTCGAAATGAGTAAAAAAGTCAACGAAAATTTTGCCGAGGACAACGTGCATCTGGTCTGGCGTCCCATAAACCATACCAAAACCGCTTTTCGCACCAAGCCGATCAACGCCCTGAAAAGCGCACAGAACGTGCTCAAAGATTACTGGGATCAGGGTCTGAAAGTCGCCATGCTCGTCGCCAAGGACATGGCCCCGGCCATGCAGGAGTGGGCAAAAAAATATCGGCCGGGATACGAACACCTCATCGGCTGGATCGGCAAACATCACGTCGCGCATAACGATTGGGCCGATTGCGACGGACTGGTGATCTGGTCATTGGATCTACCCCCCATCCAGGTGCTGGTGCGGGATTACCTCGCCACCCGGCGCATCTTTGGCAGGGAGAACTGGTCAGACCTCGACGAGTTTGAAAATCATTGGGAAAGCAGCCGCATGGCGCATGTACCTCTCCCATATCTGGGGCAGGAAGTCCTTTCCCGCGTCTATGCCAATCCCGATTTTTATCGTTTCGTGCGCTGGCGCGTGTCGCAAATCGTCACCCAGGCCAGTGGGCGACTGCGCGGCGTCAACAACCCTGCCGGCTCAGCCCGCCAAAAATTCTGCGACGTTTATTCCGAGATCCCGCCCATCGACGGTCTGTTCGGGACTTACATCGATGATGTGATCCTCACCTCGTTCCTGACGCCCGAAAAGCTCCACCAGCAGGCCGTTGAACGGTTGGCCAACCTCATCAGCCGGTATCACATTTCCTTGCATGAGTTTGGGGTCGATGATGCCGAGGACGCCAAACAACAGGCCGAATTGCTGGAGGCATCTCCAAAGAGAACCGTGCGCATGAGTATCCGAACCCTGCAAAAAACCGCAAAAGACAACGGACTGCCGGGATTCCAGTCCGAAAATCTGCGCGAGGCTCTGGAACTGCTGAAACAATCCCGTCCCGATGTACTGGATTACAAAATCCAGACCGGCAAGCCTACCGAAATCATTGTTCGCGATCAGCCATTCCTGGCACCGGATCGTCCCGACGATGGCCAGAAAAAAGATGTGGTCTTCGACCTGCTCCGTGACCTCATCCAGCAGCGCAAGGATAACGGCGGCGGTGAGATTCGGTTCAGTGCCCGCGACCTCTACCAGACACTGAATCCCGGACTCTCCAAAGCAGACCAGTTCCAGCGCGAAGTGACCAATGGCGAATATCAGTTGATCGACATACCCGCGCTCTACGCCCGGTTGCAACAAGCTTTCCCGGAACTCGTCATCGAGGAGCGCATTGCCGATGACCGGCCCGATCCCTGGACCTACATCCGGTACAACCCGGACAGTTCCAAAGTGCCTTCCGCAGGAGATTTGCCCTCCGCAGGAGTGCCTTCCGCAGGAGATTTGCTCTCCGCAGGGCTGCCGTCCGCAGGACCAGGACAGGGAGAGCAGTTATCCACAGGACCAGCTTCTTCAGGGGAAGCGCATTGCATTGATTCTGCGGAAGATTCAGGTGTTGGCAGGGGATATAATAATAATACCCCGGGCCAACAGTCAGCCGCTGTCCCTGATCCTGATTCACCCACCCGGACGATGCGCAATCCGGACGTGATCACCCTCGACATCATGGGATCGTACGTCCGGGGCTTTGTTGGTGTGATGGATGCACCGGGATCTCTGCCTGGCGATCCCGATCCCGCCCGCGTCTTCCCGGCTTTCGTGCCCAGGGATTACCTGCAGCGCCTCCTGCAACTTGAGGGTCAGTGGCATCGCGCAGGCGGCGGTGAGATCACCACCGAAATTCTGCAAGCCTTCGAGCATCGCATCGGCCTCGACTACCGCAAGGGATGGGTCCATTGGTTCACCAAGAGTCTGATTCAGCAGCAATCTTGGCCCAATGCCCGCGCCGGATTCCACCCCTACCCAGATCACCCCGTCATCGAAACACTGGCGGTACTTACGCATCACGTCGATAGCTATCTCACTCTGCAACACCCCGAGTGCCTGTCGGTGATCCCGGCACTGGATGATGCCGAAACATCTCTCGCAGAGCGGCTGGCCGAAGATCCCTTGCTGCAGGCATTGCTCGACGACTGGCGTGACCATCCCCGCATCCCGCGACTCGATCTGCGCAAACCTCTGCATATCACCTCCACCGAATTTCGGGGGCACCATGCCAAAAACAGCGGCTAATGTCTTACAGACTGTAAGTCTTGCAGACGGCATGTCCTGCAGACGGCATGGGTTGCAAGGCTTGCCCCACATGGAAACCTTCAGCGGGCGGGGGCCGACAGGGGCAAAGGCGCGCAGCGCCGACGCCCCTGCCCCGTCCGCTACCCGTCCGCAGGATTTACGCCCTTCGCAGGACTGCCGTCTGCAGGACATGCCGTCTGCAAGACCCGCAGGACACATGCAGCCAGCAAAAAGTTTGCGGCACCAAGGTGAATGTAGGCGATTTTGCAAAAGGAGCGTGATGAATGACCAATGACAAAAACAGGAGCGGCATATTGGCCAGACCATTCCTGATCCTGTTGGCCTTGGTGCTGTTGCTCGGTCTGGGATATGCCACATCCATCCTGCTTCACCCCACCGTGCGCACCCGGCAAATCGCTTCGGTCATCCGCCATGCCGGGCACGGAAAAGTGGCTTTTGTGCAGGCCCGGCGTGCAGACGGCATCCTCACCGCCCAGGTCCGCTATCCCAACCAATCTCTGCACACCGTCTTTTTCTTGACCCACAACGGTAAAATCCGGGGCATCGTCGTCGGCGGCCATGTGTACAACGATCAAGGCAAAACATGGACCGTCGCCTGGACATCCCCGCATCAACTGCAACTGCCCGTTGAACCCAAACCCCTTCCCCGTGAAGCGGTTCCCCACGAAGTGGTTCCCCGCGAAGCTACTCTCCGCGAAGCTACTCTCCGCGAAGCGGTTCTTCATGCCGCGTCCTTTGCGCAGGGATTCAGCTGGGGCCGTGACAAACATTCACCCATCGACGCCTTTGTCGATCCCAACTGTCTCTTTTGCCACCAGTGGTTCGACACCGAAAAAGCCGCCGTGCAAGCCGGAAAAATCAGCTTCCGCATCATCCCCGTCGCCGCGCTGAAGCCGTCCAGTGTACCCCGCGCCATCGAAATCATGAGCGCGAAAAAACCGTTGTCTCTGTGGCTCTCCGACGAAAACGGATTCGATGCCAGCACCGAAAGCGGCGGGATTCCACCAAACTGCCCAAAAACAAGGCTTGCCGTTTGCAAGACCATGTCCAAAACCGTCGCCGTGAATACCGCCGTCCTTTATGCGGTGGACCAACATCATCCCTACACCCCGACCTTCGTCGATACCCGGACCGGGCAGGTCTGGATCGGCGTCAACCATAACCAGGAGATCGCTCATGCTTTTCAAAAAAAATAAAAAACCTTCGATTGCGGCAGCACAGACAAAGGCACCCGCTGCAAAAGACGTGAAAAAAGCAAAAAAAGTAAAAGACGCGGAACCGCAATTCAACGATCTGGAGGCGGAGTTCATCGGCACCTACCACGCCGGACGCGCTCTGCGCATGGCCTACATCCAGCAATGGTTTTTGGGCGGATTCGCACTCCTGTTTGCCGTGCTCTACTTCGCTTTTCCGCGCACCGTGACGATCAATCATTACATCGCCACCGAACCCAACGGGACGATCATGCCCATTGTGACCTACAACAAACCGTTCGATACCGATTCTGCCGTGATCTCCTGGACCGAGCAGGCCGTGACCGGCATCTTCAATTTCGACGTTCTGGATTATCGCCGCCGCATGGAATCCGCCCAAAAGGATTTTACCCGCGTGGGGTTTGCCACGTTTTTGAAACAGTTCAAGAAAAACGGCCTCTACGCGGACATGGAAGCGCGCAAGCTCATGATCTCCGCCGTGCAAAGCGGTACCGCCGTCATCCGTCTGCAGGGCCTGAATCCTCAAGGCGTTTATGCATGGCAGGTGCAGATTCCCCTGCACCTGCGCCTGGAAAACTCCAATGGCATTTCCGACAAAAAATATCTCGCCACCGTGATCGTCCAGCGCGTCGCAAACTGGAAGAATCCACGCGCCATCGCCATTTCCTCCATTTCCTTGATCAAGGAGTGATCTCATGGGTATCGTTATTTCGCAACCTCCCACCACCGTTGTTTCCTCTGTGACGCCGTCCACTGCACCCGCTTCGTCGGCGCAAACCACACAGATCACCAATGCCGGTGTGCAAACGCCTCCCCGGAAAAGCGCGGAAAATACGGCAGTCGCGCACGAAACACGCTACGCCACCGCCAAAACCATTCCCGGATTGCCACCCTTCAAAAGCATCGAAAAAGCCCTGTTGCCCCTGTCCGGGCAACAAATCCACAACTTTCGCCAGAAAGTGCGCAAAACACAGGATGCCGGCAATGCACCCATCATCCCCAAAAACGGGATTACCCAGATCATCACCGTCAATCCCAATTCCGGCGTAACACCGACCATCCACATGGCCGCAGGCTATGCCTGTTCCCTGACCGTGGTGGATGGCGCCGGCCAGCCCTGGCCCATCGTCTCCGCCACCATCGGCGACGGCAAGCGATTCACCGCCCGGAACATCGCCAAAAACGCCCTGGAACCCACCATCGTCGTGTCCGACCTGGTGACCCATGCCCAGAGCAATCTGCTGCTGACTTTACAGGGCCTGAATACGCCCATCCCCGTGCAACTGGTCAGCGGCGGCCCCCTGCAAAACGGCCGGGAAACCGTAGCTTATCGTGTCATCCTTCGGGTGCGCGGCATGGTTCCCGGTAGTCTGCCAGCAACTTTTTCCCCATCACCCAATCGTGGCGTGACTACTGACCTGCTCCAAACGCTGTATGACACCATGCCCGCCGCCGCCAAAACATTGCGACTGAAAAATGCCCCGGCCTACAGCTACACCCGCGCGTGGATGCTCAATGGCGATCTTTGGATTCGCTCCCATGCCCGATTGTTGGCACCGGCCTGGATCGCCACCGAAGCCTCGGCCAATGGCGTCCACGCCTATGTCCTGCCCAAAACCCATGCCGTGCTCATGCGCTTCGACGGCATCAACAAAACTCTGGAGGTGAAATAATGGATGACCTCAACCACAACAACGTGGATGACTTGCAGTCTGCGAAAGACTTGCAGTCTGCGAAAGACTTGCAGTCAGCAGATTCGCAGTCGGCAGACTTGCAGTCAGCAGATTCGCAGTCGGCAGACGCACAACCTGCAGGTGGTGCCAAAAAACCTTCCTACGTCAAGGCCGCAGGCGCGTTTTACACGAATCCTACCACCCGGAAAATGGCATTGATCACCACCGGCGTCGCCGTGGTTGCCCTGGGCTTCGGTGCGTACCGCCTCATGAGCGGTCCTCCCGCACCCGCCAAATTGCACAACCACATCCAGGCGGCGCAGATGTCCGGAGTGCCCGGCGGCAATAAAGGCAACAAAGCATTCAACGCCCAACTCAACCAGGCCAATCATGTCCTGGGCCAGCAGGCGGCCAAGGCCGGAAAAACCTATCTGCCCACACCCACCGCCCTGCATCCCGTGGCACCCGTCAAATCCGCTGCGCCTGTTCGGAAACCCAAACTTGCGCAACCTGCGCCCGTCGTGGTCAAAAACCCCTACACACCCCAATCGTCCACGACATCACCGCAAAACCAAACGCAGCACAAGCTGCAGCAGGCCATGATGGCCGAACTCCGGCACTTTGTTTCCGGCAAGGCGTATGGCCCTGTCACCGTGACCCAAATCAGCAGGATCAGACCGGTCAAGCCCGAAACCTCCGCATCGGCCATGCAGCAATTGCAAAACCAACAGCCTCGCGTACTGGCCCATGCCGGGCATATCTCCTTCGCCATGCTCGACATTGGCATCAATTCCAACGACCCAAGCCCCATCGAGGCCACCATCGAGGGTGGACGCTTCCATAGCGCGCGACTGCTGGGCAGTTTCAAGCGCGAGCATCAAGTGGTTGTTTTGCAATTCAGCGAAATGACTTTTGATGGGCACTCCTACGACATCGACGCCTATGGGATCAGCCCGCAAAACGCCCGCGCAGGCATGGCCACCAGCGTCAATAACCATGTCCTGTACCGCTATGGCTGGCTCTTCGCCGGCGCGTTCCTGCAGGGGCTGGATCAGGCATTGCAACAACAAAACGAGGATACGGTGGTCGGCAACGGATTCGCCGTCATGACCCATCGCCTCGACAACGGACAGATCCTGGAGCAGGCCGCAGGCAACGTCGGCAATGTCCTGACACCCATCATGGAGCAACGTTTTGATACACCGCCCACCGTCCGGGTCGCCGCCGGTTCCGGCCTGGGCATCCTGTTCATGGCACCCGTCAAGGAGCGCACACATGCCTGAAAATACCCAAAAAATGAGAGAGGTACCGACAATATCCACTACCGGGAAAACGCCGGACCTGTTCGATGACCTTTTTGCGCAGGCGCTGGCCTGCCTGTCGAGCGGGCAGTCCATTCCACAGGCGGAATCTTTTCCGGCAGGCGACAATGATCATTCTGTTCGCGTGTGCGATGCCGAAGTGCTGGCCGCGCGCAATAGCGCATCGGCCATGATCCTGTTGTGGGACCGTTTGCAGCCCTTGATCCAATACAAGGTGAGTCGCATCCTGCGCGATCATCGTCACACCAGCAAGGACGACCTCGAACAGGAAGCCTGGATCGTCTTTGCCCAAGCCGTCGAGCGATACGACGGTCGCAGCCGGGACGCTTTCCGGACCTATCTGGGTTTGTGCCTGCATACCCGCTTTCGGCAGTTTGCCGCGCATGATCGCGTGATTCCCATCCCACACGATACCCGCCAGAAACGCGCTCCATGGCACAAGATCACTCCGGCCACCTTCGACGCCCGCCTGCAAGCCCAGGATCTGAGCTATCCAGACGCCGAAAACGAAGGCTGGAGCCATATCACACACTCAGGGGAGAACAGCATGGAAACCCAGGTTATCGAAAAAATGGATGAAAAAATCATGTCCTACAAACTGCAACGCTTGCCACGGCGCTGGCGCGATCTACTGTTGATGTCGCAAAAATATTCGGACACGGATCTGGCCATGCTGCTTTCCGAGGACGAAAAACACATGATCGCGCTCCGGAACCGGATCATGGAGATGTTGCACTCCCTGCCCATCGAATATTTTGCCTTCGGCAAAAGCGAAGCGGATTACCTCCGCGAATGGGATGCCCTGCTGGAAAAACAGGAGGCTTGAGGATGCCCGCCGCCTTGAATCTTGTGCATACACAAACCGCAGAAGACATGCCATATGACGTAGAATCATCGCCCTCCGCAGGAGATTTGTCGTGCGCAGGACTGCTGTCTGCAAGACCGCCGTCTGCAAGACTGCCGTCTGCAAGACTGCCGTGCGCAGCACCAGGACCCGCTTTTCCGTGGATGGGGGGAAAGGGTTGGCTGGCTCAGAAACTGGCGGATCGTCTGCCGCGCAAGGCTTGTTATGTGGAACCGTTCGCCGGAGCCGCCGCCATGTTGCTGGCCCTGCCGCCCTCCCCCGTCGAGGTCCTGAATGACCGCAACCGCGATCTGGTCAATTTCTATCGCGTCATGCAGGACAAATGCTTACGGGTGGACCTGCTGGAACGCCTGCAATGGACACCCTACGCCAGAGCAGAATATGCCCGCGCATTGCAGATTCTGCAGTCGACTGTAATAAACGAGACAAACGAGACAGAACGCGCATGGGCCTTTTTCGTGGTGTCCAATGCCGCCTTCAGCGGCGGCGGTCAAAGCGGCCTTACCGAAAAACGCTTTGCTACCAGCACCCAACGCTCACAGGGACGGCGCATGAACTACCACATCGAGGGACTGCCCACTCTGGCGCAGCGCCTGAAAGACGTGGTGATCGAAAACCGCGATGCCATCGACCTGCTGGACCAGTACGACAGCCCCGACACCCTGTTCTTTCTGGACCCCCCCTATTACCCGGAAACCCGTAATATCCGCCATGAGCGCAGCCGGGGAACTTATGACGGGGGCGAAATGGACGCCGTGCAGCACCTGGAACTGCTGGCCATGTGCCGTCGGTTAAAAGGCTTCGTTGCCCTGTGCGGATATGCCCATGATGATTATGACGCAGCGCTTCTGCCCTTCGGCTGGGAAACCCTGTCTTTCCCCCGCAAGGCCATGACTTCATTGCACCACAATAACGACCAGTCCCAGCGCGAGGAACGGGTCTGGATCAATCCCAAGCTGGCAAAGCATCTGCATGGCCAGCAGCAAATCGCCATGTTTTAGGAAATTTCGGAAAAGAGGTTTTTTGCCATGAACGATCAGCCAAGGGGGATGCCCCCTGCAAGGACTTCGCAGCCTGCCAAGGGTTCGTACTCTGCAAGAGCGCGAACACTGGATTTGCAGGACGCCGCAGACTTTCTGCAGATCAGCAAGGAAGAACTGCGTCGCCGCGCCAAGGACGGGCGGATTCGCGCCGCCAAACCCGGCAAGTGCTGGGCGTTCCTGGAAGAGGATCTTGTCGCCTACTTCCGGTCGCTCTATCCTGAGAATCAGGTGGCGATACAGCAAAAAGAGGAAAAATGCTCTACAAACGCGGGAAAACGTGGTGGATTGATTTTACTGCACCCAACGGCCAGCGCATTAGACGATCTGCTGGCACAACTGAAAAAAACCAGGCGCAGGAACTGCATGACCACCTCAAAAGCGAAGCATGGCGACAAGTCGCGCTAGGCGAAAAGCCGAAATATACCTGGGATGATGCCGGTGTACGATGGATTGAAGAAAAAAGTTACAAAGCCAGTATTGCTGATGATATTCAACGTCTGGACTGGTTACAAAGTTATCTTCGTGGAAAACTTTTGCAGGAAATCGACCGAAAAATGGTCATGCAGATTCTGGAAATCAAACGTCAGGAAACCTCAAATGCTACCGCCAACCGCTATCTTGCCCTGATTCGTGCCATCCTTAGAGCCTGTGTCGAGTGGGATTGGCTGGATACTGCACCGACATTTCGACAATACAAAGAATCTTCTGGAAGAATATTATGGCTGACACGGGAACAGGCCAATAAACTATTGGACGAACTCCCCGAACATCTTCGAGATATGGCCGCGTTTACACTGGCTACCGGATTACGCCGTCGTAATGTGATGCACTTGCAATGGTCGCAAATTGATATGCACAAAAAATTGGCATGGATTCATTCCGATCAGGCAAAGGCCAGAAAAGCCATTGGCGTTCCACTCGGAAAAACCGCCATAGCCATCCTTCAGCGTAGACTGGGAATGAATTCATCTTACGTTTTTACCTACCAAGGCCATCCCGTCACGGACGTGACCACAAAAGCCTGGTATAAGGCATTGAAGCGCGCCGGTATTCCTGATGGTTTTCATTGGCACGACCTGCGACATACCTGGGCTTCCTGGCATGTGCAAAACGGAACCCCCCTTCATGTCTTGCAGGAAATGGGCGGATGGGCCACATCCGACATGGTGAAACGCTATGCGCATCTGACCGTCCAGCATCTCGCCGCTTATGTGGAAAATGTGGAAAGCGCAGAAAACGCCAATGACACAAATACGTCACAAGGCAGTAAAAATGGAACGCTAAAATGATCGTAACTATTTGTTTTTATTGGTGCTGGCGGCAGGAATCGAACCCGCGACCCACTGATTACAAATCAGTAGCTCTACCGACTGAGCTACGCCAGCTTTGAACAACACGGAAGATTATAGGTTAATTATATCGCGATGCCGTTCCCTGTGGCAACGCGTTGCGCTCTAGTTGCGCTACAAAGAGCGCAATCCCCCCTGCACAATAACAACCACTAAATCAGTAACCAGCGCATATTCAGAGGACAGTTTCCTGATTTCTCAGGAAACATCCGTTCGGGATTGCAGATCCGGAGGCGCTTCATGATGGCGATGCAGACCAATCCACAGCAAAGCGCCGGGCAGACTGGTCAAGACCATATTAAAGCCCAGCAACAAGGACAGGGCCAGGGCCTGATCATGGCCCATCTGCAAATATCCCAGATAAAACACCATCAGGCCTTCGCGCAGCCCCCAACCGGCAAAGGAGATGGGCAGGGCCAGAAACAGACTGATCACCGGCCAGACCACCCAGAGCGCGACAGCATCCGGGGATTCACCCAGAGCATGAGCCATGATCCAGAAAGTCAGAATGGATATGCATTGAATCACGAAGGACAGAATGATCGTCGCGCTCAAATCCAGACGATGGCGCAGCAAAGCGCCCATTCCCAGGCGAATGTCATGGAGTTTATCACCCAGCTTTCCGGATATTTTTTCGAGAAAATGGAGCAGCGGGCTCAAGATCAAAATAACAATCAGGACATAAGCGAACAGCAGTATGCCAATGGTCCAACCCATCTGCGGGAGCAGCCCCACCCGGGAGCCACCCGCCATATAAGCCACTGCCGCAATGACAATCAGCGCACCCATGCCCATAAAGCGATCCCCGAATACTGCCGCCAGAGCCAGAGGCACGGATCGGGTCTGATGACGGGTATACCAGGCACGAATCACATCTCCAGAAACCGCTCCAGGTAACACCTGATTAAAATAAGCACCTACCCAGTTGAGGCGCAGCAACCAGAGCATGGGCGCGCTGCGCTCCATGGCCTGCAAAATGATGCGCCAGCGGATGACCGATACCGACAGGTTCAAGGCGTAGGAGGCCATGGCCGCCACAAACCACCACGGTCGTATCTCTGCAAAACGTTGACTGAGTGCCTGCCAGTTGGTGTGATGTAAAAGCCAGAACAGGACAGCTACAGTAAAGACAATTTGCAACAGCAGTTGCCATCGTGTGTGGAATTTTTTTCGGGACATGCCTGACTTTAAAATCCGATCTCAGTGACGGACTCTATGCGAGACCGGCAAATGCCGCAAGTTCTTGATGAAACAATGCCACCTTGTCGAGACTCTCCTGATATTCCGCATCCACCCGGGAATCGGCCACAATCCCTCCACCCGCCCAGAAACGCAGCTCACCCTGGCTCGCGGTGATGCTGCGAATGGCAATGTTCATATCCATGTTTCCCCTCCGGTCGATATAACCGATACTGCCACAATAAAGCCCGCGTGCGGCCGGCTCCAGCTCAGCGATGATTTCCATGGCCCGGCGTTTCGGTGCCCCGGTAATGGACCCCCCCGGAAAACAGGCCGCCAATGCCTGCAAAGGATCCAGACCAGGACGCAATTGCGCTTCGACGACACTGACCAGATGGTGCACCTGGGCATTGGATTCCAGGCCACAGAGCTGGATCACCTGAACGGAACCGATGTCCGCTACTTTTCCCAGATCATTGCGCAGCAAATCCACAATCATCACATTTTCGGCATGATCTTTGGGGCTGCTCAACAGCGCCTCGGCGAAGCAGGCATCCTGCAAGTCATCGGAGGAGCGGGGACGCGTCCCCTTGATGGGGCGCACCTGCATTTGCCCATGCCGCACCTGCAGCAATCTCTCTGGAGAAAAACTCAAGGCAGTTCCCCAGGGAAAGCGCAGGTAGGCGGAAAATGCTGCCGGATTCAAGGCGCGCAAATGCGCATATAAATGCCAGGGTGACCCCTTGTAGGTAGCCGTAAAAGGCTGTGCCAGATTGATCTGATAACAATCTCCCGCCTGAATATAGGCTTCCACCCGCTGAAATGCGGCACGATATTGCGCAGAAGACCATAGTGCCCGCACCGGGCCTTGTACCCGGAAATCCGCCTCGGGCGGTGCTTCATGGGCGGCTGACAGACGAGATTCCCATTGTAACCGGACTCCAGCCATCTGATCTTCCGGAGCCAGTACCCAGGCACGCTGTAACACATGGTCCACCATCAAGGCACTGTCGTAAACGCCAAAAGCCGCTTCCGGCCAATGTGCATCGTCCGGAATTTCCAGTCCCCACTCTGCCAGGGCGAAATCATAGCCGAGGTAACCCAACACGCCACCAGTAAATGGCAGATCCGGGCATGGATGCTCCGCTTGCAGAGCCTGTTCGTCCAGCGCTTCGCGCAGGAGTTCCCATAGGGAGGATGTTGAAACTTGGGCCTCCCCCTTGCCTTCAGCCACCCAGATTTGACCATGATGCTGCCATATGCGGCGGCGGGGCTCCGTCACCAGGATACTGTAACGCCCCTGCCCCAGTGTCTGCGCGCTACTGTCGAGCCACTGCGACCAAGGAGTTTCCGCCAGCCCCGCAAAAACGGCGGCAAGATGTTCGGGGCAAGCCAATTCAACGCAAACCGGAGGAGAAATTGTCATCACCTGGCCCATCATCCTGCTCAACAATGCGTCATTAGCATAAGGGATACGGGGTACTTTGCCCACGGTTCTGGAAATCCGATAAACTCTCAGGTCACGAATACCTCTCTTGACCGCCGACCGATCGGTCGGTATTGTCTGGTGTCTGCTCAGGAACAGGAATCAGTCATGCGCACCAAACATTCCGCCTCGTCTTTTTCGCTGCTCGTTGCCACCTGGCTATTGGGCAGCAGTCCTGCCTGGGCTGAAGATCTGATAGATGCCTATCAACAGGCCTACCATACCGACCCGGTTTTGGCCCAGGCCCGTGCCGAATTAAGCGCAGAAATACAGGATAAGCCCCTCGCCCGCGCGGCCCTCTTACCCCATGTTGGCGTGGGTGCATCGGTCGGCTTCAATACTGCCGACATCACCGGTTTTGGCAATATTGCCATTAATCGCGCTTATCTCTCGGATAGTTACAGTGTCAACATCACCCAATCGGTGTTTAATGGTCAGGCCTGGACCGCCCTGAAACAGGCGGACTCCCGCATCCAGGCCAGCGCTGCCGCATTGACTTACACCGAACAGCAACTCGCGCTGCAAGTGGCCAAAGCCTATTTTGGAGTACTGGAGGCGCAGGCCCAGGAACATGTGGCGCAAAAGCAGAAATCCCTGCTGGAAAGCATCTACAAACAAACCGAAGCTGCCCTGAAAATAGGCACGGGTGACATCGTTGCCGTGCAAGAAGCCAAAGCCCGGATGGATGCCGCCGAGGCAGATGTCATCAAGGCCAGCAATGGCGTAGCCGTGGCAAAAAAACAACTGCAAAGACTGACCCACTCCCCGGTTGGGGAACTGGAACCCCTGGGCCATTATAAGGCACTAGGCCCACAACCGGATGACATGCAGAGCTGGGTAGAAAGCGCCGTTCAGGACCAGCCCCTGATGCACCAGGCTCAGGCCCAACTGCATACGTCCCAGCAACAGGTGCAATATCAACAACGGGCACGTTGGCCTGTGGTCAACCTGCAAGGCGCCGCCCAGCACGAACTGGGTAATCCCTTCCCGGGCTTAGTGATTAATCAGGCCGGGGTAAGCCTGAATCTTTCCGTCCCTCTTTATGAAGGCGGAGGCATCTCTTCATCCGTACAAAAAGCCCAGGCGCAAACCGTGGCCAGCATCGATCATGTGGCCAATGTCCGCGATGAAGTGACTCTGAACACCCAAACCGCCTTTCTCAACCTGAAAGACAGCGTGGCCCAACTCAAGGCGGCCAAGGAAACCGTGGATTCCGCCAAAATATCCCTGGAAGGTACGCGCAAGGGCTATGAAGTCGGTACCCGTTCCATCATCGACCTGCTGCACACGGCCACGGACTATGTCCGCGCCGAGCAGGACTACAACGTCGCCTTCTACAATCAGGTGATTGCCAGAGTCCAACTCAAGGCCGCTTCCGGACAAATCAATATGGCGAATCTCGAAGCCATCAATGCCCTGCTGAAAAAAAACGCCTGATTTTCCACATATGTTCTCCGAGATTGCAGCAACCGGACTCAGGAGTGTCAATGCCTTTTTGCTCTCAAAAAATGAAATTCAGATAGAAATTGAAGCGCCAATGGAGCATGTCTGAGTGTCACACAACATCGGCAGATACACATTGCCCGGCCTAAAAAGCCATAGCCGTCATTCAACCAGACTATGGGGACCGCGCTATCAGGAGATGCTTGTCGGCCTGATTACGATGTAATACATTGCATTCAAGTCATACTGAGAGCCCAGCCAGGAGCCTTACCAAAGGCCGTTTGCAGCCCGAGGTCGAGACTGGCCTTCAGACTGGAAGGCATGGAAATGGAAGAGGATGATTCGACGAGTCGGCCTGTTTCCGACTGAGGGAACTGCTAAAAATCCTAACGGAAACCGTAGCCGAACCCTGCACGACTGATATATCCTGCCCAGCAACGCCTTGACCTAGACGGAGTGTTCGCCTGCGCATGCAACGCTTTTTTTTTCTGGCTACCCTGATCCTGCTGGGCTGGCTGACCATTCGTCTCTCCCCCGTACTGACTCCATTTTTGCTGGCAGCCATTCTCGCCTATCTGGGCAATCCGCTGGTCAGCTATTTGCAGCGCCACCGCATCGGCCGTACCTGGGGCACCACTCTGGTGTTTCTCATTGTTCTGCTGGTGTTTTCAGGCACCCTCATGGCCCTGCTGCCGGTCATCCGCCATCAATCCCTGCTTTTTGTGGACTACCTGCAAAAATATACCAGCTTGCTGCAAAGCCGCCTGATCCCGCAACTTGCTGCAGCAACCGGTATTCAACTGGATAGCGGGACCATCGCCCGTTACGCCACCAGCAATGTCCAAAAACTGGCTACCTGGCTGGGACATGGACTGCAAGTGGCCCTGAGCTCAGGATCAGGACTCCTGACCGGTGCATTGAGCATCATTCTGGTGCCGGTGCTCGGGTTTTATCTGTTACGGGACTGGCCCCGATTACTGGCGCGTATTGATCAATTGATTCCACAAAAACAGGCTGAACTGATCAGGCGTTTGAGCCGGGATGCCGATGCCATGCTCATGGCTTTTTTGCGCGGACAACTGCTGGTCATGTTGGCGCTGGGAAGCAGCTACGCCCTGGGGCTCAGTATCATCGGCCTCAAAACCGCCATTCTCATTGGCCTGGTTGCCGGCATTCTGAGTTTTGTCCCCTACCTCGGCGTCATCAGCGGGGTACTGATGGCGAGCCTGGCCATGTATGTACAAACGGGCACTTTCCTGTCGGTCCTATGGGTGCTACTGGTATTTTTCATCGGTCAGATTCTGGAAAGCATGGTCTTTACCCCTTATCTGGTCGGTGATCGCATCGGTCTGCATCCCGTAGCCGTGATTTTTGCGGTCATGGCTGGAGGAGAGTTATTCGGCTTCATCGGCCTGTTGCTCGCCCTGCCCGTCACCGCCGTATTGGTAGCCTTATTACGGCATTTCCAGAGATGGTATTTGCAAAGCCCCTATTATCTGGGCAAGGAGTAAGCTTCTTGGACGCAGTCATCATTATCGGCGGAGGACTTTCCGGCCTCGCCAGCGCCTATTTTTTGCAGCAGCAGGGTGTATCGGCACGCTTACTGGAAGCGGAGCCGTTTATTGGCGGCAACATCCAGAGTCGCCAGGAAGCCGGTTTCCTGCGCGATCTAGGGCCAAACTCGCTGATGCTCAAGGGGCAGGTCGTCCCGGACCTCCTTCAGTCTCTCCACCTGGAAGCAGAGCTGGTAGAGGCCAACGCCCTGGCCAAAAGACGCTATATTCTCAACCGCCATCGCCAGCTGGCACCACTCGGACCGGGCGTATTATTCGGCGGGAAACTGCTCTCCCTGCAAGGTCGCCTGCGCCTGCTCAGCGAACCCTTCCGCTATCGGAAGCAGGATACCGAGGAAGAAAGTATCGCCGATTTTGTGCGGCGTCGCCTGGGTCCCGAAGTGCTCACCTGGCTGGTCGATCCTTTTGTTTCCGGGGTATTTGCCGGAGATCCGGAAAGACTGGCATTAGCCGCCACATTTCCCCGTCTGCTGCGCATGGAACAGGAACACGGCTCATTACTCAGAGCCGCTCTCGCTGCCCGGAAAAAAACGCCACAAAGCAAAGCGTGTCTGGTCTCTTTCCGTCAGGGCTTGCAGACCTTACCCCTGCGCATGGCTGAACAGCTGCAAGGACCCATTCACTGCCATACGCCGGTAGACCGACTGGAACAGCACACCGACGGCAGTTGGGAAGTGTACAGTGCCCAGCAAAGCTGGCGGAGCGCAAAAATCATTTTGGCCCTCCCCGCCAAAAAAGCCGCTGACTTGCTGGTACTCCGGCATTCGGACCTGGCCAAGGAACTGGCAGCCATCTCCTATCCGGCTGTCAGCACCCTGTCACTGGGCTTTCCACGCAGCAAGGTACAACATGCCCTGAATGGTTTCGGCCTGCTGATTCCCCGCATCATGGGCCTGCAAACCCTAGGCGTCCTGTTTTCCTCGACCCTCTTCCCGGATCGTGCCCCACTGGATCAGGTGCTGCTGACGGCCTTCATCGGCGGCAGCCAAAACCCCTTGGATGGGCGCAGCGACAGCGATCTGCTGCAAACAGTGCTGGATGAAATACGGCCTATTTTAGGTATAGAGGGTGAACCCAGCTTCAGCCGCTGCCAAAACTGGCCGGAAGCCATTCCCCAATACGAGCTGGGACATTTGGCACGTCTGGAGCGCATCAGCCAAATGAAGCAGCAGATTTCCGGCTTGTATTTCCGCGCCAACTGGCGGGATGGCATCGCCCTGGGCGATTGCCTAGAAGCCGCCCAGCAACTCAGCCAGCAGATTATCCATCAGGCTTGAGTGACCGCTTAGCGCTGTCTGTGAACCGAGAGGCAATAAGTCTCTACCTGTAGGATGAGGTTTTTCACCTCAGGTCATCTTTAAGTTCGTTGGAGCTATCGTCAATTTTAAAGGAATGAACATGTTTTAACATAGGCCTTGGGATACTTCGCCTGGTAGTTGCGCACAAAGACCTCCAGGGCTTTCCCCGCGGCCTTCCGGCTCTCGGCCATCCAGATTTCCTGCAGTACCGCCTTTGCCTTGCCCTGCTTGGATTTGGGTAGTTCGTTGAGGATGTTGGCCGTTTCCAGTCCACGCACCTGCAGGTCGCGCAGAATCTCCAGCCAGGAGGCCTTGGATTCGCGCAGACCGTCGCTGACACTGACCAGTTCCTTCTTGCCCTCGACCGTCACGCCAATAATCACCAGCAGGCAGATGCGTGGATCCTCCTCCGCACGCAGGTTGGTATAGACGCCGTCCACCCACCAATAGGCATAGCGCTTTCCCTGTAGAGAGCGGCGTTGCCAGGCGGCATGCTCTTCAAATACGGTACTCTTTTCCACGGCGTACTCCTTACCTTGCTTACTTGGTCTGCAACCCCTTTGTAGCAACAGTACGCCACCTTACTCAAGTCAGTTGTAATCTGCCTGTACACCAGATTCGATCATAGTTCACTCCAGGGCTCTGACCGGATCCCTGTCAAATGCCCGGCAAGGGGCGAGCCCCTTCCTGCGGGCCGGACAACTCCGGGGTGTCATTGAGGGAACGGTTTACCCGAGATCGGCGGATAAAGACCGCCGTACCACGTCCGACAGGATCACTTCGCAACGATAGCCGGCATGATCGATCCCCATCCGGATGGGCGCCCCACCGGCCACCGCCCGCAGCTCGCCGGCCGGCAGTTCGAAGCGCAGGAAATGCACCGTAGACGTTTTCTCGTCGGTAGATCTTGGCAAATCCTCATCCGCAATGGCAAAGAGGCGTTCCCCACCACCCACCTGCACCCACACCCGGTCTTCGATACCCACCAGTTCGCGGCAACGGCGCAGGCGCTCTTCCCTGTTAGCGTATTCGAGCATGAAGGTAGCCTTCCAATTGCTGCCGTCGGGGATAAGGGGATTATAGGCCGCCAACTCCTCGTCGATGGCTGGCGCCGCAAAGATCTTTTCGGCGCGCAACATCTCCTGGACCTGATAGTGGATGGTGAGGCGATCCTCGAAATAAAGGCTCGCGTGGTCGCCGATGGCAACCCGCCTGTCTTTCTTATGGGCCATGACCCGGGCCCGAAAGCGAGGGCGCGCCTCGGCATAGGCCTCCAAGGTCATGAGGTCCTTACGACTGAGCCTTTCCATGCTCATCCTCTTTCAGCCCGTAGGCATGGCACAGCAAGGTCCAAGGGCTTTCCGGACCGGCCGCCCCTGCTCCCAGCAGTTCGCGGATTTGTTCCGCCGCGAGGGGGCAGTCGCTGCCCCAGTGCTGGGGCTCCGCGGCGGCGATTTGCCGGGCCACGGGCCGACCGATACGGCATGCCGCCTCGTGAAACTCGGCCTTCACCGTATAGGTGCCATCGTGGCCCGAACAGCGCTCGATCACCTGGATCTCGCAGCCCGGCACCAGGGACAGGACCTCCCGCGCACGTTGGCCGATATTCTGTACCCGTTGGTGGCAGGCGGCATGATGTACCACCTTGCCCAAGGGTTTTTTGAAATCGGTTTTGAGCAGGCCCTCGCGGTGCCGCTGGGAGAGGTATTCCATGGGATCGAAGATATGCTCCCTGATCCGCTGCACCTCCTCATCTTCCGGGAAAAGCAAAGGCAACTCTTGCTTGAACATGAGTACGCAGGAAGGAACCGGGGCGACGATGTCGAAGCCCGCGTCCACCATCTTCAGCAGGATCGGCACATTGGCGGCCTTGGCCCGCGCCACGGCCGCCAGATCCCCCAGTTCCAGCTTGGGCATGCCGCAGCAGTGTTCTTCGGGAACGAGGCGCATCTCAATGCCGTTGTGCTCGTAGACCGCTACCAGATCCTCCAAGAGATCCGGGGCGTTGCGGTTGCCATAGCACGTGGCGAAGAGGGCCACCTTGCCGCGCGTGCGCTCCCCGGCGCGGGGCGAGACTGGAACCACCGCTCGCCGCTCCAGGCGTTCACGGGCCGTTTCGCTGTGGAACACCGGCAATGGCGCATCCTTGCTGATGCCGAAACTGCGCTCCAAGCCGGCCCGCACCTTGGGGCTGCGATTCAGGTGATTTACGGCATCGACGAGCACCGGGATACCGGCAATGCGACCGACGAGATCCGTAGAGGTGAGGACCTTGTCTCGCAACCTGGCGCCATTTTTTTGAAAATTGACCGCCTTGGCCCGCAGCATGAGATGGGGGAAATCGACATTCCACTCATGGGGCGGCACGTAGGGGCACTTGGTCATGAAACAAAGGTCACAGAGATAGCACTGCTCCACTACCTTGGGGTAGTCCGTTCGGGAAACGCTATCGGGCTCCATGGTGGGAGCGTTGTCGATGAGGTCGAAAAGGGTGGGGAAGGACTGGCAAAGACTGACGCAACGGCGGCAGTTGTGACAAATTTCGAAGACCCGGTCCATCTCCTTCGCCAGCGCCTCGGCGTCATAAAACTCGGGAGACCGCCAGTCGATGGGGTGACGGAAAGGGGTTTTGTCATTACGGGTGACGGGCGGTTCCGAGGCCATAAAAATGCTCCCTTGGGCGGCAAAGGAGGGAACCGCAGTGCCCCTCCCCGGAGACAACGAAGAAAGGGGTCAGACCCCTTGGCCCAGCTCGCTCAGTGCCCTTTTGAAGCGATTGGCATGGGAACGTTCGGCCTTGGCGAGGGTCTCGAACCAGTCGGCGATCTCATCGAAGCCCTCCTCGCGGGCGGTCTTGGCCATACCGGGATACATATCGCTGTATTCGTAAGTTTCACCGGCAATGGAGCTTTTCAAGTTGGCTTGGGTGTCGCCGATGGGTTCGCCGGTGGCCGGGTCGCCCACCTGCTCCAGATACTCCAGATGACCGAAGGCGTGGCCGGTCTCCCCCTCGGCGGTGGAACGGAATACCGCGGAAACGTCGTTATAGCCCTCGACATCCGCCTTGGAGGCGAAGTAGAGATAACGGCGGTTGGCCATGGACTCGCCGTGAAAGGCTTCCTTGAGGTTTTCTGCAGTCTTACTACCCTTGAGTTCCATTGAAATTTCCTCCATGGGTACATGCCCCGTGCAAGATGGTTATCTAATATAACTCTAGTATTATACTTAAATAAGGTTAGACGTTATCTAAGGATTTGTCAAGCGTACACTCGCCCCAGCACGGTAAATTTGTCCTACCCAAGAACACTTTATATAAACTGAAGAGTAACCCCTGATACTGAACTCTGGCCCAGATTTCCCGTATAACAGGCGATATGGCATTGACAAATTGTTTTTATACATTAAGTTGGCTTTCCTTAGGTGCAATTATAGTTACAAATGAAATCACCACATCTTCTCTTGGCAATATGAAAATTGACTTTTTGAGCATGCTTTTAGTTTCCGTTACTTCTGACCGTTTTTGGAGTTATTTATGCTTCTGATGAAAGCAAAAATATAATATTGTTTATACTATTCATCGCTTTATATTTTATTTTAATTCGTGCGAGCATTCTACAAAATATAGTTATTGGATTAGATCATGGAACCATCAGGACTCCAGCAATGCCCTGGGCGGCCCCATTCAGGGGTTCCATATCGCCAATCCTTGGTAGCCAATGGGTATCGCATGATGCGTATAGCGGACATGGATGGCAGAACAGGTGGGCAAGCGTTGGCCACCTTATTCGTTCGGAGCACAGGCCGTCCTGCGGTGACTCTGGCGGCAACTCTCCAGGCTCGCTGCAAAAAAACCAGGTCAGCTTCTACGCCAAAGGCAATTACCGTGCGCTTACGGTAGTGGGTGATGCGCAGCCCTGGTCGCACATCGTTGCGTTGGAAGCCGCGCAGGGGGAATGTGCTCAGTCTTTCGCAATACGAGACAATGGCCTCGCTGTGCGGAACGCTGGGGCGTTGGAACTTGCAAATCCCTGGTAACTTGGCCATGATTCAGAACCACCAGCGCTATCAGCCAAACCGGCAACGAGGAAAGAAGGATGGATATGACCGGCGCCGACCACAGGCGATCGGCATTCTTGTTGTCGGCAACCAGGATCTAGTGAAAACGCAGCATTCCCATGATCATTAGTAGCTTTATCCAAGGAGAGGAAGGGCGCCTGATCATCCTTTTCCTCGCTGGCTTGGGCGCGGGGTTCATCAATGTTCTGGCTGGCGGTGGTTCCCTCCTTACCCTGCCGATCCTGATCCTTGTCGGTCTGAACCCCGTCATGGCCAACGGTACCAACCGCATCGGCATCTTGTTGGAAAACCTCACGGCCACCCATCGCTTTCACCAGCGGCAACTCATCGGGTTGAAGCAGGGTGGCATGCTCGCCCTATGGACCTTGCCCGGTGTGCTGAGTGGGACGCTGGCCGGCGTCTATATCAGCAACCTCTGGTTTCAGCGCATTCTCGTCGGCGTTCTGATCATCGGTGCCATCACTCTCCTGGTCCCGAACAAGATGGGCGCCGTGGCGAACAGCAGGACCGATGGTCAACCTTCCCCCTGGCTCTACCCAGCCCTCGTCGCCCTGGGTTTTTATGGTGGGTTCATCCAGGCCGGCATAGGTTTTCTCTTCATCCTGGTCCTGCGCCATCTGCTCATCCAGCATCTCCCCCAAGTGAACGCCTACAAGACCCTGATCATCGCCATCTACACCCTGCCGGCCCTGCTCATTTTTGCCTGGATGGGGGAGGTACGCTGGGAGATAGGCGCGACCATCGCCGTTGGCGGCGTCTTGGGCGCGTGGCTTGCCAGCAAGGTCACCCTGGACCGCCGAGGTGAACTGTGGATCAAGATCGCAGTCATGGTCATGGTAGGCGCCATGGCCTTCAAGTTATGGGTATAATTTCCACTACCATCGAGATGTCATGCAATGTTTGAAAATATCTGAAAAGTCGGGCCACCGTGACTTGCGCGCCAGATCGCACTATTCAACCGCAGGTTTGGGGGTTTTGCGCTACACTATGAGGTATATTTTTTATCCACCATGTGCTGTGTCTGCACAGCAGGAGAGGTGATATGCGTTGTCTGGTTACCAGTGCTCGCCCTTACGATAAACAATACCTCAGTGCCGCCAATCAGGGACGCCATGAATTGGTATTTGTCGAAACCACATTGAACGCCGATACGGCTTTTATTGCCCAGGGATACCCTGCCATTTGCCCCTTCGTGGATGACACACTGGATGCAAAAGCACTGGAAATTCTAGCGCGTTCGGGGGTTAAACTACTGGTGTTGCGCAGTACCGGGTTCAACCATGTGGATATCCCTGCTGCCGATAAATATGGCATCGCCGTCATGCGGGTACGCGATTATTCTCCTTTTGCGGTGGCCGAATATGCCGTTGGCTTGATGCTGACCCTGAACCGGCATCTGCATAAGGCATATAATCGGGTACGTGATGGTAATTTTCTTCTCGATGGCTTGCTGGGATTTGATATGCATGGCAAAACGGTGGGTATTGTCGGCACCGGAAAAATTGGCCTGGCACTGGCCCGGATTCTACACGGCATGGGCTGCCACTTGTTGGGCTATGACACGGTCGTCAATCCCGCCTGCCTGGAACTTGGCGTGGCGTATGTACCACTGGAAGAATTGCTCGCCAAAAGCCAAATCGTCAGCCTCCATGTACCGCTTTTCCCGGAAACCCGGCATCTGATCAATGCGGAACGGCTCGCCCAGATGCCTAATGGAGCCATGCTGATCAATACCAGCCGTGGTCCACTCATCGACACCACGGCACTCATTGCGGCCCTGAAAAGCGGTCACCTGGGTGCTGTGGGCCTGGATGTTTATGAAGAAGAGGCAGAATTATATTTCAAGGATCATTGTGATGACATTATTTGCGATGACAGTTTTGAACGGTTGCTTACCTTCCCCAACGTCATTGTTACTGGCCATCAGGCCTTTTTTACCCGTGAGGCACTGACCACCATTGCCAGGACCACGATCCAGAACCTGGATGACTACGGCGAAGGAAAGGATAATCCCAATTACGTTCACAGCAAGAAATGAAAACAGCTACTACGACAGTTCATTCAACTTAAGGAGTATTAGATCATGTCCGATCATGATAGCGAGACAGTTTCCCCTGAGCAGCGTTATTTGATGATTGCGGAAGCGGCCTATTTTCATGCCGAAAGTCGTGGTTTCCAAGAGGGCGATCCGGTTGCGGACTGGTTGGCAGCGGAGAAAGAGATAGATATTTTGCTCTGCCATACTTCCACGCCAAACACGGAAAAGAGCGCGAAGGAAACATTTGCGGATCATCTCGAAACACAACTCAAGGAATGGGACAAACAAATTTCCGGATTAAAGCGGAAGGCCAGGAAAATGGATGGCGATATCCGCCGCAATATCGACGCCCAGTTGGAAATACATCGCGCACAGCGTGCTACGGCAAAAAACAAACTCAAGGAACTGCGGCAACATGGTGCACATGGCTGGGAAGACATAAAGCAGGGAGCGGAGAAGGCCTGGAACGAAATCCACCAGACCATCAACAGGATTGCGGAGCACTTTAGATGACGGGACCATTTCTCCGCCACAAGACGGATAAAGTGGTCCACAATGCTTAATTCTGAGGATATTTCCCATGCCATTTCTTTCTTCCCAAGCAATTTTCTTCAGCACTGCCGACAAAGTAAGGCTTGAAGCAGATATTTATCCCACCCGCCATCCTTGGTGCGTACTTGCTCACGGAAAAAAATATGATAAAAATTCCTGGCAGGCATTGGCGACCGAAATGCAGGGATGGGGATGGACAGCGCTGGCTCCCAATTTCAGGGGGTATGGACAATCAGAACTGGGAGACGGCAGTCGTTACGACCAGGATATTCTTGCCAGCATTTCGTTTGCGCGTTCGGAACATGCTCGACCAATAGTCCTTTTGGGAGCCTCCATGGGAGGGGAAGCCGTTCTTGCAGCGCTTGCGGAAAGCGATCTACCTGTGGATGCGGTCATACTGCTGTCGCCCGCCGGAGGAACTGAATACTTACCGCGCCTGGCTGGCAAGGTCTCCTGCGGATTGCTCTTGTTCAGCGAAAATGAGGCCTATGCCGATCCCGCGCGCGTAATCGCTGGGCACTCCCCCTTCCCTATTCTCGTCAGAAGATGGCCTGGCAACTTACATGCGCACCATCTTTTGGATGATCCCGACTTGGGGCCGGAGGTTCGGTCCGCTATTGGGGACTTTTTGGTTCATCAAGTGGGCTTGAAAAATGCGGCGCGTTGATGGCGGCAACGGGGCATAGGAGGCGTTGGCACCTTCCCAAGATCGGTACCCACCAAGGGCCGCTATTGCTCCTGCTGGGGATCGCCATTGGCGTTCTTACGGGTCTGGGCGCCGTATTGTTTCACTATCTCATCGCCATAATTCACAACTTGGCCCTTTTGCAGCAGTTCAGTTTTCATCGAAGTCTGGGTACCCACACTCCGCCTTCTCCCTGGGGTTGGGCCTTGCCACTGGTACCAGCCCTGGGGGGCTTGGTCGTGATCTTCCTGGCCCGACACTACACGTCCGCTGTACAAGGACCGGGAGTGAGTCAGGTCATTGAGGCTGTTTACCGTGACGGTGGGCGCATACGCCGGAACCTTGCCGTACTCCGTCCGCTGGCCACCGCCATCACCATCGGCACTGGGGGTTCGGTCGGCTTGGAAGGGCCGGTCATGCAATTTGGGGCCGCGCTGGCCTCTTGGCTGGAACGCCTCATTCCCCTGAGCGATTATCGGCGCGTTCATCTGCTCGGCTGTGGTGTCGGTGCTGGTGTTGCCGCCTTTTTCAATGCACCGCTGGGCGGATGGCTTTTGGCCATGGAGGTGATCCTGCCCGATTGGCGGCCCTGGACCATCCTCTCGACGCTTTTCGCGACCATTGCCGCAAGCCGAACGAGCCAATTCTTTCTGGGCGATTTTTATCTTCTGCGCTCCATTCCCGTCGTGTCGGTGGGTCATGGATTCCAACTGTCTCTCTTTGCAGGACTGGGAATCGTCGCCGCCCTGGCTGCCATGGTGTTCATTGTCACTTTGAATGCAGTCACCACCTACAGCGAAAAGGTTTTCGGCAACCCCTACCTGCGCCTTGCGTTGGGGATGTTCCTGGTAGGACTGTTGTTGCTGCTGACCCTACACTGTACTGGTCACTACTATCTCATTGGCGGCAGCTATGTCGGGACCGATGAGATCTTGCGAGGACAGATCGGGACCATCGGGCTCCTGCTCTTGCTGCTCATATTGAAGCTCCTGGCCACCAGCCTCACCATCGGCTCGGGCGGGTCTGGTGGCATCTTCTCGCCTTCCCTGTTCATCGGTGCTGGTACCGGCGCCTTGTACGGACAATTACTGCTCTCTTGCCACCTGATACCCCCCGATCTCCTGGGTTTGCTCGCCCTCTGCGGCATGGCCGGAATCGTGGCGGCCAGCACCGGTGCCCTGCTCAGCGCACCGGTCATGGTGGTGGAGTTGACGGGCAACTATGGGGCCCTGCTACCCGCCATACTCACCGCCGTTACTGCCTTTGCCATTCGTCGCATGTTCCTCAAGGGTAGCATTTGGACGATTCCCCTGCGTCGTCATGGTCTGGATATTCCCGAAAACCACTATGCCCTGGAAGCGCGGGAGCCAGAACACTGAGGGTGCAGCATGGATAGATCAATCATCAGTTGCAGGATTAGCAGGATTAATGGTCGAACCCGGCTGCTCTGCCTTGGTACCCCAATAATCTGCCAATGCCTGCGAATCCAATAAAATCTCTCGCCGACCATTTCCATGACGATTACACCGCTTCAGAACATGAAGCCGTGAATCAATGGGTTGCTTGAACAACCTTGTCTGGATGCATCTGAGCGTAACGCGCATGCAAGGCCAGATTGAGCTTTAATACATTGACTACCGGCTCACCGATGAACCCCAACAAGGGATAGTGGGTGTTTTCCTGTACCAGGCGCTGCAGAACAGACCTGTCAATGCCTCCCGCCTTGGCGATCCGTGGTATCTGATAACGGGCAGCGGCAATGCTGATGTCGGGATCCAGTCCACTGGCCGATGAAGTCACGAGATCCACCGGAACCGGGCCTTTTTCTGTGGGGTCCGCCGCCTTGAGTGCCTTGACGCGAGCCGTCACATGTTGTGCCAGGGTCGGATTGTTGGGACCCAGATTGGATGCGCTGGACCCCGCCGCATTATAGGGCATCGGTGAAGTCGCGGAGGGACGACTCCAGAAATATTCCGGCTCACGGAAATATTGCCCAATCAACGCGGAGCCGACCACCCGTCCCTGTTCTTTGATCAGCGAACCATTCGCCTGATGGGGAAACAGTAGTTGACCGATCCCCGTCATGGTCAAGGGATAAATCAGCCCGGTTATCACCACCAACAGGAGAAAAAGCAGTAATGTATTCTTGACATCGCTCATGATGCCCGCCCAAAGGCCACGGTGATTCCATTCCGGTTCATACGATTTTGATGGATGCTCCATATCTTTGCTCATGACTTGCTCCTTCTACAAAACGGCCAGTAACATATCAATCAGCTTGATCCCGATGAAAGGCGCAACAATGCCTCCCAATCCGTATATCCAGACGTTTCGGCGCAGAATATGCTGCGCCGTGTCGGCGCGGAACTTGACCCCTTTCAAAGCCAGTGGAATCAAAATAGGAATAATCAACGCGTTGAAAATGACGGCGGACATGATGGCCGTATCCGGGGAACTCAAGTCCATGATGTTGAGTGCGGATAATTGCGGATAAGTGGAGATAAAAGCCGCCGGAATGATGGCAAAATACTTGGCGACGTCATTGGCCACACTGAAGGTGGTCAAGCCCCCCCGGGTCACCAACAACTGCTTGCCGATACGGACAATTTCCAACAGTTTCGTTGGGTTCGAATCCATATCCACCATGTTGGACGCTTCACGGGCCGCCTGGGTGCCACTGGCCATGCACAGCCCCACATCCGCCTGGGCCAGGGCGGGCGCGTCATTGGTGCCATCGCCCGTCATGGCTACCATGTAGCCTTCCTCCTGATACTGGCGGATACGGGCGAGCTTGGTTTCCGGTTTTGCTTCCGCCAGATAATCGTCCACCCCTGCCTCAGCAGCGATGGCAGCGGCCGTCAGGGGATTATCACCGGTCACCATCACCGTGCGAATGCCCATTTCTCTCAGTCCGGCAAAACGTTCCTTGATACCGCTTTTCACTATATCGCGGAGCTCAATGGCGCCCATAACCCGCGCGCCTGCGCATACCACCAAGGGAGTGGCGCCATTAGCGGCAATTTCCCCGACAATGGCATCCAGGCCTTCTGGCCAGACGCCCTGCAAAGCTTCTATCCAAATCCTGATAGCATCGGGAGCACCCTTGCGTAACTGTTGTCCGGCCCAATCGACCCCGCTCATGCGCGTATCTGCCGTAAAGGGAATCAAGGTGGCATCCGCAGGTAATGTTTCCGTATCGCCAGGAAAATACTTTAAAGCCAGAGTGACAATGCTTTTGCCCTCCGGGGTATCATCGGCCAATGAGGCACGGCGAGCGGCCTGACTGAACTCTGCCTCCGAGAATCCGGAAACCGGATAAAACGCCGCCGCTGACCGATTGCCATAAGTGATGGTGCCGGTTTTGTCCAGCAGGAGGACATCCACGTCCCCGGCAGCTTCTATGGCCCGACCGGAGGTAGCGACGACATTGGCCTTCAGTAGGCGAACGATGCCGGAAATACCAATCGCCGGTAACAGCGCACCGATGGTGGTGGGAATCAGACAAACCAGCAAGGCCACCAGAACCGGCAGACTGATGACCGAACCCGAATGGCTGGCGTAATGGACGCTGTACCAGGAAAACGGATACAAGGTAATCGTCACCACCAGAAACACCAGGGTCAAAACGACCAAAAGAATACTCAGTGCCACTTCATTGGGCGTTTTACGCCGTGCCGCCCCTTCCACCATACCAATCATTCTATCCAGAAAGGTATTTCCGGCTTCCTGGGTCACCCGTACAATGAGCCAATCCGAGATCACACGGGTGCCGCCGGTCACGGCGCTGCGATCTCCCCCACCTTCCCGAATGACCGGTGCGCTTTCCCCGGTAATGGCACTTTCATCCACCGCCGCCACTCCCGCGATGGCCTCACCATCCGTCGGGACAAAGTCACCCGCCTCCACCAGGATGATATCGCCCACCCGCAAACTGGCTCCGGGCACCTCCTTATAACCCGCATTTCTCTCCGCCTTGGCCAGTTTTTTGGCGACCATTTCATGGCGGCTTTGCCGCAAGCTGTTGGCCTGGGCTTCGCCCTGCCGTTCCGCAAGCGCTTCCCCATAATTGGCGAACAGCAGTGTCAGCCAGAGCCAGAGATCAATGACACCGGTGAATAAGGCTTCATCATTGCGCGCTATCAGGTCGTGGAAAAACAAGGCCAACAACAGCCAGGAGCCGATATAGACGACAAACATCACCGGATTGCGCATTTGCACCCGGGGCGAAAGCATATTAAAGCTATCCCAGAGCGCCCCTTTGCTCTGGGCCTTCCAGTCAATCGGATTCACATCACGTTTATGCGTAGATTCCATCGTCAGGATTCCTTTAATGCGTCAGCAGATGACTGACCGGTGCCAATTGCTCGGCAATCGGTCCCAATGCCAGTGCCGGGAAGAAATTCAATGCCCCGACCAGCAGAATCACCCCCACCGTCAAGCCAACAAAAATGGGGGTATGGGTGGCCAAGGTGCCGGACCCTGCCGGGGTTTTCTTTTTCTCTGCCAAGGCGCCGGCAAGGGCCAGCAACGGCAGATACACCCAGTAACGGCCGAACAACATACACATGCCCGTCAACAGGTTGTAAAACCGGGTGTTGCTGCTGAGTCCGCCAAAGGCGCTGCCGTTGTTGTTGGCGGGGCTGGTTACGGCATAAAGCATTTCGCTGAAACCATGGGGGCCCGGATTGAACACGCCGGCCCGCCCCGCCTCCGTGGTCACGGCAATGGCAGTGCCGATCAGCACCAGCAACGGCATGACCAAAATGGACAGGGACGTCATCTTGATTTCAAACGAGCCGATTTTTTTGCCCAAAAACTCCGGTGTGCGCCCGACCATCAGGCCACCCAGGAATACCGCGAAGATCATGAAGGCCAGAAAGCTGGCGAGACCGGAACCGACTCCACCGAAAACCACTTCACCGAGCTGCATCAAAAACAGATTGATCCCGCCGCTGAGGGGGATGAAGGAGTCATAGGCGCTATTGGCTGCTCCCGTGGAAGTCGCGGTCGCCACCGTTGCCCAAAGCGCGGAGGCACCTGCTCCGATGCGGTCTTCCACGCCCTCCATATTGCCGCCCCCGGCAAGATCCGGACGGTTTGCCTGAATCACACCCAACTGCTGAAAAAGGGGATTCCCGGCCAGCTCGAAATGCTGGCTGACCAGGGTCAGCGGGATAAACAGGATCAACATGGAAACCAGGATAGCCCAGGCCGTCTTCCTGGCTTTGGTCATATGTCCAAACAGAAAAACCAGGCCTACCGGGATGAGGATCATCGCCACCGTTTCCAGAAAGTTGGTCAATCCGGTGGGATTTTCAAAGGGATGGGCATCATTCATGTTGAAAAAGCCACCGCCATTGTTCCCCAGCATCATGATGGCTTCCTGGGATGCCACCGGCCCGATGTGGATGACCTGCTGAAGAATGGTCTTGCCTCCCGCAGTGAAGGGAGCGATCAGGTCCGCATGGACAGCGCCACCCAAGGTCTGAACGACCCCTTGTTGCATGAGTATCAATGCAAAAACTATCGCCAAGGGCAGCAAGACATAGAGCACCGTCCGGGTCATATCTACCCAGAAATTACCGAGTTTTTTGGTGTTATGGCGGACAAGGGCACGGATAATCGGCAGCAGAATCACGATTCCGGTGGCCGCCGAGAGGAAATTCTGCACCGTCAGACCCAACATCTGGGACAGGTAGCTCATGGTGGAACCACCGGAATAGTCCTGCCAGTTGGTGTTGGTGAGAAAACTCACCGCCGTGTTGAAGGCGGAGCCGGGTGCGACCCCGGAAAAATGCTGGGGATTGAAAGGCAAGTGGCCTTGCAAGAGGAGCAATACATATAAAAACAGCCCCCCGGCCAGATTAAACATCAGGATGGCCAAGGCGTAGCGCTTCCAGTCCATCTCTCTTTCCGGAGAAGTGCCAATCAAGCGATAGGTCAGACGTTCAACGGGCCCCAGCACGCGGGATGCCCAGAACACTTCCCCCCCATAAACCCGATGCATGTAAGCACCGAGCGGCATGGCCAGAAGAATGGTCACCACCAGAAGAAGGGCGGTTAACAGCAGCGTGGGGATCATAAGAATTTCTCCGGATAAATCAGAAAAGCCAGCAGATAGACGAAAAGCAAGGCGCCTAGTCCGAGCCCGATCCATGCAAAAGCGGTCATTTGACACTCCTGAGCTTATCGAGAAGGTGTACTGCCCCCATGGAAGCTACAAAAAAGGCAAGAATAATAATTCCATAAACGATTACCATCACCAGCTCCTTATATATTCATGCAGACATGAACGAAATGGCCATGAACAGCATGTAAGCGTAACCAGGCCTGATCTATAAATTCCATATAATCCGTCTATAAATCCCGTATAAAATGCCCTTTAGTTGGCGCATTCATTCGCTTTCTTGGTCTTCTCCAGGATTTCACTTATGCTCAACGCAGCGAGCACAGAAACCAGGGAACACCACCATGAGAAATCGTCCCCAGTACCCAAGGTCCAGGCATGGTCGATAAAGACCGCGACGATGCTCGTCCTGATCCCGATGCACTATTGGCCCAGGTGCAGCAGGAAGAAGCCAAACAACAGCGGGGGAGGCTGAAGATTTTTTTTGGAGCGGCTCCAGGGGTGGGCAAAACCTTCGCCATGCTGCGTTTTGGGCAACAAGAAATGGCCAAGGGTACGGATGTACTGGTGGGCATCGTGGAAACCCATCAGCGTCCTGAAACCCAGTCTTTGGCAGACACTTTACCGATGTTGCCGCGCCAGCACTTGCCCTATAAAAACGTGGTACTGGAAGAATTTGATCTGGATGCAGCCCTCAGTCGTCGACCCGGCCTGCTCTTGCTGGATGAACTGGCCCACAGCAATGCCCCGGGATCGCGTCACAAAAAACGTTGGCAGGATCTGGAAGAACTCCTGGATGCCGGTATTTCGGTGGCCACCACTGTCAATGTTCAGCATCTGGAAAGCGCTCATGAAGTCGTCCAGCAGGTCACGGGCATCAAAGTGCAGGAAACCATACCAGACCACCTGATCCAGCAGGCTGATGAGGTCGTTCTGGTGGACATCAGCGATGAAGACCTGCTCCAGCGCCTCAAAGAAGGTAAAGTGTATTTGGGGGATCGCGGCCAACGCGCGATGTCCCATTTTTTCCGCAAGGGTAATCTGATTGCCTTGCGCCAACTGGCGCTGCGCCTGGTGGCAGACCGGGTCGATTTGGAGTTGCGCCAATTTCATCAGCAGAATCCCCAGGAGGCACGTCGCGGTGGGAGCCGGGATCGGTTGCTGGCGGCGATCAGCGGACGGCCCGAGGATGAGCATCTGGTACGCGCGGCTTATCACCTGGCTACGGCGCAAAGGGCGGATTGGTTGGTCATTCATGTGGATACGCCACGCGGTCTGATGCAAAAAGCCGAAACCCAGGCGTGGATCTGGAACCATCTGCATCTTGCCGAAAGCCTGGGTGCAGAAACTGCACGCCTGACCGGCGTGAATGTTGGCGCGGAAATCATGGCCTATGCGCGACTACGTGACGTCACCCAGATTGTGCTGGGTCAGGCGCAAGGTTTACGGAAATACTTATGGTGGTGGCCTGGATCATTGACGGCGCACCTCCTCAACAGTGAACGCAGCATGGATATCATCGTGCATCCATTGCCTGCAAAACAACCCATTTCAGAAGATCAACGCTTGCGCAACCAGCAATATCTGGGGGTCATGGATTCCCCGACGCATCGCCACACCCGAAACCGCAATTTCTTGATCAGCGGATTGCTGGGACTGGCACTCAGCGGCATAGCCTGGACATTGGCCACTTACCTGGGCTTTGCAGGAATTTTCATGCTGTATATGCTCGGAGCGGTTGGCGTAGCGCTGCTTTTTGGACGCTGGCCTTCCCTGATCACTTTCGTCACCGCCGCAATCAGCTACTACTCTTTTGGATTGGGTAAGGGATTACCAACTACCTTGGGCTCACTCGCCTATTTTGCACTGATTCTGTCCCTGATTCTTTTGATCAGTCAGCTGGTGGCTCGTTCTCGAGATCAGGAACTGATGGCACGCATCCGTGAGCGGCGAGCGCGTAATCTCTATCAATTGGTGCAGGTATTGAGTAGTGCGCGCGGAAAGGAAGGGATACTCAACGCGAGCATCGAAAAGTTGGAACAGACCCTGGGCATTTCTGTCGCCTTCTGGCTGCCCGCCACGGAAAATGCTGAAGGGCCGCTACGTTTGTTCCCTGAGATGGACGAGACTGACGACTTGCTGCGGAAATTCCAGGCGGCAGCGCGCTGGAGTTTCCACAACAAGAAAAATGCAGGCATGAGCACCAATACGCTGGCCGATCTGCCCGCACTGTTCATGCCCATGCTCGTCAACGAGCGCGCTCTGGGCGTTGTCATGCTTTCCGATCTCGACTTGCGCCGTGCCCCCACCGATTGGCTGCGTTTTCTGGAGACCGTGGTGCGTCTGATCGCGGTCGCCCTGGATTCCGCCCAGGCTTCCTTGCAACGTACGGAGGCTGATATTCGGTTACGCGTCGAACAACTGCAAAATGCCCTATTGGGTGCAGTATCTCACGACCTGAGAACGCCACTTGCCGGCGTGCTGGGAACCGCGACCACCCTGCTGCGTAATGCCCAAGGACTCAGTGCGGAAGATCACACGCTGCTGGAAAACATCCGGGAACAAACCGAAAAAATGGCACATACGGTGGATCGTATATTACATATGGCCGCGTTGCAGTCCGGACGCCTCCAGATTCAGAAAGAATGGACTCCACTGGAAGACTTGCTGGTAACGGTCCGCGATCAGGTAAAATCCCTCTGCACAGAGCATCCGTTGCAAACCCGAATTGCCAGAGACTTGCCCATGTTGCATGTTGATCCCCAATTGATTGGGCAGGTCCTGACCAATCTCGTGGAGAATGCCTGCCGGTACAGTCCGGCGGGCCGGGCTATTGAACTGGAAGCCTATGCTGATGATAAAGAGATTTTCGTGTGTGTCATTGATCATGGATTCGGTGTTCCTCCCGGTCGGGAACAGGAAATCTTTGGTCGTTTCAGTCAGGTCAAGCCGCCCGTGGGACTGGGTGGGAGTGGCCTGGGATTGGCCATCTGCAAGGCCATCATCGAACTGCATGACGGGCGTATCTGGGTGCGCAACCGAGTTGCCGTACGGGGTGCGGTGTTCTGTTTTGCCATTCCACGAGAAGCTGAACCTCCATTACCCTCCGATGAAGAGTAAAAAATGACACATGACCATGGCGTAAACATGGATATTCTGCTGGTAGAAGATGATCCGAGCATAGGCGCTTTTCTCCAGTCTGCCATAAACCGCGAGCCTGGTTATTGCCTACATTGGGAACGCACATTAAAAGACGCCTGGAAAGCTTATGAAAATTATCAAATAAGCAACGGATATCCGTTTACCCTTCTGCTTCTGGATCTGGGTTTGCCGGATGGTGACGGCCAAACACTGATCCGTCGTTTACGTGCCCAAAGAGGAAAGCAGCCGTTGATTATGGTGATCTCGGCCCGAGGCAATGAAGCAGACAAGGTTCAGGCCCTGGATGAGGGTGCTGATGACTACCTGACCAAGCCCTTTAGCATCGGTGAACTCTTGGCTCGCCTGCGGGCCCATCTGCGCAAAAAGCCGACCGGCATGGTGGAGGAAAACGCACAATGGGTTATTGGGGAGTTGGAACTAGATGATTTTGCACATAGTGTACGCAAAAAGGGAGTCCCGGTTGATTTGACTCCCAAGGAATACCAACTATTACACCTCCTGGCCAGCAATCAGGGGCGGGTATTGTCCTATCGGACTATCCTCGCAGCCATATGGGGATCGCACAGCATCGATCAGAAACATTATGTACGTCTCTATGTCAAACGATTACGGGAAAAAATCGAAGACGATCCAGAAATTCCCCAATACCTGCTTACGGAAAAAGGCATAGGCTATCGACTTGTCGAACACCGTAAAGCAACTGAGTAAATCCTGTGTTCAGATGATTTTGGCGGCCATGAGATAGGCTTGTTGGCTCTATTCTATCCCCTGGCTGCCAAAAGCGCTGATTGAACAGTCAGTGGTTACCGGATCCATCCCCAGCGGGTGCTCCAGACTTTTCCTTGGCCATCTCCGCTTTCAGACGGGCGAGGTCATCCTCCACACCGCTGCTGGCCCGCACCTGATCCATGTCCTTGTCCGTTTGACTGCGATGATCCAGGGGATCGTTAAGAGCGCCCGATTCAATAAGTCCATCCATGGCGGTGGCCTTGGATTCCATCTGCTCGGTACGATCCTGCGCCCTGCGCATGGCCTCACCGGCGTCATCCATCCCCTTGCCGATGCCGGTCAGGGATTCTCCCGCCTTGACTTCGGCCGAGGCTGCCGTCATCTCGCTTTTCATGACTTCTTTTTGGGTACGGAACTGTTCAATATGATCCTGCAGTTTTTGTTCATAGTCCTGCAGCTTTTGGGACTGCGCCGCTACCGCATCGTGGGCCTCCTTGAGGCTGGCGAGTTTCTGCAGTTCGGACTGCTTCTGGGCCAGTTCGGCCCGGGCCAGATCTTCACGATTGGCCGCCAGCGCCGTTTTGGCATCGGCATCGGCCTTGTCTGCGGCTTTCTGTGCCTGCGCCATCTGACTTTCCAGAGAGACTTTTTCGGTCACCACATCGGCCAGATGCCGTTTGGTTTCCTGCAGATTGCTGATCATTTTTTCATAGGAAAGATCCAGGGTTTCCGAAGGATCCTCGGCATTATTGAGAAAATGATTGATCTTGCCCTGCAGTATTTCCGAAGCATGCTTGAATAATGACATGAATTCACTCCTTGCGATGACTATCGCTCTTTAATCGTTGACCGGGATGACCAATTGCGGACTCAGGCCATCCACCAGCGCGTCGGCATTTTCCATGGCTTTCACCGCCGTACCGACGGCGAAAAATTCGATGATATGGGGCTTCCAGTTATGACTGCCTTCGTGCAGTTGCACACCGGTGATCCCGTCCGCCTGGGCTTCCTGGGCCTCATGCTGCATCCGTTCCATGGCCAGTTCACGGGCGTCGTACATGGCCTGGGTGAATTGCTCCATTTCCGTATTGCGGCCAATGTTGCCCATGGATTTCAGCATCCCCTGGTGCGCGACATGATACACACAGGAGCCCATGACCATTTCCATGGGCCGATACCCCGCCTGCAGGAGCATCCAGAAGTCCTGGCCACTCAGATCGCTGGTGAAGGGCTTACCACCGACTCCCTTGAAACCCGACGCACCGCTGCGATGGGCAATGGCTGTACCAATGGCCATGAATTCGAGAATGTCCTGATCCCATTCCATGCGCTTCACTTCCAGACGCACGCCGACGATACCGTCGGCCTGCAACAGAATGGATTCCTGTTCCATGCGGCTGATGGCCAGTTCCCGTGCCTGGTACATGGCCTGGGAAAGCACATCCATTTCCATGTTCTGATTCCAGTTTCCATACTGGATACCCATGTGATAAATGCAGGACCCAACCACCAGACCCAAAGGCTCGAATTTGGCCTTGCGCACCATCACAAATTCATTGACGGACAAATCTGAAGTAAATATGCCCTCATGGCTACCCTGCGAACGCAGCCCTTTGAGACGTTCTATGGCATGGGGAGCGAGATGTTCTGCACTATCGGTCATATCAAATCCTTTTTTAAATGAGCGGCAGGAGTCAGGGGATGATCCGCCAGCGATACCATGGGCAGCAGTTCATGTTGCGGCGGATTTTGGGGTAAATAGCTGATGGCGGTACCAATACTGATGTGGCGGCAAAGAAAACGTTCGGGATTGTCCTGATCGGCAGCCACTCGAATCAGTTGGGTATAACTGGTATGCGCAAGGACACCCGCAGCCATTTTGCGGCCATCCTCGCGCAAGTCATACAAGGCCCGGCGGCGGACATTTTCCTGAAAAGTGGAAAGATCGGTGATTTCCATATTCCAGTAACGGGCCGCAAAAGGCGCCTGCTGCGAAGCCTGATCGGCAACGGTTCCCATCCACGGCATGTACCAGTCAAAATTTGCCCCGATGGCAATACCTACGGGAACCACACCATCCTCCAGCAAGCGCACAAATTCCAGGGCCGATACCGTGGCAACGACGGGCACTGCCGCAGGGGGAATGCCCGCCAGACGAATAGCCGTGCCGGTGACCCCGTAATCCATGTCCTCCCCTTGGCCGTGCCGCACTTTCATGCGCACATCCACAATGGCATTGGCGCCCAGGGCAATGGCCTCCAGACGCATGCGCTCGACGGCCGTGTGCCAACCGTCATAGTGCCCCTGAGTCCAGGAGTAGCCAAAGTGATACCAGCAATTGCCGGTGACCATGCCAATGGGCTGAACGCCGTGACTACGCTGCAAGAGCAGCTCGGCGGCATTGGCCGTACTGATCCAGGGCAATTGCCCCCGACTGGTCTGAAACAGGCGACTTTGCACAAAATTGGGGAGGCGGCGCTGTTGCAAGGCCTGTTCCCATTCTGAATAACGCTGCATTTCCTCGGGAGTTTGCGAACGTATGCCCTGACTCACGTTATGTCCCAGATTCTCGGCAGCTCGCTGTGCGTCCTGGGTTACTTCTTCAATACCATGTTTGATCTTGTCCCAGATGGACATAGAGCCTCCTTGCCCTTACCCCATGAGAAAATCGTGCAATGTATTGCTGGCGCCCTGCATTTCTCCGGATAAATCCCCGAGATCTTTCATCAGACTTTCCAGCCAGGCAGCGAGGGGTAAATCCTCGTGTTTAAGGACCACCCCATGCACGGTCTTGGTACGTACGGTAGAAATGTGCGTGCCTTCCTGAGTAAGCAGATAATCGTTGTTATCGGTATGAATGGTGATGCTGTGGACATGACTGGTTTTGGCAAAAAACCCATCTTTTTTCCGCTCGACTTCGACCATACCGGGCACATCCCCTTCCAGTCTGGCCGCCAATCCTTCTATGAAAGCCTTCATATCGCTTTGCGCGCGCCTGATCCAGGCGGTACTTTGATCAAAATCCGTGCTCATGGAGGGCCTCCCACCCTTTTTTGCCACACCAGCGCTTTCCATAAAAGCAAAAGCTCAAAGTTGGACCGCCAATTTTGACGATAGTTCGTTTTTTCTTCAGCCGTGTTTTTTCCGGGTGGCGGATTCAGACGCATACCCTGAGGGTGGGTTACGGCACGGGAGTTCTCAGAAAGCGCGCCTCAACGAGGCACCTGAATACGCTATGGCTACGGCAAGCCGCCCCGTCAGGCCGGGCGGGCTTCCCAGGGCCGCATCCATTTCAAACGCAAACTGTTGCTGAGCACAAATACCGAAGACATGCCCATGGCCAGTCCCGCCAGCATGGGATTGAGCTGAAAACCCCAGGGTATCAGCACCCCGGCGGCCACCGGTATCAAGAGGATGTTGTAAAAAAACGCCCAGAATAAATTGCCACGGATGGTCGCCATGGTTTTCCGTGCCGCCTGAATGGCCGTCACCAGTGCGGCGAGATCCCCATGGGTCAGGGTCAGGTCGGCAGTCTCCATCGCAATATCGGTACCGGTGGCCATGGCCAGGCCCACATCGGCCTGGGCCAAGGCGGGAGCATCATTGATCCCGTCCCCCACAAATGCCACCTTGTCCCCCTGACATTGCAACAGTTTGACGATATGAGCCTTCTCCTGGGGCAGCACCTCGGCATGAAATGTGGGCAATTGCAGGCTTTCCGCAAGATGACGTGCCGCAGCCTGGCTATCACCGGTAATCATCACCAAACGCAGCCCCATACGGGTCAACTGCCGGATGACCGCTGCCGATTCGGGGCGTATCTGGTCCTGAATGGCGATCTTCCCGGACAGATGACCATCTTCGGCAAGGTAAATCCAGGTTCCGACGGATTGATCGTCAGCCCGGTAGAATTTGTCCGTCGCGATGCCATGTTCCCGCATCCAGGCGGCAGATCCCAGCAGTACTTGCCGATCATGCACGACACCTTCAACTCCCCGCCCAGGGCTAGCCTGAAATTGACTGACCGGAGGCACGCTGATCTGCCCTTCCCTGGCAGCGGTGACAATGGCTTGGGCCAGCGGATGCTCCGAGGCCGATTCCAAAGCAGCAGCCAGTTTCAGAATCCGCTGGGGATTATCCGCCATGATCTCTCCAAGCGTGGGTTTTCCCGAAGTCAGGGTACCTGTCTTGTCCAGACAGATCGTGTTCACCTGCGCCAATGTCTCCAGCGCCAGGCCTCTGCGGAACAGCACCCCCAGCTCAGCAGCACGCCCGGTGCCCACCATCACCGCTGCGGGTGTCGCAAGCCCCATGGCGCAAGGACAGGCCACCACCAGCACCGCCACGGCTGACAATACGGCGATGCTGATGGCCGGGCTTGGTCCCAGTAACAACCAGAGGATGAAACTGAGCAGGGCGATGACAATGACCAGCGGCGTAAATACCCGGACAACACGATCCGCCAGCCCCTGAATCGGCAATTTGCCCGCCTGGGCCTGCTCGACCATGCGAATGATGTGGGCCATGACGGTATCCTGACCGACGGCTTTGGCTTCTATGATCAGCCGGCCCGTACCATTGACCGTAGCGCCCATGACCGTATCTCCCGCTTGCTTGTGCTCGGGGAGAGGCTCCCCGGTCAGCATGGAAGCATCG
This sequence comes from Acidithiobacillus sp. M4-SHS-6, assembly GCF_047421495.1. GTDB lineage: Bacteria > Pseudomonadota > Gammaproteobacteria > Acidithiobacillales > Acidithiobacillaceae > Acidithiobacillus. The sequence goes on along the minus strand of NZ_CP175559.1, from coordinate 998,854 downwards.
ACATAGGATTCTCCTTCCAGCACGATGCCATCCACTGGCAGGCGCTCCCCAGGCCTGACCAGCAGATGATCTCCCGCCCGAATCTGGTTGAGGGGCACCCTCTGCTCCTGCCCATCTCTGAGTAGCAGGGCATCCTTGGCCTGCAGGCTGGCCAGATGACGAATCGCCTGCGATGCCCTCCCCTTGGCCAGTTCTTCCAGATATTTGCCCAGCAGAATGGCGGCAATCACTACCGCTGCAGAGTCAAAATACACATGTGCACCCACCTGCCGGAACCATTCCGGGAAAACCAGCACTGTCATACTGAATAGCCAGGCAGCTCCGGTTCCCGTGGCTACCAGGGAATTCATGTCGGGAGACAAATGCCGGTAGGCGATCAGGCCGGGACGAAAAAAACGCCGGCCCGGACCCACCAGAGCCAGAGTCGCCAGCAATGCCTGTATCCAGTCCCAGAATCGGGCAAAAGGAGCGGTGTGCTGCAACCAGGCCCCCAGTCCGGGAAAAAGCATCGGCCCCATGGCCAGCCCCAAAATGGGCAATGCGAGCAGTAGGGCCAGTATCAAGTCAAAGCGCATCTGCCGAAGCAATCTGGCCTTGCGATCTTCGTTCCTGTTGTCCGCATGGACCGACCGGGCCTCATAACCCGCATCGACAATGGCGGCTATCAACTGATTGGGATCCGTACTATCCGGGAAATAGGCCACCATGGCGCGTTCCGTGGCCAGATTGACGCTGGCTGACAGCACACCCGAAACCTTGTCGAGAGCCCGTTCCACCCGACTGCTACAAGAGGCACAGGTCATCCCGTCCACCTCCAGTTCAGTGTGGGCCACGACGGCTTGATAACCAATATCGTTAATTGCAGCCGCGAGAATCTTCGGACTGGTTTGCGCTGGATCAAAGTCCACCGCCGCCCGTTCGGTACTCAAATTCACCGTGGCATGCACCCCCGGCAAACGATTCAAGCTGCGCTCCACCCGACTGCTGCAGGACGCGCAGGTCATACCTTCCACACCGATTTCCAGATGCTGCATTTCGCTCCCGTTCCACTTCGTGACTGCGACAGACTGTACATGACCGATGGACAGATCCTATCGTTGTAGCCAATTGTAATGTCAATCCATGCCCCTTGATCCCTCACTGACGGCAGCAGCATTGCAAAATAGTTGATTTTACGTGACGGATGCTTATCATTTGCGCTCTTGTGCGTGATTAGCGCAGCCGCCGAAAATGATTGCTGGAGTTAAAAATCGTGGATATTCGCCTTTCTCGCCGCGTCAGCGCGGTGCGTCCTTCACCGACACTCGCCGTTACCGCCCGGGCACAGCAACTCCGTCGAGAAGGGAAAGACATAGTCAGTCTTGGCGCCGGCGAACCCGATTTCGATACGCCGGAATATATCAAGGAAGCCGCGATTCAGGCGATTCAGCGGGGCTTTACCAAATATACGGCGGTCGGTGGCACCCCCGAACTGAAAGCCGCCATCGTCGCCAAATTCGCCCGGGATAACCACCTGAACTATCAACCCCATGAGGTGCTGGTCTCGGTCGGCGGCAAACAGAGTTTTTTCAATCTTTGTCAGGCCTTGCTGGATAGTGGAGATGAGGTCATCATTCCCGCCCCTTATTGGGTATCTTATCCGGACATGGTCATCCTGGCCGAAGCCTGTCCGGTGATCATGGATACCAATGCTGCCCAGCACTTCAAAATCCTGCCTGAGCAACTGGAAGCCAGCATCACCGAGAACACCCGCTTGCTGGTCATCAACAGCCCTTCCAACCCTTCAGGCGTGACCTATAGCCGCAGCGAGCTGGAAGCGCTGGGAGAAGTGCTCCGCCGTCATCCCCGGATTCTGATTGCCAGTGATGACATGTATGAAAAAATCCTGTTTCAGAACGAGCCCTTTGTCAATATTGCCAACGCCTGCCCCGATCTGAAAGAGCGCTGCATCGTCATGAATGGCGTGTCCAAGGCCTACGCCATGACCGGCTGGCGGATTGGCTATTGCGCCGGACCCAGGGAACTCATCACCGCCATGGACACCGTGCAGTCCCAAAGCACCTCGAATCCCAGCTCCATCTCCCAGGTCGCCGCTCAGGTCGCTCTGGAAGGCGGAGATACGGCCATTCATGAAATGGTACACGCCTTCCGACGCCGCCATGATTACGTGTACGGACGCCTGAAAACTCTCCCCGGCGTTCAGGTGTTGCCCTCGGATGGCACCTTTTATAGCTTTCCCGGCTTTCATGAGCTGATGCAAGGCAAGGGAATACCGGACGACCTGGTGCTGGCCGAAGCACTGCTGGAGGCGGGAGTCGCCGTAGTGCCCGGTTCAGCCTTTGGAACGCCGGGTCACATTCGCCTCTCCTTTGCGACCAGCGACAAAAATCTGGAAATGGCCCTGGATCGCATCGAACGCTTCGTAAAAAACTAGGACGGACTGACGGTAATGGCCGCTGCGGCGCTGCGCGCCCTGCTCCGGGCTTCTTCCACATCTGCTCCTGAAGCGACCGCCACACCCAGACGCCGGAGCTTTTGGGCATGGGGTTTGCCAAAGAGGCGAATGTCACTTTCGGGCACGGTCAGGGCGGTTTCCAGGCCAGAGTAACAAGGCCCCCATCCCAGATTTTTACCACGAATCACCGCCGAGGCCGAGGCCCGCCGGAATCCTGGATCGACCGGCAAAGCGAGAATGGCCCGCAGGTGCAATTCAAATTCATTCTGGCGCTGGCTGGCCAGGGTGACCAGACCGGTATCATGGGGCCGGGGGGACAGCTCACTGAAAATCACGGTCTCGCCCTGCACAAAAAACTCCACCCCATACAATCCCAGACCGCCGAGATTATCCGTCACTCGCCGCGCCATGTTTTGCGCATCCTCCAGGGCCTTATGGGACATGGCCTGGGGTTGCCAGGATTCGACATAATCTCCCGCTTCCTGACGATGGCCGATGGGTGGGCAAAACACCGTACCAAAAGCCGAACGCACCGTCAGCACCGTGATTTCAAAATCAAAATCCACAAAGCCCTCGACAATGACTTTTTGCGCGCCCACCCGCCCGGCAGTTTGGGCTTCCTGCCAGGCCAGGGGCAATTCCGCTGCGCTGCGGGCCACCGATTGTCCCTTGCCGCTGGAGGACATGACCGGTTTGATCACACAAGGGAAACCCAGCCCGGCCGCAGCCGCTTCCAGCTCCGCGAGGCTCCCGGCAAAGCGATAAGGAGAAGTCGGCAGATCCAGCTGTTCTGCTGCCAGACGACGAATACCTTCACGGTCCATGGTCAGTTGCACGGCCCGGGCCGAAGGAATCACCCTGGCCATGCCGGAATTTTCAATCAGTTCCAGGGCGGAAGTGGCAATGGCTTCTATTTCCGGAACCAGGTAGTGGGGCTGTTCCCGTTTGACCAGCGCCAGAATCGCTTCGGGATCGGTCATATCCAGCACGTAGGCGCGATGGGCCACCTGCATGGCGGGTGCATCACCATAGCGATCCACAGCAATCGTCTCGACACCCAGACGTTGGGCGGCGATCAATACTTCTTTCCCCAACTCTCCTGCGCCCAACAGCATCAGCTTGGTCGCAGAAGCAGAACACGGCGTACCCAGTTTCATGCGGTTTTTCCTTATGCAATAAACAGCAGAACAAGTCTATACTTTAAGCATACCATTTTCCCGACAGACGCATATGCAAAGGAGTTGGACATGAGTAAACCTGGTATAGGCATGGTTGGTCTTGGTCGCATGGGCGCTAATATGGCGCGGCGTTTGCACCTGAAGGGCATGAATGTCACGGTTTATAATCGCCATACCCAAAAGGCCACGGATCTGGCCCAGGAAACAGGTATGCATGCTGCCGGCACCCTGGAAAAACTGGTCCAACAACTGCCTACCCCCCGGATCATCTGGTTGATGCTGCCGGCGGGCGATGCCACACAGGAACATATTGACCAGTTGCTGCCGCTCCTGAGCAAAGGAGACATTCTGGTCAACGGCGCCAATGCCCTGTATGAAGATTCCATGGCACAGTCCGCCAAAGTCGAAGCCGCTGGGATACATTATGTGGATGCTGGTGTTTCCGGTGGGGTTTGGGGATTGAAAGAAGGCTATGCCCTGATGGTGGGCGGCAGCCAGGAGGCTGTGGCCCAGGTGACGCCCTTCCTGAAAGCCCTGGCTCCCGGAGAAGATCAGGGTTGGTTGCACTGTGGACCGGTGGGCAGTGGGCATTTCGTCAAAATGGTCCACAATGGCATTGAGTACGGCATGATGCAGGCTCTGGCTGAAGGCTTCGCCATTCTGCAAGCCAAAAAGGAATTCAGTCTGGATCTCGCCGCAGTGGCGGAAATGTGGCGCTATGGCAGTGTCGTCCGCTCTTGGCTGCTGGATCTGACGGCGGACACCTTGCACAAGGATCAGGTTTTGGCCGATATTGCCCCCGTGGTGGCCGATTCCGGCGAAGGGCTCTGGACAGCACAGGCAGCATTGGCCATGAAAATCCCGGCACCGGTGATTACCCTGGCCCTGCAGATGCGCTGGGCCTCCCAGGGTAAGGACGACTATGCGGCCAAACTCTTGGCCATGATGCGGAACCAGTTCGGCGGCCATGCCGTACAAAAGGAGGTCTGAGTGGATAATCAGTGCATTTGCCAGTTTGTCATTTTTGGCGCCACCGGCGATCTGGCCAGCAAAAAACTCCTCCCAGCCCTCTATCATCTGGAATGCGCAGGCATGATGCCCAAGGAGATGCGCATTCTCGCCTTTGGTCGACGTCCCTGGGACGATCATGGCTGGCAGGAGTTTCTTCGCGAACAACTGGAAACCTATGCAACAAACTATCATCCCGAGCACTTCGAGGATTTCTGCCAGCACTTCAGCTATGTACGCGGGGAAATTCACGACAAGGCAGCCTACGAACAACTCCGCAAAGCCCTCACTCCAGAAGGGGCGGACAAACCGGCTGCCACCATATTTTATCTGGCTATCCGCCCTGCGGATTTTATTCCGGTAGTCCAGCAGCTCTCGGGTGCCGGATTCAATCAGGAAGGGGATTATCGCATTGTCATAGAAAAACCCTTCGGAGATGACCTGGAAAGTGCCATACGCCTGAATGAGCAACTGCATCGCCATTTTCGCGAGGAACAGATTTATCGCATTGACCACTATCTGGGCAAGGAAATCGTCCAGAACCTGATGGTGTATCGCTTTGCCAACCTGACCGTTGAGTCACTCTGGAACCGTAATTATATTGACCATGTGCAGATTACGGTGGCCGAAAAAGGCGGCATCGAAAGCCGCGCCGGCTATTATGACCAGGCTGGTGCATTGCGGGACATGCTCCAGAATCATCTGATGCAGATTCTGACCCTGGTGGCCATGGAACCTCCGCCCTCTCTGGAAGCGGATTCCCTGCGCGACGAGAAAGTCAAAGTCCTTCGCTCCATTCGTCCCATCCCCAAATCGGCGGTAACCGCCTATGCCATGCGTGCCCAATATGGCCCCGGAGTCGTGGATGGCCAGCATGTTCCTGGATATCAGGATGAAGCCGGCGTAGAAACCGACTCCGTGACGGAAACCTATGTGGCCGCAAAATTTTACATAGATAACTGGCGTTGGCGTGGTGTGCCTTTTTATCTGCGTACCGGCAAGCGCCTGGAAAGCAAAACATCCAGCGTCGCCATTCGTTTTCGCCATACCCCGCAACAGCTTTTTCGGGAAACCAGCATCGAAAAAATCGAACCCAACTGGATTCTGCTTTCCCTGGAACCGGAAAGCCTGAAAACCGAAATCCAGATCAAGGAGCCGGGTCTGGAAATGCGCGTCCGTCCGGTTCAGCTCAATGCCTCCTATCGCAAGGAGGGGGAACAGGAACTGGATGCCTATGAGGCATTGTTACTGGATGTCATGGAGGGCGATAAGGCCCTGTTTATTCGCTTTGACGAAGTGGAATGGGCTTGGCGGGTAGTGGATCCGATCATCAAGGCCTGGGGACGGGAGACGGATTACATCCTGACTTATCCCGCCGGTTCCTGGGGACCCGACGAAGCGACCCGCATCATGGACAAAGAAGATCAGTACTGGCGTAATCATATCTAGTCAGCACTGGGTGACAACCTCCCGGTCGGGGTTGTCGCCTTCTGAAAACAATAAAACACCCTTACAAATCAGCTTAAAAAGCTCTCTGCAGAAAAAACGTAGCCAAGCGTCTACAGCATCAACTGATCAGCCACTCACGGGAACCCTCATATTTTATTTATATCCTTTGTTTTTCATAATATTAAATAATATGGCACGATTCATGCTTTATAGTTGCAGTGGAGTACCCAATGATACTCAAGCAAGGAGCTACCATGAAAAACACGGAAAACACAATCATCCCCGAACGGGAAATTGCGCAACTCTCCGAAGTCATCAAGGCCATGTCCCATCCTTTGCGCTATAAAATCATCTGCCTATTGGGTCGTGGCGAAATGAGCATGCAGAATCTGGTGAAAGCCATCGATACCAGTCACAGCAATGCCTCCCAACATCTGGCCCTGCTGCAGGATTCGGGGCTGATTCTGGTCAGGAAAGCCGCCAGTCGGGTGTATTACCGGATCCGCGATCAACGCACCCTTCGCTTGCTGGAGATTAGTCATCGCGTCTTGGCCTGATGGCCTTCTCAGCAAATTGTTGCAAGGCGCGCCGCAGAAATTCCGCGGCACTTTCATTCAGGATTGCGGTACCCAAAAAGCGCCGCCACTCTCCGGCTCCTGCGGCGCCGAAGTAGAGTCCGTGCAAATGTCGGCTCAGTCGGGGGGCCGGTAGTGCTTTTCCCCAAGTCTCGGCATAAGCGATGAGGGCCTCCAGGATTTGTCCGCGCTCCGGTAATTGCACGCGCCTGCCCATGGCCATTTCCACTTCGGCCAGCAACAGGGGGTTATGGTAGGCAGCACGGCCAATCATCACCCCATCCACAGAGGGATATTGTTCGAGCACGGTTGCGGAGGTCTTGAAACCCCCATTGATTTCGATCTGCAAATGGGGGAAATCCTGTTTCAGATGGTGTACCCAATCCCAGCGCAAGGGTGGGGTTTCACGATTTTCTGCAGGATTCAATCCTTTCAACCAGGCATTGCGGGCATGGACAATGAAATGCCAACATCCCGACTGAGCTACCGTGTCCACGAATCGCTGCAAGGACGCATAATCTTCTTTCCGATCCAATCCCAGCCGATGCTTGATACTGACCGGCAAGCCGCTATCTGCCAGAGCAGCCATCAACTCGGCCACATGCTCGGGTATCGCCATGAGACAGGCACCAAAACGGCCTTTTTGTACGCGCGGCGAGGGGCAACCCACATTGAGATTGATGCCATCATATTGATATTCTCTGGCCAGCCAGGACACCCGACGCATGGCCTCAGGGTCATCCCCTCCCACCTGAAGAATCAGGGGATGCTCCGCCGCTGAATATTCCAGAAACCGTTGGGGATCGCGTCCGCGCAAAAGGGCGTTGGTGGTCAGCATTTCCGTATACAATACGCAAGAGGGACAGATCAGCCGCAAAAAATGCCGACAATGACGGTCCGTCCAGTCGAGCATGGGGGCTACGGATAGGATCTTCTCGCTCATTTCCATTGCATCACATCCCATCCTGTTGCAGGTGTACAGTTCCGGTATCCAGAAATTCCAGGAATGCCCGGATGGTGTGGGACTGATAGACGGGTTGGGGTCTGGCCATGTACAAGGTCCACTGTATGCCCTGGGGTGCGGGCAGGCGGCGCGCAACGACCCGCCAGTCTTTTCGGCAACGCAAGGCAGCGGCGGTCACAAAACCAATCCCCAGCCCGGCATCCACGGCGGCTCCCACAGCCTCGACCCCGGTGACCTCAATGGATTGCCGGGGTGTCAAACGGGCTTCTTGAAAGGCTTTCTCCACAGAGCGGCGAATTCCCGATCCGGGTTCGCGCCAGATCAGGGGATAAGCGATCAGATGTTCCAGCGATAGTTCCTCTTGCTGGAGGAGGATATGTCCTTCCGGGAAGATGGTCATGATTTCATCGCCTAACCAGGGAGTCACCGAATAGTAGGAAGGCAAGCCTTCCAGATCCAGACCACCCTCCAGAAAGTACAAATCCCAGTCAGACAGGGCAATACTGGACCAGTCGATAACGCCTCCCCGAAGCTGAAGTTCCACATCGGGAAATTGCCGTTGAAAAGACACCAGCCGTTCGGGCAAAAAGTAATTGGCCACCGTATTGGTGGCGACAATACGCAAAACACCGCTTTGCAGGCGTTGGCGGCGCAGCATGATGTCCTCGAATTCGTCGATCACATCGCGCATCCGCTGCGCCGTCGAGAGCAAGGCTTCGCCAGCGGGAGTCAATCGAATGCCGCGTCCGTGGCGCATGGTCAAAGGTTCTCCGACCATCTGACCCAGCTTCTGTAAACGCTCGGTGATGGCGGGCTGACTCCGGTGCAGTGTCCGTGCCGCCGCGCTGATGCCGCCACTTTTGGCCACGATGAGAAAAGTCAGCAGTAATTCCGTATCCATATATCGCCATACCCGATAGTTTGTATATACATAACCAATTTGATCTATGTATTCAGCCCCTGCATTATCGGCCCGTTTTGTGAACAAGCATAGAAGCTGATACCCAATGATGGCTTTACCTCATAACGTCCAGGCAGTTCCCCCTCTTGGCGCCAGCATGGTACTGCTGCTGAATCTGGTCATTGGACTGGGACATTTTCTGGTGCTCTTCAATACTGGCGCCTATCTGCCCATGATTCCCCATGTTGCGGGCAGTTTAGGGGTCAATCCCGATTTTGCCGACTGGACCCAGGCTGATTTTTTTCTGGCCATGGCCCTGGCTTTCCCCACTTCTCCCTGGCTCTTACATCGTTGGGGGGAAATGCGCGTCCTGATAGCGGCTTTTGTCATTTTCGCCATGGTTTCGGGCATATGCGCTGTTACTAGTCATTATGACGTATTTCTGACAGCGCGGATTATTCAGGGCTATGTGGGGGGATTGACCATTCCCGTTTCCTTGCAAATCATTCTGCGTCACTACCATCCTCAACGCCGCAATATTGGGCTGGGACTATGGGGAGTCGCTGCTCTCACGCCATTCACCCTCGGCCCGGTCATCGGCGGCTGGATTACCGATACCATTGGTTGGCGCTGGCTGTTTTATGTGAACATACCCATTGCCATGGGGGTCGCGATTATCAGCATGATCCTGCTTTTTGATCGTGAGATGGAACATCGTCATCCGCCGCTTGACTGGCGAGGTCTGATTTTCCTTCTGATCGCTCTGGCCGCCTGGGAATCCGCCCTGAATATCGGCGAAACCCTCAGTTGGTGGCGCTCTCAGACCATTATTTTTCTCGGCATTATCAGCCTCATCGGACTGCTGATGTTGGTCATCGTGGAATGGCACACTCCCCATCCCTTGCTGGACCTGCGCCTTCTGAAACGGCGCAATTTTCTGATGGGCAGTGTGGTGCTGTTTTTCACGGCCCTGTTTTTTCAGGGCAGCATAGCCATTTACGTGGTCGGCTTTCAGTTGCTGATGGGTTATAGCGCCTGGATGGTGGGTCTGTTGATATTACCCATGGCGATCTTCTCGAAAATCAGTTTCATGCTGACCCAACGATTGTTGAATCGTATGGATGCACGCATCCTCGCCATCATATCCTTATCGGGATTTTCAGCCGCCAGCTTTTGGGTCGCTTCCTATAATCATCCGGCGTCATTTACCGAGTTACTCTGGCCCCAGGCCTTTGTGGGCATTTTCCTGGGCAGCTTGTTTCCCTCCATCATTGCCATTGCCTTGTCGGGATTATCGGGACCGACCGAAATACGGGGGACGGTGCTCTTGAATGTATTCCGTCTCAGTGGACAGGCCATGGGCATTCCACTTTTCGCCACCTTATTTGACCGGCGCATGATTTTCCATGCGCATTTTCTGGCCGAAGGGCAAAGCAGCTTGGCGGATTTACCTACCTCCCTGATCGGCCATATGCGCACAGCGGAACTGCTGAAGCAGCATGCGGCCATGCTGGCCTTCAATGAAATCTTTTACATGGCCGCCTGGGGGTTTTTACTGGGCGCAGGTCTCATGCTGCTCAGCAAAGCTGTGGTTTATGGAGAACCGGATATTCGCCTGCGCCGTGCCATAGAAGAACTGGTCGATCTCTGATGCACAAAAGACTTTTCCTGTTGCTGTCCTGGCTATTACTCAGCGCCTGTGTGCGCCTGCCAGAACACCTGCCTGGCTCCCATCTCGCCCATGATACGCAAATCCGTCAAATATTGGCCCAAACTGTGGGACATGACGGCATTCATCCCGGTCCATGGCCCAGATCCAAATGGTGGGAAAGTGCGCAGTTGCCGGCGCTTAACCAGCTGATTCAGGCGGCGCTGCAGGATAATCCTTCGCTGCAGGTGGCCAGCGCCCGCATTCTCAGGGCAAAGTCCTTTGCTGCAGAACAACATGCCGCCCTCCTCCCACAATGGAATGCCAGTACATCCTTCACCCAGGAATATTTTTCTACACAAGGATTACATCTTCAGGCCAATGGCCAACATTTTAGCTATACCGAGATCAACCCACTTGAGCTACGTTATCACCTGGATTTATGGGGACGTGATAGTGATCAGGTCCGTGCGGCTTTAGGAAAAGTGCGGGTTCATCAGGCCGATTATGCCGAGGCAAAACTGCAACTAGAAACGCAACTGACCTGGCACTATTTTTTGCTGATCGGTATATCTCGACGTCTGAACCTGGCAAAGCATCTGGAAAGCCTGCAAAAATCCCTGCTCCAACTGGAAAATCAACGTTGGCATGACGGTCTGGCCGATGCACGTCCCGTTTTTGTGCAGGAAGAGCACTACGCAGAGGCACGACAAAGCATCGCCCAATTACAGGGCGATATCGCCCAACAACGCTATATATTGGCCGCCCTGGCCGGACACGGACCCGATTGGGGAGAACAAATCCAAATAGCTCCTCTACCAGAGCTGTCTCGTATGCCCATTCCCCACGACTTACCCTTGCGCCTCATTAGTCACCGCCCCGATATTGTCGCAGCCCGCTGGGAAATGGAAATCGCCGCCCAACAGATCAAAGCGGCTCGGGCGGCTTTTTATCCTGATGTGAATATCGCCCTGTTTGCGGGCTGGAACAGTATTGATCTGGGCGATTTATTCAGCCCCGGGAATCTGGCCCATGCCGTTGGCCCGGTTATCACTTTGCCGGTTTTTGAAGGCGGAAAATTACGCGCCCACCTCAAGGTGCAAAATGCGGTGTATATGGCTACCCAGGATCATTATCGCCATCGCATCCTCAGAGCCGTGCGGGAAATTGCCCGTTATTTGGCAATCTGGAAAAAAATTCATCGGCAAATGGGCGAACAAGCACAGATCATGAAAGCCACCAGACAAAACCGGAGGCTGGCTGAAGCGGCTTTTCGTGCGGGAACCAGCAATAAAATTGCCGTTTATCAAACCCTTATTCTGGAAATGACCATGCAAAGCCAAGACATTCTTTTGCAGACCCAAAATGCGCAATCCTGGGCATTACTCCATGGGGCGCTGGGAGGCGGATATGCGGCGAAAGGCAAGACTGAATGAGCACAGCGCAGCTTGCCTCGGAATCCGAACTGCATCCCATGGAAAAACGACGGCGCAGACTTTTAGTGGTGGTTGCCCTCATCATCATTCTGGCTGGCCTCATCGGAATCCTCTGGTGGTTTTTACGGGGGCAATACTGGATAGAAACCAACGATGCCTACGTTAATGGCAACATCAGCCCCGTAGACAGTTTATCGGCAGGCACTATCCAACAGGTGCTGGTAGAGAATACGGAATATGTGCACGCCGGCCAGATACTAGCAATTTTGCAAGGTAATCATTCCCGACTGGATATGGAAAAGGCGCAAGCCCATCTGGCAGCGACAGTAAGGCAAGTACGCCAGGATTTCGCGGAGGTCCATGCCCTTCAACAAAACATCCAGGCTAAAAATGCTATGCTGCGCAAACTCAAGATGGACTTAAGCCGCTATCAGCAATCTCTGCCCAGCGGTGCCATTTCCGTGATCCGCATTGAAAACACCTATAACGAAATCGCTGCCGCAAGCGCAGCCGTGGCAGAAGCCCAGGCCCGGCTGCAAGGTGCAGAAGCCTTGGTAGCGAGCACCACGGTATATGACAATCCTTTGGTGCAGCAGGCCGTCGCCGCATACGAAAAAGCTGACATCACCTGGCAACGTCACCTGATCCGCGCGCCCATATCGGGTTATCTCGCCCAACGCTCTGCCTATCCCGGTTTAAAGGTGAAAGATGGTCAGCGCCTGTTTTCCGTCGTGCCCTTGAATGATTTATGGGTAGTCGCCAATTTCAAGGAAACCGCCATGCGCCGTATCCACCCAGGGCAATCCGTACAATTGACCAGCTATTATTACGGAAGCGAGGTACATTTTCATGGCACCATACTGGGCCTGCTTCCCGGCGCTGGCAGTGCTTTCAGTATTTTGCCCCCCCAAAACGCTACCGGAAATTATATTCATATTGTTGAACGGGTACCGGTACGCATTGCCATTCCCCGTGCAGAACTGCGCAAATACCCGCTGCGTCCCGGTCTCTCCATGATTGCCGAGGTCCACTGGCAGTCTGGACATCCTCATTCTGTCCTGCAACCCCTGACAATCACTCCGAAACAGGGATACGAAACATCTATTTACCATGACGAAATGGAGCGCGCGCAAATATGCGCCAATCGTATTATCCAAAAAAACCTGTAGGGTGACCGGCATTTTCAAAATTGACCGAAATCAAGGAATACTCGCATGGCTACCTTTATGCTGCAGAACATAGCAAGTTTAGTACAGTCCATCCCATCTCAATCAAAAGGAGCAATTTGTCATGACCATCAATATTCAACTGATTCAATCCAGCGGGGCTGCCGTAAAAGATCTCGGTGTGCAGGTAGCTGAACACTTTTATGATTATATGTTCAGCCATTTCCCGGAAGTCCGGAAAATGTTTCCCGGAGACATGACGGAGCAGCGCATCCGCTTGTTTAATTCCGTCATTCTGATTGCGACCAGCATTGACAATCTGGAGGTACTGGTGCCTTATTTGAAAGACTTGGGAATCGCCCATATCAAATATGATACACGCCCGGAACATTATCCCATCGTCGGCAAAAGCCTGCTCAATACCCTGAAGCATTTTCTGGGAGCTGCCTGGACCCAGGAAATGGCGGAATCCTGGATCGAGGCCTACAATCTGGCTTCTACGGTATGTATTGAGGCGGCCTATGAAGCGATGGCACCTTCCCGCTTTGTGCCGGTAACCATTGACGACGTTCCTCCCGCTGTTTGATTTAACACAAAACGGTGCTTGGCCGAGATGCTTTTTACGGCTTTGGTCAACACCGTTTTTTTTCTGAAAAACGAGGTGAGGTAACTACATGGAATTTGAAATATGTCTGGAACCCTCCGGCATCTGTTTCATGGCCGATGAGAAACAGAATATTGTCGAAGCAGCCAAAGCCCATGATGTGGCCATTAAACATGGCTGTGCCAGTGGTTCCTGCGGGGATTGCAAGGGCACCATTCTGTCTGGCGATAGTGAGCAGGGACCATTTATGCCGTTGCTTTTGTCACCCGCAGAACGGGCTGCGGGCATGGGCATTTTATGCAAGCTTTACCCACGTAGTCCTATGCGCCTGCGCGCTGAAGTCATTTCCGAAAATATCTGGAATAGCCGCATTGTCAGCCTGACCAGACTGGCCTGGAATGTGCTGGAATTAACCTTAAAGCCGGAAAATGCCTATCCATACAGGACCGGGCAATATGCCCGTATGGCTGTTCCGGATCATCCGAATCAGTGGCGCTCTTATTCCATGGCTACACCGCCACAGGAACATGGAGAGCTGGTTTTTCATGTCCGTGAATTTCCGGGGGGGCTATTCAGTCAGTGGCTTTTTCACCAAGCCCAATGCGGTGACAGCATCACGCTCGGGCCCCCACAAGGAGACTTCGCCCTCCACCCGGAGCAGAACAGGCCTTTGCTTTGCATTGCCGCTGGAACCGGATTGGCTCCCATTGAAGCCATCATTCAGGAAAGTATTCTCCTGGGACAAAGCCGTCCTGTTCATCTGTTTTACGGAGCCAAAAAACAGGCGGATTTCTACCATCTCGATCAATTGCAGCAATGGGCTCAACAATACCCCCAAATTACCGTAACACCCACCATTTCCGACATGGGAGACAGGCACTGGACCGGAGCACGCCGACTGCTGCCCAGTGTGGCTGCCCGAGGACACTGGCAAGATCATGAAATCTACCTTTGCGGGAGCCCCGGCCTGATAGAAGCGGCCATTGATCTGCTGCTCTCCCATGGAGTGTCCCACGAACACATCCATTTTGATGCCTTTGCACCCAACGGTTAGTCATTCTGCGCTGCTTTGCCATATGGCAGTGATTATTAGCGGGCGGCCACCCAGCGTTCCAGGGCCTGCAGATCAGGAACCTGGAGCCTTCGCCCCTGCATTTCTATCAGTCCGGCTTTGCGCATTCGGGTCAGCAACCGCGATAAAGTTTCCGGCGTCAAACCCAAGCGTGCGGCGACCGCCGATTTTTTGGTCGGAAATTCAATAACGGCTGAGCCAGTAGCCAGCGGGCACAATTCCAGCAAATAGCTGACCAGTCGCTGTTCGGCGGATTCCACACTGAGATGACGCAGTTCCTTGACCAGAAAATGCAGACGCATACTCAGACGCGCCAACATCTGGCGCATCAACAGGGGTTTTTGCTCCAGAATTTCCAGAAACAGGGCAAGGGGAATTTCCAGAACCGTCGTACGCCCATCCGCAGCGGCCGTGACCGGATAACGTCCGCCCAGAAAAGCGACGGCTTCGGCAAACAGGTCATGCTGCTCAATGATTTCCACAATTTTTTCCTGTCCGGTGCTTGCCGCAGCAATCAGAAGGATACGACCGGAAAGTATCAGATAAAATGCACTGGCGGCTGCTTTCTCGACAAACAAAATCTCGCCAGAATCCAGGGTGACTTTTTGGCTTTGCCGCAGCAAGGTATGCAACAAGTCTTCCGGCCAGGCAGAAAAAAGCGAGGTTTCGCGCAAGATGGGGAATAAATTATCGGCAACGGCTTCCATAAAGGGGTTTTCTCATCGGAAAAAAGCAGCATAGTCATCACCAGGCTACACCGCAAGGGTCAGATATCAAGGGCAATCAGTCCTACCCAAGAACACCTTTTCGAACTGAACCGTAACCACCGATGCTGAACGCAGGTCCAGATTTCCCGTAGGATGCATCCCATGGCGTCGACAAAATCTCTCCATTACCTGCGCATGACGAAAAACCCAGCACTCGCATCGCCAGGGGGCGATTGAGAACAAATTTACCGTGGGGTTTCCATGCGGCTTCTCCCTTTTTGGTATCATGAAAACATGATGACGCAGGATCGGGAGAAAGGTTGTGTTGGATCCAGGCGCGGGCGCATGTCTGGCCGGGGCGTGATCGCCGGGGTTCTCCTGGCGGCGGGCGCCAGCCGCCGCTTCGGCGCCGCGAAACTGCTCCACCCCCTTGCCGATGGGACGCCCATGGCCCTCGCCTCCGCCCGTGCTCTGATGGGCGGTGTGGACTGGATGATTGCGGTGATCCGTCCCGAGGACGAGGCTTTGGCCCGCCTCTTCGCGGACCATGACGTCCCCGTCCTGCCCTGTCCGGAATCGGCGCAGGGCATGGGACGCAGCATTGCCTGCGGGGTGCGGGCGAGCGCCGAGGCGGACGCCTGGATCATCGCCCTGGCGGATATGCCCTTCATTCAGAAGGGCACCATCCACGGGGTGGCGGAGTTGCTGCGGGACGGCGCGCTCGTGGCCGCCCCCCTCTACGCGGGCCGGCAGGGGCATCCCGTCGGTTTTTCCCGGTCCTTGGGGAGCGCCCTCGGCAAGCTGGAGGGAGACGCCGGCGCCCGGGACATCGTGGCGCGGCACCTCGATGAGCTGCGCCTGTACCCGTGCTCGGACCCCGGCGTCCATCGGGATATCGATACGCCGGCGGACCTCGCCTGCTACGAACCTTGCGGCCGGGGCTGAGGCGCAGCGGCAGCCAGCACGGCGCGGCGCAGCAATGTGGCGAGCATGGGTAGTTTGTAGGCGTTCTGCGCCAAGGGTGCCGCCCCGGCCAGCGCCGCCTCTCCCGCCGCCATCGCCGTTTCCTCGTTGACGGTCGCCCCCGTCAGCAGGGCTTCCGCCTGGCGCGCCCGCCAGGGAGCCGGTGCCGCGGCGCCGAGCACGATGCTCGCCTGTCGGCAAAGGCCGGCCGCGTCGAGGTCCAGGACCACCGCCACGGCCGCAAGGGGCCAATCGAAGGCTTCCCGTTCGGCAACCTGGAAATAAACGGAGCGACTGGCTGGGCTCTGGGGCGGCAGCCGCACCGCCGTCAGGATCTCGCCGGCCGCAAGAATGTTTTCCCGGTGCATATCCGCTTCGGGCAAAACGAAAAAATCCTCCAGCGGAACCTGCCGCCGCCGGCCTTGCGGGTGGAGCAGCTCCACCCGCCCCTGCAAGGCCAGGAGCGCGGTGGCCGGAGTGGAGGGATGGACGATGGCGCAGCCGTGATTGGCAAAAACGGCGTGGTAGCGATTATCGCCCGCAAAGGCGAAGCAATGTCCGCCCCCCTTGCGCAGACAGTGATGGGCGGCGGAGCGCAGGTACCAGCAGCGCGGCCGTTGCAGCAGGTTCCCGCCCAGGGTGGCACGGTTGCGGATTTGCGGGCTGGCCGCCATGGCGGCCGCTTGTGCCAACGCGGCATGGCTCTGGCGGAGACCGGGGTGGGCGGCGATCTGGGCCAGGGTGGTCAGCGCCCCGATGCGCAGGCTGCCGTCACCCTCCCGGGCGATGCCCTGCAGTTCCGCCAAGCGGCTGATGTCCACCAGGCGCCGGGGATTGACCAGGCCCTCCTTCATGAGGTCCAGCAGGTCCACCCCGCCGGCTTTCACCAGGACGGCCTGTTGCGCGCTCGGCGTATCCTGCAGCGTAAGCATCGCCTCGGCCGTGGTCTGGTTGACGAGGGCCGCGGCTGCCGCCGGCGACGGGGCCGGCTGCCACTGGAAGGCTTCCATCAGCGCGACCCTCCGCTTACGGCACCGAGGGCATGGAGTACCTTGGCGGGCGTCATGGGCAAGGAGCGCAGGCGCACGCCGATGGCGTTGTAGACGGCGTTGGCGATGGCGGCGGCGGTGGCAATGTTGGCCGGTTCGGCAATGCCGTAGGCATCGGTGGCGCTGAAGCCCTGGTAATTTTCCAGCAGGATCACCTCGATGGGCGGGGTGTCCCACGCGCCCGCCAATTTGTAATCCACCAGATTGGGATCGAGCATCCAGCCGGTGTGGATATCCAGGATCCGTTCCTCCAGCAGCGCATAAGAGATGCCCATGAGCACGCCTCCCTGCACCTGGCTTTCAATCTGCAAGGGGTTGATGGGGCGGCCGCAGTCCTGAACAGCCACTACCCGTTCCACCCGGATGACGCCCGTCTCCGTATCGACGGCCACTTCGGCGAACTGAACTCCACCCAGGTCGTTCAGCGCCATGGCCGCATCGCCGGCGCGGCTGCGGAAACCGGCATAATCATCGCTGCGCCCGGCAAAGGCGCTGATGCGGTCGGTCCGCAGGGCGGCGGCCGCCTCCTGCCAGGAAATGCGCTGCTGCGGCGCATCGCGCAAATGGATCCAGCCGTCCTGCACGGTCAATCGTTGCGGATCCACTTGCCAGGTCGCGGCGACGGAGCGGAAAAGGGCCTCCTTGATCCGCCAGGCCGCGGTGCGGGCCGGGGGCGTGATGGAGGCGGTGGTACGGCTGCCATAGGAAGGGGGTCCCGAGGGAAATTCCGTGTCCCCGATACGCACCTGGATTTCTTCCGGCCGCAGACCCAGTTCCTCGGCCACCACCTGGGCCAGGACCGTACCGACCCCGGTGCCGATGTCCTGCACGCTGGAAAGCAGCTCGACCCGGCCGTCCCGCCACAGGCGCAGCTCGCAGGCGGCATTGATCTGGACATTGGCGGCCCAGAGGGATTGGGCCACGCCCATACCGCGTTTGACCGGCCCCTGATCCGCCCCCGGCGGCTGGCGCCGCGTCCAGCCGATTCTTTCGGCGCCGATGTGGCGCTCCTCCCGGCGAACGAGGCTGGGGTCGATGACGTCGCGCAGCGCCAGGGGGTCCATGGCCAGCCTTTCTGCCAGTTCATCGATGCCCTGTTCCAGGGCGAAGGCACCCTGGGTGTTGCCGGGACCGCGCATGGGGCAAGCGGGACCGGCATGGGTAAAGACGTCGTATTGCAAGGATTCCACGTGGGGACAACGGTACAGCCCGGTGGCCATGTTGCCGACCCCGGCGCCGAAGGCGATCCCGGCGCTGCCGTAGGAATGCAGGGAAATCGCCGTCAGGGTGCCATCGCGGCGGGCACCGATACGCAGGTGCTGCTCACTGGAGGGGCGGTTGCCGCTGTCCATCTGTTCCTCGTCGCGGCGATGGACCAGGCGTACCGGTGCCTGGGCTAGGCGGGACAGGGCTACCGCCGTGCGCCCGTAGATGCCGATCTGGGACTTGGAACCGAAACCGCCGCCGACGGCCTCGGCCCGGACGCGGACGCGGGACAGGGGTAATTGGAAATGGCGGGCCAACTGGGCGCGCACGCCGGCGGTGAATTGGGTGGACATCCAGACCTCGAGGCCGTCCTCGTGCCAGGCCGCGACGATGGCATGGGGTTCGAGGCAGCAATGGGTCTGGACCTGGGTATCATAGCTTCCCTCCACCACGATCTCGGCGGCGGCGAAGCCGGCATCGATGTCGCCGCGGCTGCCCTTGCTCTCGGGTCCCCGGATATTGCCGCTGACGGGGAGATCACCGGCTGCAGCGGGCAGGCCGGCCGATGGGCTGTTTTGCCACTCCGAATCCGGGTAGACGATGGGCGCATCCGCCCGTCTGGCCCCATCGAGGTCCACGACGAAGGGCAAGGGCTCGTATTCCACCTGGATCAGGCGCAGCGCCGCCGCCGCCAGGGCCGGCGTGTCCGCCGCCAGGGCCGCGACGGGTTGGCCGACATAGCGCAGCACCAGGGGGGCGCCATCGGCCGGGGACTCCACTACGGTCAGGACCGCATGTACCCCGGGGGCGGAGGCGGCGGGGGCGAGATCCAGGGAGCGGATGCGGGCATGGGGGAAGGGCGAGCGCAACACCGCGGCATGGAGCATCCCCGGCAGCCGCACGTCCACCGTGTAACGGGCGGCTCCGGTGACCTTGGCCCCGGCATCCCAACGGCGGATATCCTTGCCGATCCGGGTCAGCGCGGCATTGGGCGCCAAGGGCGGCGGCTCGTCGGCGGGGACCTCCCGTTCCACCTCATCCAGCCCCAGATGGGCGAGGCCGAAGGGGAATTTCTCCCGACGCCGCGGAAATTCTTCATCCATGCTCAATCTCCTCCCTATCGGCCAGGGCCAGCATGGCCTGGATCACATGGGGATAGGTTCCGCAGCGGCAGAGATGCCCGCTGATGGCGGTCCGGATCTCCGCTTCGCCTGGGTGGGGGTTTTCTGCCAGCAGGGCGGCGCAACTCATCACCATGCCGGGGGTGCAAAAGCCGCACTGCACGGCGTCATGGGCGATGAAGGCCTCCTGGACGGGATGCAGGCGCCCGCCTGCGGCCAACCCTTCGATGGTGGTGATCCGCCGTTCCCCCACCTCGATGGCGAGGATGCTGCAGGAGGCGACCACGAGGCCGTCGAGCCAGACGCTGCAGGCCGAGCAGGCCCCCTGATCACAGGCGATCTTGGTGCCCGTCAGGCCCAAGGGCCCGCGCAGGGCCTCGGCGAGGGTGGTGCGCGGCTCGACCAGCAAGGGATGGGCTTCGCCATTGACCCACAGGACAATGGGCACGGCACCGGGACCCAGGACGGAAGCGGCGGTCGATGGTTCATGCTCCTGCGGATCTTCCATCCGGTCGGTTCTCCTTTTGGGAATGATGGCGCTCCCGGAATGGGTAGCGACGATGCTTTCAGTGTAGACGCCCCAGGTGGGGTCTTCAAATCCCGGTCCCTCGCTTGAAGCAGGGTGGTGATCGCACCGATGAATCTTGCGCATCTTCCGGCCCATTCCTATAATTTAAGGATTGCAATCTCCGCCTGACAGACCGGCAGGTTTGAGAATTGCCTGGAATCAGGCGGAGGCTGGAGAAATATGGGTGAAGCCATTGCCAAGCGAGCGTTTAGCAAGGCGTTATCCATCGTCGTCGCGTTGGCCGCAGGCGCAGGTCTCTCCGCGTGCAGCTTCGAGCCTCCCTTGCATCTGCCCAGGGTACCCGCCGGCTACACGGCTGGACCGCCCCCGCAAAAAACGGTCGGATCGCCGCACGGTGGCGCTACCATGCAAAAATTCACCTATGGTCAGAACCTCGACGCCGACTGGTGGACCTCCTTCCATTCCCCGCGCCTGGACGCGCTGGTGGTACGGGCGCTACGCAACAGCCCCACCATCGCCGCGGCCCAGGCCCAGCTTCGCCAGGCCCAGGCCGACATGGCGGTCAATGCAAGCATTTTCTATCCGCAGGTCACCGGCAATCTGGGGGCATCGCGGCAAAAAAGCTCGGGAGCGAACTTCGGCGGCAAATTTTCCGGCTTCACCTATTCCCTGTTCACCGGCAGCGTAGGGGTGAGCTATTATCCCGACATCTTCGGCGTCAATCGCCTCATCTATCGGGGCAGCGAAGCCCAAATGGCCTATCAGCGCTATGAACTGGCGGCGGCGCGCCTCACCCTCGCCGGCAACGTGGTCAACACGGCCATCGGGCAGGCCTCCACCCAGGCCCAGATCGTCGCCACCGAGACCATCATCGCCCGGGAACGGGCGCTGCTCCATCTGACCGAAGCCCAATATCGGGGCGGCGGCGTACCCTATCTCAACGTCCTGACCCAGCAAAGCCAGTTGCTTGCCAGTGAATCCACGCTCCCGCCGCTGCAGCAGCAACTGGCGCTATACCGGCATCAGTTGGCCATCCTGGCGGGAGTATTCCCCAGCCAGTGGCAGGAAAAGCCTTTCACCCTGGAAGAGATCACCCTCCCTCGGGAAATTCCCGTCGCCTTGCCTTCGACCCTGGTGGAACAGCGCCCGGATATCCAGGCCGCCGAGCAGCAGATGCGCTACGCCCTCGCCCAAATCGGGGTGGCCAAGGCGCAGTTCTTTCCCATCGTGACCCTCTCCGCTTCCTTCGGCGCCAGCAGTCTCACGCCGGACCTCTTCTTCAACCCCTTGAGCAGCGTCTGGGGCGTTGCCGGAGCCTTGGCCCAGCCCCTTTTCGAGGGCGGCAAACTGCGCGCCCAGGAGCGGGCCGCCTATGCCGCCTACGACGCCACCTTTGCCGGCTACCGGTCCACCGTCCTCGGTGCCTTCGGGCAAGTGGCCGACGCCCTGCGCGCCCTCGAACACGATGGGGCCAGCGTCCGCACCCAATCCCGTTCCCTGCAAACGGCCCGGCAGGCAATGACCCTTGCCGAAGCCGGCTACCGTTCCGGCTCCACCGACTACCTTTTCCTGCTCAATGCCGAAGTCACCTATCAGAACGCTCGCATCGCCCTGCTTCGCGCCGAAGCGCAGCGATACCAGGACACCACCGCCCTCTTCGTGGCCCTGGGCGGCGATGATTGGGGGAAAAGCACGGCGACTCAACGGGATAATCAGGCAAAAGGCCAACAGCCATGAACGGCCTGCTCCGCATCGCCCTGAAACTGCTGCTCAATGACAAGGGCAAATTCGCCACCCTGGTCATCGGCATCACCTTCTCCGTCTTTCTGATGATGCAGATGACCTCCATGTTTTCCGGGGTTCTCTATCAATCCGCGGCCAACATCGTGAATGTCGGCGCCAGGATGTGGGTCATGGACCCCGCCGTCCAAACTCCGCAAAACAGTATCCCCATGCCCAACTACGTGCTCGATGCGGTGCGCAGCATCCCCGGCGTGAAGTTTGCGGTGCCCTTTTATGTGGGGGCGGGCCTCGTCAAGCTCGATAACGGCACCTATCAATCCGCCACCATCATCGGCCTGGACGACGCCAGCCTGTTCGGCCGGCCGACGATCATTTCCGGCAATATTCTGGATATTTACAAGAATAATGCCTTCATCCTGGTCAAGGATGCCAACTATGCCAAGCTGGATAGTCCAAAGATCGGCACCAGCTTTGAGATCAATGATCACCGCGCGGTGGTCGTGGCTTTGGCCCATACCTCACTATCGGGCCTGTTCGGTTTGCCGACCCTCTATACCACCTACAGCCGCGCCACCCAGGATCTGCCCCCTACCCGGTACTTGATCTCCTATATCCTGGTGCAGCCGAAAAGCACCCAGGATATCGCCGCCATCGAACAGCAGGTCAAGCAACTGGGTTACCTGGCCTTGACCGATGGGCAATTCATCACCCGCACCGACCGCTTCTATGAATTCCAGACCGGCATGGGTACCAGCATCCTGATCATGACCCTGATCAGTTTTCTCGTCGGCCTGTCCATCGCCGGAGAGACCTTTTACATGTTCGTCCTGGACAATCTGGAGCACTTCGGCGCGCTCAAGGCCATCGGCGCGAAAAGCGGCGAACTGATCCAGATGATCGTCTTTCAGTCGCTGGTCGTGGGTTTTCTGGGTTTCGGCTTTGGCGTGCTCCTGTCTTCCATCATGATTGCCATCGGCAAACTGGAGATCCCCAACTACGCCGCCATGGTGACCTATGAAAATCTGTTCCTGGCCCTCATCATGGTCCTGATCATTTCCGCCTTTTCGAGCTATATCGGCATTCGCAAGGTCATCCGCATCGACCCCTTTGACGTCTTCCGGGGTTAGGATGATCCTGACCGCGCGGGATATCACCCAATCCTTTGGCGAAGCGCCGAACCGGACCTACGCGCTGCGGGAGGTCAGCTTCGCGGTGGATTTCGGCGAGATGCTCTATATCGTCGGCCCCTCCGGCTCCGGCAAGACCACGCTGTTGAGCATCATCTCCGGTATCTTGCGTCCCGATGAGGGCGACGTGATCGTGAAGGACACGGACATCTGGAAACTGGGCAGTGACGCACTGGCCGGCTTCCGTCTGCAGACCATCGGTTTCGTTTTTCAGGACTACCATCTCTTTCCCCGACTGAGCACCGTGGAAAACGTGGCCATTCCGCTGATTCTCCGGCGTGAGCCCTGGGAGAAAAGCCTGGCGGAGGCGCGCAAGACACTGCAGATCGTCGGTCTGGCGGAAAAAGAAAGCCTGCCTCCCAATAAGCTGAGCGGGGGCGAGCAACAACGGATC
Source organism: Acidithiobacillus sp. M4-SHS-6 (assembly GCF_047421495.1). Taxonomy (GTDB): domain Bacteria; phylum Pseudomonadota; class Gammaproteobacteria; order Acidithiobacillales; family Acidithiobacillaceae; genus Acidithiobacillus. The sequence goes on along the minus strand of NZ_CP175559.1, from coordinate 975,499 downwards.
GCCATCGCCCGCGCCATCGTTGCCCAGCCGGACCTGCTGATTTTCGACGAGCCCACCGCCTCCCTGGATGGGGAAACCGGCAGGAAAATCGTCGCCTTCGTCAAGGAACATATCTTGAACGAGCGGCGGGCGATCATCATCGTCACCCACGACAGCAGGATTTACGAGTACGCGACGCGGATCATCCACATGGAAGATGGCCGGATCGTCCCTGAAGCAGGAGCGGACCATGAGAAATAAGATACTATTCGGGCTGGCCACCATCGGCATCCTCATCGGCCTGGTCAGTGCTTATCTATACAGCCGACAAACGCCACCCCTGCCCCCCATAGCCACCAACTACAATCCCTATGTCAACGGCATCTATGCCAATGGCATCATCGAGAGTGATGTGAGCAATGGCGAAAACATCAACATCTACCCCCAGGTGTCCGGCACGGTCACCCGCATCTTCGTGCGGGACGGGCAAGCCGTGGCGAAAGGGGCCCCCCTCCTCACCGTGGATGACTCGGTGCAGAAACAGGTCGTCGCCGAGGCCCGGGCCAAGATCGAAGCGGCACGGGCCAACCTGGCCTATAACAGCAACCAGCGGGACATCCTCGAAAAGGAGGCGGCCATCGATCCCCGCGCCGTGAGCCGGTTGGCCCTGGTCAATGCGCGGGACAACGTGCGGGTGGCACAGGAAAATCTCCAGGTGGCCGTCCGTGCCCTTTCTACCGACCAAACCCAGCTCGCGCTTTACCAAGTGCGTGCGCCCGTTGCAGGCACCGTGCTGCGTGTCGGCGCGGCGGTGGGCGCTTATGCCTCTCCGCAAGGCGTCTACGGCACCTATAGCCAAGGGATGGACCCGGTGGTGGTGATGGGCAGGAAGAGCGACTATCTGCAGGTCCGCGCCTATCTGGATGAGATACTGATTCCCAGGCTCCCCCCTCCCGCAGACATTACCGCGAAAATGTTCATCCGCGGCCTCAGCAACGTCAGCGTGCCCTTGCAGTTCGTCCGCATCCAGCCCTACGTGACACCCAAGATCGAACTGTCGAACCAGCGGACGGAAAAGGTGGACGTACGGGTGCTGCCGATCATCTTCCAGTTCAAGCTCCCGGAGCACATGAAGCTCTTTCCCGGCCAACTGGTGGATGTATATATAGGAAAGAAGCCATAGTCCTAACCGCGATCCCCCGGCGCTGCCGACACCTGGCATTTCAAGTCGGCAAAGAGCGCCGGGTCATTGATCACCCGCGGCACCTTGTTCTGACCGCCCAGTCTGCCGCGGGCGCGCAGCCAGTTCGCAAAGGTTCCAGGGTCGACGAGGATGACCCGCGGGGCATCCAGTTGCACGTCGTTGTGCCGATGCTCCCGGTAGTCGGCATTCCGTTCCTTGAGGGCTTGGTCGATATGGGCCGAAAAGCGCCCGACCAAGGCTTGCCGGGCCTCCGGCGCCGGAGGCGGCCTGCCGCATTCGATGATGTAGGTATGGCGGCCCTTGGCGCCCGAGCCGGGGGGAAATTCCGCCCCCATGCTGAAATCGGTGACCTGCATTCCCAGGTCCCGCGCCGCTTCCAGGACCGCCTGCTCGATCTCCTCCCCGCTGAGATGCTCGCCAAAGGCGGACATCATGTAGGAGAGGCGCCCGGTGACCAGGAGACGGGGCGGGTGGCGATCGACGAAGCGCACCGTGTCGCCGATCACGTCGGACCATAGCCCGGCATTGCTGCTCAGGACGATGGCATAAGGGATCCCGGTTTCGAGATTGCCGAGCCAATGACGGCTGGGGCGCGGCGCGTTCAGCTCCTCTACGGGAACGAATTCGAAGAATATCCCGTTGTCGGGCAGCAGCCGCAAACCTTCCCCAGGACCGCGGTCAGCGACGGCGATGAATCCTTCGCTGGCCGCATAGACCTCCCGCGTCGCGGCGTCCGTGGCGCGGAGATAATCCGCGAAACGATCCGCGTAGGGGGCGAAGGCGACCCCGCCGTGAATGAGCAGTTCCAGCTCGGGGAAGGCCGGCCCCTTGCTCCCGCGCAGGGCCGATACACGCTCGAAGAGCAGAAGGAGCCAACTGGGCGTGCCGCTCAGCACCCGGATGGGCTCGTGGATGGCGGTTTCCGCGACGCGTTCGAGCTTTTCATCCCAATCGGCGAGGAGGGCGAGTCGGGTTCCCGGCAGGGTATAGGGCCTGGCCCAAAAGGGGATGGTCTTGGCCGCTATGCCGCTCAGGTCGCCGCCATGGACGCCATTCGCCAGACGGGTGAGGGCGGTGCTGCCGCCCAGGAGGAGGGTCTTGCCCGCCAGGGGCTGCCCGTGGGGGCGGTTGGCCAGATGCCAGACGAGAACATCCAGGGCGGCGCGGCGGTTGGCGCGCAGCATCGCCCGGCTGACGGGGATGGTCTTGGTCGCCCCCGTCGCCGTTCCCGAACTGAGGGCGAAAAAAGGGATGCGACCCGGCCAGGTGACATCCGTCAGCAGCGGAAAGGATGGACGCCAGTACTCCGCCAGGAAATCCTCATAGCGGCGCAGGGGCACGCGCCTTTGATAGTCGCTGACATGGTCGATTTTTTCAAAGTGGTGATCGCGGCCGAAACGGGTCAGTCGTGCCCGGGCGATGAGGCGCCGGAGCTCCCGTGCTTGCGCGGCGGCCGGATCGAGCCGTTCCAGGTGACGCCGGCGCCTTTCCGCGTAGAGGCGGAAGAGGGGCGTTCCATTCACGGGTCTCATGGGGCAGGCTCCAGATCCATGCTCAGGGGGAACTCCGCCGCGATGCTTTCCGCACGGAGGGGCATGCGAATATACGTTCCCTGGCGCCAAAGATCGATCTGATCCGCGAAATTGGCGCTGCCGAGCCAGCCGTCCTGGCCTCCGAAAAGGACAAAGTAATTTTCGTCGGGGTCGGACAGGTCCGAAATGTGCCGTGCCTGGGAGCCGTAAACGGCATCGTGGGGGGAGGCAACCAGGCCATGAGCGGTTTTCATGGGGGTTTCCCGGGAACCGCCCACGGGGAATCGGGCGACCCGGAAGGCCTTGCCCAGGACAGGAAGTTTTCCCAGCCAATGGGCGGCAGCCAGGCGGTGCATATCACCCCAGACCGCATAACGCCGCGCCCGTTTCGCCGTTTTACGCAGCACCTGACGGAGAAGCCTTGCCCGCCGCGCGGGCGGCAACGCCTCCAGGTCAGGGATCAGGTATTTCGTGAGGAAACCCCACTGACCGAGCAGGGCGCTCGCCTGCCGCCGCCCGTCGGTGTAGAGGGCGGGGACGAGGTAGTACAGCAGGATCTCGAAGGTGGCCGCGGCGGCGGAATCCGGCCGGTAGTCACCGTCCCAGGTATTGAGGCGCGTGGCGATCCGTTCCGTATGCCCCGCTTCCCGGATGAGGCGGGCGAGCTCCCCTGCCAGACGCCGGGCCGCGGGGGAGCGGGTGTCCATCTGCAGCCGTGCCAAGTCCTGCCGGGAGAACTTCTCCTGTCCGGCGAGGATTTCTTTCAATCGGTTGATTCGGTCGCTGTCGGTGAAAAACAGCCCGATCAGGATATCGCTTTCCACGGGTTGATTGTTGGCCGAGGCCAGGTAGCCCTCCCTGGGGTTGAGGGCATAGGGGAGTTGGGGCGTGTGGATGACCCCCGTCCAGTGGGTGTGCGGGTCCGCGGGGTCGCGCAGCAGATCGGGATAGCTCGTCTCCCCCCGCGCCGGAATGGCCGAAGCGAGCATCTGGAGGATGTTGCCCTCGCCATCGGCGCAGAGCAGATTTTGCCCCGGCACGCCGAAATCGGCGAAACTCGCGCGAAACTCTCCGCAATGGCGGGCGCGGGCCGCCGCCAAAAGGGCGGTGATCTCGTCGCTGGGCCGGTGCCCCACCCAGGAGAGGGCCAGTTCCTTCCCGTTCCGGGGCAACAGGCGGGCATCGCTGAGGATGGGTCCGAAGGGGGTGTAACGGCGGCTGCGGCGGGCGGGAAAGGAAAAACGGCGGCGGATGAGGAAGGGTTCGCTGCGGATGTCGGCGCGGTCGATCCCGCCGACGTCGAAGAGGTCGCTCGCCAGGGCGCGCAGGTTGGTTCCGCCCCAGGCGATCAAGGGGTTGCGTCCCAGGGCGAAGACCGGAACCCCGGCGGGCATGAGCCCCACCACGTGATAGGAAGGGGATTGCGCGCCCAGCAAAAGCCAGGCGTTGGGGAGGGAAACCCCCAGGTGCGGGTCGCTGGCGATGACTGCTCCGCCGCTGGTGCTTTTCTCCGGAGACAAGACCACACAATTGCTCCCGGAACGGCCAAGGCCCGAGAAAAGGCTGGTTAGGACGCGTTCCTCCTCCGAGGCGCGAAAACTGGTCGCGGAATCCGCGCCCGCCTCCCGTGCCCGCGCCCAGGTCCGCGGCCAGTCCGGCCGTCCCTCCTCGCGCAGGAGGCTGAAATAGACGAGCCAATTCACATCGGCCCCCATGAGGCGGCTGATGGTGAGCACATCCGCCACCGTCCAGGGTTCACGCCGCAGCCCCAACAGGGCGAACTCCGGTGGAGGAGGCCCGGCCTTTTCCTGGTAATGGTTCAGTCCCGCGACGAAGGCGTCGAGCCAGGCATGGGTATCCGCCGGCATCCGTTCCATGATCGCATCCACCGCACGGCCGAAATCGAGGATCCGCAGCAGTTCGTCGATCCTCGTCGCCGGCGGGCCGAAGATCTCCGCCAAGCGCCCCAGGGCGGCGTGCTTGAGCAAGGCGAGTTGGCCCTCGCGCAGGTGGGCGTGGACAAGACCCAGCACCAAGGCCAGATCGTGGTCGCTCCGGGCCTGGATATAGGGCACCTGGTACGGATTCCAGCGGATCCGCACCGGGGCTTCGCAGGGCAGGCCCTGGCGGGGAAAGACCGCCAGCCGTGTCTCCAGGGATGCCGGCGGCGGAAAGAGGGCGGTAAACCCTGGTAGATGACTCGTCATCCGCAGAAGGAGGGCTACGGGACTGCGGGTGCCGTTTCGATCCCGTCCGGCGCCGCGATCGAGCATGTCAGCGGGGGAAAGCAGCATTGCTGGTTACCGTCAATTTTTTGCCGACCCGATCCATACCCGTTTTCTCGGGTGACAACACGGTCATGCACTGAAAAAAATCGTTGCTCACATCCTTCACCATTGTCGTTCCTTCTGCCGAAAGTCCAGAAAGGGTAGGCAAGACGCGCTGCACGACACGGCAACATCTCCACGATCTGGACCTAGGGGGGATGGACGATATTTTGCAGCGCCGGACACGAAGAATATTCCGCACTCGCCAAGCGATTTTCATTATAGGGTAATTTGATGGTCGCAGACGGTGAAGGACATCCGGGTGATGGTGCTGGTCGATCTCTTCAGCCCGATGACCTGGACCTTTTCCCTCTTTGGTCAAATTGCTGCACCTGCAACGAATGCCAATGCCATCATCAGCACTGCGGGAATGCGGGGAGGACATCCGCTTACCGCCCCCTCTGCCGCCCTAACCGTTGCAAAAAAGCGGTCTCGTCCAGAAACGGAATCGCCAATGCCTGGGCCTTTTCCGCTTTGCTGCCGGGGTCCCGTCCCACCACCACGAAGCTGGTCTTGGCGGAAACGCTGCCGCTGACCTTGCCGCCGAGAGCTTCGATGGCCGCCTTGGCCTCCTCGCGGGTCATGCTGGCAAGGGTGCCTGTCAGCACATAGGTCTCGCCCTTCAGGGGCAGCATTTCCCTTTCCTGGGCCCGGGGGATGGGCGGCCAGTGAATGCCGGCCCTGAGCAGGGCATCCATCACCTCCCGATTATGGCTTTGGGCGAAAAAATGCACGATGGATTCGGCCACCACCGGCCCCACGTCGGGGACCTCCTGGAGGGTCTCTTCCGTTGCCCGGAGGAGAGGACCGAGATCGCCGAAGAATTCGGCCAGGGCCTTGGCGGTGGCCTCTCCTACCTGGCGGATGCCAAGGGCGTACAGGAATCGTGGCAGGGTGGTGTTGCGGGATTGCTGCACTTCCTGCAGGAGGTTTTCGGCGGATTTGGCACCCATCCGTTCGAGTTGGGCAAGAGCGGCGCTGTCAAGCCCATAGAGATCGGCGACGGTTTTCACCAGACCGCTGTCCACCAATTGCTGCGCCAGCTTTTCCCCGATGCCGCGAATGTCCATGGCCCGCCGCGAGGCGAAATGGAGGATGGCACCCATGCGCTGGGCGGGACAATAGAGGCCCCCCATGCAGCGATGGGCGGCTTCGTTGGGCAGGCGCAGGACTTCGGAGCCGCAGATGGGACAGCGTTTGGGCATCTGCCAGGGCTGCGCGCCGCTCGGGCGCTTCTCCGGGATGACGGCCACCACTTCGGGAATGACATCGCCGGCGCGGCGCACAATGACGGTATCTCCCACCCGGATATCCTTGCGTTCCACTTCGTCCTGGTTGTGCAGACTGGCCCGGGAAACGGTCACCCCCCCCACCTGCACCGGGCGCAGGACGGCCACGGGGGTGATGACGCCGGTGCGCCCCACGGAAGGCAGGATGGCTTCGACAACGGTGCTTTCTTCGTGGGCCGGAAACTTGTAGGCGATGGCCCAACGGGGTGCGCGGGCGGTGAAGCCGAGGGGTTCCCGCTCGGCGAGGCGGTTGGCCTTGAAAACGACGCCGTCGATCTCGAAGGGCATGGCTTCACGCTGTTTCTGAATACTTTCAAAATATCCTTGGCATTCAATGATTCCATGAACTTTTTTCAAGTAATCCGTCACTTGAAAACCCCAGGAGCGAAGGTGTTCCATGACGGCGATATGGGTTTCTCCCGGAATCCAGGTGCATTCTCCCCAGCCCCAGGGGAAAAAGGCCAGGGGGCGGCTGGCGGTGATCTGGGAATCGAGTTGGCGCAGGCTGCCTGCGGCGGCGTTGCGAGGGTTGGCGAAAGGCGTCTCGCCCTGCTGGAGACGTTCAGCATTGAGGCGCTCAAAGGCGCCGATGGGGATGACCACCTCACCACGGATCTCCAGCAATTCCGGCCAGCCGCTGCCCTGGAGGCGGAGAGGGACATTGCGGATGGTGCGCACATTGAGGGTAACGTCTTCACCGGTGTAGCCGTCGCCGCGGGTGCCGGCCTGAACCAGGCGGCCCAGCTCATAGCGGATGTTCACGGACAAGCCGTCGAATTTGGGCTCGGCACTGTATTCCACCAGCTCCAGATCCAGGCTTTCGCGTACCCGGCGGTCCCAGTCGGCCAGGCCCTGGAAATCAAAGACGTTGTCAAGGGAAGTCATGGGGATGCCATGGAGGACGCTGGCAAAGACGGCCAGGGGCGGTGCGCCGACGCGCTGGGTGGGCGAGTCGGGCGTGACCAATTCCGGATGGGCCGCCTCGAGGGCTTGCAACTCCCGCAGGAGCCGATCGTATTCGGCATCGGAGATGGTGGGTGCGTCGAGGACATAATAGCGCTGGTTGGCGTCCTCGATGCGTTGCCGCAAATCCTGGATCTGTGTCTGGATGGATGTTTCATTCATGCCTGTCTGCCTTTTTCTCCGGATATTTCCCTGGGAAGTGTGGTGAAAAAACAAGATGAACGCAAAGGCCGACGCCGATGACGATTTCGGTATCGGAGCGACCGCCCAGAGCCTCCGTAGCCCGCTGGACAATGGCCAGCCCTGAAACATTCCTTTACTCTTTGGCAGATACGCTTAATACGGTCAAAAGCAGACGACCTCATCCGCGCTGCTGATCCAGGCCGACAACGCCTTCATGGAACTGCTGCTGACCCCGGCTGGTAAGGTATCTATGCCCTGCGCCTTTAAAGAGCTGCCGCAACACTCGACAGTCAGGCCCAATTCCAACAATTCTGCCAACAGATGACGCGCACGGTCAGAAACCTGATCCATATTCTTCAGGAGCAGTACGCCCTGGCCCGCAAGAAACAAGTGAACGTCTTTGTCATCGGCCAACATGGCACCGGCGAGACGAACAGCCGTATCGGCGCGCGGGTTTTCCTCATCGGGGCCGGAATGCAGGATGATTAATGCTTTGACCATGGTAAAGACTCCTGTTCAGACCTTTCTGGGATGGGTTTCCTGGACCGCGAAGGCAATCCATAAACCCGACAAGGCGACAATGCCGGCCGTCACCCAGATGGCCGGGAGGATCTCGTCACTCCACTGGGCGACCAGTCCCAGCAAGAGCCCACCGATGGCATATCCGGTATCCCGCCAGTAGCGGTAGACCCCGAGAATGCGGCCGCGCTCCAGGGGCGGAGCGGTATCGGACATGGCCGTCACCAGATTGGGATAGAGCAATGCCATGCCCAGGCCCATGATGAGCGCAGCGATAAGCCACCCTCCAAAGCCCTGCACCAGTGCCGTCATCACCAATCCTGCCGAGAGCAGAAAAAAGCCGCAGACAATGGGGAGCTTGCGCCCAATGCGATCCGCCAGATGCCCCGTCCAGAGCTGCGAAAGTCCCCAGACAGCCCCGTAGGTTCCGGTAATCCAGCCGATGGCCACCACTCCCAAGGCATGCTGCAGAAAGTAGAGCGGAAACAGTACCCAGACCAGGGTGTCCGCCACCTTGTTGGCAACCCCGGCCTGACAAAGGGCGCGATAGCGTGGGTTTTGGAAGGAGACGGCGATGAAGCTGCGCCACCAGGGAACCTTGGTAGCTGGGGCTGTACCAGGGTGGGCGTCATGCTCGGCCCGTACCCAGGCGATGGTATCCTGCACCCGCAAGCACAGGAACAGGGCCAGGGCGATCACCGTCAGACCAAAACCCAGCAAGGCCCAGCGCGGGCCATAGGCAACCGCCAGATAGCCCGTGGCCAGACCGGCCAAACCCATGCCCACATAACCGGCGGCTTCATTGATGCCTACGGCAAGGCCGCGTTGGCGGCTGCCCGCCAGATCGATCTGGCTGGTTACCGTCATGGTCCAGGTGAAGGCCTGATTGATGCCGAGAAAGACGTTGGCGGCGATGATCCACCACCAGTTGGGCGAAAAAAAGATCAGCAGGGGGATAGGGATGCCAGCCACCCAGCCCAGCAACAGTACCTGCTTGCGGCCCATGTCATCGGAGAGGGTACCGGCCACCAGATTGAGGGCACCCTTGACCAGGCCGAAGGAAATCACGAAGCTGGCGAGAAACAGGAATTCGCCCTTGCGTACCCCGAAATCGTGGGCCAGACTGGGGAGCACCGTGCGTTCCATGCCGAGCACCAGACCGACAAACAAAACCTGCGCGGTTTGCAGCAGAAACTGACCGCGATTCCGGGCAATGCCCCGTTGATAGCGCGCAGCGGGTGCCGTGGCGGAAGTCATGACGATTCCTTGCGCAAAGGAACCACTGCGGCCAGCTTTTGCCGACTGGCAACCGTCAGATCCATTTGTTCGAGGATCAGGTGTCGCACGATTTCACAGGTCTGCAGTACTTCGGGGCTGGTGAGGCGGTAATGACAGAAGGTGCCACACTTGTCGCAGTGCACCAGGCCGCGTGCCTTCAGAATGCTCAAATGCTGAGAGACATTGGCCTTGGACAAACCGGTCAGCTCGGTCAATTCCCCGGCCGTATGTTGCCCTTCTCCCAGATAATGGATGATCTCCAGGCGCTTGGGATGGGCCAGGGCGGCGAAAACCTCGGCAAACAGGGCGAAGCGTACCGTATCCGCGCTCATGCTGCCGCGCCCAGATTGGCCGCCACGATACGGTCCATCTCGGCGGGCCGCTCAGGGATATTGGCCGTGAGTTCGCGGATGAAGGCGTCCCGGTCGGTCATGGACAGATAGGGGTCCCAGCGCTTCTCGAAGCCAATGGTGGAGGAGGGTTTGCCCGACAGCCCCGCACCGCAGACACTGCCCGCCCCATGGCCGGGGAAGATCTCCAGATCGTCGGGCAAGGTGAGCAGCTTGGCATGGATGCTGTCGAAGATCCGGCCCGCCATTTCCTCCGCTGTCCCCCCTAAATCGGGCCGGCCGACACCGCTGACGAAGAGCGTGTCGCCGGTCAGCACGAACCAGGGGTCGCTACTGCGCCGCAGGTCGCTGACCAACAGGCAGATACTATCGGGGGTGTGGCCGGGGGTATGCAGGACCTTGGTGATGACATTGCCCGTTTCCAATACCTCGCCGTCCCGCAAGCCGCGGATGGGGAAATGCACCTTGTCGGTATCGCTCTCGTGCATGCAGTAGAGGGCACCGGTCCGTTCCGCCAGTTTCCGACCGCCAGACAAATGGTCGGCATGGATGTGGGTGTCGATCACGAAGCTGATCTTCACGGCAGCCTTTTGCGCCTCTTCCATAAACCATGCCTCGTCACCGGCGACCACATCCACCGCCACCGCCAAACCCTTCCCACCACAACCATAAAAATAGGACAAGGTCCCGTCGGCACTGCTCCGTTGCTTGAAAAACATGGGGGTCACCTCGTATTCATAAGTTAATGAATTATGCAACTATAAGTTTAGTCAGCCTGCCTCCCTTGTCAATCCAAAATTGCTATCAGACCGACAACAACCTGACCCGGAAAGTCTCCCTGACCGATAGCAGCTGGATTGCGGCGAACAAAGGCTGGGTCGCCGGCAGTGTCAACCTGCTCCTCGCGCACTGGCTGGGCAGCGCGTTCCCGCTCCTGCCGGATGCCATGGCCGCCATGATTCTGGGTTTTTTGCCTACGGGGTCAGTCTGGCCCTGTTTGTACTCGGGTTGCGCTATCTGGGCAGCGCCCGCACCGGGGCCTATTTTTCCAGCGCGTCCTTTTTGGGCGCGATGCTCAGCGTCATTCTTGGTGCCCCCGTCACGCCCCTGCTACTGGTTGCGGCGACACTGATGGCCTGGGGTATCTGGCTGCATCTGGAAGAGGGAGATGGTGTCCCGCCTGTACCCTTCTGGGGATCAGAACCTGCTCCCTCCGCAAACGATAACCTGGGAATATTACGGATCAGTGCGGCGCACGCACCGACCTCTTTTGCAGCCGCCGATCCAGCCAGGCATAGAGCGCCGGCATCACCAGCAGGACCAGGGGAATTTCCGCCAGCAATCCGGAAATGATGGCGATGGCCAAGGGTGCCTGCATCTGCGCCCCGGCCCCCAAACCCAAAGCCAATGGCAAGAGGGCCAGGATGGCGATGATGGCGGTCATGAGCACCGGCCGCAGCCGCACCCTCCCCGCCCGCACCAACTCATGGGGCTCGGCCGAGCGGGCTTCCGCGAAAAAGAAGATCGCCGTTTCCGTCACGATACCGACGATCATGGTCATGCCGATCATTGCCGTGATGTTGCGCTCCGTGCCCGTCAGCCACAGGCCGACAAAAACACTTCCCAGGGCCAGGAGAGACGTCGCCAGAATGCTCAGCACCACCGTAAATCGCTCGTAGAGAAAGAGGAGCAACACCGTCACCAACAGAATGGCCGCCAGGAGTACCAGCGCCAGTTCGCGCATGGATCGTTGTTGTTCGCGGTACAGTCCGCCATACTGCAGGTAGACGCCCTGGGGTAGCCGCAGATGGGCCAGCCGCCCCTTGACCTCACCCATGACCGTGCTCATGGCCCGACCCTCGATCCGGGCCGTCACCGCGACCATGGGCTTGAGATTTTCCGAATGGAGTTCGGCCTGGCCGGATTGTCGGCGGATTTCCGCCACCTGCCCCAGGGCCAGATAATGCCCATCGGGCGCAATGATGGGGAGTTGCCGCAGGCGCCGGATGGCATCCCATTGAGCGCGCGGAGCGCGAACCCGCACCCCGATCATTTCCTGACCTTGGGGGATCCGGCTGACCACTCGCCCCGCCATCAAGGTTTGCAACTGGCGGGTCACCTCTGCGGGGGTCATTCCCGCGAGGGCCGCTTTTACCGGGTCCACATGGATGTCCACCGCATCTCCGGCAATGGTGATGCCATCAAAGACCTCCACCACCCCCGGGACCTGGCCGATTTGTGCGGCCACCTGGCGGGCCAGCTTTTGCAGGGTCCGATCGTTGGCGCCAAAGATCTTGACTTCGATGGGTTGGGGCACCGCCGTCAAATCACCGATGAGATCTTCCATGAGCTGTCCCGTTTCCACTCGCAGCCCCGGAACCTGGTCATGGATCTGCTGACGAACGGTCTGCATCACCTGCCAGATGGATTGCTGTCGCTGAGTCTTGAGACGGATGAAAAAATCCCCGGTATTGGCCTCGGTGATGCCACCGCCCAACTGGAGGCCAGTGCGCCGCGAATAGCTGGCCACATCCCGATTCTTCGCCAGAATCTGCTGTACCTGGTCCAGCAAGCGATCGGTTTCCGCCAGGGAGGTACCGGGGGCAGCGGTGTAATCCAGCACGAAACCGCCCTCATCCATGGCCGGCATGAAGCCACTCCCCACCTGGGTATAGGACCAGCCGCCCACAAACAGAAAGCCCAGCACGATCCCCAATAAAAACCAGGGATGTTGCAGGAGCTTATCCAGGTGATTTCCATACCAACGACTGAACCAGGATAGGAAACGCCCCTCATGTTCGGCCTTCTCGGCGTCCTGTGGACGCAGGAACAGATCGGCCAGCAGGGGGACGGCCAGATAGGCCACCAGAAAAGAAACCAGGAGCGCTGCGGCAATGGAAATGGCCAAGGCCTGGAAAAAGGCGCCGGTCACACCCGACAAAAACGCCAGAGGCAGAAAAATGATGATGGTGGCCGCCGATGACCCTGCCAGGGGTTTACTCATTTCCAGGGCGGAGTGCAGAATCACGCTCGGCTCACCCTCATCCGACTCACCCTCATCGGGCTTTTGGGTGAGACGACGCATGATGTGTTCGAGCATCACCACGGCATCATCCACCACCAGGCCCACCGCCGCCGCCATGCCGCCCAGGGTCATGATATTGAAGCTCTGATGCAGCACATAGAGCACCAGGACACTGGCCAGAAGCACGCTGGGCAAGACCAGCGCGACGATGAAGGTCAGTCGCAGATTGCGCAAAAATACCAGGAGCACCACCGCCGCCAGGGCGGCACCGATGAAAATCGCATCGCGCACGCTGGAAGCTGCCGCCGTAATCAACTGGCTCTGATCATACCAGACGCTCAGTTTGACCCCAGGCGGAATACGGCTGGCATCCTGGCGCAACAAGGCGCGGATGGCGTGATCGATGGCCACCGTATTGGCCCCTATCTGCTGCTTGATGTTCACCAGCACGGCGTTTTTGCCGTTGGCTGTCACCGTGGTCCACTGGGGTGCGGTTCCCACCCGGATATGGGCCACGTCGGCCAGGTCCACGACCCCGGCGGTGCCCGTCTTGAGGACGATGTGACGGATGTCCTGGACATTTTTCAGCGGACTTTCGCTCAGAATCTGATACAGACGATAATGGCGCTGTAAACGCCCCACGGCAGTAATGATGTTCCCGTTACTCAACGCCTTTTCCACGGCGGCAAGGGTCAAGCCATAACTCTGCAGACGCATGGGGTCCACGACCACCTGATATTCCTCGCGCGCCCCGCCCTGCACGTCCACCTGCGCCACCCCATGAATGGCCAGCAACAGGGGGCGCAGGTCATATTCGGCATAGCGGCGCAGGGCGACCGCATCCAGGCGATCCGAAGTCAGGGACAGCCCCAGCACTGGAAATACCGTCGGGTCCATCCTGCGGGCCGTAAAACGGGTGCCGGGTGGCAGGGCGGGCAAGACCTTGTTGACGGCGGACTCCGCCTGCAAGAGGGCTTCCGTCATGTTGCTGCCCCAGGCGAACTGTACCGAAACCTCCGTGGCCCCGCGCGCCGTGGTCGACCGAATGCGCTGCACGCCGGGGACTGCCCGCAAGGCTTGCTCCAAGGGTCGGGTCACCGCAATTTCCGTTTGGGGAATGGGCATATTGCCGGAATCCGCAGACACGACGATGCGCGGGAAAACCACGTTGGGGAAGAGCGCCACCGGCATTTTCGTGGCGGACAGGAGTCCCGCCACCACCAGCACGAAGAGCAAAACCAGCAGGGAGCGACGATGTTGTAAGAGCCAGGCACCCATCAGGACTGCCCTGCCATCCGCAGGGCCATGCCGGGTTTCAGCTCGTAATTGCCGAGACTCACCACCACATCCCCGGGCTGCAATCCCTTTGTGACCGCGATCCAGCCACCCTGCTGCCAACCCGTTTTCACCCAGCGTTTTTGGGCCTTGCCGCCCACGTCCACAAAACAGTAAGACTTACCGTCCTGCTGCAGGACTGCCGAATCGGGGACGGCCAGGACCTCTTGGCGATGCAGGATGATCTCCGCCCGGAGCATGGCTCCCGGCAGCAAATCCGGCCGGGCGGGCAAGGGCACCACTACTTGTGCCAGGCGCGTTTGCGGGTCGATCTGGCTGTAAATCTGGGTGATTTTCCCCTGGACCTCGGTCCCCCCATATACCGGGCGCAGCAGCACCGAATCGCCCGCCTGTATGCGCGCCAAATCATCCGGCTCCACACCCAACAAGACGCGCAGGGCGCTTCCCGTGCTCAGACTGAGCAAAGGCTGCCCGGCGGCGATCAGGTCACCTTGATGGACATGGACAATCGTTACCACCCCGTTGATGGGGGAAATCACCTGGCCTTTTTGCAATGGCCGCAGACGCAGCAGGATGTCCTGCAGTACCGCGCGGGCCTGGGCCAGGGATTGATCGGCGCTTTGCAGCTGGCTATTGGTCGCCAGTTGCCGCTGCCGCAGGCTGGCCACCCGTTGCTGGTCGGCCAGGGCGAATTTCAGCGCGATTTCCGCCTGTTTCCGTTGCAGTTGATCGCTGACCGATGGCTGCACCTGCAGCAGGGGTTGCCCTTGCCTGACCCGCTGCCCCGCAGCCACCAGCACCTGACTGACCAGGGTTTCGGCGGGGAGCACGATGGTTCTGCCATCTTCGGGCGCAAACTCCACCGTACCGTAGACCCGCAAGTGATCGGCCATGGACATCATCCGTACCGGAGTGGTTTTCACCAAGGCGGAAACCTCGGCTACGGCGGCTCCCCCGAGCAGCCCATACAGAAAACACCCCCATATCAGTATCTTCCAGACTGGAAATCTTTTATTCATTTCTGCTTCTCCCAATCTGCAACCGGTAAACCGACGGCCAGTTCCAGGGCCGCCTGCCGGGTGGCAAGGGATTCCTGCAAAGCCTGCAACTGCAAGCGCTTGGCCAGGGACTGACTGCGCACGGTTTCATAATCCAGCAGGGTCACATCATGTTCGCTGGCCGCCCTGCGCAGGCGGCTTTCGGCCTGCTCCAGTTTCGGCACTTGTTGCTGCAGGGGTTGGATTTCTTGCGACAAGCGGTGGAGATCCTGCACCAGTCGAAAAATATCGGCGCGGGTTTGAAAGAGTCGGGCGCTGTAGGCTTCCCGCAGCTGGGTGCGGGTCGCCTCGGCTTGCGCAATGGCACCGCGATTGCGATTCCAGAGGGGAATATCCAGGCTCAGACTGGGGCTGTAAGTCTGCACATTGGAGGTATCGGCGGCCTTGCCGAAACCGATGGTGAAGCCGGGATATTGGCCGAGAATGGCCCGCCGCACCCTGGCCTCCTGGGCCTGATATCCGGCCCGTAGCGCCACCAGATCGAGTCGATGGCGCTCCGCCAGGGCCAGCAAGCTTGCCGCATCGGGACATTGGGTCCAGAGTCGCGGAGGCCGAACCTGAATCACCATGCCCGGCGGTAGGCCGATGGATGCATCGAGCTTCTGCCGGGTCGCCGTCACCTGGCGACGCAAAGCCAGGGCCCGATCCTGACTATCCAGCCAGGCGATTTGTCGCAAGGTGCTGGTGCTGATGGTGCTGTCACCCAGGCGCAGGTTTTCGGCGGAAATCTGATACCATTTCCCGGCCGTTTTCGCCGCTGCCGCCGCGACGGCTTCCTGTTCCTGCAGATAATAGAGTTGGCGGGCGAGCACGCGCGTATTGCCCGCTTGCATCCACTCCTGCCAGGCCACCTGATAGTGCACGGATTTTTGTTGGGCACGGGCAATATCCAGATTGGCGGAACGGGTGAACAGGCTGGCGAGGCTCCAGCTCAGCCCCATGCTGTAGGCCTGGTAATATCCGGCCCCCACATTACTGGGGAAATCCGCACTGAGGGACAACTGGGGATCGGGCAGCAACCCCGCCGCAAATACCTGGGCCTGGGCAACCCCGAGCTGGGCGCGCATGGCCCGCAACTGTGGATTGAGCAGCACCGTCATTACCCCAAGGGTCCTACCGGAAAATGGCCCCTGCAGATTCACTGGCTGCACATGGGGATGTAGCCGCGCCAAAGCCGCCGCCATTTCCCGATGTACTTCCTGCGCAGAGGCCAGACGATCAGACAAGGGGGCGGGCCGATAATGGGCACAACCGGCCAGCAGCAACAGAAAACTGCCCAAGATGACCGGCCAACATCGGAACCTCATGAACCTGACACTCCCATGGTTTAGGCGAGACTCAGCGGGTTCAGACTCAGCCATTTTCTGAGTGACTGACCTGTTTTTGTCGATAACTGAAATGCAATCCGGAGCGATCCAGTCGGGGGCGCAGGGAAACCTGTCCACCCAACTGATCGGCAATGGTGCGGACAATACTTAAACCCAATCCACTGCCCGCTTCTTCCGTACCGGGGATACGGTAAAAAGGCTCCCATATGCGTTCCGACTCTGCCCTGGGAATACCTGGACCGCTGTCCAACACTTCCAGGAGTGCATCACCGCCCTCACTCCGGACACTGACCGTCACTTCGGAATGTTCAGGACTGTAGCGCAAGGCATTATCCACAACGTTGCGTAACAAGCTGTACAAAGCGGCAGGACTGCCTTGCACCCATATTGGGTGTGGAGCATCCAGGCCAAAATCGATTTTTTTGCGATCTGCCAATGGATACAGATCTTCCAGCACTTGTCGGGCAATGCCCAACAGATTTACGGCTTCAGAGCCAGGAGAAGCCGCCTGCTGCCGGGCCAAACCCAGCAATTGCTCGAGCAGATGGGCAAAACGCTCCAGACCTTTTTGTAGAGGCTGTAAACGCTGTTGATATTCCAGGAGGGAGCCCGCCCGACCCAGATTCTGCACCTGCAGGGATAATGCGGTTAACGGTGTGCGCAGTTCATGGGCAGCATCGGCGATAAAGCGACGTTCCTGCTCCAGCAACATGCGAATCCTTTCCAGCAGCCGATTGATGGCTTGTATAAAGGGAGCGATTTCTGTCGGCACCTCTTCCATGCTCAATGGCTCAGGACGGTCAGGGTTTTGCCGATCCAGGGCCTGAGCCAGATTCTGGATCGGTGCCAAAGACCGCCGGACAATCATCCGTGAAAAAAGCATCAATAAAGGCACCAGAAACAACAAGGGTAAAAAGGTCCAGCGGGCACTGGCAAATGCGGCATCACTGCGCACATCCGTAGACTGCGCCACCGCCAAGGCCAGATCTGGTCCCTGCCGCCGCACAAAAATGCGCCAATCCTGGCCATGAACCGTCACCGTGTGAAAACCCGCTGACAACTGCGGGGGGAGTTTCAAGGGTGCATCGCTCCCATGGCAGTGCATGGGGCATAAGGGCTCCACGATGATTCGCGCATCCGGGTCTTCATCCACCGGACTTTGGTCATCATGATAGGCACTCTGCCAAAGTTGCGGGGGCACCAATGCCGCAATCTGCTGCAAGGAAGCATCCTGATATTCCTGGGCTTCATTCAGGGCCAGGAAGAAGGATGCCAGCCCGGCTAATATCCCCATACAGACGATGGCCACGCTCAAACCAATATGCAAACGTCTCTGCAAAGAATGCTTCATGACTGACGCGGAACCATCCAGCCGGCGCCACGCACATTCTTGATGACTTCAGCGCCCAGTTTCTTGCGCAGACCATGGATCAGAAAATCGATGCTGTTACTCTCGACGCCCTCATTCCAGCCGTACAGACGTTCCTCCAGTTGGGTACGGCTGAGTACCGCGCCGGGGCGTAACAATAATGCCTGTAATAAGGCAAACTCCCGATGAGTCAAAAGCACGCAGGTCTCATGGACCTGCGCAATATGCGTACTCAAATCCAGCTTTAGAAAGCCGTTTTCCAGCATCGGGGAGCCCTGTCCACCCTGACGACGGATAATGGCCCGCAGACGAGCCAGCAACTCATCCATGGCAAATGGCTTGACCAGATAATCATCGGCTCCCAGATCCAGCCCTTCGATCCGGTCCGCCAAGGCATCACGGGCAGAAATAATAATGGCCGGTATGGCGTTACCAGCGGCTCTGAGATGTTGCAGCAAAGTGCAACCATCCATTTTTGGTAAACCCAAATCCAGCAGGATGACCTGATGTTCCTGATTGGCAATGGCCCGCAGCGCTGTTTCACCATCACGCACCCAATCCACGGCATAGGCGGCATCCTTGAGAGCAACTGAAATCGCCTCAGCAACCATTTGATCGTCTTCCACCAGAAGAATACGCATTGTTGAGTGATAAACTCCCTGCGAAGCAAACGATTACCCGCTCCAGGGAGCGGGTTCACCAGATCAGGGCAAGTCCCTGATCAATCCGCGTGGTCGCCTTCCAGGGAGTTCTCCAGAATGGCTCCGGTCCTGGCATCTATGCCCACTTCATGGCTGACATGCCCGTTTCTGATCACAAAAGAATAGCGCAACCCACTGCCGCCTTTCTCTTTTTCCAGCTCCTGATCGGTAATTTTTCCTGGGTAAACCCGCAAAGCCGTTACACGCGCCTGCTCGATACTGATTTTTGCCTCGCCGGCCAACTGCTGACCGGTAAAGGCGTAAGCCCCGAAAGCAGACAAAAACAAAACTCCTCCCAGAACCCCAACAACCATCCTTTTAGATACACTCATGACATCGCTCCTGTTTCATGCGTTGAGAAACGGACGGAGCCGTTTGGCCCATCCGTTTATGCATGGTATCTACCCAGGATTAGCGCAGAATTAGGGAATGAATTCCGCAATATCCGTGGAGTACGCAAGGCATGCAGAAAAGCCATGGCGATGTGGCCCCATCAGTGAGCCCAAACCAGATTGGCCATCAGCGTATGTGCCAGATGGCTTTCATGTCCAGCTCACTCATCAGCCGAATGGGAATGAAATGTCCATGGGCGTGGGTCGGGAGCCACCATTCCCCATCAATAATCAGTGCATGAACATGCAGGTCATCAACCAGCGCCGGCGTCTGGGGAACATGGAAATCTGAGAGGCCTTATATGTACCACTGTCACATGCTGGAGCATGAAGACAATGGCATGATGGGACCATTTACGCTGAGAGCTGATGCGGCGCAACCTTAAGCCTCTCCGGCACCCCTGCGCAGGGCGCGCGGCGTGAAATACACCCATGCCGCCAGAAACAGGAAGGCGATGATATAAATATTGGTCGTGCCCAGCACATCGCCCTTGTTGGCGGTACTGCCGGGCAGATAGGGCGCGCCCCAGCCCTCGGCGGTGGTCCAGACTCCGAAGCTGTAGGCAATGCCTACCGGAATGATCCAGCGCAAGCCCCGCCCGATGAGCAGGAAAAAGGCAATGATGCTTTCCATGATGGCGGCAACATAGCCAAAAAGCACCGGCCCAACCAAGTTGATGATGGCAATCACCAAAGAGATATAAGCGGCAATCCAGGCGGGCTCCCCGGGCAGTGCCTGCTGCAGATAGGTCACCGCATTGTGCAGAAAATACGGTTGCCACTTCCAGAAGGCATCAAAAGCCCAGAGCAGGCCGAAAAGAATCCGCGCCGTGTGCATGGCCGGAGCGTACAGGGGCTTGTGGGGCGATTGGCTCAGGCTCAACCCCTCCCAGCTTCGGGACCAGATGACATAGAGAAAACAGAGGGCGTAGATGATGGCCGTACCCGGATCCGTGGCTCCCTGGGTATAAGGCCCACCAAAACCACCCACGGTGCTCCAGAGCCAAAGATTATACAGGGCTCCCACCCAGGCCAGAAAAGGCAAGCCCAGACCGGTGAGCAACGATATTGCCAGAATGGCATCCAGGCCCACGGTAGCATATGCCACGGCTTGTGGGCCAATCTGCTGCACCAGCATCGCCATCCAGTGACCATAGGCCATTACCCAGTCCGGCTGACCACTGGCCCAGTCGGCATTGAAACTGCCCAGAAAATGGGCCACATAAGCCGGGTTGAACTGCAAGCAGGTATTGATCAGCCAGATCAGGCCGAAGAGGATGCGAACGGCGCCAAAAGCCCGGCGGCGCTTCTGCTCCAGAGAAAGAGGGGATGACATGATATCTCGAATTCCTGACACAAGATCAGGAAACATTCTTGACCATAATGGCGCAAAGGTCAAAAAAAGAATAATCGCCAACAAGAATCATGATAAGCTAAAGGTGCCTGCCATTTGTTATCTCCGTTAATAATCGCTATTTTTATACGTTGATCATTTACTGGATGCATTCCCTGCTCATGAAAATTCTGGTCATTGAAGATGAATCCAAAACCGCCGCCTTTCTCAAAAAAGGGTTCAGTGAGGAAGGGCACGTCGTAGACCTGGCCAATAACGGTGTGGACGGTCAACATCTGGCAGAGACCGGCGAATATGAGATGATCATTCTCGACCTGATGCTACCGCAACGGGATGGCTGGTGGGTCCTGGGGGAAATCCGCAAACACCGTCCGGATCAGGCGGTGATTTTGTTGACGGCTCTGGATGCCGTGGACCAGCGCGTGGAAGGCTTGCGTCAGGGGGCGGACGATTATCTGGTAAAACCCTTTGCTTTTTCCGAACTATTGGCCCGGATGCAGAGCATTCTGCGGCGCAGCAATATCCGCACGGATGAAGTGCTGCATTACGCCGATCTGGAGATGGATCTTCTGCGCCACAAGATCTGGAGAGCGGCCACGCCCATTCAACTGGCACCCCAGGAGTTTCGCCTGCTGGCCTACCTCCTGCGCTTTCCCGGCGAAGTGCTGACCCGCACCCGCATTGCCGAACAGGTTTGGGATATGCATTTTGAAAGTGATAGTAATGTCGTGGACGTCGCCATCCGCCGACTCCGCCGAAAAGTCGATGATCCCTTTCCAGACAAGCTGATCCATACTTTACGCGGAGTGGGCTATGTTCTTGAACTCCGTCACTAAATGGTCATTGCAGTCCATGGCCCTGCGCCTGACGCTGTGGTATGCGCTGCTGAGTACCCTCTTGATAACGCTGGCAGGGGGCGCCCTGTACTGGATTCTGGCCGAACAACTCCGCCAGGCAGACAGTCAGATTCTGGTCAGCAAAATCCACGCCGTGCAAACGGCGCTTCACAACGCCAGGGACCACTACGCAGATCTCCGCCACGAAACCCAACTGGAAGCCAGCACGATCCGGGGCGTTTATATCTGGGTAACACGCCCCCAGCAGGGAATCATTGTCCGTAGCCGCACTTTCAACCCGTTACTCGACAGCCATAAACCGTTCAATCGCAAGCCGCAGGGCTTCAAAACCCAACAGTGGCATTGGAAAGTCAAAAAACACGAGCATTTTCAAGTGATGGCGCAACGTATTGCCGGCACTCCAGCCAGTACCATTTATGTGGCCATGCGCATCAGTGAACGAGAGCATTTTCTGGCCTTTTATCGCTATGCGCTGGCAATATCCATCCTTTTGGCCTTGAGCATGGCGGTTCTGGGTGGATACTGGATTGCCAGACATGGCCTGCGCCCAGTCCATCAATTGGCGACTATCGTGGATGAACTGAGTGCCAGTGAATTGCATCGGCGTATTGCCGGTGAACATTGGCCCAGCGAACTGGCGACACTGACCAGAAAATTTGATCACCTGCTGGAACGCCTGGAAAACGCCTTTGCCAGAATCTCCCGATTCTCGGCGGACATTGCCCATGAGTTGCGCACGCCTATTCATATTCTGCGTGGCGAGGGGGAGCTGACCCTTTCCAGAACCCGGAACATCGAGGAGTATCAGGCTTGTATCGCCTCTGCCATGGAGGAATATGCCCGCTTGTCGCAAATGGTGGATGCATTGCTGTTTTTGGCCCGCGCCGAACAAGATCAACAGGTCCTGGAGAAAAAGCGGTTAAACGCCCATCAGGAGGTCGCTTCCATCTGTGCTTTTTATCAGGCCATGGCCGATGAACAAGAAATCAGCCTGCACAATGACGTGGAAGCATCCGTCGTCGCCAATTCCGAGCTCCTGCGGCGGGCGCTGAGCAATCTTTTGAGTAACGCCCTTGGCCATACGCCGGCTGGTGGCAGCATCCGGATTCACAGCGCCCGAACCCGAGAGCGGCTGCAACTGATCGTCAGTGACAACGGAACAGGCATCAGTGCCGAGGCGCTCGATCGGGTGTTTGATCGCTTTTACAGTGAAGATGCAGCCCGCATGCGCCGTGGGCAAGGAACGGGATTGGGATTGGCCATTGTGCGCTCCATCATGCAATTACACGGCGGAGAAGTAGCGCTGAAAAGCACGCTTGGGAGCGGTACCATGGCCATTCTCTCTTTTCCAATAATTCACCTGTATCCAGACAAATACTCCATAAGATGACGATTTGGTCATCTTGTCGTCATCTTCCAGACAGATACTTATGTCATCATGATTGAATGATCTTGCCAATTCCATGGATTTTTTGAAATCGAGAAAATATGTTGGTTCTGATACGCTCTATCCCATTTACTGTCAGAAAATCGCTGCTCGCCGCAAGCATCAGTCTTGTCCCCCTTGTTGCCCATGCCGATCCACTCAGTCTTGACCAGGCTATTGCCAGTGCCCTGCACAGTCAGGCCAGCATTCAGGTGGCCCGGCATCAACTGGAGGCACAAAAAAATCTGAGCCAAGCGGCTCAGGCCCAAATGCTGCCGGCTCTTTCCCTGAATGCCGCCACCATCTGGACCCAGTCCCGGGCCGGCCAACCCGTTTTTGTGGCAGCCAACGGCGCACGGGAAATGTTGGGACAAATCCGCCTCGACATTCCCATTTATGCCCCGCAAACCCGAGCACTCAGCAAACTGGCCAAGGATCAGGTGCAGATGGAAAATTATCGTCTGCAGCAAACCCGCCTGGCGGTTGCTGCAGCTGTCACCATGAGCTACTTCAAACTGGCGGAAATGGATAACACCATTGCCATCTGGAAAAGCGCACTCGTTGCTGCCCAGCAAATCTATCGAACGACCAAAGCAGGATTCGCCATCGGCACCCGTTCCCGCCTGGCATTGAATCAGGCCGAACTGAACGTGCTGCGTATGCACAGCCAACTGACACAAACCCAAATCCTGCGTAAAGCCATGCGGCGCGTTCTGGCTTTGCAAACCGGGTTGGGACGACAACTCCCGGCTCTGACCAACATGACTCCACCGCTGCAGCCCTTGCCAGATTTATCCGAAATCCAGCAGCAGGCCCTGCACGCACAACCCTTGCTCAGCGTGGCAGAGGCCCAGATCAAGGCGGCTCGGGCTCAATTACAATTTCGCCGGGGAGCCCGCTTGCCCGTGTTGGGTGCCCATGCAGCCTACGGAGTGGATAGCGCGGTCATCCCCCATAGTGGTCAACTGGGCTGGCAGGTGGCCCTGAGCATGCAGATGCCCCTTTTTGGCTTTGGTCGGAACCGTGACCAGATTGCCGCGGCACAACAACAGATGGCTGCCTTGCAAGCGGCCAAATCTGCCCTGGAGATGCAGATTCGCAGCCGCCTGGTGCAGGATCTGGGTACGGCCCAGGCAGCCACTATTGCCCTCAAAAATGCCGGAAAAATCGCAGACAGGGCAGATGCCGTGTATCAGATGACCCGCAAAGGATATCTGGCCGGCGCGGAAAGCGCGCTAGCCTTGCAACAGGCGCAAACCGCCTGGATTCAGGCCCGGTTGCAAGACACTGACGCCATGATTCGTGCGCGCTTGAGCCGAGCACAACTCGCTCTGGACAGCGGCCGCTTACCCGGACAAGGACCATTCGCATGACATTTTTCTACTGGAAACCTCTTGGCAGGAAAAGCCCGGCTATCTCCGGGATAGGGCCATCCCACCCTTTGCCCCTTTTTTCGGGAATACTCCTCCTGTTGCTGCTGGGCACTGCCTGGGGATCCCCTTTGTCGGTACAAACCGCAACCGTCCATGTCAGTGCTGCTCTCCGGCAAAACACCCTGCTGGCCAAGGTGGAAAGCAACGGTAATGTCACCTTGACGGCACCGGTGACAGGCCGCGTCTTCGGTCCCTTGCTGGCCGATGGCCCGGTGACACAAGGCGCCATCATTGCCCGGATTGCATCACCTGGATTACAAAGCAGCATCCAGAGTGCCCAGGAACAGCGGGCTTTTGCTCTGGAACAATATCTGCGCGATCAGAAACTCTATCAGGATGGCGTCATTGCGCGACAAAATGTCACCAGCAGCCGCCTGGCCCTCAATATGGCACGATCGAGGCTGCGCATCTTGCAGGCGCAGGCAGCGCAACAAACCCTCAGCGCGCCCTTTGCAGGCAGCCTGCATTATCTGGTTCCGGCAGGCGCGGTGGTCACCATGGGGACAGCCATTGCCACCCTGGCGGGTCGCGGAAATCCATGGGCGCAAGCCTATGTGACTCCATCGCTGGCTCGCCATCTGCGCCCTGGTAGTACCGTCATTCTGCGCGGTACGGATTGGCATGGCTCGGGGCGGGTTCGCTCCATAGGACAAAGCGCCCAGCACCTGGGACTGGTTTCTGTCTATATCGACCTGCCAGCCCATAGTCCGGCCTTACCAGGAGAATGGCTAGAAGCCACCTTACAGCAGTCCAAAGGCAAGGCTTATCAGATACCTGCCGAAGCCGTGGTCATGCACGCCGCGCACATCGAGGTGTTTGTGCTGCGTCAGGGGAAAGCCATGGCAGTGCCCATCCATATTATCGCCAACCAGAACGGGCAGAGTTGGGTGGAGGGCGACCTGAAGGCGGGAGAGCGAGTCATCATTAGTGCCAATGATCGTTTGGTCAGTGGTACTCCGGTAAAAGAGCAACAGCCATGAAAGGCTATCTGCTTTTTCTCTGGAACAATCGCTTCAGCATCCTATTGAGCGCAGTCCTGTTGCTGGGTGCAGGCTGGTTTGCCCTGCAGAATCTCCCGGAGAGCGTGTTTCCCAACGTCAATTTCCCGCGCGTTGCTGTCCTGGTCAACGATGGCAGCCTGCCCGTCAAGTTCATGGAAGTGGAGATCACCAAGCCTCTGGAAGCCCTGGCAAAAGGTCAGCCTGGGGTGCGCATGGTCCGCTCACAAACCGGCAATGGCCTGAGCAAGCTTAATATTTATTTTGAACCCGGCACCAATCCACAGACCGCATACCTGATGCTCCAGGCCCGCCTCGCCCAGTACCGCCTGCCCGTTGGCGCACGACTCCGGGTGATCCGCATGGCCCCTTACACTTATCCATTCGCTCAATATGCGCTGGTTTCCAATCGGTTGAGCAGTTCGGCGATGATGCCCACCTTTGCGTTCAAGCTGCGTCCGGCCCTGCTCTCGATTCCCGGGGTCTATCAGGTTCAGGAAACCAGCCGCGGTTGGCCACAGGTACAGGTGCATCTGGATCCTGCGCGACTGGCGCAATATCATCTCAGCGCCCAACAGGTCATAGCTGCCTTGCAAGCCGCCCAGGGTCCATTTTTTTCAGGAGTTCTTCAGGCCTATCATCAACAATTGATCCTTGCCACCACGCCCCGGCCCGAGAATGCCCTGGCGCTGGCTGCCTTGACTTTGCCTCTGGGACCGGCCGACGCTTCCGGCGCCCGCACGCCTCTGGCGTTGGGCACCCTGGGGGAGATCCATACCGGCCCCCCGCCACTGCTCAAAGAAGCCGCCGTGCCTGGCTATCAGCATGCCCTGATCATCGATGTGCTCGCCCAATCCGGCACCAATGACGTCAGCGTCGCCCATGCGGTGCATGCCCGTCTGGACCGTTTACGCCAACATCTGCCGCAGGGTGTGCATCTGGTACCCATTTATGACCTCAGCCATCTGATCAGTCATAGTCTGCGCGACGTCTGGATCGCTCTAGGGCTTGGCAGCTTGATTGCCTGGCTGGTGATTTTTGCCTTTTTGGGACGTCTGGACGGCGCCCTGGCCACCGTGTTGGTCGTTCCTCTGGCCCTGGCGGCCACTTTTCTGGTCCTGCATAACCTCGGATACGGCCTGAATATCATGACCCTGGGCGGTTTGACCGCCGCCATAGGCGCCCTGGTGGACCACGCCATCGTCGTCATCGAACGTGGATTGCATGGTCTGCAAGGCCCACCCGCCACCCGTCGCCAGTCGGCCCTGCGTCGCAGTGCCAGCATTTTACCGGTGATGAGTCTCGCCACCCTCACCTCCTGCCTGGTGTTCCTGCCCCTGTTATTCCTGTCTGGGACATTGGGGCTTTTATTCCGTCATATGGCACTGGCTATTGTGATTGCCTTGCTGGCCTCCCAACTGGTGGCTCTACTGGTTACCCCCATCCTGACGGCATGGCTGGCGGGCTGGAGCATATCGCCCTCCCGAAAATTGCAGCATAGTGAACGTTGGCTTCGACGACACTACAGCCGATGGCTGATTGCAGGAATGCGGCGCCCCTACTGGTCCATTCTGCCCATCCTCCTGCTTACCGGTACCGCATGGCTGGTCATCACGGTCCTGCCGACGGCTTTTCTGCCGCGCTGGGATGAAGGCATCATTTCCGTGCCCTATCGGACCCAGGTGGGCAGCAGTGTCGCCGAAACCACCCGAATCGGTCGGTCCTTCATGCAGGTAGCCCTGCGCAATCCCAATGTGCAAAGCGCCTCTCTCGTAGTGGGCCGCGGCTTTGAATTTCGCCATGCGCCCGCCAACAAGGGGGCCATCACCATCGTTCTCAAGCCGGATCATCACGACAGCACGGAAGCGGTGATGGCCCATTTACGCCGGCAATTCCACAGGATGGCTCCCAATCTGATCGGTCTCTCCCTGCATCAGACCATGATCGTCCGCCTGGGAAACCTCTCGGGAGCCCATGCCCCCCTGGTCGTTTATCTGTTTGGTTCCAGCTCCAGTGCCCTGCGCAGTGAAGGAAAGCGACTGGCTGTGGCGCTAAAAAACAGTCATGACTTTGCATCCGTCAACTTCAAGTCGCCATCAGCCGGCCCGGAAATGAACATCACACCCAGTCCCATGGCAACGCTCTATGGTATCACCCCAGCGGCCATCGCCGATCAGCTCAAAACCCGATTCTGGGGAAGACAGGCGGGATTCCTGCTGCATGGCGAACAGATTTTGCCTATCCGCGTCACATTGGCGGGGCAAGCACAAACGCCGCAATCCTTGTCGGTACTACCCATCCAGCTACCCGACGGCGAAATGACCGCCCTCTCCAGCATTGCTTCCTTGCATGTGCAGGGCGCCGTCCCCTTTGTGACGCACCAGAATCTGGTCCCCGATGCCTATATGTGGCTGGAACCCAAATCCGGTGAGGGATTGGCCCAGGCCGCCAGTCAAGCGCGAAAAATCATCGCCCAGATGCATCTGCCCAGCAATATCACTCCGGTACTGGGGGGATACTATCGGCAGCAGCGCCAGAGTTTTCAGCAAATGGCACTGATTTTGGCGGGCGCGCTGGGGCTATTGCTGGTTTTGCTGGGATTTCAGTTCAGCAGCCAACGGGCTGCACTGGCAGCCCTCCTGTCCATCGCCCTGGCAGCACCCGGTTCTCTCCTTTTGCTTTGGCTGTGTGGTCTGGATCTCGACAGTACGGCTTTTCTCGGCGTGTTGCTGGTTTTTGCCATTGCCGTCAACAATGTCATCCTCATTTTTGCACGCGCCCGCCAGATAGGTGGCACCCATCCTCGTCCGGCCCTGGTCGCCCTGGCTGCCCGACAGCGTTTACGCCCTATTCTGATGACCATGCTGGCCGATGTTTTTGGCTTTCTGCCCCTGGCCATAGGTATTGGTCATGGAACAGACCTGTTAAAACCTCTGGCCATTGCCGTCATGGGTGGACTGCTGCTTTCCATATTCATGTCTTTGTGGCTGGCACCCGTGCTTTACTCTGCGATGATGAAAAAAAATCTGCTGCGTAATTGGGAGTTACGCACGAAATAAGTCATCAGACCAGGAAATAGCTCAATAACGACAGGCAAACAAACAGTACCAGGCCATAAAATCCATAGAGTTTATGGTGGGGATGATACGCTCCCTGATCCACCTGCTTTACCGTGAGGAGGAACCCCCAAAGTCCGATCGCAATATTGAACACACCCAACATCAGAAAAATGACATCCATCCCGGAGAAGCTGGCCTGCAGGGTGATGACCCGATGCATCATCAGCGCCAGCTTGGTGAGAAAGAAGTCAAATTTTTCCATCACAAACCCGAAAATCACAATACTGATACCTGCTCTGATCCAGGACAGAAAAGTACGTTCTGCCGAAAAATATATGCGCGGATCCTGAATTTCTTTGCTGGTGACCGGAGCACCATGATTGATATAGCGCAGATCGCGCACAAAAAAATAAAACACCATGAACAACAAAACCAGTACCGGCCAGGTCAACAGTCGATATAAGTCCTGAAAAAAAGGCACCAGCCCATAAAAATGCAAGGCTGTCAGAAGCAAGGTCATTTTTTTGGATAAAATGCCCGTACCAAAAGCAATAAACAGAAACTTCAGATAGGCCAGATACGTTCTTTCCATGCTCAGGTAGAGCCGGGGCTCGCGGACGCTCGGCAGTTTTTTTAACAGCAGCATGCTAAGGAGCCAATTGTGCTGGTTGGGCTCTGCTCATGATGCCATCATGGATTATGGAGCGGCCGGAGGCACTTTATTACCAAACTGACGCATATACACGCGCATGGTTTTATCTGCCACTGACTCCCGAATCGCCAGATAGAACACCGCCAACGCCAGGACCGCCAAGGCCCCCATACTCGGGAAAAAAGCCAATATCCCCTGACCGCCAAGATCTTTGGGACCGATCCAGCTGAACACCCATAAGCCTAAAAAGTAGGGGAATATCCACCACATGTATTGCCATCCCATTTCCGCCCAGCGACCTTTTCTAAAAATACCTGTGATAGCATAAATAGCCAGCAAAACAAACAGGGTAATGAAAATGAAATTCAGCGTTCTCAAGCCCGACCAGTAAACAATCCAGGTGGACACGACAAAAGCCAGTGGCGCCAAAACCGGTGCGCCCCACAAACGGAATGGACGCTCCAGATTAGGCATGGCTTTGCGGATCTGAATCAGTGCAATGGGTCCAATGGCATAAGAAAGCACGGTCATGGAGGCAATATATCCCACCATTTTCTGCCAGGAGGGGAATGGCAGGAAAAATATAATACCCACCAGAAACAACACGATCAGGGTTACCCAGGGAACCCCATGACGATTGATTTTGTTGAACGACAGGGGGGCAGCCCCCGTCTCGGCTGTAGCCAGGGTAACACGCGCCGCCGTGGTAGTATAAATCAAACCCGTACCTGCCGGGGAAATAAAAGCATCCACATAAAGCAGTGTGGCCAGCCAGCCAATACCCACTGCTGTCGCCAATGCCGCAAAAGGGCCATTGATCCCTTGAAAATGCAGGTTAGGCCAGCCATCCCTGGCCAGATCCGCCGGATTCACAGCGCCCAAAAAAGCCACCTGCACGGCAATATATACGGCCGAGGCAATCAGTACCGAGCCGATGACCGCGATAGGAACATCCCGCTTGGGATTTTTGCTTTCCCCTGCCAAATCTATGGCATGCCGAAAGCCCAATAGACTGAAAATCACTCCCCCACTGGCGATGGCAATAAACATCCCATGTACGTCGCTCAGGGTATTGTACACACGCATATGAAAATTGCCTGGATGCCATGCTACGAAAATCAGCATGAGAGCAGTCAGCAGCGGAATGCCGATTTTCCACCAGGTAGCGGCGTTATTGATCTTGAGCACCCAGCCGATCATCATGAAGTTGGTGACCACAAATAGTCCCAACATGATAACGGCGACAAGAAAACCAAATCCGCTTAATAAATCACTGTGCGGTTGCAACAATCCCGGATAATAATTGTTGGCATAAGTCAGCACCGCAGTTACTTCCAAGGGTGCAATGGAGGCGTAGGAAAGAAACAATATCCAGCTCCACATGTGCCCCACAATGGGGCCGTTACCGACATGCGCCAGATGCACCACTGCCCCCGCGCGTGGGATCATCGGTGCCAGCTCGGCAAATACCAGGGCCAGCAAGAGGATAGCGGCCGCGCCCAGCACCCACGAACCTATTGCCAGAGGGCCGGCCATTTTTGCTGTAAACAAGGGACCGAACAACCATCCAGAACCTATGGATGCACCGACACACGCCAGTATCAGCCCGACCAGCCCTCCTTCCCGTTTCAGCGTATTGTTACCGGAATCATTGGATGGACCGGATACAGGCATGGATATGACCTCCCTAAAAAATTACCACAAACACCCAGAAAATTTCTCGGAAGTCTTGCACTGTTATTTATTTTTTTGTATTGTTATCTCATAGATATATGAGATTGTCAATTATCAAACAAAATAGCAACACAAAATAATCAAAAAAATAAATAAATAAAATTATTTATGTGCGGAAGATTATGCGCATCAATGCCAATATAATGGCCGAAAAAATGACCAAAAAGCACCACAGGAAACAAGTACAAGCAAGAAATGCTGCTGCCAGAGGATTTTGGAGGCTGGGCCCGGAATCGAACCGGGGTACGCGGCTTTGCAGGCCGCTGCATGACCACTCTGCCACCCAGCCTTAAAAGAAAAGGGAAAGCGTGAGACTTTCCCTCGGTATTGGAGCGGGAAACGAGGCTCGAACTCGCGACCCCAACCTTGGCAAGGTTGTGCTCTACCACTGAGCTATTCCCGCATGAGCGCAAAGATAAAGGGATCAACTTTCCTTGTCAAGGTCAACGCCATGGACCATCAGACTGGGCCAGGCAGCACGCAGATAACCCAGCATGCTCCACAGGGTCATGAAAGCCGCGATGACCAGGAGGGCGATGCCCAGAACCCGCGCCGAAATACCCAGCAATGGCTCCCGATATACCAGCAACAATATGGCCAGCATCTGGGTCGTAGCCTTGGCCTTTCCCAACCAGGAAACAGCCACTTTTTTGCGCTCACCCAGCTCTGCCATCCATTCCCGCAGGGCAGACACCGTAATCTCCCGGCCCACGATCACGCTGATCAGAATGCCGGCCAACAAGGGTGTCATTTCCCGCGAAGAAGCAATCAGTATCAGGGCCGTCACCACCATGATCTTGTCAGCCACCGGATCGAGGAAGGTCCCAAATGGAGACACCCCTTGATAGCGACGCGCCAGATAGCCGTCTGCCCAGTCAGTAATGGCGGCAATGGCGAAAACAGCGGTTGCGGCATAAGTGCGCGCTTCACCTCCCCAGTAAAACAAGGCCACAAAAATGGGCACCAGCAGAATGCGGAGAATGGTCAGATAATTAGGTAAACGCTTTATCACAGTCCGCTGGCTTCCTTAATGAAAATGTTCGTAAATGCGTTGGGCCAATTCCTGATGAATCCCCCCCACTCTTTGCAGGTCTTCCAGACCTGCATTCCGAATGCCCTTCAGCCCACCAAAAGCACGCAACAAGGCAATGCGTCGCTTGGGGCCAATACCGTCAATATGGTCGAGCTCGGAATCCTGCCGGGTTTTGGCGCGTCTTGCGCGATGCCCGGTAATCGCAAACCGATGGGCCTCATCCCGGATTTCCTGAATCACCAACAGGGCTGGATCATCCGGCGACAACTGTCGCGCGTCAGCACAGCCAGGAACATGCAGCAGCTCCATGCCCGGCCGCCGGGTCGTGCCTTTGGAAACTCCGCAGAGCTGAATCTGGTCAATTTCCAGCATGGCCAGCGCGGCCTCGGCACGGGCCAACTGTCCCGGTCCACCGTCTATCAGGACGATTTCTGGCAGGGCCAATCCCTCTTTTTTCAGACAGCCGTAGCGACGGTAAACCGCTTGCTCGATAGCCGCATAATCATCTCCGCCAGTGACATTGCGAATGTTGAAACGGCGATAGGCCTCTTTCATGGCTCCATCTTCACCGAAAACCACACAGGAAGCTACCGCCGCCTCACCACGCGTATGACTGATATCAAAACATTCCACTCTCTGGGGCAGTTCAGGGAGTTCAAAAAATTCCTGCAGCAACAACATTCTTCTCCGCCCTGCGCTGGCTTGCTGGCCACGCTGACGCAAGGCACTCAAGGCATTGGTATGCGCCATGGCCATCCAGCGCTTACGCGGCCCCCGCTGCGGTGCATCCATCACGACCCGATGTCCTGCCTGGGAAATCAAGGCCTCGGTGATGGCTGCGCTGTTCCGGGGCAGCACATTGACCAGGAGATTCCCCGGAATAGTCTTATTATTATAGAACTGCATGAGGAAACCTGCCATGACATCCGGTCCGCGCAGGTCTTCGGCATGCTGTGGAAACAAGGAGATGCCGCCCAGTTGCCGCCCGTTACGAATAAAACTGATGAAAATCACCCATTGTCCATTTTCCTGGAGTAACGCGATCACATCAAAATCGCCGCCACCAGCCTGTGCCACATACTGGCGTTCCTGAATTTTCGACAGGGCGGCAATCTGATCCCGCCGCCGGGCGGCTTCCTCGAAATCCAGATGCTCTGCGGCTTTCTGCATCCGCTCTCCGAGATTGCGGATGGCCTCATCGCTACGACCCTCCAGGAATCGAATGGTATCGCTCACATCCCGCGCGTAATCTTCAGGAAGGATATGCCCGACACAGGGACCGCTGCAGCGCTGGATCTGGTATTGCAGACAGGCCCGGCTGCGATTGCGAAAGGTATGTTCTTCGCAGGTACGCAACCGAAAGGCTTTTTGCAGTAACACCATACTTTCACGCAATGCGGTCACGGCTGGATATGGGCCGAAATAATGTCCTT
Source organism: Acidithiobacillus sp. M4-SHS-6 (assembly GCF_047421495.1). Taxonomy (GTDB): domain Bacteria; phylum Pseudomonadota; class Gammaproteobacteria; order Acidithiobacillales; family Acidithiobacillaceae; genus Acidithiobacillus. Next base: position 942,727 of record NZ_CP175559.1, on the reverse strand, counting down.
TTTTCTTTTGTGTGCCACGGTGCAGACGCATGGGCGGGAAAGGCCCACCCGACTCGATCAACAAGTACGGATAACTTTTATCATCGCGCAGCAAAATATTATAGGGCGGATGATGGCGCTTGATGAGGTTGGCCTCCAGCACCAGGGCCTCGGTTTCCGTGTGGGTGACCAACACCTCGACACGCTGCACCTGCGCCAGCATGGCCAGGGTTTTGGGACTATGACGCTGCTTCTGGAAATACGAACTCACCCGGCGTTTCAGATTGCGGGCCTTGCCCACATAGAGTAAACGCCTGCCCTTGCCATACATCTGATAAATGCCGGGGTGACTGGTCAAGGTACGCAAAAACCTTGGCAAGTCAAAAGGTTCTTCTGAATCCAACAGCTGGTGAGCCGGTTTTTCAGGAAGATATTGCATCATCATACGCGCACTTATTTTACGCCCGCCGCCTGCGCATCCAGTCGCCGCAAATATTCCCAGGTAAAAATCCCGGTACTGTGACCATCACTGAAATGAATCTGGATGGCATAATTGCCTACCGGCAGCACGTCCACAATGCTCACCTCCTCCTTGCCCGTAATCACCTGCGCTTCATCGGGCGTATGTCCCTTGCACTCTGCACAGGGGCACTCCACCCGCAGATGCTCGAAGGAAAGTTGACTGGTATGGCCATCGGCCCAGTCGATTTCCATGATCCGGCTGATCATCAAGGGACGAATTTCCAGGGGCTGGGTATGGGCGTCAGACATGTAAAACCTCGCAAGGACCGGTCTGGTCATCAATAAACCTCTAGGGTACAATTCACGCCCTCTAAAGGGAATGCCTACAAGGATGATGGTATGAAGATTTCCGCCTTTGATATTCGCCCAGGCAATATTCTGGAGCACGAAAAGGGGCTTTGGCGTGTACTCAAAACCGATTTTGTGAAGCCTGGCAAGGGCGGGGCTTTCGTCCAGGTCGAAATGAAAAACATCGAGACCGGCACCAAATCCAATACCCGCTTCCGCTCTGGTGAAACCGTGGAAAAAGCGGTGGTGGAAGCCAGAACCATGCAGTATCTGTATGCCGATGCTACCGGCTATGTATTCATGGATAACGAAAGTTTCGAACAATCCATTCTGAGTGAAGATCTTCTGGAAGGGCAAACCGGTTATCTTTTGCCCAACACCGAAATCCAGGTCAACCTGCACAATGATCGCCCCATTGGAGTGGAGTTACCGTCGGTCGTGGTGCTTGAAGTGTCCGAAGCGGATCCGGCCATCAAGGGCCAGACTGCCACGGGTTCCTACAAGTCCGCGCGCATGGAAACGGGCATTACGGTGATGGTGCCGCAGTTTGTCAATTCCGGAGAAAAAATCCGGGTCAATACCAGCGATGGCACCTATATAGATAGAGCCTGAATGGACTGCATCCCCTGACGGGGATGGGGATCTTTTTTCAGGAGACTTCGCCAGGAACAGTTGAAGTAGCCGTATTCTGGGACTTTGCCGGAATGACCCAGACAAAAATCTCCCCTTTACTGATCATGCCTAAATGCCGTCGAGCCAGTTCTTCAACGGCGCAATCACCACTTTGCAAACTGACCACCTTGGCTTCCAACTGATCATTGCGTGTTTCCAGCTTCTTCAAAACAGCCATCCGAGTATCCAGCTTCTGGTGTAATTCACTCACATTCAACCAGCTACCGGCACCCAACCAGAGGGGATATTGCAGAGCACACAAGGCGGCAAGCAACATAAAATCGATCAGGCGCATTTCTGATTTTGCCATATTCACTCCGGCTTTGAACTGCGCCCAATCCCACATACTGAAATAATCTCCGAAAATGAAGTCGCTGCTGCTCAGCGAGTTAATAATATCCTTTTAGTCGAGATTATAAAAAGTTGCAAGTCCTGGATAACGGGCCACCTCGCCTAATTCCTCTTCAATGCGCAAAAGACGATTATATTTGGCCACCCGATCGGTACGTGACAAAGAACCGGTTTTAATTTGTCCACAACCGGTGGCCACCGCCACATCTGCCAGGGTCGTATCTTCGGTTTCGCCGGAACGGTGAGAAACAATAGCGGTATAACTATGGGTTTTGGCCATTTCAATGGCCGCTAAAGTTTCGGATAATGTTCCGATCTGATTCAGTTTTATCAGAATACTATTGCCCACACCCCGTTCAATACCTTCGCGCAGAATGCTGGTATTGGTCACAAAAATATCATCTCCCACCAGTTGCAGACGATCTCCCAAACGATCGGTCAAGATAATCCAGCCATCCCAATCATTCTGATCCATACCATCTTCAATGCTGATCAGCGGATAACGATCCGCCAGGGCAGCCAGATAATCAACAAATTCGCTGCTGCTCAGATCGCGCTTTTCACTGACGAGATGATAACGGCCATCCCGATAGAATTCACTGGAAGCCACGTCCATCCCCAACCAGATGTCCTTGCCGGGCTGATAGCCAGCCTGGGCTATGGCATCCATCAACAGCTCCAAAGCCGCTTCGTTGGAAGACAGGTTTGGTGCGAATCCGCCTTCATCACCCACTGTTGTGGCCAGGCCTTTTTTCTGCAGAACACCTTTGAGGCTGTGAAAAACTTCCACACCCATCTGCAAGGCTTCCGAAAAAGATTCAGCACCCGCAGGAATCAGCATGAATTCCTGCATGTCCACATCATTATCGGCATGGGCGCCGCCGTTGATGACGTTCATCATGGGCACCGGCAACTGTACAGGACCCAAGCCTCCCATATACCGATAGAGGGGCTGTCCGGCAGCATGGGCAGCGGCATGGGCCGCAGCCAGGGAAACACTCAAAATGGCATTGGCACCCAGGCGCGACTTGTTTTCGGTGCCATCCAGCGCACACATGGCGGCATCCAGATGTTCCTGGTCTTCGGCTTCCATGCCCAGCAAGGCATCCTGAATTTCGCCGTTCACATGCTCTACGGCCTTGCGCACCCCTTTGCCGCCATAACGGGAACCACCATCCCGCATCTCCATGGCCTCGCGTTCGCCCGTCGATGCCCCGCTGGGAACGATAGCGCGTCCCATGGCACCATTTTCCAGGTGCACCTCCGCTTCTACCGTGGGATTACCACGTGAATCCAGTACTTCACGACCTTGAATGCGAACTATGGCGCTCATATTAATGCCTCGGGATGATTTTCAGGGAAGTCTTGGGACTTGACCACCTGGTCAATATGTTGGAGGGCCCGCAGCAGGCTTTCCATTTGCCCCAGTGGCCAAGCGTTGGGCCCATCGGAAAGTGCTTCAGCGGGACGAGGATGGGTTTCCATGAACAGTCCGGAAATACCGGCGGCTACGGCAGCCCTGGCCAGCACCGGCACAAACTCCCGCTGCCCGCCCGAGCGATCTCCCTGCCCGCCCGGCAATTGCACGGAATGGGTGGCATCAAAAACGACAGGGCAACCGGTCTGACGCATTACCGCCAGAGAACGCATATCCGAGACCAGATTATTATAGCCGAAAGAGGTGCCACGCTCGCAGACCATGATCTGCTCATTACCCGCAGCCCGCGCTTTGTCAGCCACATGGAGCATATCCCAAGGTGCCAGGAACTGCCCCTTTTTAATATTGACCGGCTTTCCGGCGGCAGCCACCGCCTGAATAAAGTCGGTCTGCCGGCACAAAAAGGCGGGGGTCTGCAACACATCGACCACCTCGGCGACCGCCTGGACATGCTCCTTTTCATGGACATCGGTAATGACCGGCACCCCTAATTCCAGCCGCACCTTTTCAAGAATGCGCAGCCCCTCCTCCATGCCGGGGCCACGAAAACTTTTCCCGGAAGAACGATTGGCCTTGTCATAGGAACTTTTGTAAATGAAGGGAATTTCCAGACGCTGACAGATGTCCCGGAGATTTTCTGCCGTCTGCAAGGCCAGGGTCTCGCTTTCAATGGCGCAGGGACCGGCAAGCAGGAAAAAGGGATGATCCAGTCCTGCCTCAAAACCGCAGAGTTTCATGCCTGACGCTCCCTTTGGGTCACGGCCGCCGCCATGAAGGCATCAAACAACGGATGCCCCTGGCGCGGGTTGCTGGTGAATTCCGGATGAAACTGGCAGCCCAGAAACCAGGGATGATCGCTCAACTCCACCACCTCCACCAAGGCGCCATCCGCCGAAAAGCCGGTATATTGCAAGCCTGCCGCAGCCAGGGGCTCACGGTAACGGTTATTGAACTCGAAGCGATGCCGATGGCGTTCATAAATAACGGTCTGGTTATAGGCCCTGGCTACCAGGGTGCCAGATTGCAAGGTACATTCCTGCTCTCCCAAACGCATCGTCCCCCCCAGATTGCCGCCCTCTTCCCGATACGCGGTGTGACCTTCAGCATCGGACCATTCGGTCATCAGGGTGATCACCGGATCGGGAGTTTCCGGATCCAACTCAGAACTGTTGGCCTGGTTCAGCCCCGCACAGTGACGGGCGAACTCCACCACGGCAAGCTGCATCCCCAGGCAAATGCCCAGATAGGGCACCCGGTTTTCGCGCGCGTAGCGAATGGCGGTGATTTTTCCTTCCGTGCCCCGGCCACCAAAGCCCCCCGGGACCAGTATGGCATCGGCATCGCCCAGCATTGCCGTACCCTGGGTTTCAATGTCTTCGGCATCCACGTACAAAAACCGTACCTTGCGCTGTGCCCGTAATCCAGCATGTAACAAGGCTTCCGCCAGGGATTTGTAAGACTCGGTCAGGCCGACATATTTACCCACCAAGGCAATGACCACCTCGCCCTGGGGATTTTCCAGGGCCTGAATGATGCCCTGCCATGCCCCGAGATCAGGGGCCGGAGCCTGCAAGCCCAGATTCTGTAAAACCAGATCATCCAACTCCTGATCATGGAACAGCAAGGGCAGACGATAAATACTGTCCGTATCGATGGCGGAAATCACCGCTTTTTCCGTGAGATTGGAAAACAGGGCAATTTTGGCGCGATGATCTTCCGGAATGGGACGGTCGGCGCGACACAACAAGACATCCGGCTGGATACCAATGGCCCGCAATTCCCGCACGGAGTGCTGGGTAGGCTTGGTTTTCATTTCACCCGCAGAGGGTAAATAGGGAACCAGGGTCAGGTGCATGAAGAGGGTATTTCCGCGCCCTTCTTCTACCGCCATCTGCCGGATGGCTTCGAGAAACGGTTGGGATTCAATGTCACCCACGGTTCCGCCGATTTCCACCAGGGCCACATCCGCATCATCCGCACCAATCCGGATACGACGCTTGATTTCATCGGTGACATGGGGGATGACCTGCACGGTTCGCCCCAGATAATCTCCCCGCCGTTCTTTTTCGATGACCGTCTGATACACCAGACCCGTAGTAAAGTTGTTCCGCTTGGTCATGCGGGTCGAGATGAAGCGCTCGTAATGCCCCAGATCCAGGTCCGTTTCGGCACCATCGGCGGTGACAAAGACCTCGCCATGTTGAAAGGGACTCATGGTGCCGGGATCCACATTGATATAAGGATCCAGCTTCAACATGGTCACCCTAAGCCCACGCGCCTCCAGCAAAGCGGCCAGAGCCGCGCCGGCTGCGCCTTTGCCCAACGAAGAAACCACACCACCTGTCACGAAAATGTATTTGCTCATAGGTCTCGAAGTGCACGCGCTTGATGCAGTGCATGGTAGCCAATTCGGGCCTACGGCACAACGCGAAGAATCGCTCAAACAGGGAAACGACTGCCGGTTGACCGAGGTATGGCAGCAAACCATACCCCTGCTGTCACCCGTGGGGACCAGCGATTACTGTAGAGTCGCCATATCAATGACAAAACGGTATTTCACATCACTTTTCAGCATCCGCTCATAGGCGGTATTGATATAGTCCATGGGGATCACTTCGATATCCGAAACAATGCCATGTTCAGCGCAAAAATCCAGCATTTCCTGGGTTTCCCGAATGCCACCAATCAAAGAACCCGCCAACTGACGACGGTTGGCAATCAAATTGAACACGGCCGGAGAGGGATGGGCTTCAGCAGGCACACCCACCAGGGTCATGGTGCCATCCCGCCGCAAAAGGCTCAGAAAAGCATTGAGATCATGGGAAGCAGCGACGGTATTGAGAATAAAATCAAAGCTATTGGCATGTTTTGCCATCTGCTCAGGATCCGTGGATATGCAAACCTCATCCGCACCCAGACGTCGGCCATCTTCAACCTTGTTGGGGGAAGTGGTGAACAATACGACATGGGCTCCCATGGCATGGGCCAGCTTGACCCCCATGTGTCCCAAGCCCCCCAGACCCACGATACCGACTTTTTTGCCCGGACCCACTTTCCAGTGGCGCAAGGGCGAGTAGGTGGTGATGCCGGCACAGAGCAGTGGCGCCACACTGGCGAGATCCTTGGCTTCGTGCCGAATCTTCAGCACAAAAGACTCCTTGACGACAATGCCTTGGGAATAGCCGCCATAGGTGTTTTCTCCCCCGAACATGGGGCCGTTATAGGTGCCGGTGAAACCATTTTCGCAATATTGTTCATCACCGTCATGACAGGAACTGCAGTGGCCACAACTATCGACCATACAGCCCACACCGGCAAAATCCCCCACCTTGATGTTTTTGACCTGATCGCCAACGGCCACCACCTTGCCGACAATTTCGTGACCCGGGACGGAGGGATAGAGGGTATTTTTCCATTCATTGCGGGCTGTGTGCAAATCGGAGTGACAAACGCCGCAATACAGAATCTCAATTTTGACATCCTCAGGACCCGGTTCGCGCCTCTCAATGTCATAGGGGGCCAAAGGACTGGTGGATGATAGGGCTGCATAAGCTTTAGTCATAATAACTCCTTTAGTTGTGTGTAGGTGAACCCACTTGCGGGAGATCTGCAGGAAATGGCAGATGCCCGGTTTTGACCAGTATCAGGCAACCTTCCTTGCTGAAAGGTTGATGGGCACTCCCATGAGGATTGCGTATCCAGGTTCCGGCAGGATATTGCCCATGCTCATCGGCAAATGTCCCCTCCAACACCAGGATTTCTTCGCCCCCGTAATGACGATGTGCCTGGAAATAGGTTTCCGGCTGCCAACGCACCAATGCCGTATGTTCGCCTTCAAAATCTGCCAGCGGCAGTACCGTCAGCCCATCTACCAGCCCGGGAGACCAGCGTGCTTCTGCCATGTTGATGCAGACCGGCTGCAAATCCCGGGGATTGAAGTGACGCAACTTTACAAAAATGATGCAACCGTCTTGCGAATAGGGCGTGTGGGCAGATCCTGGAGGATTGCGGATATAGGTTCCAGGACCATAACTCCCGGTTTCGTCGGAAAATGTCCCCACCAGCACAAAAATCTCTTCACCCAAAGGATGGGTATGTCTGGGAAAACGAGCACCCGCAGCATAACGCACCACAGAAGTTGCCCGGGCCTGCTCTGCGCCATCACGCTCCAGCAAACGCCGCTCGATGCCCTCTGCCGGTGAACCCTGCCAGGGCAAATCCGGTGTATATATAACAACAGGCTGAGACCAATCGACATTGAGTTGCATCACCCTCTCCTGTTATTACATACCGTCTGGTTGGTATAAATTTTAGGAAGAGACAGTCCGCTCGTCAAGCTGTGGGCACGGGGATTTACTCCGCTCCACGGCTAAATGAGCGGCAGCCACCAAGCCAGCATCAACAGGGTCAGGAACAATACCGGTGGAGTGATGAGTAAACCGGTTTTCATATACAGCCCCCAGCCTACGGTCACACCTTTGCGACCAAGCACATGCAACCAGAGCAAGGTCGCCAGACTCCCGATAGGGGTGAATTTGGGACCCAGATCACAACCGATGATATTGGCGTAAATCATGATTTCCCGCAGCATAGGGTCTGCCGTGGCGGGCAAATGATGGATCGCCAGTGCGCCTACCAGCACCGCCGGCATGTTGTTCATGACGGAAGACAGTAGTGCCGCCATGAAACCCGTACCCAAAGCCGTCACCACGGGACCATGCTGCGCGAAATCATGCAGGGCCATGGTCACATAATGGGTCAGGCCTGCATTCCGCAAACCATAGACCACCAGATACATCCCCAGACTGAAAACCACGATCGCCCAGGGTGCTTCCCGCAGAACCTTGCGCACCGGAATTTGCGCGCCCCGTCCGCCCTGGAACCAGCGTCCCGCCAGAACCAACATGATCAGCGCGCCGGTACCCGTGACTACAGAGACGGGCACATTCCAATGTGCCGTCACAAAGTAGGCCACCAGCAACAAAATCAGCACCGGGAAACTGGCACGAAACACCACAGGATCTTTAATGGCCGAGGCAGGGACCGGTAAATGCGTCGTAGGATAACTGCCCGGCACGCTACGCCGGAAATACAGCCAGAGAATGGCCAGAGTGGCAAGCAAGGCCACCACATCCACGGGTACCATGACCGCAGCATAGCGTGAAAATGTGATGTTGAAATAGTTGGCGCTGACAATATTCACCAAATTGGAAATCATCAAGGGTAAACTGGTGGTATCCGCGACAAATCCGGTAGCAATAATAAAAGCAAAAGTCGCCGTCGGTGAAAAATCCAGACGCAGCAAAATAGCCATGACAATCGGGGTCAATAACAAGGCGGCACCGTCATTGGCAAATACCGCGGCAATGCAGGCCCCCAACAACACGATCAGTACAAACAGCAGTCGCCCATGTCCGCCCCCCCAGCGGGCCACATGCAGGGCCGCCCAGTGAAAAAAACCGGCTTCATCGAGAATCAAGGAGATGATGATCAGCGCCACAAAGGTGAACGTCGCATCCCAAACAATATGCCAGACAATGGGAATATCTGCCCAGGTGATGACCCCTGTAGCCAGAGCAAGCACTGCCCCACCCATGGCACTCCAGCCAATGCTCAGCCCCTTGGGTTGCCAGATGACCAGAATCAGGGTCACGAGAAAAATGATGACGGCCAACATGGTGGTGGCATACTCCGTAGCATTGGAATTGGCGCTAGTCTTGACGAGGCACGGATATTTGTCAATAATACAAGAAATATTCGCGGGTTGGATCATGGAAGTTTCAAAAGAAACAGAAATTGTCGTTCATCAGCTGGAATCTCTGGCCTCTCCAATTCGCCTGGAAATTTTTCGTTTTCTGGTGGAGCAGGAGCCCACAGGTCTGGTTTCCGGGGATATTGCCGAACATCTCGATCTACCCCACAACGGCATCTCTTTTCATCTGAAAAGCCTGCAACATGCCGGCTTGGTGACGGTACAACGGGAGGGTCGCTATCAGCGTTACCGTGCAAACATACCGGTGGTGCGGGGACTGGTCGCCTATCTGACCGAAAATTGTTGTCGTGGTACCCAGAATTGTGCCTTACCCCAACCCCTTGAAGGGGAATGTGTTCATGAAGACACCTGAAATCCTGTTTCTGTGTACGGGAAACTCCTGCCGATCCATTCTCGCGGAAGTCATCCTCAATGGACTGGCCGATGGACGCCTGCATGGGACGAGTGCGGGCAGTCATCCCGCCGGTTACGTCCACCCGCGCTCCATTCAAATCCTGCAGCAGGAAGGTTTTGCCACGGAAGGCCTGCGCAGCAAGTCCTGGGATGACCTCCAGAACACCCCGGATGTAGTCATCACCGTATGTGCCAGTGCTGCCGGGGAAGCCTGCCCTGCCTATCTGGGGCCTGCCCTGCGCGCCCATTGGGGAGTGGACGACCCTGCCAAGGCCACCGGCACTGAAGCGGAAATCAATGGGGCTTTTCAAACGGCCTACCGTATTCTCCGGACCCGCATTGAAGCCTTGCTGAAACTGCCCGTAGCCGCACTGCTCGAAAAAGATCCTGCGCAATTAAAGCAGGAGCTGGACCGCATCGGGAAACTGGAAGCCCAATGATGGCCACGCCTGAAGACAATCCGGCCATGATTCCGACTGCCCAGGAGTTTCATCTCAGCTTCCGGGTTGCCGACCTGGCCATCAGCACCCGATTCTATACGCAGCTTCTGGGCGTTGCTCCCAAGCAGAGTACGGCGCGCTTCAGTACCTTCATTGTGCCGCATTTGTGTTTGAATCTGGTCATTCTGGTGAACGACCGAGGAGAGTCGCTGGATACCTATAGTCTTTATCATGTAGGCCTGGGTGTAAAAGACCGGGCAGCGGTCATCGAAAGTTACCATCGCGCCCGTGCGGCCGGTGCCGAAATCGTCAAACCGCCGCGCACCACATGGCGGGGAATGCCTTTACATGAACTTTGGTTACGTGATCCTACTGGCTACAACATTGAAGTATACGCCCGCCTGAGCGATACCGAATTGGCAGAAATGCCCGCTGATCAGGAGCCATTTTTCCTGGTGCCAGGCACTGAACCGAAAGGAAGCTCCTGATTTTGACGATTGGTCCGAGCGATCTGGCATTAGTCCTCTAACAAAGAGACTTCCAGATCGGTACCCAACAGGCGCTTTTCCAGCTTTTTGATTTCATCCCGCAATACAGCCGCCTGCTCAAACTCCAGGTTCCGCGCATGGCGGTACATGTTTTCTTCCAGCTCCTTGATTTTTATGGCAACAGTTTTCGGATCATTGAGCAGGTGATAGCTGCTGTTTTTTTCTGCCACTTTCGCGGCTGGCTGGGCGTTACGCCGATAGACTCCCTCGATGATATCTGCGACCGGCTTCACAATTCCCTTGGGGGTAATATGGTGGGCTTGATTGAATTGCACCTGCTTTTCGCGACGACGATCGGTTTCCCGCATGGCGGCGGCCATGGATTTGGTCACCTGATCAGCATATAAGATGGCACGTCCATGCAAATTGCGTGCGGCTCGGCCGATAGTCTGGATCAGCGAACGCTCCGAACGTAAAAAGCCTTCCTTGTCGGCATCGAGAATGGCTACCAACGCCACTTCCGGCATATCCAGCCCCTCCCGCAAGAGGTTGATACCGATGAGCACATCAAAAACGCCTGCGCGCAGATCGCGAATGATTTCCACCCGTTCAACGGTTTCAATATCCGAGTGCAAGTAGCGGCACTTAATCTCCAAATCATGTAAATAATCGGTCAAGTCTTCGGCCATGCGCTTGGTCAGGGTGGTCACTAGAACCCGCCAACCACTGCGCACCACGACCTGAATTTCATCGATCAGATCATCCACCTGGCCTTTTGCCGGACGCACCTCCACCTCCGGGTCCACCAACCCGGTAGGACGAACCACCTGCTCGACGATCTGCCCGGAATGGGCCATCTCATAGGGGCCTGGAGTGGCGGAAATCAGCACGGTCTGGGGCATCAAAGCCTCAAACTCGGAAAACATCAAGGGTCGGTTATCCAGCGCTGAAGGCAGTCGAAAACCATATTCCACCAGGGTTTCCTTGCGTGAACGGTCGCCCTTGTACATACCTCCGAACTGGGGCACGGTCACATGGGATTCATCAATGAACAGCAAGGCATTGGCCGGCAGATAATCCATCAACGTCGGCGGTGGCTGCCCCGGTGCCCGTCCCGACAGATAGCGGGAATAATTTTCGATCCCGGAGCAATAACCCAGCTCGGCCATCATCTCCAAGTCAAAGCGGGTCCGCTGCTCCAGCCGCTGAGCCTCGACCAACTTATCGGCCTTACGCAAATCTTCCAGGCGCTCGCGCAGCTCCGCTTTAATACTTTCCAGGGCTTCCAGAATCGTCTCTCGGGGCGTCACATAGTGGCTTTTTGGGTAAATGGTGTAACGCGGCAAACGCACAATGGTTTTACCGGTCAGCGGGTCAAAAAGGGAAATCCGTTCGATTTCATCTCCAAACAGTTCTACCCGCACTGCTTCGTCTTCACTTTCGGCGGGCCAGATATCAATGACATCACCATTGACCCGAAAAGTACCGCGCTTTAATTCCAGGGGGTTACGGGTGTACTGCATTTCTGCGAGGCGATGGAGAATGGCGCGCTGGTCCATGGCGTCGGATTCACGCAAATGCAAAATCATGCCATGGTAGGAAGCGGGATCACCCAGACCATATATGGCAGAGACGGTCGCCACAATAATGACATCCGGCCTTTCCAGAAGGGCTTTTGTTGCGGAAAGACGCATCTGCTCGATGTGGTCGTTAATGGACGCGTCTTTTTCAATAAAAGTATCGGAAGACGGCACATAGGCTTCAGGCTGATAATAGTCATAATAACTGACGAAATACTCCACGGCATTGTGTGGGAAAAAGGCGCGCATTTCCGCGTAAAGCTGTGCCGCCAGGGTCTTGTTGGGCGCCATGATGATGGCAGGACGCTGAGTTGCGGCAATGACATTGGCAACCGTGAAAGTTTTGCCGGAGCCCGTCACCCCAAGCAGCGTCTGGAAAAATTCCCCGTCTGTCAGCCCTTGAACCAACTGGCGAATCGCCTCAGGCTGGTCGCCCTGGGGCGCAAACTCACATTCCAGGATGAAGCGCTTATCCATTAACCCCTCCAAAGGCAGCACACCTGCATCATAAGATACCGCAAGCATCATAAGGAAATTGGACAGTCTGTTGTTCCCAACATTTGGAACCTTACCCTTCCCTGATGACGATGCCTACTTTACAATAGAAAAAATGTCACAAACATCTGCGCATTATTGCGCCTGTAGCTCAACCGGATAGAGCAACGGCCTTCTAAGCCGTAGGTCAGGGGTTCGAGTCCCTTCAGGCGCACCATATAAAACAATAGGTTACAGCAAAACCGCGCCCTTCGTAATTCGCTCATGGGACACTCATGGGACACTGAACCGCAAACCGGGGCAACAAAACCCGCCCGCTTTCAGCCTTGCCTGACACCCTGAGAAAACCTGAAAACTGCCCCATTTTTTCCGGCGCTGCCCCATAAGTGCCCCATGAGCCAGAAAGCCCTTGCAGATAGGTAATGAAAACAGCCTGTTGAATTGTGACGACATGCGCTTGCCTAGCACGTGTTGCGCTTTTTTGCCGCGTTTGCTAAGATAAAAAACAGGCCGGGGGTGTTACCAGCACCAGCCCAGCCCTACCAGTGGCAAGCATGGAGGAACCCGCCAATGGATACCGCAATTATATCACCACTTCCTACTTTGGCGGACTGCTGACATGGCCGCCATAGAAAAGCGCACCAGCAAGGACGGCAGCACCAGCTACCGGGTGAAGGTTCGCTTGAAAGGCCAGCCCGTCCAGTCTGCCAGCTTCCAGAGCCTCACCAAGGCCAAGCAATGGGCCACCCAGACGGAAGCCGCTATCCGGGAAGGCCGATATTTCCAGACGGCAGAAGCCAAGCGTCACACACTGGCGGAAGCCATTGCCCGGTATGAGCGGGAATGTTTGCCCGGTATCAGGACAGGTGAGAGCCGCCGCCCCTTGCTGCATTGGTGGAGTGAGCGTCTAGGCCACCTGACGCTGGCGGAACTCACCGCGCCAGTTATCAACGACGCATTGCAGGGACTCGCCAAGGAACCCAGCGAGCGGCACCCGGACAGGCCCAGGGCACCCCAGACCGTGGCCCACTTCCGCCAAGCCCTGGCTTCCGTCCTGTCCGAAGCCGTGAAGTCATGGGAATGGTTGGAGGTATCACCCATGAACAGGGTAGCCAAGCCCACCCTACCGCGTGGCCGGGTACGGTATCTCTCAGACGATGAGCGGGAAAGACTGCTGCAAGCCTGCCGTGAGTCCACCAATGCGGACCTGTACGTTGCCGTCCTGTTGGCCTTAACCACTGGCGGCAGGAAGGCCGAGACTATGGGCGCGACGTGGGCGCAAATAGACCTGAAGCGGGCCACCTTGCAGCTTGAAGAAACCAAGAACGGTGCCCGCCGCACCTTGCACCTTGCCGCGCCTGTTCTGGAACTGCTGCGGGAACGGGCCAAGGTAAGGCGTCTGGATACGGGGCTGCTGTTCCCTTCCAAAGTAAACCCAAGGCAACCTGTGGACCTGCGCGACCCGTGGGGAAAGGCACTCAAGACGGCAGGTGTCGAGGACTTCCACTGGCACGACTTGCGGCACACCTTCGCAAGCATGGCCGCCATGAACGGGGCTTCATTGCCAGAATTGGCCGCCCTGCTGGGTCATAAAACCTTGAGCATGGTGCAGCGATACGCGCATTTATCGCCCGCCCATACCGCCGCCATAGCTGAGCGCGTGGCCGCCCGAATGATAGGGGGCCAGTCATGAATGACGCCGACTGGTGGCCTATCCCAGAACATGAACGCCGGGCCTTCGTGGAAGCCTTCGAGACAGCCCATGCCGAAGGGAGAATATCAGATAGGGTTTTTGCCCGCGCCCGTATTGAAGCCGCCATTGCCCGCTGGCACCTGCAAGCATGGGAAGCGGCGGGCAGGCCGGAACCCGTGCCCGACAATATCACGGAAGGCAGGCCACCAATAGAAAGCGTGGGCATTCCCGCCGTGGATAAAGCCCTTACGCATATCGTCACACCCGCGCATGTTTTCTTGAATAGCATGGCCTACCTGTTGAGAGAGAGCGACGACGCGCTGGAAACTGCCGAGCGCCGGGCCGAGTCCTGCGATAAGGCCGCTGAATTACTCAAAGAAGCCGCCAGGCTGTTACGGGGTGCGGATAATATCCCCTTGGCGGGAACCATTGACGCCCTTGCGCCGTGGGCAGAGCGGGGCAAATTTGGCACCGTGTTCCCTGTCGGAATGACGGGAAGGTATCTGCAAGCCAGCCAGAACTTCGACGCTCTTACCGCCATGCTCAAGGGCAAGCGGGGCACTGCAACAAGAGCCGCCGCTGTTGTGCGGGCATTGGTTCCGTTCTTCCCGAATACATCCGAGTTCTGGGTGGGTGGCGGGTACTCGCTCATTGCTGGACTGGCGAAATTGTGCGGGGCGCATACCGCGACGGCCGCCTATGTGCGAACGACACTTGAGCAGGCCAGACGTACAGTGGCACCAGCGCCCAAGCCGCGCCGGGATAACAGTCTAATAGGGTTACTATCCAAGCCTAAAATATAATGCCCGTTTTTAGCCCCTAAATATTTTAGCCCCATTTTAGGGGCGTTTCTTTTTATAGGTTCCCATTTATTACGCTTGCCTTGTCGCCGGAACATCCCGGCAAATTGAGCAAGGTAAAGCAAACATGGAAACTGGAAACTTAAAGACTATCAAGCAGTTCTGCGCCGATAACAAGGCATTTTCTCAGGGCGGTATCCGTTCGGCTATTTTCTGGCGGGGTGACTTTCTGGAAGAGCAGGGGGCCATTTGTCGCCTTGGCCGCCGCGTTTTAATTGACGAGCAGAAATTTATCGAGCTGGTCAAAGCTGGCGGGCTCCGCCAAGTGCGGGGTGCCGCATGAGCTCCAACGAACGGATACTCTTAGGCATTTTGCTGGCGCATCCCGTGAGGTTCCGTTTCCTGAACCGGGTTTTCGACTTCACGACCGAATTTATTCTGAACGGGCTCTCTGCCCAGGGCTTCGTTTTCCATACGACGGACAATTCCGAAGGTGACGGCTCCTTTATCTTTCCATGGACGCTGCTGAGCCTTGATGATGGAAGCCGTCAAATGGCCCATGATGCCTTGGACGCGCCGGACCCCGAAGCACGCAGCGATGAGTTCGACGCCGCGCTGCTGGAAGCCGAAAGGGCCCTCCTTTGAGGTCGCGCGAGCCGTACCAGCCGGATATGCTGGCCGACATTACAAAGCTGTCACAATTCCCCCGCCACAAGCAGCGCCAGCCCGGAAAATTCGACGGGCCGCACAACGAGCGCGAGCGTCGCGCTCTGCAAGCCCTGCTGCGCCGCCATATAACGCGGGAAGAACTTGACGCCGTGGCTGGTGCTTCTAACGGCCCGGAGCTAACGAACCGGCTTCGTGAGCGGGGCCTCGAACTGCCTTGCTACCGTCTGGGGACTTTTGACCGTGATGGTTTGTGGGTTTGGCGGGGGTTGTATGCCCTCACACAAAAGGACCGGGTGCAGGTATCCCGCGCTTTGGCGGTAAAGGGTGGCCCCGCAGCCACCCAGGGTACAGCGAGCCGGAAAGCCACCAAGCAAGGGGGCCGTCATGGATGATAACCCTGTGATAGTTTTTCAGGAAGCAATGGATGCCGCTGGTATCCACCTTGCGGCAGGCCAGTCCATAGCCTCAGACGGCAAACTGCACCGCGCCCGCGCCTCCGATGATAAGGCCGGGGCGCGGTCCATTTGGTACAACCTGCACCTCGACCAGCCCGCGTCTGGGGCTGCCGGAAATTGGAAAACTGGCGCAACTGTTCGCTGGTGCAGCAAACGGCAAAGCACTCTCACCGCCAAAGAAAGGGAAACCCTGCGCCTTCGCATTGAGGCTGATAAACAACGAGCGGAGCGGGAACAGGCTGCCCGTCACGCTGATGCTGCAAGGCGTGCCGCGTGGGTTTGGGACCATGCCAAGCCTGCCAGCCCACAGCACCCGTACCTGCTGAAAAAACAGGTTCCTGTGGGCATTGGCCGCCAGAAAGACGGGCTTTTAATTTTGCCCATATTCGACTTTGGCGGCACCCTGCACGGCTTGCAGTATATCGACGGGCGGGGGGCAAAACGCTTCAGTAGTGGCATGGGCAAGCGGGGCCATTTTATCCCCACTGGTGAGATACCGGACGGTACGGCACCGCTTTATATCGCGGAAGGCTATGCCACCGCCGCGACGCTGGCAGCCATGAAACCGAATGCCTGTCATATCGCCGGGCTGGACTGTGGAAACCTTATCAATGTAGCCACTGCTGCACGGGAACGCTGGCCGCGCCTTCAGATAGTGGTATGCCCGGACTTCGACGCTGTAGGCCAAAGCAAGGGCCGCGCTGCTGCCGAAGTGAGTGTGCTCAGCCAAATTGATGGTGCTCTGGTCAAGTTTTTTGAGGGGTCGCCAGGTGAGTGCTGTTCTACTTTTTTTCATTACCATTCATAAAGCTTGCTACTTTCCCACACCTCGTGTGCTGAGCGCCCTAATGCGCTAATTCTTGCGCACCCCTCAACGGGCCAGACCATGGTGGCGCCCATGCCCGGCTAGTTTGAATAGCGCTTGATACTTACGATTGCTGGCTAATTTTTGACCTCCTCAACATTCTGCAAAAACGGTGACATTCTCTGCGGGAAATTTACGGCCCTCTTTTTTCAGGGAAAAATAGAGGTGCAGATAGAGGTGACAGGAACACCAGCGCGTAGAGCAATTGCTGCATGCTGTTCCCGACAAATCGCTCTATCAGCCCGCCAGGCAGATCTTGCCGAGGAATCGGTGGAAGGATGATGGCCCCCTCGGCCCGCCAAAGAGGGGTGCGAACAAACGCCTCACGCCACCATAGCCGCCATCGGGCCAGGGTACGTTTGGAAATGCCCAACAGGGACCGCAACTTGTCATGCTGGGCTTTCTTGGCCTTTCCAGGCTGCAGGACGGAGATCAGCAGCATACTGGTCATTGCGTATCGCCTTCTGCCAAAGAACCGCACCGAAGGCGGCGTTACGCGCTTACGGCAGGTTTCGCAACAGAAGCTGTGCCGATGTACCAAGACGGGTGCTTTCCCGGATTCACCACGGAGCAGCCGAGGAAAGCGGGCACTATGGAGCTTGCCGCCACAATAAGGACATCCTTTCGACTTTCTTTCTTCCGCCAGTTGCAGATCCATAGCGGTCACTGTGGCCTGCCATTTTGCGCTCTGTGCCAAATGTAACACCTTTATGCACCCCTTCTTTCTGAGCCGAAGACAGACCATAACTTTCTTCCAATCTTCTTTTCAAGAGAATTGATACGTAACAGTTACAATGATCACCATCAGCTATGGGCCATGACTACCGCCCCTCACGCTACTTGACCGTCAGGGCATCCAAAACCATCAATATCTTTGGCCATACTCACCGAAGCCGCTCATGCCCATATCTTGCCGCCGCCTGCCCGTATCCCGGAAGGCGCAACGGACTGGAACGACTGGCGGAATGCCCAGGGGGTGCGGCATGTCATGGGCTGACGATATCCCACCACTGGATGCCTACGCCGACGAGCAACCCGCGCCGCGTTTATCCGTGGTTTCTGCTGATACCGCGCCCACCGCTGGTGCTGGTGAACTGCCGGAGCCGGAGCCTGCCGTTGATATCCCCACCGTGGACGTGGCCGGGGTGCTCACCAACCCTAGCCCGCCGCCCGCCTTCATATGGACTGGTAGGGTTCCTGCCGGGCACGTCACCCTGCTGTCAGGGCATGGGGGCAGCGGCAAGAGCACCCTTGCCTTGCAACTGGCGGCAGCCGTAGCCACCGGAAGCCCGCTTCTGAGACAGGATACCACCAAAGGCCGGGTGCTGTTTTTCAGTGGAGAAGACGCCGCGCCACTGCTGCGCCTGAGACTGGCTTCGATATGCAAGAGCATGGACATAGCGCCGCCCGTGCTGGCCGAGTCCCTGACGCTACTGGACGGAAGCAGCGAGCCGGTTCTACACCGGGAGCTTTCCGCCTTCGGGGTTCGCACACTGGAAGCAACGCCTGTTTTCCACCGTTTGGCGGAACTGGTGAATGAACACCAGCCCGCGTTACTGGTTATCGACAACGCCAGCGATACGTTTGAGGGTTCAGAAAATGACCGCGCCCAGGTCCGGGGCTTTGTCCGGGCCTTGACGAAGCTGGCAAGGGAAACCGCCAGCCACCCCGCCATAGTGCTGCTGACCCATACGCCGAAGGCCAGCGTAGGGGGCCGTGGTGAGAGCTATTCAGGCAGCACGGCATGGCATAACAGCGCACGCGCCAGACTGAGCATGACGCCCGTCAAGGACGAGCCGGGGGCCGTTACCCTGTCACTGGATAAATTGAACCTTGCACCCATGACAGCGCAACCGTTGCGCCTTCTGCGCTCACATGGCGGGGTGCTGGTGCTGGATGAGAGCGCACCGGACGCCGAGCAGGGGCAGGACGAGGAACCCGCCAAGGCGGTATTGACACTGCTGGCCGACTTCAACCGACGCGGGGAGCATATCAGCCCCGAACTTAAGGCCAGAAACAACGCATGGAAAATGCTGCACCCCGAGCCGGGCTTTCCGAGACGTACCTACCGCGCCGCCGGGCCGCTCTTTGCAGCGATGCGGGGGCTGGAACGCCAAGGAATGATAGAGCGCGCCGAGTATACGAACGAGCACCGGAAGCGGTATCAGGAATGGAAGCTCACCGCCAAGGGTTGGGAAGGAATAGGGGAAACTGCGCCCACTGCGCCCACTGCGCCCACTGCGCCCACATACCATGAAGGCGCACTAGACGCAGACAGCCCCGTGGTGGGTGCGCCCACTGCGCCCACATACGGGCAGGGGTATATAGGGGAAAAGAGCGCGCACAATGTAGGCGCACATGTGGACGCGGAAGTTTCTACTTTGGCGGAAACACAAAACGGGGGCCAGCCATGACGCCCGCGCCCACTGTCCACTGTATCGACTGCACCCGGTATCTGCCGGGCCAGCCTATCCCCACCCAAAGCATGGGCAAATGCACTGCCACTGTCTCAGGGCTGCCACATTCTGGCGGAACCGGGCACAAGGCCGCATTTCCGTATGCCCCCCGCACCTGTTCACAGTACCAACCGAAGGAACCGACACCATGAATGACGAAACACTTACCGAAACCGCCGTCGAATTTGTGGCAAGCATTGCACCCGCCGCGCTGGTACAGGCCGCGCATGAGTTTTGCCTGCTGGTGGATACCGAGGGGGCCGACCATGACGACTGAAAAATGGAACCCGCAAGCCGCCAAGCCCGCCATAGCCAAACTGTTCCGCGCCCTGCCCCACCTTGGGCGGACCAAGCTTGAAACCTGCGGGGGTATCACCCTTGACGTGGAATATGACGAAGTGGAAAACGCACTCATTGCCTACGACGGCGACAAGGAAGTCTGGCGCGTCCGGGACTTCATTCCAGAATAGCCCGCCAAGGGGCCATATTTGCCATACAACGCATTTTCCGGGGCAGGGTGCGGTAACCCTTACCACCAGCCCCTGAAAATTCGCTACAGGGGCTTATTTGGGCCTGAGAAAATGCCGACTATAAAAAGGCACCCCGTAACGCAACCGTTGCGCCTCCAAAAGGAACGGCCAACCCAAACAGCCGCGCGGGTTGAGCAGGCAACCGGAACACGCCCGCCACCCAGAACCAGCCCCCGATAAAAAAACGGCCAGAAAACGGGTTTCCCTGCCCTCTGGCGGGCTTTCAGGGGCGGGGTGCTACTATCCCCCTACCACTCAGGCCATTGTGAACGCTCAGAGGCAATTCTGGCCGAAGCTGCCGGGGCATCGTGAACGCTTCCATCATGGACACCGCCATAAAATACCGCCAAGCATTGCAGTGGCATGGTGGACGAAAATTCCCAGATAAAATTCACAATGCAATGCTCATGCCCGTCAATATTCATGCCAGCCAATGCCAAGCGGCGGCGCTGGGGGTTGACGATAAAACCGTTGGCGTGGTTCGGCAGGAACTGGTTTCAACTGCGGAAATTCCGCAATGCGATAGGTTTCCGTGGGGCACTCATGGGACACTGCGGGGCAAAAAACGGGAGTTATCCACAAGCAACGGGAAAAATGGCAGTCTTGCAAGGTACTGTTTTTATAGTTACTTATTGCCGCCAAGTGTTGCCTGTTATGATACCGCCCTAGCCTTCTAAGCCGTAGGTTGCAGGTTCGATTCCTGCCAGGCGCACCAATAAAAACAAATGGTTCGGTTACAATCTCGATCGCAATATTGCCTTTCTGCTGCAATGGTTTTCCGGAGCGCTGCACTGCATGCAGCATGCGCAGGGAATAAGACATGGCGACTATCAACCCGCGCAGAGACAAAGACGGCAAGATGCCGCGTGTCTGCTGACCGGTTGCTCTGTGCCCTGTTTCCCCTGCTGATTCTGCCCCGGCAGACGTGTCTGCTGATCTTCCATGTCCGTCTCCATCTGTGAACTTGTCTTCATGGATCAGGCTAATGCGGGAATTTCCAGTTAACGGTAGGAGTTCGTGGAGCCGCTTGTGTGGGGCCAGGTAGGGAGCTTTCGAGGACATCGCAGAGATATGCGAAGGGTTCAATGCCACAAACTCTTCCTGCAACATATTACGATGGGGATCCCGAGACTCCCGCTGCTTCAAATCCCGTTTGAACTGCCCGCCCTGTTTAATCGTCCACATCAAGAACCGCTTGCAAGTCCTGTCGCATTGCCGCCTTGCTCCATACTTTGCGCATCGTATTCCACATCGATATTTTCCTGCGCAGCGGCTCTCGCTAACCAGTAAAGGGCTTCCACAGTATTCTGTGGCACGCCTTGGCCGATGGCGTACGCCGCCCCCAGGTGGTTCTCCGCATTGACGAATCCATGGGCGGCAGCCTTCTTCCACCAAGAGACGGCCTCGGCGTAGTTCTGCGGCACGCCTTGGCCAAAGTAGTACAAATCCCCCAGACTGTTTTCCGCTACGGCGAATCCCTGAGCGGCAGCCTTCTTCCACCAATGGATGGCCTCGGCATAGTTCTGCGGCACGCCTTGGCCGACGTAGTAGACCACCCCCAGGATGTTCGCCGCTTTGGCATCTCCCTGGGCAGCGGCCTTCTTCCACCAATAGGCGGCCTCGGCGTAGTTCTGCGGCACGCCTTGGCCGACGTAGTAGGCCGCCCCCAGATGGGTCTCCGCTTTGGCGTTTCCCTGCGCGGCGGCGTTGCTCCAAGCGTGGATGGGTTCATTCGTTATCGCCCAGGCGCTGGCGGAAACGGACAGAGTGGCCGCGACGGCGGCAGCAATGATAAACGACTTATACATGGTGGGCCTCCATTCTGAAAAACCCGCCAGAATTGCCAGGTGGACAACGAAAATCTGGCGGACAACAACTTTTAGATACTACAATCTTAGCATCTCAAGGGAGATTCTCCCTTTCCTACGGCAAGAGCCCGGCTTGTTGGCCACGACCTTGCTGGAGGAAATGCAACGGTTACATCCAGGAGAGGTGGAGCCCGGTCAACTAAGACCCTGCAATATCGCATCCGGGTTTGGGAGGAAGCCAAATCCCACGACATAGCGCGGTGACGTCTTGCATCCTGACGGGTGACCAACGGATCACGCTGATTAACAAATCAGGCTCAAACAGCGAGGTTCTTGGTCACGGTGAATCAGCTTTCCTCCGCTCGTCGTTTGGCCATTGCTGATCCTAACTGTCGGGCTTCATCCTCATCTAGCAGTTTTTCAGCGATAGGAAAAATCTCACCATTCTCCAGCGCTACATGAGCGCGATTCATGGAGATAAAGGGTTCCAAATGCAGCATTTCGGGTAGCTCTTCTCGCTCGACGAGAGCGAGGTCTGCATCCAACACCTGCCATGCCGCTTCCAAATCTCGATGCTGTGTTGCCAGATTTTTCACTGCTGCCCGTAGCAACTGCGGGAAATCCGGTTGTGCCAGCAACCACGGGAAAAGTTGTTGCTCTTCATCGGCATGGTGTTCGGGTCCGGCGACACGAAAATAATGTCGGATGCGTGTCGCGGCCAAACGTGCGTCGCCATTGGCACCCAATTCTACCAAGTGTTCGGCCAAGCGCTCCAAGGTGTCACAATATCCCAGGATCCGATCATGGCATGCCCGTAAAAGTCCTAAAGGGTCGTCGTAGGAAGGGGTGGTATTGCCTATAAGTATCATAGCGAAGCTCCTGCTGGCATCCTGTCGAAGATCATACAGACGATGCGTAGCTTGTACTGTTCGCAGCTGTTACCCATCCCTTCGGCTGCGCAGATATAGTTATTTTTTCATCCAGATGGTTAGACATCAAAGGTTGATGGAAGGCTTAATTCCCCATGGTGCCGGAAGAAAATTGAAAAAAAAGCACACTGATACCTACATAAAGTCTGCCCATGTACTATTATAGTACAGAGTAGGCATGGAGTGATCTCGGTCCCAGAAATCAGAGGGGCTTACTGTAATCATTTGTTTCTCCACTAATATCCCACCTTCAACGGAAGCCCTTTGCTAAGAGGAGCAGGTAATGAGCCATTTGTTGGATCGCCTGAAGTTTTTGGTTCGTCAACAAGAACCCTTTTCGGAGGGGCATGGCATCAAGCTTCAGGATGATCGCCTCTGGGAGGACGCGTACAGACACCGCTGGCGTTATGACAAGGTGGTACGCACGACCCACGGCGTCAACTGTACTGGAGGTTGTAGCTGGAATGTCCACGTCAAAAACGGCCTGGTGGTCTTTGAGATGCAGGCGCACGATTACCCGCAAACCCGTCCTGATCTACCGAACCATGAGCCCCGTGGTTGTCAACGCGGGGCCAGCTTTTCCTGGTATTTATATAGCCCGCATCGGATCAAACATCCCATGATTCGCGGGCGTCTTCTGGAACTTTATCGTCAGGAAAAAGCCGCGGGGAAAGATCCGGTAGAGGCTTGGAGAGCGATTCAGGAAGATCCCAAAAAACGCAGTAGTTACGTGGCAGTACGTGGGCTGGGTGGATTTGTGCGAAGCAGCTGGGATGAAGTGAATGAAATTATCGCTGCCGCGAATATCTATACCATTTTGCGCTATGGGCCCGATCGTATTGCCGGCTTCTCTGTCATTCCTGCAATGTCGATGATCAGCTATGCCGCTGGGACACGATATCTTTCCTTGATCGGCGGTGTCCCGCTTAGCTTTTACGATTGGTACTGTGATCTTCCGCCTTCTTCACCCCAGGTCTGGGGGGAGCAGACCGACGTACCGGAATCGGCGGATTGGTACAATTCCACCTACATCATAGTCGCGGGCACCAATATCCCGGCCACTCGCACACCGGATGCACATTTTTATTCTGAAGTACGCTACAAAGGTACAAAGGTGGTCGCGGTGGCCCCAGATTATGCGGAGTATGTAAAGTTTGCCGACGAATGGTTACCGGTTCGAGCCGGCACGGATGCCGCACTTTTTCTGGCCATGGGTCATGTAGTACTACAGGAGTTCTTTTTACAAAAACAAGTTCCTTATTTCCAAGATTATGCCCGCCGTTTTACCGACCTGCCGATGCAGCTCCTGTTGCGACCCCTTGACGATGGCCGTTATGCCAGTGATCGCTTCCTGCGCGCCTCGGATTTTGCTGACCAGCAGGGCCAGGAAGAACATCCCGAGTGGAAAACCATCGTTTACGATGAGTACACACAAAGTTTTCGCTGTCCTAAAGGTTCCATCGGTTTTCGCTGGGATCAGAGTGAAGGCAAATGGAATCTCCTGCCGGAAGACGCCGCAACCGGCGAGTCCATCAAGGCGGAATTGTCCTGCCTGGGGCAGCAGGATGCGGTGGTCAGCGTCGTCTTCCCAGACTACGGCAATGGTGACGGGGAGGCGCATTTGGTCGAGCGCAGGGTGCCTGCACGTCGTCTGCAATGTGTCGGCGGTGAGCAGTTGGTTTGTTCGGTCTTTGATCTGCTCCTGGCCCAATATGGGGTCAATCGCTTGGAGATCGAGGGCGACACCAGTACAGATTACCGCAATGCCGATCGCCTCTTTACACCGGCGTGGCAGGAAAAAATCACAGATATTCCCCAAGCAGACTGTGTGCGTATTGCCCAGGAATTTGCGGAAAATGCCATCCTTACCCAGGGTAAATCCATGGTGATCGTCGGAGCGGGGACCAATCATTGGTATCACAACGATATGAACTACCGCGCCATCATCAATCTGGTACATCTTTGCGGTTGCGTCGGGCAGAGTGGCGGTGGGTGGGCCCATTATGTCGGCCAGGAAGCATTGCGTCCCCAGGCTGGCTGGTTACCTTTGGCATTTGCCGGTGATTGGTATCCTCATGCACGCCAGGCTGCGGGTACCAGTTATTGGTATTTGCATACAGACCAGTGGCGTTATGAGCGGGTCACGGCGGACAGCCTCATGCATCCTGCGGCCAAGGCGCGGTATCGCGGCCATACCTTGGCCGACTACAATGTGGTCGCTGAACGCCTGGGTTGGCTTCCTGCTGCCCCGCATTTTCAGCGGAACCCACTGGATATTGCCAAGGCCGCTGAGGCGGAAGAAGCTCAAAAGGGAGCCAGCGTTGCAGACTACATGGTCGATGAACTGCAAGGCGGGCGACTGTCCTTTGCCAGCGAAGATATCGACCATCCCGATAATTGGCCGCGTAATCTTTTTGTCTGGCGCAGCAACCTCATCGGCACCAATGCCAAGGGCCACGAATATTTTCTCAAGCATCTCCTTGGAGCGGAAAATGCGGTCTTGGGCAAGGACGATGCCGGTGCATCCTCTCAGGAGATCCGCTGGCACGAAAAAGCGCCGGTAGGCAAGCTTGACTTGATGGTCGATATCAATTTCCGTTTGAACAGTACC
The DNA here is from genome assembly GCF_047421495.1 of Acidithiobacillus sp. M4-SHS-6. GTDB lineage: Bacteria > Pseudomonadota > Gammaproteobacteria > Acidithiobacillales > Acidithiobacillaceae > Acidithiobacillus. Next base: position 917,492 of record NZ_CP175559.1, on the reverse strand, counting down.
GGGGCGTATTCCGATATCATCCTGCCGACGGCGACCTGGTACGAGAAGGACGACCTCAATACCACAGACATGCACCCTTTCATCCATCCGCTCGGCGCCGCTGTGGATCCCGGCTGGGAAAGCCGCAGCGACTGGCAAATCTTCCGTCATTTGGCCAAGAGCTTCGCGGCGCTGGCCGAGAAACATCTCGGGAGGCGCAAGGATCTGCTGGCCCTGCCGCTACTCCACGACTCCCCCGGAGAACTGGGGCAGGCTGTGGGGGTGACCGACTGGAAACGGGATGGGCGGCGCCCAGAGCCAGGGCGTACTTGTCCGCATTTCGAAATCGTGGAGCGAGACTACCCGCGAGTTTTCGAGCAGTACAGCAGTATCGGACCCTTGCTGGCAAGGCACGGCAATGGTGCCAAGGGGGAACACTGGGAGACAGGACAGGAGATCTCAGAGCTTCTCAACATCAATGGAATATTTCCTTCGATTGACAAAAAAGATACGCCACGGCCTTCACTGGAAAGTGATATCAATGCTTGCAACATGGTGCTGCATCTTTCACCCGAAACCAATGGCGAGGTGGCTCACAAAGGTTGGGAGTCGCTGGGAAAAAAGACGGGATTGTCCCTCACCCCCCTTGCCGCCGACCGCCGGGGCGAGAAATTCAGTTTCCACGACCTGCAGGTGCAACCACGCAAGGTGATCTCTTCTCCTAGCTGGAGCGGCCTGATGTCGGAGGAGGTGAGTTATAACGCAGGATATGTGAATGTGCATTATGACGTACCCTATCGAACACTGACTGGTCGTGGACAGTTTTATCTAGACCATGAATGGATGCTGGACTTCGGTGAAGGACTCTGTACCTATCGCCCGCCACTGACAACCCATGCGGTGGCGGGTCTCCCGCAGGATATTGCGCAGCAGGGGGGCATGGTGTTGCGCTTTCTCACCCCCCACGATAAGTGGGGCATTCACAGTACCTACCATGATGATTTGCGGATGATGCATCTCTCCCGGGGAGGACCGCATATTTGGATCAGCGAAAAGGATGCCGAACGCTTGGGCGTCGCAGACAACGAATGGTTGGAATCCATCAATGAAAATGGGGCATTGATGGCCCGTGCAGTAGTCAGCCAGCGTATTCCGGAGGGGGTAGCCATCATGTATCACCAGCAGGAAAAGACGCTCAACGTTCCCGGGGCACCGAGTACCGGCAAGAGAAGCGGAACCAATAATAGTGCCACTCGGGTCATCCCAAAGCCTACCCACATGATTGGTGGCTATGCACAATTGGCCTGGACTTTAAATTATTATGGGCCAGTTGGTAGCCAGCGGGATTCAGAGGTGTTGATCCGCAAGATTAAGGATGAACGACTTTCTTGGTTGGAAAACCCATTGACTGAAGCCTTGGAAACAGAGTTACGTCAGGCGGTGGAGAAAACCCTATGAAAGTGCGTGCGCAATTCGCTTTGGTATTCAATCTGGATAAATGCATTGGTTGCCACACTTGTTCGGTTACTTGCAAGAACACCTGGACCAATCGTCGCGGTACCGAGTATATATGGTTCAACAATGTTGAAAGCAAACCGGGTATAGGTTACCCAAAAAACTGGGAAAATCAGGATCAGTGGCATGGTGGATGGACCCGGAAAAATGGCAAACTGACGCTGAAACAAGGGAATCGCTTCTGGGAGTTGTTGACTATTTTTGCCAATCCACACCTTCCGGAAATCATCGATTATTATGAGCCATTCACCTATGATTACGCGCATCTGGTCAATGCGTCATTATCGGAAACCGCACCGGTTGCCCGTCCGGTCTCTTTGGTGACGGGTAAGGTCATGGAGAAGATTGAGTGGAGTGCGAACTGGGAAGATCAATTAGGAGGGACTTATTTAACTCGCTCTGTAGACTATAACCTAAGGGATGTTCCCGGAAAGGATCTTTTGGGCGAATTTGAAAAGACTTTTCTCTTTTATCTTCCACGGATGTGCAATCATTGTCTGAATCCAGCTTGTGTCGCTGCCTGTCCCTCCGGCGCCATATATAAACGGGAGGAGGATGGCATAGTCCTCATCGATCAGGACCGCTGTCGCGGTTGGCGAATGTGCATTTCTGCCTGCCCTTACAAAAAAGTTTACTTCAACTGGGATTCCGGCAAATCGGAAAAGTGCATTGCCTGTTACCCCCGCGTCGAATCGGGTTTGCCAACCATTTGTTCGGATACATGCGTAGGCCGCATCCGTTATAACGGAATAATGCTTTATGATGCCGATCGTATTGCAGAATTTGCGGGAAAGGAAGACGAGCGAGACCTCTATCAGGCGCAGCTGGACATCTTCCTTGACCCTCATGACCCTCAGGTCATCGCGCAGGCGCAGCTGGATGGAGTGCCGGACTCATGGATCGATGCCGCTCAACGTTCGCCTATTTACAAGATGGCAGTGGATTGGAAAATCGCCCTGCCCTTGCATCCGGAATTCCGTACTTTACCGATGGTCTGGTATGTGCCGCCCTTGTCTCCCATGGGGCGGGAAATTTCCCCCAGGAATATTCCCGAAAATGCCGAAGACGTCATCCCTCGTCTGGAGGCCCTGCGTATACCCATAGATTATCTGGCCAGCCTCTTTACTGCAGGCGATCACCGGCCAGTCATTGAATCCCTGAGCAAGCTCATTGCCATGCGTGCGTATCAACGCAGCCTCCATGTGCAGGGGAAGGCCAATTTGGAGGTGCTAGCGGGTGCCGGTTTAGACGAAGCGACTGCACAGGCAATGTACCGCTATCTGGCCATCGCTGATTATGAGGATCGATTTGTCATCCCTACCAGCCATCAGGAGACAATGATGGATGATCCATACGATTTTCAGGGCCAAAACGGTTTTGTTTTTGGTAATGAGAGTAGTACGGGGGTTAGCCATGGCGACCTCTTCCCCAAACGCCGCAAGGAAACCCTCGCAGCCAACGTACAACCTTTACATTTTATTCGGCATCGAGAAATCTAAGCATGTTTCGTCAACCCATTTTACATTTTTTGGCGCTCCTTCTTGATTATCCCGACGTTGATCTGCGGCAAATGCTGCCAGAGATGATGTCATCGCTTGATGCCGTTGCGGATTTACAAGAAGACGAAAAGTCCCTGCTCCGTAAACAGATTCAGTGGATGCAGGCGCAGACGCCTTTACAGCTAGAAGCGCTCTATGTAGAAACTTTCGATTGGAATCCACGTTGCGACCTGCACTTGAGCAACCATTTGCTGCCCGAAGACGATCGTGAGCGCGGCACGGTACTGGTCGGACTGCTTGATCATTATTCGGCATATGGCTGGCTCCCTGAGGATCGTGTATTACCCGATTACTTGCCGGTAGTGCTGGATTTTGCCGCAATACTGGAGGTGGACGAGGCCCGTGTTTTTTTGGGAAGTGCCGCAGAAGGTATAAGTATCCTGCACGAGAATCTCCTGGAAATTTGCAGTCCTTACGCCTGCTTGCTGGACCCTGTGCTATCCCGTGGCCGCTTTTCGTCATCTATGAAAGAAGGAGAAAAAGCATGAACTCACCCTGGAATACATTCTTCTTTGGCGTGTATCCTTATATAGCCGGGACCATATTCCTGGTGGGAAGTGTAATTCGTTATGAGCGGGAACAGGGAGGATGGACGAGTTTCTCTAGCCAAATACTGGCATCAAGACGCTATATGATGTGGGCCAGCAATTTATGGCATATAGGCATACTGACACTTTTTCTTGGGCATTTCACAGGCTTTCTCACGAATATTTTAGAGTGGTTTGGGTTGGATCCTGTAGAACATCAATGGCTGGCGGCAAGTGCCGGCATTACAGCCGGAGTTGTGGCAATGATTGGGGGTCTCATGCTGTTATTACGGAGAGTTCTTGATCCCAAGGTGCGTTATGCCAGTAGACCCATGGACATCATTATACTGGTGTGGTTGCTCATTACGCTCTGCTTTGGACTGGGCACGCAATTTGTCAGTGTTCCTGAGGTTCTGCACGACCATGTGCAGAACATGGAAACATTGATTCACTACGTCCGTAGTATAGCGGAGTTCCAGGCTCAGCCACAATTGGTTCTATCCATCCCTTTGATTTACAAAATACATATGTTTTGTGGTTTTACTGTTTTCCTGCTTTTCCCATTTAGCAGGCTGGTACATATTTGGACCGCTCCATTCAATTATATGATAAGACCGTATCAGATTGTACGCTCCAAAATTCGGTCTGTAATTTGAGTATTCACTACCATCTTTGATTAACCGAGTAAATGGAGGGGTAATGGATTCCTCGGGGCATTTGGTTCACGGTTCACCCAAACGAGCATTGATTGGTGCCACTATTGGTTTTTTCATTGGAGCTGGCTCCGTTTCCTTGTTTGGACCAACGGCTCATATTTTTCTTAAAGCCATGCATTTATCTCCGCAACAAGTAGGATTATTGGTCGCCATGCCGATGCTTACTGGGTCTTTGTTGCGCATTCCGTTTGGAGCTTCTGTTGATCGCAATGGTGGCAGATTGCCTTTTTTAACACTCTTAATAGCATCCGTTCTGGGAATTGCTGGGCTTTACTGGATGCTATTGACTCTTTATCCTGATCACCTTACGGAAAGATATTATCCTTTATTGCTAACACTTGGCGCGTTGGCAGGCTGTGGAATTGCGACATTTTCCGTAGGAATAGGGCAGATTTCCTATTGGTTTTCAAAAAAGAAACAGGGTTGGGCTCTCGCCGTCTTCGGTGGTCTCGGCGATTCATCACCTGGGTTTGTGGTGTTAATACTGCCAGCGGTAATTTTTACAGTAGGTCTTTGGGGTGGTTATTTGTTTTCTCTGGCGATTATTATCGTTGGAATGATTATATACTATCTTATGGGATTGAACGCTCCTTTTTTCCAGCTTAACAAGAAGTATAATAACGTTTCTAAGGCTAAGGAGGAATCAACATCTTATGGGCAGGAACTTTTCCCCACTGGGGGCACCTGGCATACACTATATTTATCTGCACGTCACTGGCGGACTTGGCCATTGGTGATTTTATATTTCACCAACTTCGGAGGTTTTCTAGCGCTCACCGCCTGGTTGCCTATTTTTTGGCAGACCTATTTTCACATCACTGCATTTCATGCGGTAGTTCTTACCGCTGTATTTTCATTGATTGCAGCCTTTATTCGTGTTTATGGCGGAGTGCTTTCTGATGAAATAGGAGGCGAAAAAACAGCAGTCCTGTCATTGGTTATATTACTTGTTGGTTCTATTGTTATGACATTTTCTGACGTTTTATGGATCACCATTGTTGGAGAGATTTTTGTTGGAATAGGTATGGGCATAAATAATGCCGCTGTTTTCAAGCTCGTTCCGCATTATGTTCCTGACGCAGTCGGCGGTACTGCGGGATGGGTTGGAGGACTAGGATGCCTAGGCGGATTTGCAATCCCTCCTGTTTTAGGTCATATTGTTGAATCTATAGGTTTTGAGGGATATGCACTCGGTTTTTCTGTTTACATTATTCTCGCCATTTTTTGTCTTTTTTTAGTTGCATTATTGTATAGAACCAGACAGAGCATTTTCACACAGCAAAAAACAATCGCAAGCAACTGAGAAAATCATATGGACACAGGTAAGAACCCGTTCATGTCTATTTTTTGTAGCGGTTTTTTTCGCCCAATGGCTGGTCATTTTGCGCTGATTTGCCACATGGCTGTTATCCAGGAGTAAGCACGATGAAAGTACAAATTCTCGTTTCCCAATGGTGCCCCGTTTGCCCACAGGCTGAAAAAGTGTGGAGGGAAGCTTCTGAAAAAGTGCCCATGGAACTGGAAGTTCTGGATGTCGCGGATCGCAAGGGTCGGGAAATCGTCAGTAATTTGCGCATCAAAACCGTCCCCGCCATCGTCGTGGATGGCACCTTGAAAACCGTAGGCGCACAGCCCTTGGGAGAAGTCTTGAAAATGCTCGGAGTCTCATGACAGCATCCACTGTCACGGGGCGAACCCCGGTCACGCTCATGTCGCACAGGACCTCACAAACAATGGAGATGATGATGGACCCCATAGATCAGATCATGCAACACGACCATGAACGCCTGGACCAGCTTCTGGAACAGAGCGCAGAAGCTGTGAGCCATGGCGCATGGCAGGAGGCGGCGCATTTTCTGGAAGCCTTCCGCCATGGCATCGTGGATGGTCATATGACCGTGGAAGAAAGCACCTTGTTCCCCGCCTTTGAGCGCCAGAAAGGGGATGAAGCCCAATCCCTGACCGCCCTGCTCCGCAAGGGACACCAGGATTTACGCATCTTCTTTGAGGAAATGGCGGAAGCCATTCAGGACCAGGATGCGGAAACCTTTGACGATCTTCTGAGTACCGTACAAACCATTCTCAAACAACATGATGCCAAGGAAGAAAATGAACTTTACCCATTTCTGGCGACTGCCCTGGAGGATCATGGTGAAGCTGCCGGAAGACGTATTCTCGACTTTGAGGCGGAGACAGCATCATGAGTGAATATCACGGGTGTGAATTGCCGGAGGATCTTTTTTATGATCTGGATTATGTGTGGGTACGTCCCGAAGAGGATGGCACCTTGACGATCGGAATCACAGATCCCGCCCAGACCATGTCAGGTCGCTTGCAAAAAGCCCGCATCAAAAAAATCGGCACACACCTGGAGGCCGGACGACATGTGGCCACCCTGGAGAGCGGCAAATGGGCAGGTGGTGTTCCAGTGCCTTTTGCGGGTGAAGTCATGGCCCGCAATGAAAAACTGCTGGAAGATCCCCACCTGATCAATATCGATCCCTACAATGATGCCTGGATCGCTCGCGTGAAGCCCGATGATCCAGCACATGCGCTCGACCATGTCAGCACCGGCAGCGCCGCCATCGAGGCACTGGAAGCGTGGATCAAAAGATACGGCGTCCAATGCATGCGCTGTTCGGAATGAGCAATCTCTTCGTCGGATGGCACAGTTAACCCGTGTTGACACCGTGAAAATTACCCAAAACCACGGTCGCCACCCGGAGTCTTTCCAGCCCATAACAGCCAGTCGGTCAGGGTCACCATCGTCATCCCCTTTTGGCTTTCTCATGGACTGTCGGCAGGACAATTCGCCCCCAAAACTGTCATTATAATATCATGGCAGCACAGAGAGGACCTACTTCATGGCAGAACCGGAACTGACAGCATTGCTCCAGAAGCTCCAGCGTTGTGAAGTCTGTGCTGCAGCACTGCCCCAGGCACCCCGTCCGGTCCTGCAAATCCATGGGCAGGCGCGGATTCTCATTGCCGCCCAGGCACCAGGGCGGCGCGCTCATGCCAGCGGACTCCCCTTTGATGATCAAAGTGGCGAGCGCCTGCGAGAATGGCTGGGGGTCAGCCGTGCGCAGTTCTACGATCCGCACCTTTTTGCGCTGGTCCCCATGGGATTCTGTTATCCCGGGAAAGGCCGTGCCGGGGATCTACCACCCCGTCCGGAGTGCGCGCAACACTGGCGAGCGCCACTTCTCCGCCATTGTGATCAAGTAAAACTGACGCTGGTCATCGGCCAATACGCCCGGAAGTACCATCTTCCGGACACTCGCGGCTCCCTGCAGGATCTGGTCGGCAACTGGCGCCAATACTGGCCAGATCTGATTCCCCTGCCCCATCCCAGCCCACGGAATACCCTTTGGCTGCGCCGTAACCCCTGGTTTACCGAGGAAGTCCTGCCAGCTCTGCAGAAAAGTGTCGCACAAATTCTAGCGCCATAAAATTCATGATTGAAATCGATATGAATTATTCTCAATCCGATCATTTTTCGACAAAGCCACAGGCAATGACTAGAATGACTTTATGGATAAGCAACAACTCATCGAAATCATTCCTTGGCGAGTGTACGAACACCCTTTGCCTCCAGGCTTTCGGGTATTGGCCGAGCGCCTCTGGCCACGCGGAGTCCGCAAGGAAGACCTGCCTCTGGATGCCTGGCCCAAGATGCTGACCCCCAGCACGGAGTTAAGGCAGTGGTTTCATCATGATGTCACGCTCTGGGATGAATTTCGCCAACGCTATCTGCAGGAGTTGGCCCAACAGAGCATCGAGGCCGAGCACTTGCTGGATCTCGCAGAGGGAAAGCCTCTGATTCTTCTCTACGCCGCCCAAGACAAACTGCACAATGGCGCACTTGTTTTGAAGGCATTTCTGGAAACGCAGCAAAAAAACAGAAACGCCTGGCCCGACGATACCCCATGATTGACGCGTATCCTTATGTTCAAGGATTTTGCTATCAGTTCGAATGCATTCCCCGCCGTCTTTTTTGACGACGACTGCGAATCTGCCAAAGGGTAAGGACCAGACCCACCAACACATAAGAAATACCTGCCAAAAACAGAACCAGCGGGGGGTGCACGGCGATCAGGGCCACCACCAAAACCACGATAATGGCCAGAGCAAAGGGGACGCGCCCATGGAGGTCAAAGTCCTTGAAGCTCCGAAAACGCACATTGCTCACCATCAGCAAGCCCAATACATATACCAGGCCCAAAGCAAGATATTCACTGACCTGGGTCAACCAGGGATAACCCTCACCGACAGCCACCCAGACCAGGCTGGCCAATACCGCCGCCGCCGTAGGAATGGGCAAGCCCTGGAAATAGCGCTTGGAGGCACTATGTACCTGGGCGTTGAAGCGCGCCAGGCGCAAGGCGCCGCAAGCGGTATAAATGAAAGCGCCAAGCCAGCCAAATTTCCCGAAATCCTGAAGCCCCCAGAGCAGGACGAGGATAGCGGGGGCCATGCCAAAGGCGATGACATCCGCCAGAGAATCATACTCCGCGCCAAAAGCACTTTCGGTATGGGTCATACGCGCCACCCTTCCATCCAGACCATCCAGAATCATGGCGATGAAAATGACAATGGCTGCTGTCCGATAATGGCCATGAATGGAAGCCACAATGGAATAGAAACCAGCAAAAAGGCTGGCTGTGGTGAACAAATTGGGGAGCACATAGACCCCCCGCCGGGGATATTGGGGGTTCATGGAGCCAACACAGGCAAAGTCGCCAGGCACTGGGCACCGGCACGCACCCTCTCACCAATCCGCACCTGGACTTGGGTATCCGGGGGCAAATAGGTATCCACCCGCGAGCCAAAACGGATGAAGCCAAATCGCTGCCCGATCACGACGCTATTTTCCTTCTGGACATGACAAACAATACGCCGCGCCACCAGGCCCGCCACCTGAACCACCGTCACATCCTGCCCATCGGGTGTTTGGATCCAGAGCGCATTGCGCTCATTTTCCAAAGAAGCCTTGTCCAGGGCCGCATTAAAAAAACGCCCCGGGAAATACCAGACATTGTGTACCACTCCGCTGACCGGCATGCGATTCACATGCACGTCAAAAATGTTCATGAAAATACTGATCTTGATCGCTGCACGCGACAAATAGGGATCTTCGACCTGTTCAATGGCAATCACCCGGCCATCGGCAGGACACAAAACCGACTGTGGAGACAAATCCGGCAGAGGACGCCGGGGATCACGAAAAAACTGCAGACTGAACAAAAACAACAGATAAAAAAACGCTGAAAAAACCAGCCACCAACCTGTCAGAAAAATCTGCAGGACGATGGCAAGGCCCAGAAACATCAATAAAAAAGGCCAACCTTCACGCGCCAGAATGGGATAAGGATAATCAGTTTTCATGGACGGAGCGTATCAGGACCAGAGGCATGAGAAAAGGGCAAATCCTTCTGGACAAAATTTTTGACCAGAAGAGATTCACCCCGGTATTTTTCAAAAAAACCTAGTTGCGGGAACGGTCCACAATGCGGTTCTGACCTATCCAGGTCATCATTGAACGCAGCTTGTCGCCGACCACTTCAATGGGATGCTCCGCAGCCATCCGGCGCATGGCCTGCATGGTCGCCTTACCGGCCTGGTTTTCGAGAATGAATTCCTTGGCAAACTGACCAGTCTGGATTTCCGTGAGGATTTTCTTCATCTCGGCCTTGGTGTCGGCATTGACGATCCGAGGACCACGGGTGAAATCCCCATACTCTGCCGTATTGGAGATGGAGTAACGCATATTGGCAATGCCCCCCTCATATATCAGGTCGACGATCAGTTTCAGCTCATGCAGACACTCAAAGTAGGCCATTTCCGGGGCATACCCGGCTTCCACCAGGGTTTCAAAACCAGCCTGAACCAAAGCCGTGGCACCGCCACAGAGCACCGCCTGCTCACCAAACAAGTCCGTTTCGGTTTCTTCGCGGAAGGTCGTTTCGATAACCCCGGCGCGGGTACCGCCAATGGCCTTGGCATAGGCCAAGGCAATATTGGTCGCGTTGCCGCTGGCATCCTGGTGCACGGCAATCAGACTCGGAATCCCGCCGCCCTGGGTATAGGTGGAGCGCACCAGATGGCCGGGTCCCTTGGGGGCCACCAGAAAACAATCCAGATCGGCGCGGGGGTGAATCTGACCAAAATGCACATTGAACCCATGGGCGAAAACCAGCGCCGCGCCATGCTTGATTTTTGGCGCAATTTCACCACGATACAACACCGCCTGCCCCTCGTCCGGGGTCAGGATCACGACCACATCGGCGCTGGCCACGGCATCACCGACTTCCTTCACTTCCAGTCCTGCCTTGACGGCCTTGTCCCAGGATGTGGAATCCTTGCGCAGTCCCACCACCACGGATACACCAGAATCCTTGAGATTCAGGGCATGAGCATGGCCCTGGGAGCCATAACCAATGATGGCCACTTTCTTTTTCTGGATGAGCGCCAAATCGGCATCGTTATCGTAATAAACTTTCATGTAAATCTCCGCGTCAGTACAAAAATGGATAATGAATCCGAAAGATCAGATAGCCTTGGCGCCACGGCTGATGGCACTGGCGCCACTGCGCACCACCTCTATGACCATACCCGGATCCAGGGCGTGAATAAAGGCATCCAGCTTGTCACCGGGGCCGGTGAGCTCGATGGTGTAGGAACGGTCGGTCACATCGATGATGCGGCCCCGGAAAATATCCGAAAGGCGCTTCACCTCCTCTCGATCAGGCCCCACCGCATGCACCTTGATCAACATCAGTTCACGCTCAATGTGCGGTCCATCGCTAAGATCATGGACCCGAATGACCTCGACCAGTTTGTTCAACTGCTTGAGCACCTGCTCCATGATTTCTTCCGAGCCGCTGGTGGCCACCGTCATGCGCGAGATGCTGGCATCGTGGGTGGGCGCGACGGTCATCGCCTCGATATTATAACCGCGCGCCGAAAACAGACCCGCCACCCGCGACAAGGCACCCGCTTCGTTTTCCAGCAAAATGGAGATGATATGGCGCATGTTTACACCAGGATCATTTCAGAAAGGGCCGCGCCGGCCGGGACCATGGGATAGACATTCTCCTTGGCATCCACACGGAAATCCATGAAGACCATGCGATCCTTGAGACGCAGCGCTTCGCGGATGACCGGTTCCACATCCGCGGGCTTGTCCGCCCGCAAGCCAACATGACCGTAGGCTTCCGCCAATTTGACGAAGTCCGGCAAGGCATCCACATAGCTCATGGCGTAACGATCTTCATAAAAAAACTCCTGCCACTGCCGGACCATACCCAGATAATGGTTGTTCAGGCAGGCCACCTTGAGGGGCAACTTGTATTGTTGGCAGGTGGACAACTCCTGGATATTCATCTGGATACTGCCATCACCGGTAATACAGACGACGGTGGCACCGGGCTCCGCCACCTGGGCACCCATGGCTGCCGGCAGACCAAACCCCATGGTTCCCAGCCCCCCACTATTCACCCAACGCCGGGGCTTGTCGAAACCATAAAATTGCGCCGCCCACATCTGATGCTGCCCTACGTCCGAGGTGACAATGGCCTCTCCGCCAGTGAGCTCATAGAGCTTTTGCACGACAAACTGGGGCTTGATGATCTGATCATCCTGTTGGTAATGGAGGCAATCGCGCTGGCGCCATTCTTCAATCTGCGCCCACCAGGCCTGCATGGCCTGACGGTCATTGAGGGACTCCAGTTCACCCAGGACCTGGTTCATTTCCGTCAGTACCTGCTGCAGATCGCCAACAATGGGCACATCCACCCGGACATTCTTGGAAATGGAAGAAGGATCCACGTCCACATGGACAATTTTGGCATGGGGGGCAAACTTGGCGAGATTCCCGGTGACCCGGTCATCAAAGCGTGCACCCAGAGCCACCAGCACATCACAGTGCTGCACGGCCATATTGGCTTCATAGGTCCCATGCATACCCAACATCCCCACAAACTGAGGGTCCGTAGCCGGATAGGCACCCAGGCCCATGAGGGTATGGGTTATCGGCACATGCAGGGCGCGGACCAGCTTGCGCAGTTCTTCCGAAGCGTTGCCCAGGACCACACCGCCACCGGTGTAAAACATGGGCCGCTGGGCGCTGGCAATCAGCTGCATGGCCTTGCGCACCTGTCCCGGATGGCCTTTGACCGTCGGTTTGTAGGAGCGCAAGGCAATTTTGTCGGGATAGTGATAGGCACACTGATGGGCCGTCACGTCCTTGGGAATATCCACCAGCACCGGGCCAGGTCTGCCGGTTGCCGCCAGATAAAAAGCGGCTTTCAGGGTGCTGGCCAGATCCTTGACATCCTTGACCAGAAAATTGTGCTTGGTGCAGGGGCGGGTAATGCCCACCGTATCCACTTCCTGAAAGGCATCATTACCAATCAGCGCGACGGGCACCTGCCCACTGATGACCACCAGGGGCACGGAATCCATGTAAGCCGTGGCAATACCGGTGACGGCATTGGTAGCCCCAGGCCCACTGGTGACCAGAGCCACCCCGACCTTGCCGGTTACACGGGAATACGCATCGGCGGCATGCACAGCCGCCTGCTCATGACGAACCAGTATATGCTGCACGGCTTCCTGCTTGTTCAGTTCATCGTAAATAAAGAGCACTGCGCCACCAGGATAACCAAACACAAATTCCACACCTTCTTCCCGCAGGGCGCGCACCACAATCTCGGCACCAGTCAAGGTTTCGGATGCGGTCGGCAAGATCAAGCGCTCAGAGGTGCTGGTCGGGGAAGTCATCGTCATACTCCTCAGGGAATAAAGTATCAGGGCAAAAAACTAGACAGTTTTCCCAGGCAGGTCAAATAAAAAAGCCTTGGCGTACTTTGTCCGGCATCTATAGCCACTCATCAGGAATGCTGATGCAAGCTTTCCAGATAATGGCGGGCCTTGTTTACCAGATGGTCGGGCAGACCGCGCTTGGCGGCAATAACCAGCCCCAGAGAGCGTCCAGGCACACCAATCTCCAGTTCGTAGGTCGGTTCCAAGCGATCATGATCAAAACGCATGGACGCATTGCGCAGGCAGGCATGGCTTTCAGCAAAGGATTTCAGCGGTGTCAGATGGGTCGTGACCATGCCCCGCACCCCACGCTCGGCCAGATGATCGAGCACCGCCATGGCCAAGGCCGCCCCCTCTTCCGGATCGGTACCCGTACCCAATTCATCCAGCAGGATCAGGGTATGGTCATCGGCATCAGCGAGGAGACGTTTCAGTACCTCCACATGCCCGGAATAGGTGGAAAGCTGGAAAGCCACACTTTGCGGATCACCCATGTCCACAAAAACCCGGGTAAAATTCCCCACCACCGCCCGTCCGCCCACCGGAATATGCAGCCCACAATGGGCCATCACCGTCAGCAGCCCAACGGTTTTCAGGGAAACGCTCTTGCCGCCGGTATTGGGTCCCGTCACCACCAGAATCGGGCAATCGGCATCAATGTGGACGGACAATGGCTTGGGTTGCGGACCACGTTTTTCCGCATAGGCAAGGATCAGTTGCGGATGATAGGCTTCTTCCAGGATCAATATGGGCTCATCCACCATTTCAGCCGCCTTGGCGTGCAGGTGGATGGACAACTGCGCCCCGGCAATGGCCAGATCCAGCCAGGTCAATGATTCCACCAGATGTTGCAGCCCCACCAGACGTTCCCGCCCCTCATCACTGAGGGCGCGCAAAATGGCCTGATTTTCCTGCTCGATACTGCCGGCTATTTTCTCGAGGCGATTGTTGCCCGCCACCATTTCCATGGGTTCGACCAGATAGCCGTGGCCTCCAGGTCCCGTTCCTCGCCGCACACCGCGAATCTGATCCCTGGCACCGTCGGGCAGATGGACACAGGCGCGCTGTCCGGACCAATGCAATTTGGCTCCCGGCGCCGCCAGGTGGGACTGAATGGTCTTTTGAATCTGCTCGCGCTCGCCTTTGAGTTCTGCATGTAATTGCCGAAGCCGCGCATTTCCATCCTCGCGCACACTGCCGTTGGGCATCAATACGGCATCTATTCTGGGAAGCAGATCGGCAGCCGCATCCAACCGCTCCGCCCCGGTCGGCAAGAGGGCGGGGCGCTTTTCGACAAACGGCCGCAGCACCTTACCCACGCGTAGCACCAAGGCAAGATTACGAAAAGCCGTTCCCGACAGCGCTGCCCCCGGACTGGCCACCTGGCGGATGGCGGCGCGCACATCGGGCAATTCCGGAAGCACAGGACCCTCACCGGATTCCAGACCCAAACGTGCCGCCGTAATGGCATCCTGCAACTGCCGGGCCACGCCCACCGTGGGTGCTGGCCCCAGATTACGGGCCGCATCTGCGCCAAAAGGCGTCGCACACAATTTTTCCAGTAATCGGCGAATACCCTCAAATTCCAGGGGTTTCAGGTCAGCTTCCATGGGTTCTCCTCGGCTTGGAATCTTTCAAGAGTACAAAAGGCTAGAGCTCCGTGGCAATGCACTCAGACTTGAGGTAGCTCCCGCCACCAGCGTTTGCGGCCTTCGGGGACAATGAAATTACCCAGATCATCGGGTGCCATACGCGATAAAATCCAGCCGGGAGGAACCAATTTGCCGCTACTGCCACATGACGCGCCAAGATTATTGGGATCATAAATCTTGATGAGTTGGGGATTGTCAAAATCATCCACATAGACAATCCCCAGATATTTTTCCCGATGGTCCTGATGCAGGAGAGCACTGATGGCCTCGAGACGCTGGCGAAAAAGCGCGGCTTTCAGCGGCTGCGCGGGATAATCCACACCGACAAAATACACATACCAGCCATCGTCCGCATGGGCACCGAGGGTTTCCACGAAAGCATCCCAACGCGACCACTCCTTGATACCCCAGAGCATTCCCCGATACCGCTCCGCAAAACTGGACATTCACTTTTCTCCTGTCTCACCCTGAAAACTGACCAAAACCTGCCGGGTCAAGGAGCGGGTTCGATGCTCAAACAAAAAAACGCCTTGCCAGACACCCAGGGCGGCACGCCCCTCCCTGACCGGTATGACCAGACTATTCTGGGTCAAGACGCAGCGCAAATGGGCGGACATATCATCCGGGCCTTCATTGCGATGCCGAAAATGCGGATCATCATCGGGGACCAGGCGGGCGAAATAGTCGAGAATATCCTGCTGCACATCCGGATCGGCATTTTCCTGAAGGACCAGACTGGCCGAAGTATGGGGCACAAACAGATTTACCAGCCCCTCCCGGGCTGCTACCGCCTGCAACCAGGATTGCAGCGCTCCGGTCAGTTCCTGCAGCCTCCGGCCACCCGCAGCAATTTTCCACTCGGTACTGAGATGCTTCATGGGTCCTCTCTTGGGCGGACACGCCGCGCCCGAAAAAAATCTCTCAGGAGGGTCGCCGACTCCTCGGCCAGCAGCCCGGCTTCCACTTGAATATGGTGATTGAAGCGCGAATCATTGAACAGTTGGTACAGGCTTTCCACCGCGCCAGCCTTGGGATCCGCCGCCCCATACACCAGTCGGTCCACGCGGGCATGGAGCATGGCCCCTGCACACATGATGCAAGGCTCCAGGGTAACGTAGAGCGTGGATCCGGTCAGGCGGTAATTCTCAACCTGAAGCGCGGCAGCACGCAACACCCGCATTTCTGCGTGGGCGCTGGGATCATGGGTCGCAATGGGGGCATTGTGCGCTCCGGCAACATATTCACCCGCAGCGTTCACCAGCACCGCGCCAACCGGGACCTCCCCCGCGGCCACCGCTTGCGCCGCCATGTCCAGGGCCAAACGCATCCAGCGTCTATCGGCTAACTGTTGCTCTTCCCTCATCCTACTTCTCAAGCATTTGCCTCAGATCCCGTTGTCTCCAGCGCAAACAGTCACATTTTGCCTCTGCGCGCCTTGACAGAACGCGGAATGCTGCTAATTCCCCCCGCAAGTTGCAAGAATGATACTGGCCTGCGGATTTTTTCATGATCTTGTTTGCAAGGCGAACATTATAACATTGGTCAGACCATAAAATTAAGGAAATAGACGTGCTACGCATACCAAGTTCTCCTTTGCTGGGCCTGGACATCAGCGCTGATGCGGTAAGACTCGTTTCACTCGCCCAGAGTCGCGGGAAAATCCGGGTGGAACATGCGGATGCCGAAACCTTGCCTCCGGGTGCCGTCAGTGATCGGGATATTGTCGACGGCGAAACCGTTTCCCGGGCGCTGCGCAACATGCTGGAACGTTCGCGTATTCGTACCAAAGCCGTGGCTACCGCGCTTCCCGCCAATGCGGCCATCGTCAAGGTCATTTCCCTGCCCGCCGACCTCGATGAAATCGGCATTGAAGATCAGATTCGTTATGAAGGCAGCCAATACATCCCCTATAGTATTGATGCCGTGAATTTTGATTTTTCCATACTGGGTCCGGACGATACTCGTAAAGGTTATAATCACATCTTGCTGGTGGCCAGCAAAAAGGAAGCGGTCGAAGACCTGGCGGCAGTCATAGAGGAAGCCGGCCTCAAACCGCAGATTGTCGACGTCAAACCCTTTGCCTTGTGGCTCCTGCATGAACATCTGGCCGGCACAGAACCCCAGGATAACCGCCTGAGCGGCAATGGGGTTGCACCCGGCAAGGGGATCGTGCTGGTGGAAATCGGTGGCATCACCACCAATATTTATGTGTTCCAGGACGGACATCCGGTGTACTCCAGAGAACATCATTTTGGCCTCGGGCGCCTTCTGGAAGAAATTCAGCGCCGTTATCATCTTGACAGTAACGATGCCCAGCGTATGGAACGCTTCGGCGGTCTTCCCCCCGAATACGAAAAAGACGTGCTCCAGCCTTTTGCCCGCAACATGTCCCAGGAGCTGTTCCGCTCCCTGGATTTTTTCCAGGCCAGCATGCCCGATGTACCCATTGCCGCCGCGCATCTTTTTGGCGTCGGTGCCAAAATTCCGCAACTGGCCGATCAATTGCGGCAACGGGTCAGTTATCCCGTTTTTGTGCCCGATCCCTTTACCGGGATGGAATTATCTCCCCAAATCAGTCGGCGTTTCATGGAAGCTGACCGCTCCTCACTGGCAGTTGCCTGTGGCCTTGCCCTGCGGAGGATGTCGGCATGATGCGCATCAATTTACTGCCCTATCGCGAAGCCCGCCGCGCCCAGCATAAGCAGATACTGGCTGCCGCTCTCCTGGGCATTCTTCTGGTGGCCGCGCTTTTTTACTACGGGATTTACCGTATTTTCAGCGCCCGCGTAGAAACTGAACAAGCCAAAGTCAACTATCTGCAAGGGGTCACCCATCAACTGGATTCCCAGATTGCCTCCATTGCCGACCTCCGCAAAAAACGCGATGAGTTACTGGCCCGAGAAGGCATCATCACGGATCTTCAGGACAAACGCGATAGGGTCGTTCAGGTGTTCAACGCCCTGGCCGCAGAAACACCGGACGGCGTCTTCCTGACCCATCTGCAGCAATCCGGAGATGCCATGACTGTGAATGGTTATGCCGAAGATAATGATCAGGTGGCGGCATTCATGCGCCATATCCAGTCATCCAAGATATTTACTGAACCCCAGTTAAACATCATCAGCAAGTCCAAGCTGGGCGATGAAGAGGTCGGACAATTCACCTTGCAAATGACCATACGCAAACCCACTGCAGCCGATAAAAGTGCCCAGTCCTCGGGCAAGCCGGAGGTCCAGCCGTGACTTTCGACGAAATCCGTAATCTCCAGATAGATGACATCCTCCGCTGGCCCCTGAAAACCCAGATGATCGCCATTGCCGTCATGATGGTGATTCTCGGCATTATCGTCTGGTTTGAATGCATTTCTCCCGAAAATGACCAATACGACGCCCTGCATACCCAGGAAGAAAGCCTGAAAATCCAGATTCGGCAAAAACAGCTGCTGGCGGCGTCCTTACCGGCCTATCAGGCACAAATCCAGGAAATGAACGTACGCTTTCAGAAGTTTCTGGAACAGCTTCCGAACCGGACGCAAATCCCCTCCCTGCTGGATGACGTGACGCTCGCGGGACGTAGTCGTGGCCTGGATTTTGAACTGTTTCAACCCATGGCGGAAATCAACAAGCATTTCTATGCCGAAATTCCGGTAAAGCTCAAGGTAGTGGGTACCTACAATGACATCGGCCGCTTCGCTGCCGCAGTGGCCGCCATGCCGCGCATTGTCACCATCAGCGGGATAGATGTTTCCCGGGTTCCCGACAGCGCCAACACCCCGGCGGCCAAAGCCCTGGCGGCTCAGCAACTGGTCATGCAATGCACGGCGACCACCTATCGCTATCTGGACAGTGCTGACAAGACCGGCCAGGCCCAGGACGGGAGCAAGCCATGAAAACGAACGTAGTGAGTTTCTGTAAAACGAACGTAGTGAGTTTCTGTAAAACGTCCTCCACCAAAACCAACGGCACCCGTGTCCGGCAAAAAATCCGCAGCATTCTGGCCATCAGCGCCGGTCTCGCGGTGCTGGCCGGCTGTTCCAACAGTGATGATTTGAGCCATCTGCGTGCTTTTGTCGCCAATGGGCCAACTCAGCATCCTGTCATTCCGCCATTACCCAAAACCCCGGCATATCAGCCCACGGCCTACCACAATCCGGCCAATCGAGATCCCTTTACCAGCTTTTCCGAGATGCTGTTGCGCAAGGAAGCTGCGGCTGAAAGTCATGGCGGCCCGCGTCCGGCATCCCATGGTCCACTGCAACCGCTGGAGAAGTATGCACTTTCCAGCCTGAACTTGACCGGAATCATACGCTCGGCCAATGGCCAGTTGTGGGCCGTCATTCAAACTCCCGATGCCAAGGTGTATCGCGCCACCATCGGTAGTGATATCGGCACCCATGACGGGCGCATTACGGGTATCGACGACCGCCTGACCAAACAATCGGTCACCGTGGAGCAATATCTCCCCAATGCTTTTGGGGGCTACAAGAAAGAGCAAACCATCTTACACATGCAGAGCGGTAGCTGAACATGACGAACCTGACCCCGAAGAATACAGAGGAATGCCCAAAAATGTGCGCAGCCAAGAAGGTCCGCCTTCCACTCAGCAGCCGTCCCTTACTGCCCTGTCTGCGGCCAGCAACCAGCGCCATTCTGGCCGCCGTCCTGTGCCTGAGCTCCGGCGCGGCCTGGGCGGAAAGCCTGATCAGCAGCATCACCCCCAGTTCGGACCAGCACGGCACGGCTTTCGTCATCCACAGTGATTCCCGCCCTGCCTATGATGTGAATACGTTCAATGGTGGCTACCGAGTACAAATTGATTTTACCGATGCCCACTTTCTTCCCTCGGTGGGGACAGTCCTGCCCAG
Source organism: Acidithiobacillus sp. M4-SHS-6 (assembly GCF_047421495.1). Lineage (GTDB taxonomy): Bacteria > Pseudomonadota > Gammaproteobacteria > Acidithiobacillales > Acidithiobacillaceae > Acidithiobacillus. The sequence goes on along the minus strand of NZ_CP175559.1, from coordinate 897,854 downwards.
CGGCGCTGTAGAAAATGTGCTGATCGAAAATCAGGGGCACAACGCCCGTCTGGATCTGCTCCTCAAATCGCCACAGGCGATCATGATGGAACCCACCATAGGAGGCTATCGCCTGGCACTGATCGATAACCAGAGCAAAGCCGCAGCTCCGGCAACAACCAGCGCTGCCGCTGTCACTCCGACGGCGGCCGCATCTCCCGCAACCACCACTTCGGCGGCAGTCACACCCGCAACTCCCGCAGCAGAAACCCGTCTTGCAGACGGCAGTCCTGCGGAACCGGCTGCAACTGCCCCGGTCATGGGCACTACCGTCAACGGCCTGCATTTCAAACGGGGCAAGCAGGGCGGCGGTATTCTGGATTTATCCATTGCCGGCCCTCAGCCGGAAATGAATGTGACCCGGGAAGATGGCCGACTGGTGGTGGAACTCAAAAACACCACCCTGCCCGCCAGCTATACCCATCGTTTCGGGGTGACCCAGTTTGGCACTCCGGTGCAGTACGTGGACAGTTATCCCATTGGACGGAACACCCGTCTGGTATTCGCCATCCAGGGTCCCTATGAATATTCGGCTTACCAAATCGGTCAGCATGCTCTGATCGATGTCCACCCCAAGACCGAAACTGCCGTGCAAAACCCCCATGCCGGCGCTCGTCTGAGCATGGATTTTCAGAATATCAGCGTGCGCGATGCCTTGCAGGTCATCGCCGACTTTACCCACCAGAATATTGTGGTTTCCAACAATGTCACGGGCAGCCTGTCCATCCGCCTGAAAAACGAACCCTGGGAGCAGGCTTTCAAGGTCATTCTGCAATCCCAGGGTCTGGCGGTCAAACATATCGGGAACATCCTCTGGGTCGCCCCGGCCAGTCAAATCTCCAGCCAGGAAGAGGCGGAACTCAAGGCGGATGCCAGCCAGCGCAAACTGGAGCCCCTGGAAACCCAGCTGATCCAGATCAAGTATGCCAAAGCCTCCAGTATCGCTGCCCTTCTCGAAGGCTTTGACCAGAACAAGCAACCCGGTGCCCCGAACGATCAGATGAGTGCCTACCAACAGCAATCCCTGGCCAACGCTCTGGGGCTGCCCAAATCCAGCATCATCGGCAATTCCCTGTTGGGGCCGCGCGGCAGTGTGGCAGTAGTCAAGCGTACCAACAGTCTGCTGGTCCGGGATACCCCCCGGGATATCGACAACATCAAAAAGCTGATTGCCAAGATCGACAAGCCGGTGCCACAGGTGCTGATCGCAGCGCGCATTGTCCAGATTACCACCAGCGCCGCCCATTCCCTGGGCGTCAACTGGGGCGGCACCTACACTTCCAATGGTGCGGGAGGGGTGGTCAACCTTTCCGGAACCGGGGCCACCGGGACCACGGAACCCCAGGGGGGATCCTATCCGATTTCAGGAGGCAGCGGCTCCAGTTCAACGACGGGTACCGGTTTCACCGTACCGGCTTTAGCCAACCTCGAAGCTTCCAATGCGGGTACGGCACTGGCCAGCGCCACACCGGCTTCTCTGGGTTTTGCCCTGGGCACTGCGGCCGGAAACCGGATTCTCAATCTGCAACTGCAGGCCTTGCAGGTGGACAACCGCGCCAAGATCATTTCCAGTCCGAAGGTGCTGACCGAAGACAATGAAAAGGCCGTCATCTCCCAGGGTCAGGAAATCCCCTATCAGCAATCCACCAGCAGCGGCGCCACCGCGGTTTCCTTCAAGAAAGCCGAATTGAGTCTGGATGTGACGCCGCACATTTCCCCCAATGGCAAAATCACCCTGGATGTGACGGCGCAAAACAATCAGCCCAACTATGCCGAAGCCTTGCCTTCAGGCATTCCCATCCAGACCCAGGAAGTCAAAACCAAACTGCTGGTCAACGATGGACAAACCGTGGTCATTGGCGGTATTTATACGGATACTACCACCCACAACCAGACGGGGATTCCACTTTTGAAAGATATTCCGCTGCTGGGCTGGCTGTTCAAGAGTAATGTCCATAGTGTCGCCAAAACCGAGCTACTGGTATTCATCACCCCGAAAGTCATCGGTGGTGATGTCCAGGACGACCTTGCCGGCGCGAGTGGCGACAGTAACCTCGGACAATGACCGGAACGGTGATCCTGATCGGGCCCATGGGCGCGGGAAAATCGACCATCGGGCGGCTTCTGGCCGCCCGTTTACGTATCCCTTATGTAGACAGCGACCAACTCATCGTCAGCCGTACCGGAGTAGATATCCCCACGATTTTTGAAATCGAGGGAGAAGCCGGCTTTCGCGAACGCGAGGTCAAAATCATTGCCGATCTGGTAGAACAGGCCAACCCCATGGTGCTTGCCACCGGCGGCGGGGCGGTTCTCGATCCCCGAAATCGTGCCCATCTGCGCCGGATGGGTCGGGTGATCTACCTGGACATCAGCGTGGAGGAACAGTTGAAAAGGGTCCGCCACGACCGTAACCGCCCCTTGCTGCAAAATGCCGACCTGGAAAACCGCCTGCGGCATCTCGCCCAGCAAAGAAACTGCATTTATCAACAGACAGCCCATTGGCGGGTGAGTGGCGATGGCTTGCGTTCCGATCAGGTACTGCGACGGATTTTAAGACATTTGCAGGCTCATCCTGCTTAGTTGGGACACGATCTCTGTGTTTCCCCTCTTGCCTGCAGGCCCAAGAAACTCAACAATGGCAGGGTAAATTCGCCCACAAGAGCTTAGATCATATGCAAAGTCTTCGTGTAGAACTTGGTCAGCGCAGTTACTCCATCCATATGGGTAGTGGCATTCTCAGCGATTTCAGCCTCTTCGTCCCAGTTTTGAGCAAGGGATCGGTTGCCATCATTACCGACAGCAATGTGGGTCCCCTCTACCTGAAGACCCTGCAAAACACCTTGGAGGCTCTACACAAGGATGCCCTGGTCATCACCCTGCCCGCTGGCGAGGAAAGCAAATCTCTCGACCAAATCCAGGCCATTACCGGAGAGTTGCTCAGGGCCGGATATGGTCGCGATTGCACTCTCTGCGCGCTGGGCGGTGGTGTGGTCGGCGACATTACCGGCTTTGCGGCCGCCGTTTATCAACGCGGGGTTGCCTACATCCAGATTCCCACGACCCTGCTGGCCATGGTGGACTCCTCCGTCGGCGGCAAAACCGGGGTCAATCATCCATTGGGCAAGAACATGATCGGTACCTTTTATCAACCCCGCTGCGTCATCGCCGATACCGATACCCTCGACAGTCTGCCGGAACGGGAATTCCGCTCGGGATTGGCTGAAGTCATCAAATACGGGCTGATCAATGATCTGAGTTTTTTCTCCTGGCTGGAAAACCATCTGGATGCCGTCCTCGCCCGTGACAGCGATGCCCTGGAAAAAATCATCAAGACCTCCTGCAAAGACAAGGCGGAAGTCGTCAGCCGGGATGAACTGGAAGGAGGGCTGCGTGCCATTCTGAATTTTGGCCACACCTTTGGCCATGCCATCGAAGCGGCCAGCGGTTATGGCCATTATCTGCACGGTGAGGCGGTAGCCATCGGTATGGTCATGGCCGCCGATCTTTCCCGACGTCTGGACCGGCTCCGGGAAAGTGAACAAACCCGGATATACAAACTCATCAAGGCGGCAGGACTCCCCACCATCGCCCCCCGTCTGGAGATTTCCACCTATCTGGACTTCATGAAAGTGGATAAAAAGGCAGAAGCCGGGCAAATCCGCTTTGTCCTGCTCAACAGCATCGGCAGCGCCCTGATTACCGGAGATGTTCCCCCAGCCGCCATCATCCAAACCCTGCAGGCTTTTATGGAGCGCAGCGCATGAATGAAATCAACAAAGCCACCGCGGAATTACAGGCAGAAATGGCCCAACGCATGGTCATCAATCCCGAGGGTACCCGTCGTATTGGTAATTTTGGCTTCATAGAACTGGAGGAAAGCTGGGGCGATGAAGCCACCATCATCAATACCGCCCGCATCAGCACCACCAACCAGCGCCTGAAAAGTGGCCAGGACTTCAGCGAGCGTGATCGTCATCTGCTCTATCAGTTGCTCCGCGACCAGCATGGCACCCCCTTTGAAACCGTTTATTTCCGTTTTCGCTTTATCGCTCCCATTTTTGTGTTGCGCCAGTGGGTCAAACATCGGATTTCCAGCTGGAACGAGTTTTCCATGCGTTACCGCAAGCCCATCTCCGTCGCCTACATTCCCGATGCCACCGCACGGACAGTAGATGGCTACGCGGTCCTCGACGAGGCGGCGATGGCCGAATATGAAGCCCTGATGGGACAACTGTTTCAGTGGTATGAAACCCAGTACAGTGCTGCCTGTGCGCGCATTGATCAAGCCCGGGAGTCGGGCGAACTGCCTCCCAAGGAAGGTGGTCGCGATCCCTATCGGGGCCGAGCCCGGGAACTCCTGCGCAATGTCATGCCGGTGGCCGTCTATTCCGACGTGTACTGGACCGTCAACTTCCGCAGTCTCATGAATTTTTTCAAGTTGCGGCGCAAAAAAGACGCCCAGTATGAAATTCGGGAATATGCGGATGCGGCCTACGCACTGTTTGCCGCCCGCCTGCCACTCCTGGCGGAAACCATGCAGCGGGTCATCCAAGAGTCAGCGGGCGGATCGGCTGCAGAGGAGCATGGTGGGCTTGGCGGATAAATCCTCCTTTCATGGCCTGCTGGCGCCTTACGCGGCTCATGCCGAGAGCAGCCTGGGTCGCAAATACCCAGAAGATCCTCCGGAAGGTCGCAGCCCTTTCCAGCGTGATCGGGATCGGGTGATTCACTCCAGCGCCTTTCGCCGCCTGGAATATAAAACCCAGGTATTCGTCAATCATGAAGGAGACTTGTATCGCACCCGCCTCACCCATACCCTGGAAGTAGCCCAGGTGGGCCGGGCCATCGCCCGCCAACTGGGTCTCGATGAGGATCTGGTGGAAGCCATTGCCCTGGCCCATGACCTGGGCCACACCCCCTTTGGTCATGCCGGCCAGGATGCCCTGCAGGAATGCATGCATGATCTCGGCGGCTTCGAGCATAACATCCAGTCCTTGCGCATTGTGGATCGCCTCGAAGTCCGTTACGGCGATTTCCCCGGCCTGAATCTCAGTTTTGAGACCCGGGAAGGCATCCTCAAACATTGCGCCAAAAGCAAAGCCGCCGACCTGGGGGATGTGGGCGAACGCTTCCTGCACGGCACCCAACCCAGTCTGGAAGCGCAAATCACCAATCTCGCCGATGAAATTGCCTACAATAACCATGACATAGACGATGGCCTGCGCGCCGGCCTGCTGGATTTGCAGGAACTCTGCAGCAATCCCCTGTACGGAGACATTTATGCCGAAGTCCAATCCCATTATCCCGATGCCAGTGTCACTATTCTGCGCCATGAAACCGGGCGTCGCCTGATCAATCTGCTGATCAATGATCTGGTTGGAGAAACCCGGCGGCGTATCCAGAACGGGAAAATCGGCAGCATTGCCGAAGTTCGCGCCAGCCCCCAGCCACTGGCCGCTCACAGCCCGGAAATCGCCGCTCAGATCCAGTCACTGAAAAGTTATCTGTTTCATCGCATGTATCGGCATCCCCGGGTGCATCGTCAGACGGAAAAAGCCAAACGCCTGGTGCGCCGCCTTTTTCATACCCTGCGCGAGGATCCTCGCCTGCTCCCCCTGAAATATCAGGCGCGCATTCAAGGCAGCGATCAGCAGGAAAAAAGCCAGGCGCGGATTGTCGCTGATTATATTGCCGGCATGACCGATCGTTTCGCCATCGCCGAATATGACCGCCTGTTTGACCCCCACGGGGAAGCTTGAAAACGCAGTCGGCATTTTCCTCGCCTCCATGGGCAGGACATATACCCTCTTGGACCTCGTCCACAAGCCCGCTATAATGTCCAGCCCTGCTTTGCAGTTCGGCGACAGGGTGACGGAACAGACCAGGTGACCACATGACGCAAAGCTTATACTCCTCCGACTTCGAAAGAGATTCCTGCGGCTTCGGATTGATTGCCCAGATGGACAATCAGGCCAGCCACGCCATAGTCGCCACGGCCATTGCCTCGCTGGCACGGTTGACCCATCGTGGTGCGGTCGCAGCGGATGGCAAGAGCGGTGACGGCTGTGGCCTGTTGGTGCAAATGCCTCGGGCTTTCTTTCAGAGCATCGCGGCGGAGATGGGCGTCGAACTGCCCGCGCATTTTGGGATTGGGCAGTTTTTTCTGCCCCAGGATGCCGCGCTGGCCGGGGATATCCGTCAGACCCTCGATACTGAAGCCCGGAATCTGGGCCTGAGCAGCATAGCCTGGCGGCAGGTCCCCACCGATGCCTCCGCCTGCGGCGAAGAAGCCCTGAGCAGCCTGCCCGCTGTCTGGCAGGTATTTGTCGGCTTGCCGGCAGAGCAGGACGTGAACAGCCATGAGCGTTTGTTGTATCGCCTGCGCCGGCGGGTGGAAAAGCACTTTGTCGCCGACAAGGACTTTTTTGCCATCACCTGTTCTTCCCAGGTCATTGGCTACAAGGGACTGGTATTGCCAGAAAATCTGCCGGTGTTTTATCCCGACCTGCGCGATACCCGCTTTACTTCGGCCCTGGTCACCTATCATCAGCGTTTTTCCACCAATACCTGGCCGGAATGGCGCCTGTGCCAGCCTTTCCGCATCCTCGCCCACAATGGCGAACTGAATACGGTGCAGGGCAACCGGCTCTGGGCCAAGGCCCGGGAAGCCCAATTGCAGAGTGATCTCCTGCCCATGGCCGAAGTCCTGCCCGCAGTGGGGGGTGGCAGTGATTCCTTCAGTCTCGACAACATGCTGGAACTGCTGGTGCAGGGCGGCATGGATTTTTTCAAGGCCATCCGTCTGCTCGTCCCTCCTGCCTGGCATAACGTCCCCCACATGGAACCCGCCTTGCGGGCCTTTTATGAATATCACTCCATGCGCATGGAAGCCTGGGACGGTCCCGCCGGACTGGTGCTGAATACCGGACGTATCGCCGCCTGCGCCCTGGATCGCAATGGCCTGCGCCCGGCGCGCTATGTCATCACCAAAGACCGCATCATCAATATTGCCTCGGAAGTGGGCGTTTTTGACTACCGGCACCAGGATATTACCGTGCAGGGCCGGGTCGGTCCCGGACAACTGGTGGCCGTGGACATGGCGACGGGTCGCTTTCTGGACTCGGAGAGTATCGACACCGAAATCATGAATAGCCACCCCTACCGGGCCTGGCTGGATGAATATGCCGAACATCTGCATCGCGACGATCAGGATCTGACGCCCGCGCTGCCGGTCGCGGATTTGTTGACCAGCGAGAAGGCCTTTGGTGTCAGCTTTGAGGAAGAAGATCAGGTCATCCGGGTGCTGGCGGAAGGCGCTCAGGAGGCCGTGGGTTCCATGGGGGATGATACGCCCCTGGCGGTACTGTCCACCCAGAGACGTCATATTGCCGATTATTTCCGGCAGCAGTTTGCACAGGTCACCAATCCACCCATCGATCCTCTGCGTGAAGCCCTGGTGATGTCCCTGAATACGGTGATTGGCAGTGAAAGCAATCTGTTTGCCGAACGGCCTGAATACGCGCGCCGCATCGAAATTCACTCACCCGTGCTTTCGGATGCCACCTTTGTTGCCCTGACCAGCCGCACGGAGCCGGCCTTTCGCAGCCAAAGCTTCGATCTCTGCTACTCCGCCGCGGACAGCAACCTGGGCGGAGCCATTGAAGCCCTCTGCGAAGAAGTCATTACCGCCGTACGCCAGGGAGCAGTGATTCTGCTGCTGTCCGACCATGGGTTGGAACGGGATCGGCTGTACATTCCGGCACTCATGGCCGTGGGCGCGGTGCATCACGCCCTCATCGACGCCGGTTTGCGGACCCGGGCGAATATTGTCGTCGCCACGGCCCATGCCCGCGACCCCCATCAATTCGCCACCCTGATCGGCTATGGAGCGACGGCTGTCTATCCCTACCTCAGTTATGCCATTGTCCGCAGCCTCAGCGAACGCCATGCCTTCAGCCAACCCCTGACGTTGGCCAAGGCCCTGGAAAATTACCGTAAAGGCATCGACAAGGGGCTGTACAAAATCCTCTCGAAAATGGGGATTTCCACCCTCGCCTCTTACCGCAGTACCCAGCTCTTTGAAGCCCTGGGACTGGATGAATTGGTTGTGGAACGCTGCTTCAAGGGTACCGTCAGCCGGATTGGCGGTGCCAACTTTGAGCTCCTGGAAGCAGATATCCGCCAGCAGGTGCGGGATGCCTACATTCCCAGAAAAGCCCTGCCCGTCGGTGGATTGCTCAAATATGTGAATGGCGGCGAATATCACGCCTATCACCCCGACGTCGTGCAAAGTTTGCAGACAGCGGTAAGATCCGGGCGTTACGAGGATTATCAGGTATTTGCCGGACTGGTCAACGAACGTCCGGTGACCAATTTGCGCGATCTGCTGCAACTGAAAAAATCGGCGCAGCCTATTCCCCTCAGTGAAGTCGAACCCATCGAATCCATCACCCCGCGCTTCGATACGGCCGCCATGTCCCTGGGTGCGCTTTCTCCCGAAGCCCACGAAGCCCTGGCCATTGCCATGAACAGCATCGGTGGTCGCTCCAATTCCGGTGAAGGTGGGGAGGATCCCGCCCGCTATCACAACAACAAGGTCAGCAAGATCAAGCAAATTGCTTCGGGGCGCTTCGGCGTGACGCCGGAATATGCCGTCAATGCCGAAGAGTTGCAGATCAAGATCGCCCAGGGGGCCAAACCCGGCGAAGGCGGCCAGCTCCCCGGCCATAAAGTGAGTGGCATCATTGCCCGTCTGCGCTATGCCAAGGAAGGCGTGGCCCTGATCAGCCCCCCGCCCCACCACGATATTTACTCCATCGAGGATCTCGCCCAGCTCATATTTGATCTGAAGCAGATCAACCCCCAGGCTTATGTCTCGGTGAAGCTGGTGTCGGAAGCGGGCGTTGGAACCATTGCTGCCGGTGTCGCCAAGGCTTATGCCGACCGGATCACCATCGCCGGTTACGATGGCGGCACGGGCGCCAGCCCACTGACTTCGGTCAAATATGCTGGATCGCCCTGGGAGTTGGGGCTCGCCGAAACCCAGGTCACCCTGCGCCGCAATCAGTTACGGCACCGGGTCCGCTTGCAAGCCGACGGCGGCTTCAAAACCGGTCTGGACGTCATCAAGGGCGCCTTGCTGGGTGCCGAGAGCTTTGGTTTTGGTACCGCGCCGATGATTGCCCTGGGCTGCAAATACTTGCGTATCTGCCATCTCAATAACTGCGCCACGGGTATTGCCACCCAGGATGAAACCCTGCGCAAGCATTTTACCGGCCTTCCGGAAATGGCCATCAACTACTTCCGCTTTGTGGCTGAAGAAGCCCGGCAGATCATGGCTGAACTGGGTATCCGGCGCTTTGATGAACTCATTGGCGCCAGTCAGTTACTGGAAATCGGTGGTGCCCAGACAGAAAAACAGGAGCGCCTGAACCTGCTGCCCCTGCTCGCCAATGCCCAGCTGGAAAATGCCGATGTGAATTGCCATACCCAGGACCGCAACCCGCCCTTTGATAAAGGTGAATTAGCCGAACAGATGGTCAAGGATGCCCGCCCGGCCCTGGAAGAGCAGATACCCACGCGGCTGCACTACAGCATTCGCAACGTCAATCGCTCCATCGGCGCCCGTCTGGCGGGAGAAATAGCCCGACGTTATGGCAATAATGGGTTGCGCGACGACGCCATCCATGTCGAACTGACCGGAACCGCTGGCCAGTCCTTTGGTGCCTTCTGCGTGCAAGGCATGACCCTGCAACTGCACGGCGATGCCAACGACTACGTGGGCAAGGCCATGAATGGCGGAGTATTGGTCATTGCCCCGCCAGCAGGCACCCATTACGCCAGCCAGAATTCCGCCATCATGGGCAATACCTGCCTCTATGGAGCGACGGGAGGGCGGTTGTTTGCCGCTGGACGAGCCGGAGAACGCTTTGCGGTGCGCAACTCCGGAGCCATTGCCGTCATTGAAGGGGCGGGAGATCATGCCTGCGAGTATATGACTGGTGGACAGGTCATCATTCTCGGTTCCGTGGGCGTCAATTTCGGTGCGGGCATGACCGGCGGCTTGGCCTTTGTCCGGGATCAGGCCCGGCAGTTTGCCGATCAGGTCAATGGCGAACTGGTCAACTGCCATCGCATCGAAACCGAATCCATGCGCGGTTACGCCGCCCTGCTGCGGCGCCACGTGGAAACCCATGTGGCCCAAACCGGCAGCAGTTACGCGGCCAGTTTGCTGAAAGACTGGTCCCATTTCATCCGTGATGTCTGGCTCGTCGTGCCCAAGGCGGCGAAGCTCGATGTCCTGCTGGAAGAAGCCAGCTGATTCTCCGCGCCCCACCGAGGAAAAATTATGAGCCATTTTGCCTTCATCGAAGACCCCCGGCAGGACCCGAAAAAGCTGGACGTGGAAGAACGTCGCGAAACCTTCAAGGAAATCTACAAAAGCTTTGACCTGGAAAGTGCCAAGCTCCAGGCAGACCGCTGCCTGCATTGCGGCAATCCCTATTGTGAATGGAAGTGCCCGGTGCACAATTACATTCCCAACTGGTTGCAACTCATTGTGGAAAACCGCATTGAAGAGGCCGCCGAACTTTCTCACCAAACCAACACCCTGCCCGAAATCTGCGGGCGCATCTGTCCCCAGGACCGGCTCTGCGAAGGGGCCTGCACCCTCAATGACGGCTATGGTGCTGTCACCATCGGCAATCTCGAAAGATTCATCAGTGAGGAAGCCCTGGCACGAGGCTGGCGTCCGGAAATCGGCCCGGTCAGCCCCAACGGCAAAAAGGTGGCCGTGGTGGGTGCCGGGCCTGCGGGTCTGGGCTGCGCCGACATCCTCAACCGGGCGGGTACCGCCGTCACGGTGTTTGATCGCTATCCCGCTGTAGGCGGGCTGCTGACCTTCGGTATCCCGCCCTTCAAACTCGAAAAAGAAGTCATCGCCCGCCGGGCCGATCTGCTTCAGGAAATGGGCATCCAGTTTCAACTGGGTACGGAAATCGGCAAAGACATCTCCCTCGCGCAACTGCTCCATGACTTTGATGCGGTGTTCCTCGGGATGGGTACCTACACCGCCAAAACCGGCCATCTTCCGGGTGAGCAGCTTCCCGGGGTCATCAAGGCTCTGTCTTACCTGATCGCCAATACCCGGCACCTGATGCATCTGCCTGATCCGACCCTGCCCTATATCAACCTTTCCAGCAAAAACGTCGTGGTACTGGGAGGTGGCGATACGGCCATGGACTGTGTACGCACCGCCATACGCCAGGGGGCGAGCAGCGTTATCTGTGCCTATCGTCGTGATGAAGAAAACATGCCCGGCTCCCGCCGGGAAGTGGCCAACGCCCGCGAAGAAGGGGTGAAATTCCTCTTCAATCGCCAACCCGTTGAAATCATGGGTGATGAAGTTCAGGGCGTCAAAGCCGTGCGCATGGTGGAAACCCGGCTGGGCGAACCCGACACCAAAGGGCGCCGTCATCCTGAACTCATTCCCGGCTCCGAACAGGTGCTCGGCGCCGATGTGGTCATCATCGCCTTTGGTTTCGACCCCTCCCCGGCTCCCTGGTTTGGCGAACATGGGATAGAAATTGACGAGCGCGGCCGGATTCGCACCAATGCCCGGTTTCAGACCAGCAATCCGCAGATTTTTGCGGGGGGCGACATGCGCCGCGGTTCGGATCTGGTAGTGACTGCCGTGGATGAGGGCAGAAAGGCGGCCGAAGGTATTCTCGACCACTTGGGCGTGTAGACATCATGGCTACTACCACTATCCTGCATAATGATCGCTTTCTGCGCGCCTGCCTGCAGCAGGAAGTCGATCAGGTACCGGTCTGGCTGATGCGTCAGGCTGGGCGTTATCTGCCGGAATATCGCGCCACCCGTGCCCGGGCCGGCGACTTTCTGACTCTCTGTACCACGCCGGAACTGGCCTGTGAAGTCACCCTGCAACCCATCGACCGTTTTCCTTTGGATGCGGCCATTCTCTTCTCGGACATCCTCACCATTCCCTATGTGATGGGTCTGGGCTTGAGCTTTCAGGAGAGCGAAGGCCCGGTTTTTGCCAAACCTCTGCGCTCGGCGGCCGATATTGCCCGCCTCAGCCAGCCCGATCCCGAAACTGAACTCCGTTTTGTCATGGATGCCGTGCGCCTGATCCGCCGGGAACTCAACGGACGCCTGCCCCTCATCGGTTTTGCCGGCAGTCCCTGGACACTGGCCTGTTACATGATTGAAGGACGCGGCAGTCGGGATTTCATCCATATCAAGGGACTGCTGTACAGTGATTCAGCAACTCTGCATCGCTTGCTGGCTCACCTTGCCGAAGCGGTGACCGCCTATCTGAATGCCCAGATTGCTGCCGGTGCCCAGGCGGTCATGCTCTTTGATACCTGGGGCGGCAGCCTCAGCACCCCTGCCTACCAGGAATTTTCTCTGGCGTATATGACCCGGGTCATTGCCGGGCTACGCCGCGAAGCCGAGGGCAGAGCCGTTCCCGTCATCTTCTTCACCAAGGGGGGTGGCAACTGGCTGGAAGCCATGGCCGACAGTGGCGCCGATGTCCTCGGGCTCGACTGGAGTATCGAACTGGGTTTAGCCCGCCAGCGCCTAGGGCAGAAGGTGGCCTTGCAGGGCAATATGGACCCCATTGCGCTCTATGGCAGCAGCGCCGCTGTGCGCCAGGAAGCCCTGCGGATTCTGGAAAGTCATGGCCCCGAAGCCGGTCATATTTTCAATCTGGGGCATGGTATTACCCCACAAACGCCTATCGAAAATGTGGCCACCCTGATAGATACGGTCCACCACTGGGGTCAGGCAAAACAAACAGGTTGAGGTAGCGTGATCTTGCCTTGATTAGCTCGGACCAAAGTCGCGGCAAATCACCCATGCCACCCGCCGGGGCAAGAATATAAGTTCAGGCCCCATGACCGCGTCGCCAGGCTGCCCAGGCATCGCGCAAGGGATGCCGAGAACGGTGCATCGGCAGATAGGTCACTGATGCCCCCTGTTCCATGCGCTGCAAGGCATCACTGATGGCCAGACGCGCGTTTTGGGCCAACTGTCGGCGCCCCAATTCAGGAGGCAGGGCCGGGAGAAACTCCACGCGCAGGGTCAAGGGAGCGGCAGCCGCCAGTCGCCAGAGATGGCCGAACAAACTATCGTCCCCGACAAAAGGACATAAGGCATCCGGTTGCCCCGGCCGCAGCACGTCTTCATAGCGCAGGGCTACCGGAATGGTCTCGGCATGGGCAACGGCCGCCGTTTCAAAAGGGGCCGCGTAAAACTCACCCACCGATTTACCATCGCTGGTGGTCCCCTCTGGAAACAGTACGACACTGGTACCCGCCAGAATGATGTCGCTGGCCTGCCGCATGGTCCGCTGACTGGCCCGGGCGTCACTGCGATCAATGAACAGAGTCCCCAACCATTCGCCCATGACCCCGAAAAACGGCCAGTCGCGCATTTCCTTCTTGGCCACAAAACGTCCGGGAATCAAAGTCGCCAGAGCGAGAATGTCCAGATAGGACACATGATTGGCAGCCACCATCACCGGCCGCTCCGGGATCTTGCCGTCCACCCGCAAGCGGATACCCAAAACCCGCAGGGCGCGGCGACTCCACCAGGCAAAAGCGCCATAACTCAAGGCGTCAGGCTGAGGCTTACGGGCACAGGTCCATAGTGCCAGCGGATAGGCCAGCAGGAGATAAAAGGCCAGCAAGGGAATGCGCCACAAGCGCCGCATGACATTGGGGCGCAAACGCCGCAAACGTCGCCCCGGATAGTGAATGAGCACCGGCGCTGGCGTTTGTTTACGCCACCTCATTTTCTGGGACCTACGGGTTCCAGAAAACGCTGCTGATAGCGGGGCGTGATGAGTCTGGATTCACACCAGACAAAAAAGTCTGCACAGTGGAACTGGGGATCCCAGAAAGGCTCTCCACCCACCCGGACCCCCGCCCGTAAATAGCCCTTCAGCAAGGAAGGCAGGGAGGCCGGTGCGACTTCCGCCTGCACATCGAAGCCCGGTACCGCCCGCAGCGGAAACACCCGCTGCTCCTGAGGGGTCAGATATTGCTGCAGCTGCTGATAGAGGACACCCAGAGCCGGGCCATCGGTACTGTGGACACTGGCGCAACCCATCAGGTAATCAATCTGCCACATGGACATGGCCTCGGCCAGTCCCGACCAGAGCAGGGCAATGACCGCCCCCTGACGATAATCAGGATGCACACAGGAGCGACCCAGTTCCATGATGCGGGCATTCAGGGCCAGCAGGCGGGACAGATCAAACTCGGTCTCGGCATAATAGCGGCCCACCGAGGGGACTTTTTCGGGGAGGAAAAGTCGGTAGGTACCGACCACCTCCTGACGGTTTTCATCTTCGACAATCAGATGTTCACAGAAGGGATCATATTCATCCTGGTCCATACCAGGGCCGCCACTGAGCTGGGCGCCATATTCGGCACTGAATACTTCATAGCGCAAACGTTGCGCCGCTTCCACTTCGTCCTGATGACGTGCCAGATAAAGTCGCAGGGAACGATCTTTTTTCTTAGTCACGTGATCGGTACTGCCGTGAGATTGAGTGCTTAACATGCAGGACTCTCCGTGCAAAAACGATGGCAAACCTTCCTTGATTATGACTCACAAATATGACAATAGTGCGGCAGTTTTATAAACATTTTATGACAGTGTATACCATCAAAGTCCTGCCCCACCCGTAACCACCTTAACCACCTGGTCCAGTTCAGCCAATATAACCATATTATAGGATGATTCAGAGTTTACCAGCCCCAAGGCCAAAAAAACCACCTCAGCGAAAAAACACCGGTAAAATCACGACGCAAGTCTTGCACCTTGCGCCCTCAATGGCTACTGTATGAAGTTGTTCCAGCATTAATTGCCGAGAGGTGAAAGTTTTTACCATGTCTGCCGCACCCGAGGAAGTCGATGACAGCCCCTATTGCTGCTGTTCGGCCGCCACATTTATGGAAATTCTGGAGCGCCAACGCGCTGAGCCCCTCCCCTTCATGGAATTGCTGATGGTCCATGCGGGTTGTGGTGGTGGTTGCGGGAGCTGCATTGATGAGCTTGAGGCTTACCTCCGTCAGCACGACGCTTACATCGAAGATTAGCGTTGTTCTGTGACTTTCAGCCGCCCTGGTGGTCCCGGGGAGGCCATATGCAAACTGTTTGGGCGCCCTTTTTTGCGCGTCCGGGACGGGCTTCCTTCCGTCGCGAGATCTGGACCACACCCGATCAGGATCAGGTGGCCGTTGACTGGATAGATGCTCCGCCGTGCGCACCTGTCGTCATTCTTTTTCATGGTCTCGGCAGCAGTTCTCGGGGGCATTATGCTCTGGCGCTGGCAGTAGCACTGCGGCAACGGGGCTGGGCTGGATGTTTCATCAACTTCCGGGGCTGCGGCGGTATCGACAACCGCCTCCCTCGCAGTTATCACGCTGGAGACAGCGCCGAAATTGCCTGGATGCTGGAAAAGGTGGCCCGACTCCTGCCCGACCGCCAGCGCTATGCGGTTGGTGTCTCCCTGGGGGGAAATGCCCTGCTGAAATATCTCGGTGAACAGGGCAACGACGCCGAACGGGTCCTCAGCAAAGCAGCGGGGGTTTGCGCACCCATTGATCTGGTCGCTACGGCCGAGTTTTTGCAAAAAGGGTCCGTCCGCTTTTACAATCGTTATTTTCTGATCAGCATGAAAAAAACGGCACGCCGTTTTCAGCGGCGTTATCCGGAAATGGCTAACTGGTCCCGGGTTTTTTCCGCCAGGAACCTGTATGATTTTGATGAATACTTCACGGCACCCGTGCATGGCTTTGCTGGGGCTCAGGTTTTTTGGGAAAAAGGCTCGTCGGCGCCGCTGTTGCGCCACATCAGCCTGCCCACTTTGCTCCTGCACAGCATGGATGACCCGATTGTGCCCATTGCCAGCGTGCGTTCGGCCGTTTTGAGCCCGGCCATCACGCCATGCATCACCGAGCATGGCGGACATGTGGGCTTCATGACCGGGCCTTTTCCCGGCCATCTGGGATGGCTGCCGAACACGCTGCTGGAATATTTTGAGGGGAGAAACCGCGATGAGTGAACATCTACAGCCACGCCTGCGGGTCTTACTGGCGGAAGCCATCGCCATCGGTCCTGGCAAAGCGGAATTACTGCGCCACATCCGCGAAACCGGTTCCATTTCCGCTGCGGCCCGCTGCATGCACATGAGCTATCGGCGCGCCTGGTTATTGGTGGATACCATGAATCACAGCTTTCTCAGCCCCGTGGTCAGCACCGCCACCGGTGGTAGTCACGGCGGCGGCGCCCACCTGACAGCAATGGGTGAAGATGTATTGCGCCGCTATGAGGCCATGGAAGCCAAAGCCAATGCCACCCTGGCCCCGGACATCGCCGAATTTCGCAAACTCATGCAACTCCAGCCCCGGGAGCATCCCCAATCGTGAAAAACCTGCTTCGGGAAGTCCTCTGCAGCCGGGTCTATGATGTCGCCCGGGAAACCCCTCTGGAAACCGCCCCCAAACTGAGTGCGCGCCTGCATCGGGAAATCCTGTTCAAGCGCGAGGATCTACAACCGGTATTCAGCTTCAAATTGCGCGGAGCCTACAACAAGATTGCCCAACTCTCCGCCGCCGAAAAAGCCGCCGGGGTAATCACCGCCAGCGCCGGCAATCACGCCCAGGGTGTCGCCTACTCTGCCCAGAAACTCGGCATTCGAGCCATCATTGTCATGCCCGCCACCACGCCGGAAATCAAGGTCCAGGCGGTGCGGGCCCGGGGGGCGGAGGTCATCTTGCATGGCGACAATTTTTCGGACGCGCAAAGTCATTGTTTTCAACTGGTCGAACAATCGGGCATGGTGTTCATCCCGCCCTTTGATGATCCTCTGGTCATTGCCGGTCAGGGAACCGTGGGCGCGGAAATATTGCGACAGCGCGGTACCGGTCTGGAGGCGATATTTGTGCCGGTGGGGGGCGGCGGACTGATTGCCGGAGTGGCTGCGTATTTGAAATCCATCGTCCCGGAAATCCGCATCATTGGTGTTGAACCTTTCGAGGCCGATGCCATGTTCCAATCCTTACGGGCTGGAAAGCGGATTGTACTCTCCCAGGTAGGCATATTTGCCGATGGTGTGGCTGTCAAACAGGTCGGTGAACACACTTTCGCCCTTTGTCAGCGCTATGTGGATGAAATTGTCCGTGTCAGCAATGATGAAATCTGCGCCGCCATCAAGGATGTATTTGATGAAACCCGATCCATCATGGAACCTGCCGGCGCCTTGGCTCTGGCTGGACTGAAACGCAAGGCCGCCGCAGATCCCGGTCAGGGCGGGGCCTGGGTCGCCCTGCTCTCCGGGGCCAACATGAATTTCGACCGGCTGGGCTTCATTGCCGAGCGCGCCGAGCTGGGCGAGGCCCGTGAAGCCTTGTTCGCGGTCACCATTCCCGAAACGCCCGGGGCCTTTCGCGACTTCTGTGCCGCCATTGGCCAGCGGGTGGTCACCGAATTCAATTATCGCCTGCACCGCCGGGATCGCGCCCATATTTTTGTGGGAGTCGCCATTCGCGATCGGCAAGATGCCGAAACCCTCCTCCAGCATTTACGGGATACCGGACACGAAGCCCTGGACCTGAGCCAGGATGAAATGGCCAAGCTTCATATTCGGCACATGGTCGGCGGACACGCCCGGGAAGCGCAAAACGAGCGGATCTACCGCTTTGAATTCCCGGAAAGGCCCGGTGCTCTCATGGAGTTTCTGGAAAAGCTGGGTGGGCAATGGAACATCAGTCTGTTCCACTATCGCAATAATGGTGTTGATCTGGGTCGGGTTCTTGCTGGATTTGAGGTGCCGGACAGTGATCTACGGCAGTTTGAAAGCATGCTCTCCAGGGTTGGTTACCCCCATGTTTCCGAAAGTGGCAATCCCGCCTACCGCTTTTTCCTGGATCAGGGCAAAGGACCGATTTGAGCGGACTCAAGACTCCCGAGGGGCAAACATCAGGCGCAGGGACTCGCCAATGCCTGCCGCCATGCCATGCCAGCGTTTGGCCAGATCGGCATCCATGTGATCCAGCATGGTCTCATGGAATAAAGCGAGCCAATCATCCACCAGGGGATTGGTCACCCCCACCGGCGCGTGTTTGTCCCCCAGGGCATAGCGATAATCCTTGTAAGGCAGGCCACCCGAAACCGTCCACCAGTAATGCACCAGACGATCCTTGTGCAAATCCCAGTCCTGCACGATGGAAAACGGTGCAGCCAAGGTAGGATGGACCTGAATGCGGTTGTAAAAATCGTCCACCACCGCGCGAATCACCGGCAGGGAGATTTTATCGCAGAGGGGCTCGAGGCGACGTTTGGGAGCGGGGGTTTGCGCTTTGGTTTCCATGACTGTCCTGAAAATAATGCTGATCTGGAAATGTTACCAGAATTTGCTCCGGGAAGCTGTGCAAGATGTCAGTGTGGATAGACATATGCAGAAAACTCCGGCCGCAGTAGATGCAAAAGCGCTCTATCTACATCATGAAATCGGGTTCATGCATATTCCACCAGGCTCGTGAAATCCTTGCGAACAGTGAGGTGGTCGATGGAGCCCTAACTCAAGGGTACAAGGCAGGCAGAACAGACTGATACTTGGTAACCTGTAACTAAGCGGCGTTCCATCCTGGAACGCGCCAGATCCCGGGTCGTGTAGCCACCCCATCCCCATTGATTCTTGAGTTCGTCAAAACCGTTCTCCGCATCCGCCCGGTCCCGATATAACTGCGCGATACCCTGGACACTTTCTGCCAGATCGGTGCTGGGAGCAAGATCTTTGGGCCAGGCATCCAGCGGGAGGTCGGCCCCTTGCACAAGCCACGGGGCCAGAGGCGCTCTGCCAGGACGTGATAGCCTGGGGGGAGGGGATGCGCGTAAACGCGCCAGCTAGTGATGGCAATGCGCTGAACATGGTCCAGAGTCATTTTATGTCCCTGCCCATTCATTCGGGCTGCATTCCCTCTGCCTTTACCCATCTGCTATTCGCCCGCGCAATTCCTGGAGATGCACTACGGCTTTTTGCGCGATCAGGCTGCGGGCTGTTTTTACCTGGTTCCGGACGTTCCAGAGGAGTATGCCGTGGATCTGACCATCCCGCAGATAATACACCACGGCCTTGTCTCCGCCCGGCGAAATATCCGTATAGCAGTCCATGTCACTGCGGCATTCCCCGACAGCCTCGAAGCCAAATTCATAGATATCGCTGTAGAACATGGATTGATGCTGAAAATGCACCTCTTTTCCGGCCATGCTAGAACCGGCGGCACGCCCGGTGGCTTCGGCGTTATCCCAATGCTCCAGACGCAGGGGTGTGCCCCATACCGGATCCGGATAGACGGCGAGATCGCCGGAAACCCATATCCGAGGGTCGCTGCTGCGCATCCCATCGTCCACGCGGACACCGCCGGGCGCCATCACCAGACCCGCGGCTTTTGCCAGGGCGGTCAGGGGCTGCATGCCGATACCATAGGCAATCCAGTCGCAGGAGATTTCCGCACCATCCGCAAACCGGGACACGAGTTTGCCGGACTCGCTACGCAAGTCCTTGAAATGATGCCCCACATGGAGCTGGACACCCGCCTTGCGATAGCGGGCGCTGACCTGCTCCACCAAAGGGGGTGGCAGGACGTGCGCCAACGGGCCTTCCCCGGACACGCAGTACTGTACCGCAAGCCCGGGCTGCGAAGAGAGCGCCACGGCCAGTTCCGCGCCGAGAAAACCGCCGCCGATCACCAACACGGTTCCGCCCTCGGCCGCCCGCGTGCGCAAGCGCCGGTAATCCGCCAGCGAGCGTAAGGAAAACAGCCTGTTTTCCAGGCCTGGCGGGGTGGGCAGCGGGCGGGGCTGGCCACCGGTGGCGAGCAGCAGTTTCTCATAGAAGAAGGCTTTTCCCGCCTTGGTTCCCACTACGCATCTCTCTGCATCGAGATCAATGACCGGATCTCCCAGGGCCAATGTGACACCGAGGGTTTCCCAGTCGGCCGGGCGCTTCAGGGTGATCTCTTCCTCTTTGTCTTTACCCAGCCATAAACCTTTGGAGAGAGGGGGGCGCTGATAGGGCGGGTCGCTTTCTGCGCCCAGCATCAGCAGGCTGCCTTGGAGGTCTTGCTTGCGGATGGCGCTCGCCGCACTGGCGGCTGCGGCCCCCGCACCGACTATCAGATAGTTATAACGTTTCATGCGATTCCCCTTGAGGTCGCTCAGAAGGATGCGTTATATGATTATAGCCCGTATGCATAAAAAGTTTTCTGTTTGGGGCGATCATCCATTAGGCGCAAAAACGTCGCCACAGGATCGCATCGCTTGGCTCACGCGATGATGGGCGACGGCCCTTTCCTGCTTGGCAACTCCCGCAAGATAGCAAAATCCGCCTCGCCGTAGAGGCTGCGGCATCCCTGGGGTGGTACGAATGAGTGGGAGAGGGCGCCGCCATAGGCCTGAGCCGCTTTGGCGCCAGTGCACCCTATCCAGAAAATTTCCCCCATCCGGGATTCACCATGGATAACGTGTACAGGGATCCCAACGGCTACTACAGGTGGCCAAGTTGCGGGATAGGTATAGAATCTATACGCCGCGTGGGGGAAGTCTCGCGGAGCTGATGGCCTGGGTTTTCCGAGAGGGACAGCCGACATGGAAAGGAATGTGAGAGGTCTGTCTCGTCTGCTGGACTCCGCCGTACAGGATATGGCTCCCGCTTATTTTGCTTTGGTGATGGCCACGGGCGTCGTTTCCCTGGCGGCCCAGGCCATGGGTATTCCACTCCTCGCCTGGTCGCTCTTCTGGCTCAATGGGGCGTTCTACGGCGCTTTATGGTGCCTGACGGTCTGGCGCATGTTGCGCTTCGGTCAGCGGATGGGCGTGGATTTCAAGGATTACCAACGCGGCCCAGGTTTCTTTTCGGTAGTGGCCGGATCCGCCATTCTCGGCAGCCAGTTCGTCCTTTTGGCGAATGATGAAGAAACCGGCATGCTGCTCTGGGGGCTTGCCATGGCCCTTTGGCTGGTACTGAACTACGGCATCTTCACGGTTTTCACCATCCGGAAACATAAACCTTCTCTGGATAAGGGCATCACCGGTACCTGGCTTTTGGCGGTGGTTGCCGCCCAGTCCGTCGCCGTGCTCGCCGCGTTGCTGGACGCTCACTGGAACCCCATGCATCGCTTGGAGTTCAATTTCATTGCGCTCTCCCTGTGGTTGTGGGGTGGCATGCTCTATATCTGCATCATGGTCCTTGTTTTTTATCGTTATAGTTTCTTCCGCTTTTCGGCAGAGGATCTGGTACCATCCTACTGGATCAACATGGGGGCCATGGCCATTTCCACCCTGGCGGGATCCCTACTGATCATCAACGCCGCCAAGGACCCCTATCTCCACTCCCTTCTCCCTTTTCTGAAAGGCCTTACGGTCTTTTGCTGGGTCACAGGAAGTTGGTGGATCCCGCTGCTGGTCATCCTGGAGGTTTGGCGCCATGGCATCCGGCGTCTTCCCATCCGCTATGATCCGCTTTACTGGGGCATGGTCTTCCCCCTGGGCATGTACAGCTTGTGCACCATCCATATGGCGCGGAGCATGGATCTGCCCTTTTTGCTCCCTCTCGGGCATGTCTTCTTCTATCTGGCGCTGCTCGCTTGGGCGATCACCCTTGCCGGAATGATCCATCACTTGGGGCGAAGTCTGCGCCCCGGAACGGGGAACGGGATCCGCCACTCTCCGCCATGAAGTCATTGGCGGACGAGCCTTGCATCCCAGAGCACCCTATTAATAGGACGGCGTTGGCTTTGTGCGACCTTCAGGCCATCGTCCTTGGGACGGAAACCAGCGCGATACGATCGGAAAACTCCCGCCGCCTGTCGGCCGGGGAAAACGTCCAGACGCCCCAAGCCGCGCAGCAGGACATACTCCGCCGACCAGCGGCCGATGCCGCGTAGGCGCAGCAAACGCTGCATGGCTTCGGCATGGGGCAATCCCTGCCAGCCCGCCGGCCGCTGCTTCTTCCGCCAGAGCGCGCAAGGCGGTCCCCTTCTGGCGGCTGAAGCCTGGATCACGCAGTGCCATCACCTCCTGCCGCAGCGGAAAGAGGTGATCCGGGAAAAGGTTCACCCGGTCCATTTCTCCCACCCCCTCCCTGCAGAGCTCCGAGAGGCGGTTGAGGAGGGTGATACCCCGATGCAGACTCAGTTGCTGACTGGCGACGGCATTGACCAGGCATTCGAAGAGGGGGGAAAGCGGGGTAGTCGGAGTCCCCGGCAGCGCGCCGCCAGGGACGCGCGGCGAGGATCGGCCGCGGCCATCGCGTAAAAGGGGCCGAGGTCCCGATCCATGTTCAGCATCCAGGTGAGTTGCCCACGGAGCCAAGAGACGGAAATACGTCTCCAGATCCCGCAAGCTGTTTAACATGGGTTAGGACCAAGCCGATCCCGAAGTCAGACGAACAGTGGCATTTTCTTGACCAAGATCAAGGAATACCCTATTGAATTGCTCTACTATTGGCCTTGAGTGTTTTGCCACAACCCTTTTTTTGCGGAGGACCGTCATGACTACAACCAGCCCACCCCAACCTCATGCCCATCTTCGGGCCGACGCCACCTACCTCTTCGACGCGCGTGGCGTGGCCAAACGCTTTCGTCATGCCGCCATTTTCGGGGCCTTGGATGCCCTGCAAGCAGGGGAAGTCATGAATTTCATGAATGACCACGATCCCTTGCCCCTGCTCGACCAACTACGCAGCCGTTATGGTGATGGCATAGATTGGGTCTACCTGGAACGTGAACCACATAGGATACGGATTCACTTTATAAAAAGGATTCCTGGCGGGTCCGACGTGGGAGCGCAAACACGACCCTGAGGAGGGATTTCACCGTGCAATTATTTACCCCAGCCCCCAGCTTCGACGACCCCATGGGGCTCTTGCTGGCATGTCATGGCCGGATACTGGGCCATTGTGACACCCTGGCATGCCTGCCTGGACATCTTGCTGAGCACGGCGCTGATGATGAAGCGCGCCAGGCGGCTACGCGCATCCTTCGCTATTTCCACACCGCAGCGCCTCAACATCATGCGGATGAGGAAGAAAATCTCTTTCCTTGGTTGACCACCCATCTCGATTTTCCTGAGCCTCTGCACACGACTTTGCGCCACCTCTCGCTCCAGCATCGTAATTTGGAAGCGTTATGGGAAGATTTCGCCAAAGAGTTGGAAGAGGTCGCTGTTGGTCACGGGAATACCCTTTCCCCGGATATCTTTATTTCCACACATCGGGCCCATATCGCCATTGAGAATAATGAAATCTTCCCGGTCGCTGCGCGTTTGCTGTCCCCAGACATTTTGGGCGAGATCGGGAATGCCATGCGGACTCGTCGCGCAGGAGCACAACCATGACCCATGTCGTCACCGAAGCCTGTATCCGCTGTAAATATACGGATTGCGTTGAGCCCTGCCCGGTCGATTGCTTTCACGAAGGTCCCAATTTTCTGGCTATCGATCCGACGGAATGTATCGATTGTACCCTCTGTGTGGATGTCTGCCCGGTAGGAGCCATATATCGTGATGTTAATTTGCCAGAAGGACAAGAGATATTCTTGGGCATCAATGCTCGATTGGCAGCCCATTGGCCCGTGATCATCCAGAAAAAGCCGGCGCTACCGGAAGCCGAATACTGGGCGCAGATCGAATCAAAACATCCCCTTCTCGAGGAGTGATCCATGGGAAACATTTTTCATTTAATACAGATACTGCCTCCTCCGAAGAAAGAGGGACGGTCATATCAAAGCAGTCTTGATTGACCCGGTTTTGGGTCAGATTCGGCCATTAGGCCAAGGAGTTCACAATGAATGACCATAGCACACAACAAGGTTTGGCGGGGCATGGTGCCTTTTTTCAGGACACCAACCTGTCTGCCCAGGAAGCGGAAGCAGCCACGGCCTGGGTGCGCAGTCACGTGGATCGGCGGACGATGGATCTGGGCGAGCGGATGGATGATATCCGTGATCATATGTGGGAGCTGGAAAAAGAAGGGGAAATGGGGGTGCAAATATCACATCGTTATACCAAAGTGCCGCCGTCAGGCGTTGTAGGGCCCGTTACGGCATGATCAGGGTGAGGTATTGCGGGCTTTGACCAGACATAAGGAAAGCCGGATATGAGTTCATCAAAACCGTTCAGAATTACCGACAAATTGAACCACACCGTGGGCAATGCGAGCATCCCAAATCCATATTTTGTGTAACAACCATTTGGCAACCCAGCTTTTTATGCGGTTATCCAGCCCGGATTCGCGCAGATATTGATGCTGCAAATCCCAGGCATAGCGCATCGGCGTATGGACGTAACGGATATGCAACTGGTCTGGCCCAGTCAACACGCCCTTGGCCACCGCATGGGAACTGGACAAGAATGGGTTATGGTGGACCCATTGGTCAAGACAGCTAGAGAGTGAGTTTAAGTTGGTCCGGTTACTTCCACTGCAGCGGAATGGCGCTGCCCCAAATCATCCATGAGTAACGGTCAAGCTGCGATCTTCGGATACTTGTCCACAATACAGGCCCCGCCGCCCTGGCCGGTCAGGTAAACCTGATCCGGTGTAACGTAGCCGAGGGACTGGTGCAGGCGGCGGCCATTGTAGAACTCAAAGTAGGCGGTCAGCCCGATCATCAGCTCCGGCACTCTGCCATAGCCCTTTATGTAGACATCCTCGTACTTTACGGTGCGCCAGAGCCTCTCCACAAAGATGTTGTCCAAGGCCCGGCCGCGGCCATCCATACTGATCCGTACATCATGCGCCTGAAGCACGCCGGTAAAGGCCTCAGAGGTGAACTGGCTGCCTTGGTCCGTGTTGAATATCTCCGGCGCACCATAGCGTTGCAGAGCCTCTTCCAGACACACTACACAGAACTCCGCCTCCATAGTATTACTGATCCGCCAGCTCAATACCTTGCGGCTGTACCAATCCATGATGGCCACCAGATACACAAAACCGTGCAGTAGCCGAACATAGGTGATGTCCGTACTCCAGACCTGACCGGGGCGATCAATCATCAGACCCCGCAGCAGATAGGGATAGATCTTGTGCTCCGGATGGGGTCGGCTGGTATTGGGCCCCGGTGCCATGCCCGCCAAACCCAGGGCGCGCATCAGTCGCTGAACTCTTTTGCGATTGACCATAAACCCCCGTTTCCGGAGCAGTGCGGTCATCCGGCGACTCCCATAAAAAGGCGTCGCCGTGTATTGCGCATCCAGCAAATCCATCAGCACCTTGTCGTCGGCACGGGGCGGCCTCTCCTGTCGCTGAGCATAAACCGTGGCACGGGCAACGCCGGCTAACCTACACTGCCGCTGAATGGGCACATACTGATCTGGCACTATCCAAGCCCGCCGGACCTCTACGGGCGCACTCCGGACTTTTTTTTCAGCCAATCCAGTTCAACCTTCAACCGGCCGATTTCACTGTAGAGGCGTTCCGGCTCGCTGTAGGCATCTACCGGCTGTGGGCCACGTTTGCCCTCAAATAAGGTGCCAACCTGCTCCTGGATCGCCTTCTTCCATTGCCCTACCTGCGCCGGGTGAACGCCGTGCTCCTGGGCAATTTCATTGATGGTTTTTAAACCCCGGATCGCCTCCAGGCCCACCTTGCCCTTGAATGCCGCCCCATACACTTTCCTTTTTGCTGCGCTCATCGTCTTCTCCCTACCAGACAACAAGCTTAAACCACTGTCTCAAATATGGGGACCACTATAGGTAGCAACTTATCCAACCCTCCAGAATTCCAAGGCAAGGTAAAATAAATAGGTTGCTCAGGTCTTAGAGTACAAGATACAATGCAATGGATGATGGTTTTTTAGAGTGCGCAATATCGGCATTATCTTGTATCGTTCAGCCTTCTTTCAGCCACCCAAGATAAGCTTATAAGATTCAATAAGTTATACAATATGCGAAAAATATCTGTTTTCCAATGGACCAGATGGACTCCGTTCATCCTTGCCCTGAGTGACATTCTGACCTTCCTGTTTGCATTTTATTTCGCCAGGCTATCCCACGCCATTTATTATCGGATCAACCCTCTTTGGGTACTGAAGCACTGGTGGGGAAGCCTGGCGCAAATCAATTTATTGCTTTTTTTATTACTGACGGTTTCAGTCATCATCAGCTTTGCCATCAAGGGACACTATCATCAAAGAAAGGCTTTCTGGGATGAGGCCGGTGATATTATCACGGTCCTGACCATTTTTATTGCGTTAAATGCGGCGGTGGCTTACATGGGCAAATGGCCACTCTCCCGATTATGGTTATTTTCGACTTGGGGACTCGTCTTCGTCTTTTTGCCCATAGCCCGACATGGCACACGCTTGGTACTCACCCGCCTGGGGGCCTGGGTCAGGCCAGTCATCATCATCGGCTGCGGTAGAAATGCCGTGGAGGCCATGCGGGCCCTGAAAAGTGAAGAACTGTTGGGATACTCCATCTCCCGGATACTGATCCCCCACAATTCTCCATTGCTGGAAGACAAAAACAGCTATCCGCAAGTCCACATGGAACCTTTAAGTGATGACCCCATCAGGCAACTCGAAGATCTGGGTAATCCCCATGTGGTTCTGGCCCTGGATATGGACCAGTGGGAAGAGCAGGAAAAACTGGTGCGCACCCTGGGTCTTGGCTACCCCCGCCTTACCATTGCACCGCCACTGCGCGGCTTGCCCCTCTTTGGCCTGGAGGTCATGCACTTTTTCAGTCAGGAAATTTTCATGCTGCGGGTGCGCGACAATCTGGCCCGACCAGGCCCACGTATTTTGAAACGCATTTTTGATCTGTTTTCTGCCACCATCATCACCATACTCGCATCACCGCTTTTACTGGTTCTGGCCTGGAAAATCAAATCCGAGGATGGCGGAAAGGTATTTTTTATTCAGGAACGCATTGGTCACAACGGCAAACCTTTTCCCTGCTTCAAATTCAGAAGCATGGTGCATGACGCCGAGGATCGGCTGAAGGAATATCTCAAGAACAATCCGACCATTGCCGCAGAATACGCTCGAAACTTCAAATTGCGTAATGATCCCAGAGTCACTCGCGTGGGCCGTTTCCTGCGCCGCACCAGCCTCGATGAACTTCCTCAACTTTTCAACGTGCTGCTCGGCCAGATGAGTCTGGTCGGGCCACGCCCCCTTTTGGCCCGGGAAATCGAGCGTTATGGTGAAGGCATCCATCTTTATATCCAGGTAAGGCCGGGCATCACGGGCCTTTGGCAAGTCAGTGGCCGCTCGGAAACCACTTTTACCGATCGCGCCGATCTCGATGCCTGGTACGTCAAAAACTGGACCCTTTGGTACGACATCGTCATCCTGCTGCGCACCGTCAAAGTGGTCCTTGCTCGCGACGGTGCGTATTGAACCAAACCCATCCGCCCTTGCATCCCTCGCCCAGCTCTTCTACAATAAGGCCATTCCGTTGACGCTATCGGCGTTAACCGAGTAAGAACGCTCCCTCCATCAGGAGGTTTGGGTACGACAGGTCTCCTGATCGTACCTTTTTTAATTTTAGGCTGGCAAAGGTGGCATGGCTTTATGGGTGAAATCACAAGGGCGCTCATCAGTGTTTCAGACAAGCGCGGGGTCGTGGAGTTTGCACGGCGCCTGCGCGACTTCGGTGTGGAAATCCTGTCTACGGGAGGCACTGCCAAGGTTCTGATGGCTGACGGGATTGCCGTCCAGGAAGTGGGCGATTACACCGGGTTCCCGGAAATGCTGGAGGGGCGTCTGAAAACCCTGCACCCCAAAATTCACGGGGGCTTGCTGGCCCGACGCGGCAACGCCGATGATGATCGGCAGATGGCCGAGCAGAAGATCCTGCCCATTGACCTGCTCTGCGTCAATTTGTACCCCTTTGCCGAGACCGTGGCACGCCCCGACTGCACCTTGGAAGACGCCATAGAAAACATCGACATCGGTGGTCCCACCATGCTCCGGGCCGGGGCCAAAAACTGGGAGAGCGTCACCGTCCTGGTGGATCCCGATGACTACGCCCGGGTCCTCCAGGAAATGGAGCAAAGTCACGGCGGTGTGGGGGCAGCCACCCGCTTCCACCTGTCTACCAAGGTATTTGCCCATACGGCCCGTTATGATGGCGCCATTGCCAACTACCTCTCCAGCCATGGCCTTGAAGGTAGCCAAAGCACGTTTCCACAGACTCTTTCTCTGCAGTTCGAGAAGGTGCAGGAATTGCGCTACGGAGAAAACCCCCATCAGGCCGCCGCTTTTTACCGCGATGACCATGGTGGCGGGCTGGCCGATGCCCACCAGTTGCAGGGCAAGGAATTGTCCTACAACAACATTGGTGATGGCGATGCGGCGGTTGCTCTGGTCATGGAATTTCAGGAATCGGCCTGTTGTGTGGTCAAACACGGCAACCCCTGCGGCGTGGCCCTGGGCCAGAATCTGCTCGGCGCCTTCCAACGTGCCTGGGCGAGTGATCCCGTGTCGGCCTTTGGCAGCATCGTCGCTTTCAATGCGCCGCTGGATGCCCAGACCGCTGAATGGATCAGCACCCAATTTGTGGAAATGGTGTTGGCACCCACGATCCTGCCCGATGCCCGCCCGATTCTGGCCAAAAAGAAAAATCTGCGGGTACTGGCTTTTGAAGATGGCCGGGCTTGGCAACGTCCGGGCTGGGAATTCAAACGGGTACGGGGCGGCTTGCTGGTACAGGAATTTGATCAGGCCATGGAACTGGAAAGTGACTGGACCGTGGTCAGCGAACGCGCTCCCACTCCCCAGGAAAAACGTGATCTCGCCTTTGTCTGGCGGGTCGGCAAGCATGTGCGCTCCAACGCCATTGTCTATGGCCGTGAAGGACAAACCGTCGGCATCGGTGCCGGGCAGATGAGCCGGGTGGATGCCGCCCGTTGCGGGGCCACCAAAGCCCTGGATCTGGGCTTTGACCTGCAAGGGGCGGCATTGGCCTCCGACGCGTTTTTTCCCTTCCGGGATGGGGTGGATGCTGCCGCGGCGGCGGGGGTGAAAGCCATCATTCAGCCCGGCGGCTCCATTCGCGATGAAGAAGTCATCGCCAGCGCCAATGAGCATGGTATCGCCATGGTATTTACCGGCGTGCGTCACTTCCGGCACGGTTGACAGGAGGTTTCAGGATGGCGAAGGTCTTGGTTTTGGGGGGCGGTGGTCGAGAACACGCCATTGCCTGGAAGCTGGCACAATCAGCCCAAGTTGAAACCGTCTATTGCGCTCCGGGCAATCCCGGCACGGCTGCCGAAGAAAAGCTGATCAATCTGCCGCTGAACCCCAACCATCCCCAGGCAGTGGTGGCTGCAACCCATTCTCTGGGCATTCAGTTGGTGGTGATTGGGCCAGAGGCGCCGCTGGTGGCGGGTGTCGGTGATGCGTTACGCCACGCCGGCATTCGGGTGTTCGGTCCCAATCAAGCGGGTGCCATGCTGGAAGGCAGCAAGTCCCACGCCAAGGCCTTCATGCGGCGTCATGGGCTACCCACGGCGCGTTATGGACGTTTTACCGACACCCCCAATGCCTTGGCGTATCTCCGCGCCCATCCCTTTCCGGTAGTCGTCAAGGCCGACGGGCTGGCTGCCGGCAAAGGGGTCGTCGTCGCCGGCAACCTTGCGGAAGCAGAAACGGCCGCACAACAGTTTCTGCAATGGGGTCCCATCGTCATTGAAGAATTTCTGGAAGGCGAGGAAGCCAGTTTTATCGCCATTATTGTCGATGGTCAGGTCCTGCCCCTGGCGGGCTCCCAGGACCATAAACGCCTGCTGGATCAGGATCAGGGTCCGAACACGGGTGGCATGGGCGCCTACTCCCCTGCCCCGGTGCTGGACATCGCCATGAGCGAAAGGGTGCTGCGGGAAATCATGCAGCCGGCCGCACAGGGTCTGATGCGCGATGGCACGCCCTATTGCGGATTTCTCTATGCCGGTCTGATGATTGGTCGGAATGGTCCCCAATTGCTGGAATTCAACTGCCGCTTGGGGGACCCTGAAACCCAGCCGTTGATGATGCGCTTGCGCTCAGATCTCTATACGGTACTGCTGGACGCCGCCCGGGGTGAGCCATTACCGACGGCCCTCGACTGGGACAGTCGTACGGCGCTTTGTGTGGTGATGGCAGCGGCGGGTTACCCCGAACATCCGCGTAGTGGCGAGCGCATCAGCGGTCTGGAGCAGTCCTTCCCGGATACGGTCAAGGTGTTTCATGCGGGAACCCAAAGCAGGGACGGCCATATCGTTACCGCAGGCGGACGGGTGCTGGGCGTGACCGCCCTGGGCGAGAGTCTGGCCATTGCCCAGCAGCGCGCCTATGGGGCGGTTGGGCAAATTCACTGGTCAGGGGTGCAGTTTCGCCGGGATATCGGGCATCTTGGGCTCCCGCGCCACTGAACATCCGGCAGGATCATGCTAGGCCGTCACCCCCGCCGTCAGGAACTGCGCCAACTGGTGGCGCACTTACGCCGTGGGGGAGTGATCGCCTATCCCACCGAAGGGGTCTGGGGTCTGGGTTGCGATCCGCGTCAACGTCGGGCCCTGCGCCGCATTCTTCATCTGAAAAAACGTCCTCAATACCAAGGGGTGCTACTCATTGCGGGCCGATCTTCTGAAACCAGCCGTTACTGGTCGGAAGCAGGGGTTCCGGCGGCACGACTGGCAGAGTACTGGCCGGGAACCACCCTGGTCCTCCCGGCCCGCCCGCAGGTGCCCGTCTGGATTCGGGGCAGACATCACAGTGTCGCGGTTCGGGTCAGTCAGCACCTGGGCGTCTGCGCCCTGACCCGGGCCTTTGGCGGCGCCATCGTCTCTACCAGTGCCAATCGCGCCGGCCAGCAACCCGCCCGTGACTTGCGGACCATCCGGCGCTATTTTGGAGCCCATATTCCGGTGCTCCATGCCCGTCTTGGCGGGCAGCGCCGCCCCAGTCGGATTGTGGATGCCCGTTCAGGTCAGATCTTAAGGAGATAAAACATGCAGCAGCCCGCCACGGAGGCCATCGAACAGTTTCTCCTGAACCTGCAGGACCGCATTTGCAAGGCGCTGGAAAATGCCGATGGTCATGCCCGATTCCGCGAAGACCTCTGGGAAAGGCCGGGGGGCGGCGGAGGACGCACCCGCGTTATCAGCGACGGTGCCCTGCTGGAAAAAGGCGGCGTCAATTTCTCCAAGGTCCATGGGGACAAACTTCCCCCCTCCGCCACGGCGCATCGTCCCGAACTGGCCGGGCAACCCTTTACCGCCTTGGGGGTGTCTCTGGTGCTGCATCCGCGCAATCCTTACGTGCCCATTGTCCACATGAACTACCGGTTTTTCAGCGCCGGGACGGTGTGGTGGTTTGGCGGCGGCGCCGACCTCACCCCCAGCTATGGTTTTGCCGAGGATGCCCGGCATTTTCATCGCACCCTCAAAAATGCCTGCGACCGCCACGATCCTGATTTTTATCCGCGTTTCAAGGCCTGGTGTGATGATTATTTCACTATCAAACATCGCCAGGAAATGCGTGGCATCGGCGGCATTTTCTTTGATGACCTCAGTGGTGATGCGCAAACCTTGCAGACATTCTGGGAAGACGTGGCCAACAGCTTTCTGGAAAGTTATCTCCCCATTGCCGAACGCCGCCGCCACACACCTTATGGAGAACAGGAAAAGCAATTTCAGCTCTTGCGTCGGGGTCGCTATGTGGAATTCAATCTGGTCTACGACCGGGGCACTCTGTTTGGACTGCAGTCCGGGGGGCGCACCGAAAGCATTCTCATGTCCCTGCCGCCCCTCGCCGCCTGGGAATATGACTGGCAAGCTCCAGCCGACGGCCCCGAGGCGCGGCTGAAAGAAGACTTCCTGACACCTCGTGACTGGGCATGATCTATCCGCTGCTACGCCCCTTGCTTTTCAGTCTGGAGGCGGAACAGGCCCACCAGCTCAGCATTCTGGCCCTGGAAACCCTGGGCCGTATGCCGCGCAGCCTGAAGGCCGTGGCCGAGTATCTTTCCGTCAGCCATCCCGCCCTGACGCAAACCCTGTGGGGGTTGGAATTTCCCAATCCTGTGGGTCTGGCTGCGGGTTATGATAAAGATGCGCGGGCTGCAGCCGCCCTGCCCGCTTTGGGCTTCGGGTTCCTTGAAATCGGCACGGTCACCCCCCGTCCCCAAGCCGGCAATCCCCGGCCTCGGGTATTCCGGTATCCCGACTCCCAGGCGGTCATCAATCGCATGGGCTTTCCCGGCGAAGGGGCTGCTGCCGTGGCCCTGCGGCTGGCGGCTCTTCAGCAACCCCATCCCGTGCCCATCGGCATCAATCTCGGCAAAAACAAGGAAACTCCGCTGGAGCGGGCAGCCGAAGACTACGTCAGTACCCTGGATACGCTTTTCCCCTATGGGGATTATCTGGCCGTCAATGTCAGCTCCCCCAATACACCGGGCTTGCGCCTGTTGCAAGCGGCCGACGCTCTCCCGGAATTACTGACTCAGGTGGCTGCAGCCAATCAACGTCTTGCCGCACAACATCAGCACCCGCCACTACCATTGCTGCTGAAAATCGCCCCTGATCTGAGTCCTGAGGATATTACCTTCATTGCCCGGCTGGCATTGGGAGATGCGCCGCTAGTTGATGGTTTCATTGCCACCAATACCACCCTCGCCCGCCCCCCGGAACATCCCGAATATACCGAAACCGGCGGCTTGAGTGGCGCTCCCCTGCGCCAACGTGCCAACGCTGTGATTGCCCAGTTGTATCGGGAATGCTCCGGGAGCGTGCCCATTATCGGCGTGGGGGGAATTGCCAGTGCAGCCGACGCCTATGAAAAAATTCGTGCTGGGGCCAGTTTGCTGCAAATCTATACGGGACTGGTATTTCAGGGACCGGAACTGGTCCGCGATATCTTGTTAAAATTACCGGAAATATGTCAAAAAGACGGATATAGTCATATTCATGCAGCCTGCGGAACCTGTGCCTAAGCTCCCTTTCCATGGAGATAAGACCCTGCAATGCAGATGCGCTATCATCATGAACAAACATGCGTATATTGTTACAACAGCATCTATATTATTTTTCTGAAGGAGCGCCAGCAAGCATGACTTTTTTGACCCGTTTTCTGGGTCTGATCTGCATCATTTTTCCCCTGGCTGGCTGTGCCACGGTTTCTGGCACTGCCTCCGCAGCCGGAGATGTCGTAGATGCCGGCACCTCACCTATCCCCTGAGAAAATTTTCGAGCGGGTTCTCAGGCAGCGCGCTGACCACGTGGGCTGCTTGCGGATTCGACCCTTTCCGGCAAAGCCTGACCGGCCATTTCCGAACCTAGCCACCAGGTGGTCAGTACGCCGATCAGCCCGGCTGCGGCCAGCACCAGCAGCAAACCGCCATTGCCCAATTCCGCCTGCAGGGTCGGCAGGAAAAACACGCTCACCACTCCCCCAAAGCGGCTGAAGGCGGTGGCAAAGCCATGCCCCGTCGCCCGCAATTCCGTGGGATACAACTCGGTGGGAATAATCCAGGTGGTATTTCCAGGCCCAAAGCTATTGGCAATCTGCCAGATAATGAGTCCTGTGGCGACAATGGCAAAAGGCGGCTCGCCGGAAAGGGCAAATAATCCCACCAATCCCAGACTGATGGCATCACCCAGAAAACCCCAGGTCTGGGCACGACGCCGACCCACCCGATCGATCAGCAGTGCCAATGGGATCCAGCCCAACACAAAGCTGGCGGTGAAAAAACTGTTGCCGATGATGGCCTGCTCCGGGGTCTTCAGCCCCATGTGCATGAGCATGAAAGGCAGGAAAATACCCATGGCATAGCCCATGACATCCATCATGAACCAGGGCACACAGGCATATACGGTCCGGCGCAAGTAAGGCTTGCTGAACAGCATGGTCCAGGAAACCCGCCTACTGGCCTGCATGCTGAAAGCTGTTTCCTGAACCAGAAGCTCCCGTTCCTGTTCATTCACATCCGGTACCAGCCAGCGCAATACCTGGGCCGCTTCCTGCAAGCGACCCCGATAAATGTACCAGCGCGGCGACTCCGGCAAACTGCGCCGCAGCCAAAGCACCAACACCGCTGGTATCGCGCCGGAGGCCAGCATCCAGCGCCAGGCTTCAGGACCGATATGCAGCAAGACCAGTCCCACCAGACTGGAAAGCAGCGCTCCCCCCATCCACAGCCCGAAAATCCAGGTCATGGCCGAACCGCGCTTGTTCTTGGGCATGAACTCGGCAATGTACGTGGAACTCAGGGGATAATCCGCCCCGACCCCAAGCCCCAGGATGAAGCGCAGGATGACCAGGGACATGATATCCCAGGCAAAGCCCGAAAGCAGCGCGGCAAAGAAAAAAGCGGCAATGTCGATGAGATAAACGGTCTTGCGGCCATAACGATCGGCAATGATGCCCCCAAAAAGACCGCCAATGAGCGCCCCCACCAGTGCTGCCGTGCCCAGCAACCCCAGCAAGGTCGGCCCCAGATGCCATTGCGGTTTGAGCAGAATCAACACAATGGCCATGATACTCAAATCATAACCATCCAGAAAAATCCCCATCCCCGAGGCCCAGAGAATCCGGCGATGCCGTTTGCTTACTTTCTGTTCGTCGTCGATTGCACTCAACAGGGTATTCATCATTTCGTCATCAAGGCCGCTGCAAAGTCACCACCATAACACGCAAATATGACACTTTTATGACAAGGATGGATATCCATGGCTAACGCTCAAAAAAGCGTCAGTCACAAAAATCCACTGAGTTTCAAGGTCAGGCAAAATACAAGCCAAAAAATATCATATTTTTGTCATAAAACCTTCACAATACTGTCACATTCATTTGTTAACATTTGCCAACATGTTACGAAAACCTGCAACAATCGCTTTTTCAGGAGATATACATGGAGATATACATAAGGCTCCCCAAACCGTTACTATTCGCCATCTCCCTTGCCCTGACCTCCATACCCCTGGCCTATGCCCAGGGTGCGGATACATCGACATCCACCGTGAACCGTGCCGGCAGCAGTAGTGGCACGCCACCCATTACCATCGGTGAAGTGAAGAAAATGGCCCCCCCGGAGCGTGGCACCGGTTCCCTGTCCAAGGAGCGGATCAAGCACCCCAGCCCCACGGAGAATTTCCAGTCGGTATTGCGGAACATTCCGGGATTCACCGTCACCAGCACGGGACCCGGCAACCTGACCACATCGGACAGCACCTTTACCTACCAGGGCTTCAAAAGTGATCAGGTGGGAGTAAATTTCGATGGCATACCCATGATCAATTCCTTCCGCGGTGGAACCAATGGACAGGGCGACGACCATGCGCTGACCCCCATCGGTATGGGACAGTTTTCGGGAGTGAAGGTCTATAGCGGCGCGAATACCCCCTCGGAAACGGGCATCAACGCGCTGGGTGGCACCATCTCCTACCAGCCCCGACTCCCTACGAAAAAGTTTTACGCCGAGATCTCTGGTAACGGCGGCCTATACAGCGGTGGGGAAGGCCATAGCGAAGCTGGCGGTTTCAGCATCAATTCCGGCATTCTGCCGTATATAGGAACAAAACTCTACGCCAACTATTACTATCAGCCCTTTCACAGTTTCCTGGATCATGTGTTTTCCATCAACAACAACTATTATTTTTCTGCGGTGCAACCATACAATCATGGCATGTCGCAGCTATCGCTGATCACCATCTACAATCACGAAATCGCCCAACAGCCACAAAATGTCCCCCTGGCCCTTATTCAGAAATATGGGCGTAACTGGCAATGGCCCCGAGATGTAGCCAACAACCACACGACTACCGATTCCTTCACCACCATTATTGGCTGGAAGTCCCTGATCAACCAGCATATGCTGGCCAAGGCCAAGTTTTTCATCACCCGGGACAACAATGACCGCACGGCCTATGCCAATGCCATCTATGATAACAATTATGAAGGTTTCCCTCTCCCGACCAATCTGAAAAGTTATGTGAAACCCGCCAGCAAGGAACACCCGCGGCCCATGAATACCTATGATCCGCAAGCGCTTTTCGGCAGCAGCCTGAAGGGCACACAGTATCAGCGCTATGAGGACAATTTCGGCAATGCGGGGTTCATGCCATCCCTGACCTTCCTCCTGCCCCATAACACGGTGACGCTGGGCGGTTTGTATATGTACAGCAACGACAATTCCAAGGAATACTGGTACGGGGCGCCGGATGTGCCGATGATCGACGGCTATAACGACACCTGGAATGAGCACGACTACCGGACCTATTCCGATGTCTTCCTGCAGGATCGGATCAGTCTCCTGAACCATCACCTGATCATCTATCCCGGTGCGAAATATTACATGGTAGGCACCACGTGTAACGATATTGAGGGCTATTATTACAATTATGGCGGAACCGTCAGCAACACGTTCAATTACTGGGAGCCATCCATTGGTATCAGCTTTACACCCACCCGGAATATGGACCTCTACTTTCACTACGGGCGGGTGTACAAAGTTCCCGATATCAGTGCCTATTATTCTTTGATTGGTTCTGGACCCACTCCCGCGCCGGAACGGGTCAAACCGGAATATGTGGACAGCATTGACACCGGCATTCGCTACAACTTTGGGGATATAAAGACATCGTTGGCGTATTTCCGGCGCATGTTCACCGATAAGTTTGGATATTATTATGATGATCTTACGGGTGAAACCTATCAATATAATGTGGGCAGCGCCCTCTACCAGGGGTTCACCGCGTCCGTCGATGGCAAGCTCCCGTGGCACCTCAATGCCTTTGCCAATTACACCCTGACGAATGCCAAGTTCACCAAGGGTTTTGATGTGGCAAAGGATTTTGAAGTGCAACCCGGTGAGTATGTCGGTGACGTGCCCTTGTATAATATCAACTTTGGTCTGGGGTACCACTATGCGGGCTTCTCTGCCCGGGTAACCGACCATGTCATCGGCTCCCAGTACATCAATAACGACAAGGGCACGCCCGTGGGTTATTCCTTGCATCCCTACAACATCACCAACCTCAATCTGGGTTACACCTGGCGCCCAGACATGGTCGGCATAAAAAAAGCAGAGATGGATTTTTACGTCGACAATCTTTTTAATGCCAATTACTTTCCCTATATGTACCAGGAACTGCGTCCCGTGAAAGATGGCGGGAACTACCTCGTGGCCCAGACCAGTGCGCCGGTCTATGTCGGTGCCAGTTTGTTGGTCAAGTTTTAAAAGGCATCCGCAGGGATGGACATGTCCATGATGCCCCAAGTGACCCGATCCGCAACGTTTGCGGCAAACCGGCGGTCACAAGGAACCGGTGGGCCTCATGGGCCACCACACCTCACGAGGATTTTGATGATGCAACCTGCTTTTTTACGTTTCATGCTGATGGGTACCGTTTCTCTGATACCGCTGTCTTTGGCCGCTACCGCCCGAGCGGATACGCCCCACAAGATCCGTGTCAGCAATCCCGCCACACCAGGATCGGTGGCGACGGCGTATCTGGCGATTCGGGAGGCTATGGATCGTTCCACTCCCCAGCTCCACTGGCGTCTGGCAGGGCATGTGGAGAATGGCTCCGAGAGCTGATCCGACCGGCTAATACCCGGCCTGTGCTGACAGGATACAAACTGCTAGACATTTACTAGAGTTAAAGTAAGCTTCTGAGTTTATACAATGGTGGTTAATCACTGTGCATAGAGCATGATATACATTTTCTGTAGAGTCTATGAGGGCTAACTGATGACAGAATCCGCTTGCTTCAATTGGTTCAAGGTACTCTCTGCCACAATATTTTCCTTGCTTCTTTCTATCGCCTTTGAACCAGCCTTCGCCAACCCACTGATACTCTATAAGAAGCAGGACTGGAATCTCGTTACCAAGCCCGGACAACAACTCCGTCTGCAACTGCCCATTCAGAATTGCAGCTTCATAGATACCTCTGATAACAAATTGCACGTGCAAATAGAAGTATGGGGTGATGCCCAGAATTCCGAACAAAAACGCCGGCTGCTCAAGGAAGCGATGGTGTCGGTCTTGCAGTCGGGGCAGGTGATCACCATCAAATCCTCCCACAATTTCAATGAGACTATATTTTCCAAACACATTGACATCGACGAGATGCCGCGATTTTTACATGCCCTCTGGGAGTCGATCTTTCATGGCG
Source organism: Acidithiobacillus sp. M4-SHS-6 (assembly GCF_047421495.1). Lineage (GTDB taxonomy): Bacteria > Pseudomonadota > Gammaproteobacteria > Acidithiobacillales > Acidithiobacillaceae > Acidithiobacillus. The sequence continues at coordinate 859,618 of NZ_CP175559.1, read as the reverse complement.
ATTCCCGGACTCTACCCATGGTTTGGCAGACTCCCGAAGTCATGGCAAAACTCCGCGTCGAACTCCCGGCGTACTTACCCATCGATGCCCAATTAGGTACAGGCAATTTCCACTTCTTGAATCCAGGAGCCAAGAATTCCCTGGTCGTGAAAAACGGTACGGGGCTGATCCTGATCGATACCGCCTCTCCAGAAATCCGTATCCATTCCGGCACGGGGATGGTGCAGGTGCAACAATCCGATGGAGTCAAGACCGTCATTCACACGGGCACCGGATCGGTGCATTGGCAAGGTTCTTCGCAGTCTTTGGAAATCGCGTCCGGAACAGGAAATGTGCAAATTCAGGCAGCCTCACTTCCCAGAGAAGCGCGCTTGCGCGCCACCACCGGAACCGGTGATCTGGATGTCTGTTTTAAACATAAAACAGCGCTGGATGGGACTATCAACGCTGGATTGGGCGGTTTTGATCTTAAATATCCCATTGCACCCACCTTCGTTCACGGCAGTCAATACCAATTTGGACCAACGGCAAACGCCGTGAAAATCCACTTCCGCTCGGGTACCGGGAAGATCCGGTTACGGACCTGCCCATGACGTATGATCTCAACCAACTTTATCAAAATGCTGAAGTTTAGTTGCTCGATAAAACCATTTAAACTAGGTATTGTCATAATCAGGCAACGTAACCTGTAACGGCCAGCACAACATTCCGTCCCGCAAGAACAAGGTATCCTCAGCATGCGCCTTATGAGTAGCACACTGGCCGAATGGATTTTGGGGCGAGGCTTGACCCTTTGGCCAGGTTTTTTCCTGCTTGGTACAGGATTATTGTTATTCATCAACATGCAAAGCGCCTGGGCGGCACCCCTGGACATGTTGATCCATGATCCTTTCGATACCGAAGGCTGGGTCAAGGCGCCGCTGGGTCAGCCGTGGCAGGATCAGCGCCTGCAATTACCCGAGGCGGTCTTGCCGGGAACCCATACCTTCGTGAAGCCCCAGAGCCTGGCGGCATTGACCAACTATGCCCTGGCCCACAACCCCCAAACCCGGGTGGCCTATCAAAATCTGCAAGCTTCTGCCGCAGGCCTAGGGGTGGCCGAATCCGCCTGGCTCCCGAGCATTTCCCTCAGTGACTCGGCGTCGCGATTTCAGGGCAACACCACGGCCGGTTTCCGTATTCCCATCATCAACAGCAACTCCGCCACCCTCAGCCTGAGTTATGTGCTGCTGGATTTTGGTCTGCGTGCTGCACAAAAAGATGCGGCCCTCGCGCAGTTGTACATTTCCGGTTTTGATAACAACAGCGCACTGAGCAAAGTGGCCCTCACTGTCACCCAGAACTACTACCAGCTCATCGGTGAACAGGCCCTGGTCCGGGCCTATGCGCAAACGATCAGGGAAGACACGGCGAGTTTGAATGCGGCGCGCCTGAAGCAACATTCTGGGATGGCAACCATCGCCGATGTGCTGCAGGCTCAGTCGGCTCTCGCCCAGGCCCGGGCCCAATGGATTTCCGCCTCGGCCACGGTACGCTCCGATCAGGCGGCACTGGCCGAAAGCTGCGGGTTGCCATCCAACAACCCCATACCGCTGGTGCCTTTGAATATTCATCAGTTGCCCCCTGATATCACCCCTTCCCTGCAATCCCTGGTCCAGCATGCCACCCAGCACAACCCCGGGGTTCAGGCCGCTGCCGCCCGGATTCTTGCCAGCCGTGCTACGCTTCGAGAAGATCAGGCGCAGGGACTGCCGACGCTCAGCGCATCGGTGTCCGCCGGCAAACGTTTTCAGAATGGACTGGCGCCTTCACAGAACTGGGCCATCGGTTTCAGCCTCAAAGTTCCTTTGTTTACGGGTTTTCATGACAGTTATCAGATTCAACAGGCCCGTCGTCAGGAACGCAGTGCCCAGGCTTCACTGAACCAGGAGACCCAAAGTATTGCCTTAACGGTATATCAGGATTACCAGACCGTCATGGGCGCGCGCGCCGCCGCAGCCGCCGCCCAATTGGCGGTCAAAAGTGCCCAGGCTTCTCTCGCTGCCATCCGTGCCCAGTACAAGGTAGGACTTTCCACCATGCTCAATCTGCTCACCGCCCAGGCCACCCTGACCACTGCTGAACAAACCCGCATTCAGGACATTACGACAGCCTATGTCCAACTGGCCAACCTCGCCAACGCGCTGGGCATGATCGGTCTACCGAAAGCGGGCAACCTCTCCGGAGGCCTGGCATGATCCGATTCCGCCCGTCTTTTTTGCTCCCGACGGTATTGCTTCTGCTCTTGACGGGATGCGCAGAGCATCACCCGCATGCCGCCAAGGACTCGGCGCTGCCCGTAGAAACGGCCGTGGTCCAAACGGGTGATCTGCCCATTGTGGTCAACACCCTGGGGCAAGCCGTGGCTTCTCACAGTGTCACCATTACCCCGCAGGTCAGCGGCATTTTGCAAAACGTGGCGGTGCACTCGGGGCAAGTCGTGCAAAAGGGTCAACTCTTGTTTCAGATCGATCCAGCTACTCCCGCCGCCCAGGTTGCCGAGGATCGGGCCAACCTGCAGGGTGAAATCGCCCAGGAACAATATGATGAGGCTCAAGCCAAGGCCTATGCTCCCCTGCTCAGCAAGGATTATGTGACTCGTCAGACGGTGCAGCAGGCCGAGGCCCAGGCCAACACCGCCGCCGCCACGGTAGCGGCTGACCGAGCCGCTCTACAGGCAGCCCAAATCACCCTGGCGGAAACCCGGATCACGGCGCCCATCAGCGGTAGCGTTGGTATTTTGCGCCTCAAATCCGGCAATCTGGTCACCGCCAACAGTACCCAGCTGGTCACCATCAACCAGATTCAACCCATTTACGTACAGTTCAGCCTGCCCGAAACGTATCTCAATGATTTGCATAGGGCCATTACCCAGCACTCTGGCCAGGTACAAGTCTGGGATGAAAACCACCGCAGCCGCATCGGCGCCGGGACCGTTACGGTCATTGACAATACGGTCAATACCGCGTCGGCAACGGTCACGGCGCGGGCGACACTCAGTAACCAGCCCGCCCGCCTCTGGCCTGGCGAATATGTGCAAGTGGATTTTACCGCCCGGCAGCTTCATGATGCCCTGGTCATTCCCGCCAACGCCTTGCAGCAGGGGGTTTCCGGACCCTTTGTTTACACCATCAAGGATCACAAGGCCGTCATGCAGCCGGTGCGGTTTCTAGGGCAGAACGGTAAACGGGTGGCCATTGCGGGGGCAAGGCATTTATTGGGAGAGCGCGTGATAGTGGGGGCGCCCACCCGGCTGCATCCCGGATCGGTTGTGCGGGTGATCCAATGAACCTCTCCGCCCCCTTCATCCGTCGCCCCGTTGCCACCACGGTACTGGCTTTGGCCGTGGCCTTGCTCGGATTATTCGCCTATCTGCAATTACCCACAGCACTCCTGCCCAATGTCAGCTTTCCCATGGTGGTGGTCACTGCGGAGCTGCCGGGAGCCAGCCCGAAAACCATGTCCAGCGCCGTGGCCACGCCTCTGGAAAGACAGTTCGCGAGCATTCCCGGCCTCAATTCCATGAGTGCCGTCAGTCAAAATGGCGTCACCCAGATTACCCTGCAGTTTGATCTCAGCAAATCTCCCCTGGGTGCCACCCAGGAAGTCTCCAATGCCGTATCCCAGGCCCAGCATTTTTTGCCACCGGGCATGCCCGAACCCCCTTCCGTGCGCCAGATGAACCCTTCGGCACAGCCGATCTTCTACATCGGCATGTCCGCGCCCAACATGCCCCTCTATGCACTGGACAAGTATGCCCAGACCAAGGTGAGTACGGCCTTGTCGGGGATTTCCGGGGTGTCCAATGTGCAGATTTATGGCGCCCAGACCTACGCCGTGCGTATTTACGTCAATCCCTTTGCCCTCTCTGCTCGGGGGTTGAGCCTCCAGGCCGTGCAAAGCGCCCTGGGGAATGCCAATGTCAATCTGCCCGGAGGCACCCTGGACGGAGGGGATCAGGCCTTTGCCACCCAGGTGCATGGCCAGTTACATACGGCGAAAGCCTACAATCACCTGGTACTAGCCTATGAAGGCGGCCAGGCCGTGCCCCTCAGTGCGGTGGGCAAGGCGGTCAACAGCACCCAGGACAATCAGCAGGAAACCTGGATCAACAAAACCCCCGGCATCGTTCTGGCCGTGGTTCGCCAACCGGGCAGCAACACGGTGGAGATCTCCAATAAAATTCGCGCCCTGCTGCCCCAGTTGCAGGTTGCCATGCCCGGCGGTATCCATCTGATCAATGTTTTTGATCTCGCCGACTATATTCGCGCTGCCGTGCATGAAGTGCTGATGACCCTCATCCTCGCCAGCATTCTGGTGGCAGGCGTCATGTGGCTGTTTTTGCGCCGCCCCTCGGCCACTCTCATCGGGGCCGTAGCCATACCCCTCTCCTTGCTGGGCACCTTTCTGGTGATGATGCTCCTGGGTTTCAGCATCAACACCCTGACCTTGCTGGCGCTGACCCTCTCCGTGGGCTTTGTGGTGGATGATGCGGTGGTCATGCTGGAAAACATCAACCGCCACATCGATCGGGGCGAAACCGGCATGACGGCGGCCCTCAATGGCAGCCGGGAAATCAGCTTCACGGTACTGTCCATGACCCTGTCCCTGTCCATCATTTTCCTGCCCCTGATTTTTCTGGGGGGTTTTGTCGGGCATCTGTTCTCGGACTTCGGGGTCAGCATTGCCATGGTCATCCTGATTTCCGGAATGGTGGCCCTGAGCGTGACCCCCATGCTCTGCAGCCGTTACCTGAAACCCAATCATCCCCATGCGCTAGCTGATCTCCACGATTCGGGGCATCTGCCGGAAGAGGGCATCTTTCAGCGATTTTTCAAGCAAAGTCGCGATTTTTATGTGCGCACCCTGAAAATCGCCTTGCATCATAAATACTGGATGCTGGCCCTGGCCGGGCTTTCTCTGGCCGGGAGTGTCTGGTTGCTGATGATTATTCCCAAGGCTTTTTTACCCAGTCAGAATTCGGGAATGATCAATGCCAACATCGAGTATCCCACTGGCATGACCTTTGCCGAAGTCAGCAAGGAGCAATCGGCCATTGCCCGGGTCGTCAAAGCCAACAGCCGCATTCAATCAGTAGTGTCGTCCGCTGGGCAGGGAGCAGGTGGTTTTGGCAGTCGCAACTCCGGGCACATGTTCATTCATATTCGCAATGGCTATGCTCCCCAGACCGAACAGATCATTGTCGACCTGCAAAAGGCTACCCGACGTTTTCATAATGCCCAGATCGTTTTTCAGGGGCCGCAAAGCGCGCACTCCGGAACCGCCAGCGGCAATGGCAGTTATGTGTATGAACTGATGGGCAGTAACTGGAGCGACCTGAACGCCGCCACCCTGAAAATGACCGATGCGCTGCAAAAACTTCCGCAGCTCAACTCTGTCAGCAACAGCCTGGAAAACAACAGCCCCCAGGTGACCATTCAGATTCAGCGCGCCCGCGCGACGGCTTTGGGGGTCACTCCGGCCGCCATCGAAAACACCCTGGGTCTGGCCTTTGGCGGGCACGAGGTGGGAACGATTTACGGGGCCAGCAATCAATATGAAGTGATCATGGAACTGCAACCCCGCTATCAGAAAAACATCAATGCCCTGTCCACCCTGAGTGTACCGGGTGCGGGTGGGACCTTGGTGCCCCTTTCCGCCGTGGCCGAGTTCCATTACGACGCCGCCCCCCTGAATCTGATGCAACATGATGGTCAGCCTTCGACCACCATTTCCTTTAATCTCGCCCCCGGGGTGCAATTGGGTACGGCCATCAGCGCCCTGGAAAAAACGGCTCACCAGGTACTCCCCGCCGGCATTGTCGGGCATCTGGGCGGAAATGCCGCCCAATTTCAGTCGGCCTTCAAATCCCTGCCCTTTTTGCTGCTGGCGACCATCCTGCTGATTTACGTGGTCCTCGCCATCCTCTATGAACATTTCCTGCATCCCCTGACCATTTTGACGGCTCTTCCCCTGGCAGCATTCGGCGCCCTGCTGGCGTTGCTCATTTTTCACGAGCCCCTGGATTTATACAGCTTTATCGGCATCATCATGCTGCTGGGACTGGTCAAGAAAAATGGCATCATTCTCGTGGACTTTGCGGTGAGCCGCCGCCGCGAGGGCGCGGATGCCCATGACGCCATTGTCGATGCCTGCACCATCCGTTATCGTCCCATCATGATGACCACTTTTGCCGCCATTCTCGGGGTATTGCCCATCGCTATCGGCTTCGGTGCCGGAGCGGGCAGTCGGGTGCCCCTGGGTATTGCCGTCGTGGGCGGCCTGATATTTTCCCAGTTTTTGACCCTGTACATCACCCCCGCATTTTATTTATGGTTTGATGGCCTCTCCTGGCCGCGTCGCAAACGGGCACAGCCCATCGCTCTGACCCCATGATTTCTCATAAAGGTGACCGACTCATGTTTCTGCACAAAAAACTCCCACCCGTGTTGATCTTTCTGGCTGGCATGGCTTGGGGAACAGGCATGTGCTTCGCCGGCATGGCAGAGGCGGATACCACCTTTACCGACAGCACAACCCCTTTTGTCCCGCTGAATACGCAACACAGCGGCGCTCCACTGCGCATCCTCAAAAATCATATCAGGGTCAGTGTACAACCCAGCGGTCTGTTCACCGAGCGCGATCATCGGGTTCTGGAACTGCTCAATCCTGCCCTCGAAACCATGATCAATCCCTATCAGATCCGCTACTCTGCGGACATGGCGAAGCTGCGGGTGATACGCGCCTGGGTCAGCACGCCCAGCGGCCAAAAATATGTGGTACCCGCCAGTGCCATTTTTGTACGCCCCGAACCCGTCGCCGCCGGAGCACCCATGTATAGTCATGCCAAGGTGCTGTCCATCGTCCTACCCAAACTCGGCAAGCATGACCAGTTACACCTCATTACCGAGAAAACCCAGACCACGCCCTATTTTGCCAAACAGTTTTCCCAGTTCTGGCAAATTCCGGTCAGCCAGTCTGCCCGAAATTTTCGGATTGAAATTACCGCACCGCGCAGCATGCACCTTCGGGCGGCGCAAACCGGGGGCTGGATGATCACCCGGCAGAATCACGGCAAACTGGTCCAGATCACCGCCCGCATGCCCGTCCACCATGCTCATTATCCAGGTCCGAGCACCGTCGCTGAGAGCCAGTTCAGCCCCTTGTTTGAAGTCAGCACCTTCCCGACCTGGGCTGCTGTCGGCAAAGCCTATTGGTCAAGGGCTGCGGACAAGGCCGCTGTCACCCCTCTGGTCCAGAAAACCGCCACTGACGCCAGCCATGACTTGCAGGGCTGGGATGCGGAAAAAGCCCTCTACGCCTGGGATTCCCATCATATTCGTTATGTCGGTCTGGAACTGGGCGTAGGTGGCTATGTGCCCATCTCGGCCAACAGCACCCTGGAAAACCGCTATGGTGATTGCAAAGCCCACGCCACTCTGCTGCAAGCCCTCTTCAATGCCAAGGGTTTCAAACTCTACCCGACACTGATCAACTGGAACAACGTCTTCACTCTGCCGCCCCTGCCGACGCCTTTCTGGTTCAATCATGCCATAGACTACGCTCCCGAACGTCATCTGTTTCTGGACAGTACCGGCACCTATGAAACCCCCGGACAACTGGCGGTTGGTGAACGTGACAAGCCGACCATCGTGACCGGCCCCCATCCCCGGGTGGTCATGACCCCCGGTGCCGAACCCGATGCCAATCAACTGGACTATTCTGCAGATCTCACCCTGCACCGCAATGGCGATCTGACGGGTGCGGCCAAAATGGTCACCCATGGCTGGTGGGCCTGGATGTACCGGGAAACCTTCGCTTCCATACCGCCCTCAGCCTACCCGCGAATGATGAATACACTGCTGCTTCGGGATGGCGGTGGCAGTGGCTCCTTCGTTCCTGGGAATCCCAATATACTGGACCAGCCATTCACGGTCAGCGCCCACTGGCACACGGTGGCTTATGCCCATGTCGGGGAGCATATCAGTTTTCCCATCCCCCCCGGCCCCTATCTGACCCCCGGCCTGTCAGGCAGATCCAACCCCATAAGGGCCCTCACGCGGGTCATCGGTCCCCTGCAGCGCCAGCATCCCGTCACGACATATCTCGGCGGCATTCACTGGACCAGCACGATCCACCTGCCCGCAGGCTACCGAGTGGAATACTTGCCGCCAGCCCAGCATCTGCACAATCCGGCGGGCAGTTTTGTGTATACCCTGACTCAGAAAAATCACCGCGTCATCGTCCACTATACCCTGCAGTTAAAGCGCGTCGTGTATGACCCCCAACAATATCCTGCCTTGCGCCAACTGCTGAAACGGGATTATGCCGCCCAGCAAAGCCCACTTGTTCTTGTTCGTCAATGAATCCAGGAAACCTGCCCATGACACGCCATATCCTGTCCAAGACCGTTTTGTTTACTGCCGGCTGCATCCTCATGGGCAGCGCGAACCTGGCTCTGGCCCGCGAACCGGCCCAAGTGAATTACCAGGTACTGCTGCTGCGCCAGAAAATGACCATCCAGAAAAACGGCGCCTATACCGATAGCATCGACCGGGTCATTCAACCCCTGACCATGGCGGGCGTACAATCCCAATCCCAGGTAAAAATCGGTTACCCGGCCAATTTTGCCCAGGTCCATATTCTCGAGGCCTACACCGAAACGCCTTCCGGCAGTAAATATCCGGTGCCCGCCAACGCGATTTATACTCAGTCCAGCCCGGATGCCCTGAATGCACCCTTTTTGAGTGATGGTCGCATCCAGAGCGTGGTGTTCCCCGCCGTCGCTCCTGGGGATACGCTGCATATCCGCTATACCATCCACTATGACCATGGTTACTTACCGGGCATACATGCCATCAGCACGGTACTGGCTCCCAATGTGCCCGTTAAACAGGCACAAATCATTTTACACGCTCCCGCCTCGCAAAAACTCTATGCCACCCGGCAAGGCAGCGCCTGGCAGCCTGGGCCGGTGCAAAAAGACAAAAAGGGTATCAGCCAGTCTTTTACCACCAGCCTGAAAAATGTCTCCTATCCCCCGCTGGGTAGTCCGGCGCTGACCCAATATGCACCGCAAGCGGTGATTTCCACCACAGCCAAATGGACAACAGTGGCACAAGCCTACGACCAGCTTGCCGCTCCTGCCCTGCAAATCACCCCGGAGTTGCAAAAGGTGGCTGCCCGAATAACGGCCGGGGCAACGGGTATGGATGCCGTCAAGGCCATTTATCACTGGATGCAAAAAAACATCCATTCGGTGTCCATCAATTACGCCAACGCGGGCTTCACGCCCCCCTCGGCCAGCAGCACCCTGCAACGCGGGGTCGGTGACAGCAATGCCAATGCCGTGCTGCTCTGCGCCCTCCTCCGCGCCGTGCATGTGGAAGCCGTACCCGCGCTGATTTCCACCTCCGCACGTTTCCATCCTTACCCGGGTGTCGACCCTTTGGCCTTTGGGCATTTTCTAGCGTATATCCCGGCTTATGATCTGTTTCTGGATCCCACCTCGCGCTACGCCGGCATCCACAGTTTACCCTTGGAAGATGCGGGCCGCCCGGTGCTCATTACCGGCAAAGATCCGCGCATGACCCATACCCCAGCTCCTGACCTGAGCTTGCCGCTGATCGACAAACACACCCGGCTCACCCTGAGTGCTGCCGGACAAATGCTCGACCAGACCACGGAACTGCGTCGGGGTTACGCTGCCCAGGATATCCGTTCTGCCTTGATTGGCAGCCAGGGACGGCTGCTGATGAAGGGATTACGCAACGGTTTTTATGAACAGGGCGATCTGGGTAAATTGGAGAGCATCGCTTTTCAGAATCGGAAAAATCTGGACCGACCCCTGGGCATCAAAATTCGCGCCATCAAGGACGGACTGTTCATTCCCGGCCCCAGCATGGCCATGATCATGCCCACCGATACCGCCATGGCCAAACCCTTGCAGGCCTTTACCGCCGAAGCCGAGCGCAGCACTCCCAGCCTGATCAACCCGAGTTACATGCAATCCCATATTTCCCTGAAATTACCGCAGGGTTATCAGCCCGCCTATTTGCCGAAAAATGTGGATGTGCAAACAGCGATAGGCGGCTACGCCATACACTACGCGCTGCACGGGCAAACCCTCCACATCGACCAACGCCTGAAGCTCCCGGAATTTGTCATCAGCGCCAAGGATTATCCGGATTTGCACCGTTTGGCATTATTGAGTTCCAGCAGTACCCGTGAGGGGTTGCTGCTGGTGAAAGATAAGCCTAAACGCTAAAGTCTTTGGGCTGCTGATCCCAATCAAAGGCACCGAGGAGGTCATAGGCATCCCGATCCCGGTGATTCAAAGGATCCAGCCCGAAACGGGTTTCGATGAATTTGAGAATGCTGGCGGTGCTGGCCAGGTGGTGATCCACCAAGCCACGGCGTGCCCACGGACTGATGAGCATGGCCGGAATCCGTGTGCCAAAGCCGTAGTCATCCACTACTTTGGGCGGCAAGGAATCCCAGAAGCCACCACCTTCGTCATAGGTGATGAATATCGCAGTCTTGTCCCAGGCTGGCCCCTCTGCCGCCGCGCGCAGCAGTTGCTCCACCCATTCCATACCATAAGCGGGGGCACAATCTGCCGGATGTTCATCGTGGGATGCCGCAGCCTTCAAAAAAGAGACCGAAGGCAATTTACCGGCTCGCGCATCCGCCAGAAAATCCTCACTGTCCCGCATATGCCCGCCTTTCACATATTCCGGCCAGCGTGGGTAGTACTGAAAAGGATTGTGATGGGCCACATATAACTGACCGGTATCAATAACGGCAGAACCATCACCCGCACCGAAGGCCGTTTTGAGCGCCCAGGGCTTTACCTTGTTCCAGTTTTCGTTGTACCAGGCCCAGGAGACTTTGGCGGCATTCAAACGATCCCCGATATTGTCGTAGGTCTGTGCCGCTGGAGGTGGTGAGATTTCCAGCTCCTTCGTCCGGCCCGCATCCGTGGGTCCCTGAATGGGGGGGAGATCGTTGACCATTATCCGGCGATGATCATAGGGCAGATCAAAAAAAGTATGCTCCAGCCCCGCCTCACGCGGATCAAAAGGCGCACAAATGTCTTTTGCTGCCGAAGGATTCACACATGACCGAGCCGCGACCAGATAAAGCGCATTACCAGTACTGCCACCGCTCATGGCTTGATAAAAATGATCAAATAGCGTGTATTGATGCGCCACCCGGTGATAAAAAGGCAGATCTTCGCCAGTATAGTGCCCCAATACGGGGCCACTGGGACGGGCCAGATCAAAGGCGATCTGTTCCGGGGTCATCTTCTTGAATTCATCCCGGTGCAAATGCATTTTGCTACCACCCGCCAAGGCCACAAAACGATCCATTTTCCCATTGTGCACTTCTGCCATCATACGAAAAAATCGATGCTTGGGATCCCAATGGACATTACCCTTGGCCGGAATATAGGGGGCCAGATGAAAGGGCCGATTGGCCAGTTGGACATTCTGAAAGCCAGGAATATCCAGAGGTAAAGGCAGATTACCATAGGCAATGCCCGCCGGATTTTTTTGCAACCCATCGAAACGGTTGTTTATTTGCCCCTTGGCGTCGAGGAGGTTAATGATCTTTTGGCCATTTTTGGGTTGAAAGGTCCCAAAATAATGATCAAAACTGCGATTTTCCTGAAAAATGATGACGACATGTTCAATTTTTTTACGGAGGACGGTTTTTTCATCCACCCCTGCCGCCTGGGCAATACCCATCAGTTTGGGTGCCGCAACGACTACCGTACCCCCTATTCCCAATTGTTTTAAAAACTGCCGGCGATTCTGTCGCTCCATCATCGATTCCCCATATAACAGTGAGAGTTTTTTATTACTGGTAATTTCATTCAATATCTGAATTTTTCCGCCCAATTGCCCTTGCGCCCTTTTCCCAGACTTTCCGGGACCCAGCATATTACCCTGAAAGCGCTTGAAAAAGAGTGACCATACTAGCTGGAATGACTCGACAAATGTACTTCAACCGTAAAGTTGGTGGCGTGCTTGGGCATGTTTTTGGTAAAGGGCGGATACGTGCCTTCCTGCACGGATTTGAGCGCCGCTTTATCAATAGGCCCGACACCACTGGACTGGGTGATTCTGGCCCAGAGCAACTGGCCCGATGGCGTCAAGCGGAAGGTAATCACGGCGGTTCCACTCAAATGCATCAGGCGCACCACCTCGGGTACATGGGCATCCGCCTGTACCTGGGCACGGACCAGCGCGGCATAACGGGCCAAGGCCGCCTGCTTTGCCGCCATGCTGGGTGCGGGCGGCGGGGGCGGCGGTGCCGGTGGCGTCACTGGTGGTGCTGGCGGCACCACCGGCGCAGTTGGCAAAGGCGTCTTGGCCATGAGCGGCTTGGGCGCCGGTGTATGGTGCACGACCGGTCGCGGCTGAGGAATGGGTTTGGGCCTCGGGATCGGCTTGGGTTGCACCACGGGCTTGGGTGGCGGTGGCACGGGTATGGGTTTCGGCTTGGGCGGTGCCGGATGCACCATATGAATGGCAATGATTTTCTTCACCACCGGTTTGGGCGGCGGTGGTGCCGAACTGATCCAGAGCAAACCCGCCAGCAGGGCCACTTCCAGAACTGCTCCTACCAGCAGCGCCTTGCCAAAATGCCCCTCGGACTTGTCCGGCCCTTGGGGCGACCAGGAAGGATGGCTTACCATGGTATTCATCATCTAATCCTCGGTTCATTACCTAAAAATGAGCCGTCAGGCTGACATAAAATGTCCGTGGAGCCCCCGGCAAGCCAATCAGATCGCCCTTGGTGTTCGGGCCATAAGTCCCACCGTTGCTGATATACTCATAACTGTTGTAGCGATTGCCGAGTACATTGAGCAAGTCCACATCCACGCCCACATTTCTGAAATAAGCCGTGTGCAGGGGAATCTTGCTGTGCAAGGCCAGGTTCAGCAGGGTGTAGGAGGGCAGCTTTGCCGTTGCCGAAGGGGATTTGGTCATACTGTCGTAGAGCGACTGGGGGCCGGTGTACTGCACCCAGATACGCGGCTCCAGCAAAATCCCTGCCACAAAGCTCTTGGCGTAGGCACCAATATTAAAGGTCGCATCCGGAACATTGGCCACGGGCAAGCCGTCATAACTTTTGCCATGCACCGTATAATTGCTGAAATAGGCTTTCTGGAAAGACAGGTTGGCAAAAGTGTGCAACCAGTAGATGGGATTATCCACAGCATAAATATTCACCCCCTCATAATCCGAGGTACCGAAAGCGTTGATCACATCGCCATTGGGTTCGGTGATGGGGAGATACTGATTGGAGAAACGGGTGAAATACCAGTTGGCACTCAATAGAAAATGATGCAGATAACCATCATGTGCCACATGCACCTTGAAACCCGCCTGATAGTTCTGACCCTTTTCCAGGGACAGTGAACTGGCCGGAAGCGCCTGGAAAGGGCCGCCACCACCGCCGAATGCCGGCGTCTGATAGGCCTCACTATAGCCCGCAAACAAAGCCAGATGAGGGATGGGTCGCCAACTGATGTTGACCGAAGGTTCCACCGCGCTGAGACTGCGTGAGTCGGCGGGCAGTTTGGCCTGATTCCCCTTGGGATACAATAGGCTCGACTCCGGGAAAGTTTCTGTGGTGAAGGGCGTATAATTCAACTGAAACTGTTCCACTCGTACCCCCGGGGTGATATCCACGGTGGATACCGGATGAATCTTATCCTGGAAAAAAGCGGCAACGTCGGTCACGTCCAGAAAATTGCTGCGGTATTTGTCGTTCGGCACAAAGCGCGACGCATAGTAGGGCGCATATTGACTGAAAAAGGCATTTTTCGAGTTTTCCTTGGATTTGATGAAATATCCACCGAATCCCAGCGTGTTATAGGGTAACTTGCTGTTGAACCACAGTTTGTCTCCGTAGGTTTCACTATGGGGATTATTGTATTCGTTGGTATTGGGAGCACCCACTCCAAAGGAAACATAGCGATTATGCAAACGGTGTCCATAACGATACCAGATATCATTATGCAACCAGGTGGCCGCTCCAATATCTACGTTGAGCTTGTTATAGAACATCCAGGTGCTATTACTGTCGATTTTATAGGGTACGGCATTATAAAATCCGGATGTTTGTTGACTATACAGTGGGCCGGGTATGGGTTTACCCGTCTTGTAATCAAAGCCATTGATGGTCGTGCCGGAAGCTGCCGAGACGGGAATATCATAAGGCTTGTAGGCCGAACCCTTGGCGAGATAGGCACCGAAACTGTCGTCGCCGGTACGGAATCTCTTGCGTATTTTCAAAAACCAGGCGTAACTATGACTGGGTAAAACCACACCGGTGGGACTGAGCAAGCTGGTACCCGACGGTACGCCGATGAAACTGTTACCACTGCTGACACCGCCGGCCAGAACCGCAGAGAAACCATCAAAACTCCCCGTACGCAGGTCGAAGTGAATATTCTTGAAGCTGTCGCTGCCATAGCTCATGCCAATGCTGGCGCCGGGTTTATGGGTAGGCTGGATCGGCACGAAATCAATGCCGCCGCCAATATTGTTGTACCATCTGGTTTCCGGATTACCGGGACCGTAGGTCACATGGATACCCTGAATGATGGAGGGCTGATTGATCTGGGGCGATTGCCAAAGACCCGTAGCCGGATTGTTCATGGGGATGCCATCAAAGGAGATGGCGATACTATGTGCCGCCTCGGACCCCTTGGGATTACCCCAGCCTTGTTTGATGCCATCGATACTGATCTGCGCCTTGGCGGCCCCCGTGCCATAGCTGGCCAGCGTGCTTACCCCAGGAGCAAAATTGAGCATCTGGGCGCCACCTGCCGCCGGACCTGCCGCTTCAATTTCTTTCCGTCCCAGAACTTTTGAAGAAATACCCGATTTGAAAATATGTTTTTGCTTTGGCAACAATGGCGTGGGCTCTGCATAAGCCGATTGGGTCACCACATTGCTGGAAACCTCACCTACCGCAATGGCACCATGATGCTCATGGTGACGCGCCCGCGTGCTACGCGTTGGGGCGGAAACACTGGCATGCGCCAGTGGCATCACGCCCAAAAGGCCGGTGGCGGCCAGGGCTATGGTTAATGGTCGGTCATATGTTTTACGATACATTTTTATATTCCCTTGGTGATTAAAGTTACAATGAATGAATCAGGAAGCTTTCGCGGCGATGCCAATATCACTGACTCCCGCCTTCTGGCAGCGGTCCATGACATGGATGAAATCCTGAAAGGGCACGCCCTTGTCGGCGGCGATGGTGATCTGGGTTTTACCCGGATCCCCATCACTGGCGAGCATTTTTTGCAGGGCATCCAGATCATAGTGATGCCCCTTCACATTCACGGAACCATCTTTCTGGATATTGATGGTGAAATGTGGGCGCGGCAGACTCTGGGCTTCGCTGGAAGTGGGCAATTGCAGGTTCAAGCCCCTATCGGGAATCATCTGCAGGGTAATCATGATGAAAAACACCAGCAGGAAGAGCATGATGTCGATCATCGGGATGATTTCGATCCGCCCCTTTTTCTGCTCGAAATAGCGTCTTTCCATTATCCCGCCCTCGCCACCGGCACGGCTTCCGCGTTGGGATGGCCTTCGCTGTCAAAAGTCACCACCGGTTGACCATCCATGCGGTTGATGAGCATGGTTTTGACGGAGTCCAGTTGCAGCAGGATCATGCGCACCTGATTGTTGAAGGCATTGAAGGTCAGCAGGCCGAGCATGGCGATGAACAGGCCGGAAGCCGTGGACACCAGGGCATCGGCCACACCGCCGGTCACCTGCATGGGCGCATGGCCCGGTTGTGCCAGTACCGAAAAGGCATGGAACATGCCGATGATGGTGCCGAACAAGCCCAGCAGCGGGGCTAAAGTAATAATGGTATCCAGCAGCCACAGGCGCCGGTCGAGCTTCGGGGCAATGACCAGCACGCTTTCTTCCAGACGACTGGCCAGGGCTTCGCCCTTGACCTGACCACTATGGGCAGCGGCGGTACGTAACAGGGCGGCCTCGGGTAAATCTCCGGCATCCTCAGCCAGGGTGCTCAGGGTTTCCCGGTCCAGGCGACCGTGACGCCCCAGTTCCTGGACAAACACCAAGCCGCGCAGAATCGTGCGCCGCAAATACCAGAAGCGATCCACCATGACCGCCAGTTCCACCAGCAGCATCAGGCCCAGAAGATATATAACCCCGTCCGAATAATTGGCGAGGTGAATGAGATAGGTCAGATTCATCAGCAAGCACCTTGTAACAATGAAGGTGCTACCTTAACAAATCAATGTGACAGTTTTATGAACCTTTTATGACAAATTCACATCAAATCAATTTTTTTTCCGGCAATTTTAAGCGATACCCAAAACCATGCACGGTTTCCAGCCATTCTCCGGCACCTGCTTCATCCATGATCTTACGCAATCTATGGACCTGGGCAGCGATGGAATTTTCCTGAATGAATTTTTGTCCGTCGCTCAGCACATTGGCTATTTCCAGCGGCGTGAAGGTGCGATCCGGATGCAGGGCCAGATAATGCAAAAACCGGAATAAACGCCGACTGAGACGAATTTCGGAGCCATTCAGCCATACCCGACTACTACCGGGATTGATCCAGATGTGCGGCTCTTGCCTGATTTCCGTAGATTCCCAGTGCTGGGCATTTTTTAACAAGGCACCGACTTGTGCCAGGAAAATGGATTCTGCAACCGTACCAACCAGATAGGCGCTGGCACCCGCATCCAGTGCGGACATGGCATGTTCCTCATCGTCCTCGCCCATGGCCAGTATGGACAAGCGCATACAGCCTGGAAATGTCAGCAATTCGGTTAACCAAGGAGTCATTCCTGGTGACCAGTCCTTGATGATCAGCAATGCGGGATGCCAGCCTTTGATGGTGCTAGCAGCATCCATTGCCTGTGCCGAAAGGACTTTTACATATGCACCTGAGCGCTGCAAACGCAGCGTCAGCTTATCCGGTGAAGGCCCGGGGGCCAACACCAGAATTCTGGATCCGGAAACAGGATGAATCGCCTCGGCTCTGACAGCCGTCATCAATAACATGGCATCGCTCAAATGCAAGGCATGATGCACAACCCCACCGATAAGGGTATAGAACATATTCGCTCCTGATAATTTTTACGTTAAAGTTATCCCCCAAAAGCCACTATATTTCACCGAAAAAATGGCAGGCACTCATGCCTGCCAAAATCATCTTCAGAAAGTCTTTAGGTAGGTGTCATTCCGGCCGACCTGTTGCTGCGCAAAGGCACAACCGTATCTTCCCCGCTGGCCTCCTCCAGGGATTTCCCCGAAGGCTCCTTGAGACAGAAAGCCGTGAGCAATAGTCCCGCCAAAGAGAAAAAGAAGGTGATCATCAAGGTGCCATGCAAACCATAATCCTGCAGCAAGATCGGGAAAATCAGGGCACCCAGAAAAGCCCCCACTTTTGCCGTTCCCGCAGATAAACCATGCCCCGTAGTGCGCAGATTCACCGGAAACAGCTCGGCAGCCAGAACGAAGGTCGTGGTGTTGGGGCCATATTCCGCGAAAAAATAGGAAACACCATACAGTACCAGGAAAACCCCAATGGACTGGGTGAGCACCGGAAATGCCCCGATCAACAGAAACATCAGGCCCATCAAGAAAAAGCCCAGCATCTGCAGGGTCTTGTGTCCCACCCGATCAATCGTGAAAGCCGCAAGAAAATAGCCAGGGACGGCGGCAATGGCAAACACCATCAGGCTCAGGGCGGTACTGGTCACCACATCCGCATGGGGGGCGATGTGTCTCATGATCATGGGCGTCGAAATCGTGTTCCCGTAATAGGCATAGTCAAACATGAACCAGCCTCCCGCCGTACCAAGCAGGGTCAACCAGTAGCGGCTCAAGGGCTGCTTCACCAGCTTGTCTTGCACCGTGGCCGTCGCTGTCCCCAGACTGAATGAGGCCAATTGCTTGATGGCCCCCGCCGCGTCCCCCTTGACACGGGCCAACCAGCGCGGGGATTCGGGGAGCGTTCTGCGAATGTATATGACGGCTGCGGCCGGTAAAGCCCCCAGTCCCAACATCAAGCGCCAAGCCAGATCATGATTCACACCCGCCGCCAGCAAGGTCAATGCTACGATTGGGCCTGTCACCAGACCGATGGCCTGGGCAGAAAACACCAGACTCACCATCCGCCCACGGGACTTGACATTGGCATACTCACTCATCAATACCGCAGACAGGGGATAATCTCCCCCGATTCCCAGCCCCATAATGACGCGGGCAATCAACAGTACCGTGACATCCGGTGAAAAAGCCGACAGCAGAGCCCCAATGGTCATCAATAGCGCTTCGACGCCGTAAATGGCCTTACGCCCCAAGCGATCGGCCAGGGTGCCAAATACATAGGCGCCCACAAAGGTGGCAATCAAGGAAATGGAGCCGATCAATCCCACTTCGGCAGCGCTCAGGTGCCATTCGCTCTTGATGAGCACCAGCGCGGTACCAATGATGAAAAGATCGTAGGCGGAAGTAAAAAAGCCCATGGCGGACGCAAACATGGCCTTGAGGTGAAACGGACTGAAATTGACAGAGTTCAGGGCCTCTGCCACATCGTTTTGGGTTGAAACGTGTTGCGGTGTTGCCATCGTGGTCTCCTTTCTAGTCTGGACCTTACGATAGGCTACACCCCAATTGTGACGATTTTATGAACTTTTTATGACACTTTTGTGACAAAAAGCCTGCTTGGCAAAACCTAGCGCAGAGGGATGGTCTCCTGGGCAGGCTGCTGAGGAGGAGTTGCCACAGCAGATGTATTGACCCGAGCCGAAGGGACGCTCTGGGGAGCTGTCGCGCTGGCAGCCAGACCCAAATGCTGGGAAAGCAGCTTCTGGAACTGCAAGGACTGGGGCTTATTACCAAAAGTACCGATGCGAATATTGGCCTTGGTAACATCTGTAGCCATGTAAGTCAGGGTCACCCGGACCGTATCTCCTTCTGCAGTACTCCCTTCCAGCACGTATTTTGAAGGACTTTTACGTATTTCACCATTGTAGCGTATACCCATGTCGGCAAATGCCGCCTGGGAGGCAGCGCTCACCCGATTCATGGAAGCGGGGTAATAAGCATAAAAATTGGCAACCCCCCCATTTTGCACATAAGCCACCGCTCCACCGCCAGCGCCGGCACCGACCAGTGCCACACAACCACTGAGGGGCAAGGTCGCTACAACTGCCGCCAGAGCCACCAGGGAAAGACGTTTTTGATTTACCATGAATTTGCTCCTCCATACGGCCAAACCAGCCACATACAGAAAAGCCCGGCTGGACCGGGCATTTTTCCTTCAATTGGTACCGAGAGTCGGACTCGAACCGACACGATGTCACCACCACCGGATTTTGAGTCCGGCGCGTCTACCAGTTCCGCCATCCCGGCAAATAGCTATAACATTATAGCCATATGTCCCACGACCATCAAGAGCTGCGAGAAAGGGCTGCACGACCGGACTGAATAGAGTTTGCCCCGCTAACCCCTGAAACTGTCACAAAAGGTTCATAGAACCGTCATCATACTGTCACATTCGCTTTGTATATTAGGTTCACATTACAAAATAACTGAGCGTCGATCCGCTACTACCGTACAAACACCGTAAATCGTCTTCCCCATCTTAGCAGGTGGGGAATGATTATTGTTTGGATTTTAAAGTAATCACCAACGGAAGGGAGCTACTTTCATGATCATTCTGCATCGAAAAATCCTATATCTTGCCATTATTGGTACCACGGTAGGCCTGAACAGTGTCATCGCTGAGGCCGCTGATCAATCCCTGGGGACAGTGACCGGTACTGCCTCTACCAGTGACAATTTTTTCGGTAGCGCCCCTAACGTCAATACGGGAGGAACCCCCAAAAGTGACATTCAGCGCATCCAGAAGTTCAACAAGAACGCCACCAACCAGGAAACCCTGATTACGCGCGGCCAATTTGAAATGCTGGCCCCCACCGACTCCTACACTCAGGTACTGAACAACATGCCCAATGCCATGGTAGTCAGCAGCGGTGACAGCATGGATGGAGATGACGTTTACATCAATGGTTTCGGCAAATCTCTCATCAATTTTACCCTGGACGGTATACCGCTGAATGACAATGACAGTTATACCTATTATACCAATGAGTTCATTCCTTCAGTACTGGTTGCCGGTACCACATATTATCCCGGTGCTGAATCTGCTGCGATTCCCGGACTTTCAGCTTTTGGTGGCTCCGTAGAAACCTTCAGCCTGAAGCCTTCTCCCTTTCCCTTTGTGAGGCCGATTGTCGGCGCCGGATCCTTCGGCAAATACAATGTCGGTGGTCTCATCAACACCGGGCTTTTTGCCAAAAATTTCGCGCCCACCTCTGCCTGGTTATACGTCAACAAAATCCAACGGGACGGCTACTTTCAAAACAATGGTGCCTTGCAGAACCAGTTTTTATTCAAATCAGTCACGCAAATTGGTCCAGGCGCCCTAACCCTGTTTTTTTCCCAAAATAATCAGCGTTTCAACTATTACAATGGTGCTACAGCAGCACAAATTGCCCAATATGGTCAGGATTACAATAGCTACACCAGCAATCCTTTGCTACCAGACGGCAAAGCCAATTACAACTATACGGGATACAACTACAATCAATATCTGAACTGGCTGGGTTATGCCAAATATGAAAGCGCGATCGGCAGGGTCAAGTTTTCTGATCAATTGTACTATTATTACGGAGATGGTTTCAGTGCCAGTGCAACCACCTACACTCAAACTTTGCTGACCCCCTCAGGTACCATTGGCAGGTTTTCACCTGCACGAAATGGGGTTTTACTGAGAAATAGCGTCAATAACACCCATCGTTGGGGCAACCTCGCAAAAATCGTGTATCCAATAGGTCCGGTCAGCACGGAACTGGGATTCTGGTTCAACCACAACAACACCTTGCATGACTCCAGATATTTGAGTGCCAGCAACGTCTATCTCGGTTCCTCTTATAGTGAACCCGTAGTTACCAACACCTACCAGCCATATGTCAATCTCACCGTGAAACCTGTCAATGATTTGACGCTCTCCGCAGGTTTCAAATATCTCTACGTCACACGGGATTTTAAAAATACCGTGGCGCTTGCCCAGAACAAATCCGGGCAATTCAATGTCAATTTCGGCTCTGTACTACCTTCCGTCGGCGCCAATTTGCGCATCAACGAGCACTGGCATGCCTTTGCCAACTTTACCCAAAACACCAACCCACCGGGATATAACCAGTTTTACACGGGCACCTACAATGCTGAACTCAAGCCGCAAAAGGCTAGCACCTATAGCGTCGGCACCCATTGGAATGTCGGTCCATGGAGCTCCAGCCTCCAGGCTTTCCGCGTGGATTTCCAGAATTATATTTTGAGTACTACCATCCTGGTAGGTTCACTGAATCAGACAGTTCTTGCCAATGCCGGCACCGCCATCAATCAGGGGATTTCCTGGCAAAATAACGTGGTCCTCAACAATATTTTCAGCGCCTATGCCAACCTCGGAATTCTGGATGCCCGTTTGACATCCTCTCACCAACCATTCCCTTATGCCCCCCACCACACTGAAGCACTGGGTATGATCGCCCGTTATCACGGCCTGCGGGCGACAATATCACTCCATGAAATGGGGCAGTCCTACTATAATCTGGGCGGAAAATTTCTGCCCTTGGGGAGTCGTTTCTTCGCGGATGCCTCTTTACGTTACACATTCAGAAATGCCCCCCTCGGACAAGTCCTGGGTTTCAAAAATGTCACGGCCAGCCTGAATCTGAACAATCTGTTTGATCGTAGATTTGTGCAGAGTTACACCGGCAGCAGCAGCAATCCTAACCTGAAGCTCAACCTGCCCACCAACGTTTACGCAACCATTCAAGCCACTTTTTAAACAAACGTCATCTGAACTCATCTCTCTGGAAATATCCAGAGAGATTCATTTACGAGAGATATACACATGGACTTTTCAATGATTGCCAGTATCACCGCCAAATCCGGCGGCATCCTCTACATCATGCCTTTGCTGTTGCTGATTGTATTATGGGTCAGCATTGAGCGTTTTCTGTTTTTAAACCGCATGAGTCGTCTTGGAGAAAAAACCGCTCTTGCTCTGGAACAACTTCCTGATATCAAAGAATATAATCTGCGTCCCCTGGCAGAATCGGCGGAATTTCCTTTCCGCGCCCTCCTCCAGGTCCCTATCCGCTTTCCGAATATCAAGGACAGCGCACAGCTTTCGGAAATCCTGCAGGAAGCCGTCATGCGTCAGGTTCCGTTGCTGGATAAGCGCCTGTGGCTACTGGATACCACGGTCACCTTGGCGCCGCTCCTGGGTTTGCTGGGAACCATCATCGGCATGTTTCATGCTTTTCAGATACTGAATAATGTCGCCAACAACCCCACTGCCATCACCGGCAGTGTCGCTGAAGCATTAATGGCCACTGCTGCAGGTCTGGTTATCGCCATCATCGGCCTGGTCAGTTTTAACGGACTGCAAAACCAGATGCGCTTTGTCGTTCATCAAATGGAAACTCTACGCAGCATGCTCATCAACCGTTTATCAGGATTGGACCATAGTCATGCCCTGTCCAGCAGTGAAGTGCAACCCGCCATGTACGCGGCGAAAGAGGCTTGAGCCATGCAATACCTGGAAATGAAAAAGGGGCGTGTCGAAATCATTCCCATGATCGATATCATGCTATTTTTGTTGATTTTCTTTATCATGATCACGGTACATATGATTCCCAGCCAAGGACTGCCCACCCATCTTCCGGGGTCTAGCTCTTCCCAGGAACTACCTAAACCGAACGTCATATTGACCCTGCATGCCGATGGCAGTCTGGAGTTCCAGGATAAAACCATCAGCCTGGCGGAGTTGGAAGCACAATTACGTCAAGGCAACCCCTCGGAAACCCAGGTCACCATAGCCGCAGATAAGGGCGCGGACATACAGGCCCTGGTTAAAGTGATGGATGCCTGCCGCCATGCGGGTGTTACCGCCATTGGCCTGGCCGCCAAGCCGGTGTCATGATGTCAACAGATCTGCGTCCGCTCGGTGAACTGGTCAAAGCACCAACGGCTCATGGTCAGTACAAGGCGCTCTTGCTTGCAGCGATTATCGAAGTGACTGTTGTTGCCTTGATCATATGGCGAAACACAGAGCAGATGCCGCCTCCGGCAGCGGTACAAGCCCCGGTTACCATCAGTCTGGTTCCACCCGTTCCAGCCAAGCCTCTACCCCCACTTCCCAAACCCCAGGTGCATCCCCAATCCAAGCCCGCCCCCAGGCCATTGCCGCGCCCTACCCCACGACCAGCCCCCCACCCAGTGATCAAGGCGGCAGAAAAACTCCCTGTACCTCCGAGCCCCATGATCAGCCCGGTGCAGGCTCCGGCACCAAAAGCAGTCGTTACTCCACCACCGCCTCCGAATCCGGCACCAGTCAGCCCGGCTGTGCGCGAGGATTATCTGGCGCAAGTAAAAGGCGCCATCCAAGCCGCTGTAAAGTTTCCGGAATCGGCAAAAATGCTGGGGGAGAATGGGCGGGTTCTGCTGCACTTCAGTCTGCATGATGGCCAGATCAGTGCCATCAAGATCCTGCAAAAAGGCAGCATGGACGCTTTCGATACAGCCGCCATTACCGCCTTGCATGACGCCAGTTTACCAAGGGTTCCTGCTGGCCTGAAGGACAAGAATTTTGATTTAAGTATCTGGGTTGAGTTCAAGCTCAATAATCAAAGCGAATAAAGGATTCTGGATAATGCCCATTACGCGCAGAAATTTTTTGGCCCATACGGGCTTTGGTGCAGGTCTTGGTCTAGGACTTGGCATCATTTGGCCCATGAGTGTTTTCGCCATGCCTACCCCGGCCCGCGCCACGCAATTACATGCAGGTCCCATGGACGGATACCCGGCGCAACGCTCTGCCAGTATCTGGTTACAGACGCTGGGACCCGCCGAGGTCAAGGTGGCTTACTGGCCAGAAAATCAACCCCGATTACGAGAATTTAGTGCCCTATCAGTGACCAGCGCCAAAGATTTTTATACCGCTCTGATCACCTTGGAAAATCTTGTTCCCGGAACAACTTACCACACTGAAATCCACTTGGACGGAAGAGTTGCAGACGCACAAAATCTGCTGGTACGAACTCCGGATATCTGGCAATGGCGTCATCCTGCTCCGGATTTTAAAGTTCTTACCGGCTCCTGTGCATATATTAATGATCCGCAATATGACCGCCCGGGTAAGGCTTATGGAGGAGGTTACGAGATCTATGATCCCATGACAGCCGAAGCTGCAGATATGATGATCTGGCTAGGGGATAATCTGTATTTCCGGGAAGCAGACATACAAAGTCCTCGGGGCATGGCGATGCGCTACTGGACAGATCGCGCTTTTCCTCCGCTGCAGAAATTTCTGCAATCAACCCGCCAGGTCGCTATTTGGGACGATCATGATTACGGCGCGAACGACAGTGACGGCAGTTTCGTCCTGAAAGAAAGCGCTTTACGTCTTTTCCAGCGCTACTGGGCCAATCCAGCCTATGGCCTGCCAGGAACACCCGGGGTATTTACCCAATGCACCCTCAACGATGCCGACTTTTTCCTGCTGGATGATCGGTGGTATCGTGATGCCGATGCTGCGCCTCTCTCTCGGGGCAAGCAGATGTTTGGCAAGGCACAAGTGGATTGGCTCAAAAACGCCCTGCTCAGTTCACGGGCGCATTTCAAAATCATCGCGGCGGGTGGCCAACTTTTCAATGACGATGACGCCTACGAAGGATGGAATCTGTATCCGCAAGAACGCCAGGATTTCATGGATTGGCTACAGAACAACTCCATTAAAGGGCTCCTGTTCCTTTCGGGAGATCGCCATATCAGCGAATTGATGCGCAGGCCCCGTCCCCGCTATTCCGGCAAGCATGATTATCCCCTTTGGGAACTCACCAGCTCTCCCCTCAACTCCAGTCCTGCTAGGGGTGACGCCAATCCCCATCGGGTTCCCGGCACGCTGGTAGAGGCGCGCAACTACTGCAGCATTGCATTTCTTGGCAAAGGCCCGGATCGCCGCCTGTTGCTGAGTTGCAAGTCGACTGAAGGTAAGACGCTTTGGGAACATCAGATCAGCAGTGCGGAACTCGGTTATACCTGAAACAGCAATATCCAAGTTTTCACACCCTCACACGGGCCAGGACAATTCGACACACAAGCCACCACTGGCCCCATTCAGCAAGCGCAGCCGCATCCCCTGAGCTTCTGCCAGTTGTCTGGCGATGGCCAGGCCCAGACCACTTCCCTCGCCGTGGCCCCTGGCGTCATCCAGGCGAATAAAGGGTTCAAAGACCTTCTCCATGTCGTTTTCCGGAATCCCCGGACCCTGATCGCAGAGGCGAATCAGCGCCTGATTCGCCATTTTTCTGAATTCCACATGCACGACTCCGCCTCCATAGCGCATGGCGTTATCCAGCAGGTTGGAGAACAAGCGGCGCAGTGCTTCACGATCTCCTCGAAAAGGATAACGGCGCGGCAATTGTGCATGCCAGTGCCCCCCCGCTCGTTCAAATTCAGCGCCCACTTCCGCCATCAACACCATCAAATCAAAATCCGCCACCTTGGCCACCATGCTACGGCCCAAATCCAGGGATTGTGCGAGCAGCGCATCCATACGCTCTATATCCTGCAACATGCCTTCCTTTATCCGTGCTGAGGTATTTTCCGGAAGCAACTCCCAGGCCATACGCAACCGTGCCAGAGGCGAGCGTAAATCGTGGGAAATGCCGGTCAGCAACAGGGATTGATGGTTGATCATGGCCTGCAGACGAGTCCGCAACTCCGCAAATATGTCGAGAATTTGCTGGAACTCATAGGCTCCTCCAGGTGGCAAGGTCGGCAAGGGAGCCTTGAGCGAACCTCTCAACGCCTGGGAGATGACACCCAAAGGCCTTAATACCCGGCGCACCAGAATCATGGTCAAAACCACCAGCGCCAGGGTCGAAAAAGCCAGAACAAATATCATGGCAATGGGGAAGGAGGAAGCCAGACGCCCCCGATCGAAATGTACCCAGACGGTTTGTCCGGAAATGTTCACCGGTACCCAGAAAGTTCGTACTCTCCCTCCCAGCACATCGACGGGAACCGGTTTCCCCAGACGCTTACTCAATGCCTGGCTTAAAAGCCAACCGTATATATGACCGTGGGTATGCTGTATGGATCGGTCCAGTTGCGCAGAAATTTCCACTCCATTATCCGCCTGCAGCCTTTTCAGAAAGGCAGGCCGCTCGGCGGGCGGCAACTCCTGATACGTTTGGGCGCTGATCACAATCAGTCCGGCCAGGTCTTCGGCAGAGCGTTCGGCCAGTGGATAAAGCACGGTCAACACAATAATCACCAGAGTGAGAATCTGTAAGACCACAATACCTGGACCCAACGTCCAGGCGGTTTGCGCAAACAAATTACGTCCGCGCCGAAACATCATGGACCTGGTACAAAACGGTAACCCATCCCGCGTTCCGTCTGCAAGAAGCGGGGCTGACGGGGATTTTCCTCGAGAATCTTGCGCAAGCGGGTGACTCGCACGTCGATGCTCCGATCGAAACGCCCATCTTCCTCACCACCCAGCAACTGCAACAACAAATCCCGACTCAAAATGCGCTTGGGCCGTTGGGCAAACACCAGGAGCAGATCCATTTCTGCCGGATTGATGTCTACTTCGGCATCCCCCCGATACAAACGGCGTTCCGATATCTGCAAGCGAAAGTCACCGAACTGCACCTTATCAGCACCCTCGTCCTTGCCGCTGCGGCGCAACAAGACACGGAGGCGGGCCAGCAATTCCCGCGCATTAAAAGGCTTGGCCAGATAATCATCGACGCCACTCTCCAGACCGTGAATGCGCTCGTCATCTTCGCCGCGGGCGGAGAGCATGAGAATAGGTGGCCCCCCTTCTTTATGACGCAGTTCCTTGGCGAGGCTGATGCCATCCTGACCGGGCAACATCCAGTCCAGCACCATCACATCCACCGGTCCTGCAGCCAGTTGCTGGCGCATCTGCTGACCATTGGCCGCCAGCAAAACCGCCAGCCCCTGAGACTCGAGATATTCCCGTAACATCTCTGCAAGCCTTTGATCATCATCTACTATCAGTACGACCGCCATAATCTGCCTCGTCTGCACTTAGCTCTGACACAATGGATTTCGTCAGGAAACATTCCCGAAATAATGATCATTCATTATAACACCATAGGTAGCAGCGGTACCCAAACCCAAAGAGTGAGTGGAGCGCGTTTTTCGGCAGGCCAGGATAGACAAAAACATCACCGGGCATTGCTTTCAAGAGTTTGCAGCGGTTGTTTTGCGGCTATTAGACGGATCTTTGATCCGTCTTTTTTTATGATCGCAGAAAATGGCTGATCTGATCTCCCGAAAAAATCAGCCCTGGAAGATTTTGCGGAAATATTCCAGAAACAAATTGGCCTTAATATTTGTCCCATAGGGAGAGTATGAGGACCCAAACCTCCATAGGGAGCGCATCAGATCACATGCACCGTCGGCCCGAAGGCCGCAGTGCTTTAGGTATGAAACGATTTTGTAGCGGTTGTTTTGCGGCTATTAGACGGATCTTTGATCCGTCTTTTTTTTTGCGATGGGTCCTATGGTATACTTATGTTGTTTAATCAACAAGGATGTCGTATGGACCCCAAAAACCAGCGTCTGGTCTGGGTGGATCTGGAAATGACCGGCCTGCACCCCGAGCAGGATGAAATTCTGGAAATCGCCAGCATTGTCACGGACAATCAGCTCCGCATCATTTGTGAAGGACCGGTATTAGCGGTGCATCACCCCGATGCCGTGCTGAACCGGATGGACGACTGGAATCAGCGTACCCATGGCCAATCGGGACTCATTCAACGTGTACGGGAAAGCCGGCTGGATACGCAGGCCGTGGAAACCCAGACCTTGGATTTTCTCCATGCCCATGTCAGCGCAGGCACTTCTCCCATCTGTGGCAACAGCGTTTGTCAGGACCGGCGTTTTCTGGCGCGACTCATGCCCCGGCTGGAACGCTTTTTTCACTATCGCATGATTGATGTCAGCACCCTCAAGGAATTGGCATCCCGCTGGTATCCCGGTTTTCCCAAATTCCCCAAGGCGGAAAAACACGAAGCACTCGCAGATATCCGCGAATCCATTGATGAACTGGCTTATTACCGGGAAAAAATCTTCCCGCAATCACTCGAATTTCCGGAAAATTCCAAGGACTTGGGACACTAAGGCACCCATTGCCCGATTCACTCACTTCACTGGAGTCGGGAGATTCTGAATCAGATCGACCCGCACCCGCACCTCCAGATTTTCTGCCAGCACCTTGCAGAGCAGATAATCGCCTTCCGGGCTTTCCTGCCATTCCAAGGGCATGACAACTTCCATATAATGGGTGCCTGTGCTTTCATCCTCCCAGTGCAAGCGCATTTGCTCTGCGGTGAGAATGGCAATCTGCAAGCGTTCGGCAATTTGGCGTGGCGTAGATGCAATCGGGGTCACGGAGGCTCCTTAACAGTGAAAATTGATCTTTTTTACGAACTGGCAGTTCCCGCGCAGCTGGGGCGCAGCGAAGCCCAAGTTTACCATGAAACCCTGGACGAACTCAGCCTCGCTGATGCCCTGGGCTTTCATGGCGCCTGGCTGGTAGAGCATCATTTCATGCGGGAATATTCCCACTCCAGTGCCCCCGAAGTCTTTCTGGCGGCGGCCAGCCAGCGCACCCAACACCTGCGTTTGGGACATGCGGTGGTGGTCCTTCCCTATAATCATATTGTCCGCGTTGCCGAGCGGGTGGCCACCCTGGATATTCTCAGCCAGGGACGCCTGGAGCTGGGCGTTGGCCGCGGTTTTTCGCCCAAGGAATATCAGCTTTTTGGCAGCCGGATGGCGGACAGTCGCCAACATATGCAGGAAGGCTTACAGATCCTTCGCCAAGCCGGCGGGTCCGCTTTCAGCCACTCAGGCAAACTCTATCAGTTTGAAGATCTCGACATCCTACCCAAACCTATCCAGAATCCCCACCCACCCCTGTGGACGGCGGCAGTCAGTCCCGCCACTTTCCAATGGGCGGCCCAAGAGGGCATAGGCGTGCTCTCCGGCCCTTTCAAACCCTGGTTCATGATCCAACAGGATTTGCGCGCCTACAAAAAAAGCTGGCAGCAGCAACATGGTCAAAGGCCTCTTCAGGCCGGACAGAATAATGCTTTTGCCATGACCATTGGTTGCCTTTGTCTGGAAGATGCCGCCGAGGCCAGACGACTCGCGGAAAGATTTACCTGGTACTATCAACGCTTGCTGGATCAGACCCGACCGGTGCTGGCGCAACTGCGGGAAAGTTATGAGTACTACCATCGCCTGGGATTTCTGGAACCATTGCTCCGGCGTGGTCTGAATTTACGTCTTCTGGAAAGCATGGGGATGGTCGTGGTCGGTGATCCTGACACCTGTCGTCAAAAACTGTCCCGCTATGCCCGCGCCGGAGTCGATCGGCTGATCCTTGCCGTCGGTGCAGGGATGGTGCCCAGCGCCGTCACCCGACGTTCCCTGCAGCTTCTGGCCGAAGCAGTCATTCCCGCCCTGAGTTCTCCGGAATCGCGCTGATGCGCATCATGGTCACCGGTGCGGCAGGACATACGGCTGCGGCACTGCTCCCGAAGCTCCTGCAGCGTCCCGACATAGAGCAGGTTCTAGCGCTTGACATCCGGGCACCCGCCTTCAGCTCCAACAAGATGCGCTACCTGTCCATGGATATTCGTGATCCGCAACTGGGAAAGCACTTATCGGCAGTGGATTGCCTCATTCATCTGGCTTTTATGGTACTCAGTCCACGCCTGGGTCCTCAGGCACGCTGGCGCAAGGAAATGCAGGACATCAATATTTACGGGAGTCAGCATCTTTTTCAAGCGGCTGCCAAGGCAGGCGTAGAGCACATCATTTACACCAGCAGCATCGCCGCCTATGGGGCCTGGCCCGACAATCCCGTGCCGATAGAGGAAAGCTGGCCCTGCCGGCCAGTACCCGGTTTTGCCTACAGCGAAGACAAGGCCGCGCTGGAATCCTGGCTTAGCGATTTTTGTGCTCGTGAGCCCGGCACAATGGTCACCCGGCTGCGGCTGCATGCCATCATCGGTCCCCATGGTCAAAAGCTGGTCAATGCCATAGCCACCAGTCCTTTCGCCCTGCGCATGCAGCATCCGGATTTACCCATCCAGTGCCTGCACGAAGAAGATGCGGCCAGTGCGCTTTTAGCCGCCCTGAATCAACCTCAAGGAGGAATATTCAATATTGCCGCCCCGGATCCCATTCCCTGGTCCAGCATTCCGCGACGCTGGCAATTACCTTTCAGCCCTCGACAGTTACATCGGCTACACCGTAGCCTGCGGCCCTTCAGTCGGACCCTGGGAGATCCGGGCTGGTTGCAGGCACTGGAAAATCCGCTCATTGTGGATACCCGCCGTGCACAGCAAGTGCTGGGTTGGCAAGCACGCTATTCGGTCGCCGCTGCGCTGTCTTCCCTGCGTCAGGCCCAGGGGCTCAGCCCTCTGAAAGCTTGGAGGGTCTCCTAGACCATGGCACAATAGCGCATGACTTTTGCGTCCAATCTTCCCGTACAGGCCCGCATCCAGCGTCACCATGACGCGTTGGTCAAGCGTTTGTCTGCCCATAGCAGCCAATACCGGGATCCGGTCAGCACCGTGCCCTGGGAAAGTCTGTCACAAGAACAGGCATGGCTCCCCGATGCCCTGGTTTCACTGTATGGTTTACCCGAATATGCGCAATTGAGTGTCGAAGAGCGCATCCGCCTGTCCCAGGTCGAGTTCGTATCGTTCTGTGAATTGGGCCTCTGGCTGGAAGCCCTGTTCATTCAGCGCCTGAGCGCCAATTCGCTGCAGGAAATGTACCGCGACCCCCAAGGATATCATTATCAACTGCATGAATTGCGCGAAGAAGTGGGGCATAGCCTCATGTTTCTGGAACTTCAGCAACGCTCTCACCTGCCTTTCATGACCCCCCTCAGCGAGCGCCCGCCATTGGCACGCCTTTTTGCCCGCTACGCCCCGGAGGGTTCTGCGGCTTTTTGGGCTACCATCCTGATTGGCGAAGACGTGCCCGATCGGATGAATCGCCTGATTTTTGCCCAGAAGGATCTCCCCCCCGCAATCCTCGCCATTACCCATGTCCACATGCGCGAAGAAGCGCGGCACATGGCTTTTGCCCGTACCACCATCCAGATGCGCAGCCAGTCCATGAACGCCCTGAAAAAAAAGATGATCAGCCCCGTATTGCGCGAGGTATTCCGACAGTTTCTGCGTACCTGTTTTTTCCCTTCCGAACAGGTCTACGCCGCAGCCGGCCTCAGTCAACCCAGTGTCTGGGCCCGCCGTGCCCGCCATAATCCCCAGCGGTTTGCCTTGATGCAGCAGTGTGCCAGTCCCAGCCGAGATTTTTTGCGCACCCAAGGCTTTGCCTTGTGATTTTTTTCTCCTGCTATAATTTGAGAACCATGAAAAAAACCCTGCTCCTTGAATCTGGCTCGATTTATGGGTCTTCGGATGCCCCACAGGCCATATCTGAATCCAGAAAACGGGATCCCCAGGAACTCCTCCGCCGCCATGTGACTGCAAACTGGAATACGGATGGCGCTGTGGTCAGTTCCTGGCAGATTGGTGGCTATACCGCCTGGATTCACACGGATGCCACCAGCACCATTATCGACTTAGCACTGGAACCCTGAGGTATGCCATGACGGTGTTGAACATTTCCACGCAGGCTTTTCCCGATCAACGTCCGGGCACTTCCGGACTACGTAAGAAAGTGACCATTTTTCAGCAGCCCCATTACCTCGAAAACTTTGTCCAGTCCATATTTGATGCCATTCCTGACCGCACGGGCAAGACCCTGGTGCTGGGTGGGGACGGCCGCTATTTTAACCGGGAAGCCATCCAGATCATCTTGCGGATGGCCGCTGCCAACGCTTGGGGCAAGGTCATGGTGGGTCGGGGCGGACTTTTTTCCACCCCGGCCGTTTCCGCCGTCATTCGCATCCACCATGCCCACGGTGGCATCATCCTCAGCGCCTCTCATAATCCGGCAGGTCCCGATCACGACTTCGGCATCAAGTACAATATCAGCAATGGCGGCCCCGCTCCCGAAAAAATAACCGACGCCATCTGGGCGGGTAGCAAAAGCATCCAAAGCTATCGCATTCTGGATACCGCCGATGTCGATATTGATCATGAGGGCACTTTTCAACTCGGCGACATGATGGTTGAAGTCTGCGATCCCGTCAGAGACTATGCGGCACTCATGGCGCGTATTTTTGATTTCGACGCGCTGCGTCGTCTGTTCGCTGGTAATTTCCGCATGCGCTTTGACGCCATGCATGCCATTACCGGTCCTTATGCCACGGAAATCCTCGAAAATCAGCTGGGCGCTGCCCAGGGAACCGTCGTCAACGGCATCCCCTTGCCGGATTTTGGCGGTGGCCATCCCGACCCCAATCTGGTCTACGCCAAATCTCTTGCCGATGCGCTTTTTGCGGAAGACGCGCCTGACTTTGGCGCAGCCTCTGACGGAGATGGCGATCGCAACATGATTCTGGGACGCCGTTTTTTTGTCACTCCCAGTGATTCCCTGGCCGTGCTGGCGGCCAATGCCACCCGCATTCCCGCCTATCAGGCCGGCTTGAAGGGCATAGCCCGCTCCATGCCCACCAGTCAGGCGGCAGATGTGGTGGCGCAACGCCTGGGTATCCCTCACTATGAAACGCCTACGGGCTGGAAGTTTTTTGGCAATCTACTGGATGCCGGTAAAATCACTTTCTGTGGCGAAGAAAGTTTCGGCACGGGTTCCGATCATGTCCGCGAAAAAGACGGTCTCTGGGCCGTACTGGCCTGGCTGTCCATTATCGCTGCCTGCGGAAAATCCGTGGCCGATATGGTCATCCAGCATTGGCAGGATTTCGGGCGGCATTACTACACGCGTCATGATTATGAGAGCATACCTGCCAGCGCTGGCGAGGAAATCATGAAGACGCTGAGAGCCCAGTTGCCCATACTCGCGGGGCAAACCCTGGCCGGGCGCGTGGTGCAAACCGCCGATGATTTTGCCTATACTGACCCGATAGATGGCAGTATCAGCAGTCATCAGGGGCTACGCCTGCTGTTCAATGATGGTGCCCGACTGATATTCCGCTTATCCGGGACCGGAACCGAAGGCGCGACAGTCCGCATCTACCACGAGCATCTGGAGCGGGATACTGCACGTCAGCAACTGGACCCACAACGGGTTCTCCATGATCTGATTGCTTTGGGAAAGGATCTGAGCCGCATCGAGCAATTTACGGGCCGCAAGGCCCCTACTGTCATCACCTGATGGATGAAGGAGTCTGACTATGATGGATTACGACAACGAAAGTAATGGTGGTCTTGGTTACAGTGCCTTGGGTATTGCCCTGCTGGCAGGCGCTGCTGCAGGTGCCGTAACAGCACTACTGTTTGCCCCTCAGGCGGGAGAACGTACCCGTGAACAAATCCGCCATCAGGCTAACCGCGCCTGGGACAGGGTCGTGGCTTCCCGTGAACGAATGAACGAACGGGTGGAAGAGTTACTGGATACCATCGCCATTTACAGTGAAGAACTGGTCCAAAAGGGCAAGGATCTGAGTGACCGGGAACGGCAACGACTGAATGATGGTATCGCCCTGGCCCGCACCGAACTGGACCGTCTGCGCCGGAAACTGTCCCGTCTGGATTGACCCCAACCCTCCAAGCCGCTATTCTCTGCCGCGACGGGGCGTAGCGCAGCTTGGTAGCGCGCCTGCTTTGGGAGCAGGATGTCGGAGGTTCGAATCCTCTCGCCCCGACCAATCAATCAACAGGTTAGGCTACTTTTTTGAGGTGGCCTTTTCTACAACCCGCTTTCTTTCTACAATTCCGGCGAGAGGCCTGACGGTCTGCGTTTCTCTGGCGCGCACATAGACCTCGGTCATCGACCCGTCAGCATGGCCCGCAAGCGCCTGGGCATAGTCACGCCCGGCCGCCCTATTCGCGTCTGTAAGCGATTTTGCGCGGATATCATGGAAGTGGGCGTCTTCCACACCGGCCCGTGCGCAGAGGCGTTTCCAGGCCCACAGGGAACCGTTCTCGCTATAGGGCTGACCTTCCTGTGCGCAGAACAGGTACAAGCTTCCAATCCGCCGTCGCAGGCCCTTGGCGCGATTCAGAACATCGCGGAGTTCAGGCGTAATCTCAAAGGCTTGTTTCTTGCCGGTCTTGGATGTCCGCACGACCAGCAGGTTGTCCTGAATATCACTCAGCCGCAGATGAAGAATATCGCTTTTACGCAAGGCGGTCAGATAGGCCAGATCCATAATGCACCGCCATTGGGGGTTAGCCTTTTCCTTAATGGCCAGGAACTCTTCATCGGTGATATAACGGGTGCGCGCCTTCTCCTTGTTGCGCCGCACACCCCTGCAGGGATTCGTGTCGCAGTATCCCCAGCGCATGGCATAGCTGTAGATGGTGGACAGCAGGCCAATCTCGCGGTTGGCCGCCACTTTGGCCGGCCGTTCATCGAGATAGCGGGCGATGTGGTGAGGACGAACGGCGTCCAACGGCATTTCGCCAAACACGGAACGCAAGAGGCCCGCCATGCGCGGCCATTCCTTCCGCGTCTTATCGCTGTAAGTGGGTAAAATCTCCGCCAGGAACCTGTCGATGGCAGATCCAACGGTATTGTCCTGTGCGGCAGCTCCCTCCAGTTGCGCCCACATGGCCAAGGCCTCGGCATAACTGGTGGAGAGCTTGGTCCATACCCGCTTGCCGTCAGCCGATGAGACGAAGTAATACATCGCACCTTTCTGGTGCAGGTGCGGAGGGAGATGACGATTTTTGCTACGTGGGCGGCCCATTGTGCCTTGATTATCCTGTCCGATGCAGTTTGTCAAAATGGGGTTCTTTCGGCTTGGCCCGCTCCACACCCAGCAGGTGACGTTGTACTTCGTCCTGCAGGACGATCGGACGATTGGCTGCGTTCAAGTCGAACCGGTAGCCGTGCTGCCTCAACCATTGTACCTGCTTTGGCCATTGCTTATACCCGGTTAGGGCGCGAAGATCGTCGGGGGTCAGGAACATTCTACCCTCCGCATATTATACGGCGTGTTCGCCGGATACCAAGATTCCCCGTGGCCGCGGATGGGCAGCACCTTTGCCATCAGGGCACCGCCTTCCGCACCGGCCCGCGCATAGGAGTGCAGGACAACGGAGAATGGCGCTGTTCCTCTGCCACCCGCAGCCGCTCGATCTCGTCGAGCAGGTCAGGCAGCACGTTGCGCATTGCGGCGATGAATGCCGCATCGTGCCGCGCTCTGGTATCCACAAACGGTATTGTGGCCACCAAAGGG